>JBEKKL010000071.1:0-36472 GCA_050010735.1 Occallatibacter sp. | reverse complement strand
AACAATTGCCATGACACACCACGTGCCGCCGCAAGACTGGTTCCTTGATGAAGCAGGTGTTCCAGAAAGGCTTCCCGCTCTCGAAGCAGCGGAGCTTTCTCCTGACGAGCAATAAAATACGGTTCTTGCATCTGCAACAAAGTTCTCAGCATGATCCGGGATCCTTTCCATCCCGCACCATGCTAAGCCCGGCAACGCTGTTCAGGGTTCCACATTATGTGGGGTTCAGTCCCCCAAGGCCCGCTGTTTATGCCCATGCCGGGGCTGAACACCACATAACCTGGAAGCCAACATAATCGCAATTATGTGGTGCACCACATAATTGCGACCACTTGCCTTTGTACAGGCAGTCACAGATCTACGCGCGGGTGGGTGTCGACCTCGACCGTTCCACGCTGGCCAAGTGGGTGGGCGAAGCCAGCGTGCTGGTGGAACCGTTGGTAGAAGCACTGCGCCGCTATGTGATGAACACCGACAAGCTGCACGGCGACGACACGCCGCTGCCCGTGCTGGCGCCCGGCAACGGAAAAACCAAGAAGGCTCGCTTTTGGACTTACGTGCGTGACAACCGTCCGGCAGGTGACAAGTCGCCGCCTGCCGTGTGGTTCACTTACTCGCGCGATCGCAAAGGCGAACACCCACAGCGTCACCTGGCGAAGTTCCGCGGCATCCTGCAAGCGGACGCCTTCGCCGGTTTCGATAAGCTTTACGAGGGCGGCGCGATTCAGCAAGCGCCTTGCCTCGCGCACATTCGGCGTAAGTTTTACGACCTGATGGAGGCTCACCAATCGCCTATTGCCACCGAAGCCGTGGAGCGCATCGCCGCGCTCTACCAAATCGAAGCCGAGATTCGTGGTCGTCTCGCCGAACAACGCCGCCAAGTACGCCAGGCGCGCGCCAAGCCCCTGATGGAAGACATGCACGAGTGGCTGAAAATCTCTTTGTCCATGCTTCCGCCGAAGTCCGACACGGCCGCAGCCATCCGCTATGCGCTCGGACTGTGGGATGCGCTCATGCGCTACCTCGACGATGGCCGCATCGAGATCGACAACCTGATCGCGGAAAGAGCCCTGCGCCTCGTGGCTCTGGGCCGCCGTAATTATCTCTTCGCCGGTTCCGACCACGGAGGGCAGCGGGCGGCTGTCCTGTATAGTCTCATCCAGACGGCGAAGATGAATGGTCTGGACCCGGAAGCCTACCTGCGCCATGTGCTCAGCCGCATCGCCACCCATCCCATCAACCGCATCGAGGAACTGCTGCCGTGGAACGTCGCCCTAAACCTGTCTCCCGCCGATCAGGCCGCCGCGTAGAGCCACGGCCCGCTTCGCAGCCAGATCCTGTTCGCCTGCCCTTGCCGCACATCGAAGAACTGATCGAGTTCGGCGAAATCACCGTGGGCAACAAATACCCCATCGGTGGCGTCGCCGTAGCCAGCGATGAACACAACGCCCTCGCTATGCTCGTGCGCCGCGACGGAGAAACACTGCCCCAATTGCTTACTCGGCTCGACAAAGCTGTTGCCAAGGCGCTCGACGAGGACATCTACACGGACGAGATCAACCCCAATTCCTGACCCATCTTATCCGCACAACCAGTCGTGTCCACTTCGAAACATCGTGGACACGACCAGTCATTTCACCACAACCATCCATCACTTACCAGACGGCCTGGGATACACGCTTACAATTAAGCGCAATTACGAACAAGCAGAACGCGCACCCGACTCTCCCCAAAAACTCTTGAGCCAAATCTTAGAAAGGAGACGTCATGCATAAAGAATGGTCAGACTGCCTCGCAGGCTCAGACAGAATACTTAACTGCCAATTGACCCCCGAATGCAAAGGGACCCAGCTCGACGATAGTTGGCCGATTGTCGATCCGGGCGCACCGTCACCTGAAAAGCTCCTCGGCAGAAAACATCACTACGAGACTTACGCGCAAAGACGTTTCAGTCGACATGAACACATACGTGCCGCTTCGAGGCCCGGATGTGAAATTCATAGTGAGAGACAGGAAAGGGAAAAAGCTGGCAGTGGCAAAAGGCAATTCTCGGCCCTACCCTAATGACTACATTGTCGTCATTAACGGCATAACTGAAGTACTCGCACTCGCACCATGTGCAGGACATGAATGTTATGTACAAGATGGGCATGTCGTTGCGCTGTTCTATGTCGTTGATAAACCTCGTGAAAGGAATGCGATCTTGACGGTCAGGCTGCCAATGTGTCCAAAGAACGAAAAGAACAAAATTGACTTGAGCCAAATCTCGGAGGGTTGCACATGCCGTTTCGACACAAGTAATTGGTCGGGTGTCGCTGGGGCCCGTCCATAAATCCGGGTGGCCATCGGTTTTGGTCCATTCTGGACGTACGACCGGCTGCTCGTCAGTTACTACTTGTGTACTACCCAATACGTCTGCAGCAATGCAAAGATGAATACATGATGTAACGGGGGTATTTTCGGGGGTATCATTTACCTAGCACCGTCTTGAAGGGCATGAGGATACTGAACGACGGCGATGAGTATTCTGAGGCTTATCCTCAATTGTCGACACCAACACTGTTCCACCGAATCTACATATATGTAGTTTCCATAAAATATCTTACATGGATCTAATGATGCAGGAAAGGCCTTCAGATCGCAAACGGCATCCCCAGCTAACGGTCCTGTTTTTTCGAGGTTATTCAGATTGAATTTCGAATCCCAGTCTCTCCGCCATATTACTTCCCCAGCTGTCCAAATTCGTCCATTCCCGCCCGCAAGAAACTGTAGATAGTCGATCCTGAAAAATCATGTAACTATATGTAGAGTCAGTAAGATATGTTCAACGACTATGCTATAATTATCTCAATTGGCAACTCAATTCGCCAAATAGCTGGGGAAAAAGCATGCGCCCGAAGAGAGAGCAGGATCAACCGCAGCGCGAGTTGTTTCAGGTGGAATTGGAACAGATGATCGATCTCGATCACCCGCTGGTTCGTCTGGGGATGCGTATCAATTGGGCATCGTTTGAACAAGCGCTGGGAGCGACGTATCATCCCACGCATGGTGCGCCGGGCATCTCCACGCGGCTGATGGTGGCGCTGCACTATCTGAAGTATCAGCACGATCTGAGCGACGAGGACGTGGTGGCCGCCTGGGTCGAGAACCCCTACTGGCAGCACTTCAGTGGCGAGCGCTACTTTCAGCATCGCGCGCCGATCGATGCTTCCAGCATGACGCGCTGGCGGCAGCGGCTGGGCGAGGCCGGGGCCGAACAGATGCTGCGCGCCACCATCGAGACGGGGATCGAGATGGGCGCCATTCGTCCGGCGCAACTGAAGCGCATCAACGTGGACACGACGGTGCAGACTAAAGCAATCCGCTTTCCCACCGACGCGCGGCTCTTCAACCGTTGCCGGGAGCGGCTGGTGAAGATGGCGCGCCAGCAAGGCATCGTAATCAAACAGAGTTATCATCACGTGGGCAAAAGGCTACTGCTCGACGCGAGCCGCTATGCGCATGCGCGACAGATGAAGCGGGCGCGCGGGGCGACGCGCAAGCTGCGCACGAAGTTAGGGCGAGTGATGCGCGAGATAGAACGTCAAATTACAGAGCCAACCGAGAAGTTAGCCAAGCTGCTGGAGACGGCGCGCCGCATCCATGCCCAGCAAAGGCACGACAAGAACAAGGTCTACAGCGTGCATGAGCCGGAAGTCCAGTGCATCGCCAAGGGCAAGGCGGGCAAGCCTTATGAGTTCGGCAACAAAGTGAGTGTGGCAGTTACAAGCCGGGGTGGATGGCTTGTCGGCGCTAAAAGTTTTGCCACCAATCCCTACGATGGCCACACGCTGGGGGCGCAGTTACAGCAAGTGGATAACTTGATCGGCGGTCGGGTTAGCGAGGTGCATGTAGACATGGGCTATCGTGGCCACGATTACACGGGCCGAGCAACGGTGCATGTGGACAAACGAAGAAGAGGCCGGACGCCGCGAACGCTCTGGCGATGGATGAAACGTCGCGCCGCGGTCGAACCCAGCATCGGACATCTCAAGGCGGAACACCGGTTGGAGCGCAACCGCTTGAAGGGCGTTGCCGGAGATGCGCTCAATGCCATCCTGAGCGCCGCGGCGATGAACTTCCAGAAGCTCCTGGGAGCTTTTTGGCGCATTGTTCTGCCCCGCCTGATACGCATCTGCGGCTGGCTTCCGGCCCTGCAAGAGCGATTCCACGTCCAAACTCAGTCTGCAAATGCCTGAAAAGCGACTTTTTCAGGATCGACTAGATAACTGAAGATATTGAACAGCATCTCCACAGTCCTCCGCACCCGTCCACGTGTGTCCGGATTTGATCCGGAGTGGCACTGCTCATCATTTTGCGGCTGTGGAGCGAGTTGAAAGCAGACGGGATGAAGTATGTTCATGCAACCGTCTCGATCTCGACGCGGATTCGCCCGAGACCATCGCGCTCTCTATCGTTGCGGAGATTCAGAAGTCATTCACTAATGCCACCGCGCTGCCCTTGCGCCAGGTGCGAGCCACCGCACTGGCCGTCTCCTCTTCAAGCCCAGCCGAAGCCACTTTGCTTGAGCGGCAGAGTGCGGACTCTCGTTCCTGTGGCGGCGAAGATGCCATTGCACACCGCCGGTAGAATGGGCGGCAGAGTCGGCTCGCCTAATCCCGTCGGTGCGTAGTCGGTCTTGCGCCAATAAACTTCGATCTTCGGCGTCTGCCTCATCCGCATCAGAGGATGGTTATGGAAGTTCGACTGCTGGATTCTGCCATCGACCAGGGTGATCTCCTGCCCCATGTGGCTGAGACCCTCTATGACTCCGCCATGCGCCATGTTCTCCGCCGCGTCCGGGTTGATAATCTGGCTGCCCACATCTCCCGCAGCCCAGACTCGATGCACGGTGACCTTGTTCTGCGCGTCGACGCTCACGTCGGCAACTTCAGCAAAGTAACCCATATGGCAGAACCAAGCCGCGATACCCATGCCGCGACCCGGTTGCTTACTCCGCTTGGCCCAGCCTGACTTCTCCGCAACTAACTCAAGCACGCCTTTGAACCTTTCCGGGATAAGAACTTCCTGTCCCGACGGCTCGTGATCGCCCACGGGGTCGTGTTCACCAAAGGACCAGCTGGACTGCTTATTGCCGAGCAGATCAAGCTGAAACTCGAGCGGATCGCGTCCCGCCGCAAAAGCCAGTTCATCGAGAAAGGACTGCGCTACCCAGCAGTAGGCATTGTCGCCGGGTGCGCGGAGCGCACCTGTGCGCAGCATGAGCGGCTGCTTCGAAATGAATAACGTGTAAGCGGGCGGAAAACCGGCAGGATATGAGTCCTGCCCAATGCCGCCGCCGGAAGTCGCGTTCTTTTCATCGCCATAGGTGATGAAGTGATGGCGCCAGGCGGTGAGCTTGCCCTGCGCATCAATGCCGCCTTTTAAGCCCACCGTTCCGCCGGGGCGGAACGGGTCGTGTGCAATGTCATCTTCTCGGGACCAAAGCAACTTGACCGGCGCATTAATCTGCTTGGAGAGCCATCCGGCCTCGACCAGATAGTCGTTTTGGAGCCGCCGGCCAAAGCTGCCCCCCGAGCGCACCATGTGAGTGGTGATATCGCTCTCTTGGATGCCGAGGGTTTTGGCTACCAAAGAGAGGCCGTTGCCAGGCAGCGTACTAGTGGACCACATCTCCAGCTTGCCGTCCTTCCAGTGCGCCGTTGCACCCTGGGGCTCCAACGTGACGTGTGCGATGAACGGATATTCATAAGTGGCCTCGACGACCTTGGCCGAGGCCTTAAGCGCTGCATCCACATCGCCATATTTGCGCAAACTATTTGTCGGCGCAGTCTTCAGTAGTTCCTCTGCCCGCTTTTTGAATCCCTCACTGCTTTGAGTGGCCGCAGGACCAAGGTCCCAATCGACCTTGAGCTGCTTGCGAGCCTGCTGCGCCTGCCACCAGGTGTCGGCCACGATTGCGATGCCTGGTTCCATGCCCGGCTCCCACGGCGTGAAGGCGGCAGGAGTGATGCCGCCATCGATGACCAGGACATGGCGCACACCCGGCAGCATTTTGACTTTGTCGAGGTTTGCGCTTTTGACTTTGCCGGCGAAGACGGGAGCCTTCTCAATCGCTGCATACATCATTCCCGGCACTTCCACGTCGATGCCGAAGAGCGGCTTACCGGTCACAATCGCAGGGGTGTCAACTCCTCGCTGCGAGTGGCCGATGATGCGGTAGTCCTTGGGGTCTTTGAGCTTTACGCTGTTGAGAGCGGGCGCGGGCAGCGCCGCCGCCTTGACGGCAAGCTCGCCATAGCGCGCGGAGCGTCCTGAGGCTGCGTGGAGCACGCGGCCGGATTGCGTAGTGCATTCTTCCGCAGGCACGCTCCAAGTTTGCGAAGCTGCGGTGACGAGCAACTGGCGTCCAGCTGCACCCACGCGGCGCATCGGCTCCCAGCCCTGAGGCGTATTGTGAGAGCCTCCGGAAAATTGACGCCCGTATATCTTCTCGTTCAGCTCCGCCTGCTGGATGCGAACATCCTTCCAATCGACGTCCAGTTCCTCGGCAATCAGCATGGGCAGCATGTTACGCATGCCCTGGCCAGATTCAGAAGCACGGGCCATGATGGTCACCACGCCATTCGGATCGATGTGGATGAAGGCCTGGGGTGTAAGGTTGGGTGGCGTTTCCGGCCCCTGCGCCGCAGTGAGGGGAGAGAGATAGAGATCGAGGGCAAGGCCTCCACCTGCAAGGGCCGTCAATTGTAGAAACGATCTCCGGTTCATGCGCATCGGATGGCCCTCCTTTACGTGGTGCGGGCCGCCGCGCCCGCTTCTGCAGCCTGGTGGATAGCCTGACGGATGCGCGTATAGGTTCCGCAGCGGCAGAGGTTGCCGCTCATGGCGGTGTCGATCTCCGCATCCGTTGGGTGGGGCGTGCGCGCCAGCAAGGCGGCGGCTGACATAATTTGACCGGCCTGGCAGTAGCCGCATTGCGGCACATCCAGCGCATCCCAGGCCAGCTGCAGCGGGTGCAGGCCGTCCGGCGAAAGTCCTTCAATCGTGGTAATTGGCTGGCCGCCGATCGATCCCAAAGTCGTCATGCACGAACGCACCGCATGACCGCCGACCAGGACAGTGCAGGCGCCACAGAGCCCAATGCCGCATCCGTACTTGGAACCTTTAAGGTTCAGAATGTCGCGTAACGCCCACAAAAGAGGAGTATCAGGGGGCGCGTCTACCGAGGCAGCCATGTTGTTGATATTCAGTTTGATTGGCATCTGTTCACTCCACAATCCGGTAAAGGGAAGAGGATCGGTGACGAACACAAGCTTGAGTCCGGAGTTTATCAAATCCCAGCTTTCGTATTCCAGCGGGAGGGGCGCCCGGGAGTCGAGGAAACACATTCCACAACTCCCGGTGAGTCGAATCGCCTCGGGGAAGAGTCGGCGATCATACGGGACTAACCCATAAGAGTAACCGCTGGATTCCCCATTTTTCTTGGTCTACTTCTCAAGCGTGCGGATGTATGCAACGACCGACTCGATCTGATCGTCGCTCAGCTTGCCTGCAAATGGGGGCATCTTGTTCTTGCCCTTCTTAACGACGGCGATCAGATCTGCGTCCGGGGCATTGACGATCAAGGGGTCCTTAAAGGGCACGATCTTCGCGACTCTACCGGCAGGGGTGGCTCCCAAGCCATCTGCTCCGTGGCACATCTGGCATTTCGCTTTGTACGTATCAGCCCCGGCGCTCTGCGCGGATACGGGTTGGACAAAAGAGGCCGCAAGATAGATGATTGCGATGCTTTCGAAATTCAGTTTCATCGTTCGCTCCTTTGCAACAGCGGTTTCATCTCGTCCGCTGGGATGGCGGGGGACACCTGTCGCCTCCGCTTTTACAATATTTCCTTAAATCCTTGGCCTCCCAGAACTTTCCGCCCAGTTGAATGCCCAAAGATCTCATATTCTCTAGCCGACATACTTGATCATCTGCATAAATCCGTAATCCATATGAAGTTGCATGTGGCAATGAAACAAGGAATCTCCGGGGTTGTCCGCGACAAAATCGATCGCAACCGTGTCGAGCGGCATGACGTTAATCACATCTTTTTTTAGTCCGCTCAATTTCTTGTCGCCAATCTGCATCACCTCAAAGCTATGACGATGCAGGTGCATGGGGTGCTGATCGGGGCTGGAATTCGACATCACAAGACGGTAGCGTTTCCCCCGCTTGACCAAGATTGGGTCCACATCAGGCCATGATTTTCCGTTGATTGCCCAGGTGTCGAATTTGGAATCTCCCTTGGCGCCCTCGTCTGAGAAAACTAGGTTGATGGTTTCGTCCGGCGCGAGAGCAGGTGCAGTGCCGGCGAAGATAGCGTAGTCCCAGTCGGCATGCACGGGGTCTTTCCATACAGGCGTCCCGGTCTTTGCCGCATACTCCACGACCACTCCGAGTCCCATGGCACGGCTTTTCTCCAGCGTGGAACCCAACACCCAGACGCCCGGAGAGTTCATCTCCACAATCGCGTCGATCCGCTCGGCCGCCGCAAGCGACAGAACCTCGACAGAAGAGGGATTTGGAACCGGGTTTCCATCCATAGCAATTACCTTAAAGGCATGTCCTGGTAGCGCCAAGACCACGTTTTCGGTTGCGCTCGCATTCAGAAAGTGCATCAGAACGCGTTGCCCCGCCTTTACGCGCACAGGTTCTCCAGCGCCGAGTCTGTGCTGGTTGATGGTCGCATATTGATATCCGACATCCGAACCAGGAGTGGACGGAGCGTTTGCGGACTCTGCCTGCATGGTCTCAGCCATGGGAACGAAGCTCGGCAACCAATGATGGATGGCGAGAAAAATCTCCTGATCGAAGTGGCCTGGCGCCTGTTTCCCTTGCACCATCAAAAAGCCAAATTGCCCGGTGTATGTGCTGAGCGACAGATTCGACCCTGCGCGTGCATGTGTGTGATACCAACGCGTTCCAGAGGGACGAGGCGTAAAACTGTAGCGCACCCGGCCCCCCGAGGGAATCATCGGAGAACCTTCCTCCATGGCGCCATCGTTCATTGAATCGATCGCTAGGCCATGCCAATGCACGATGTCGGGATTGCCGGATGCATTGAAAACGTCAATCTTCGCAGGCCTTCCCTCCTGCAGACGCAAGATGGGGCCTGGTACCTGTCCGTTGTACGCAATAGTTTCGATGATTACGCCCGGAGATATCTCGAGCTTGCATGGTGCAATCCTGAGAGTGTAGTCGGCATGTGAGGTGTCAACAAGTGGCTTGCCGTTACGCTTGGCTGCGCCTCCAGAGACTCTTGCCTGTGAGGAGAGCATCGAATTCAAGAATGGTTCTACCAGTAACGCGCCGACTGATGTAGCAAAGGTTCTTCGATTCATGGCGACCTCGTGAGAGTCCCAGAGCGCGAGATCAAGCTTCTCACTGGCGCTGGGGCGATCTGTACAGTGGGATGTGTTCGTGTGGCGCAGCGTCAAGGAATTCAGTATTTCCAGTATGGGCGCATCGATTTGTATATTACTCCTGGATGACCGGCATCCGTCCCCGTTCTGAGTTTTGACCTGGGCTGGATCCCCGGCAGCCCCAAACCGGGATCGGAGACGAGCCGGCGACGATCCACTCTGAACCCGCGCTAGCACGCCTTTGATGGCTTCACAGCGAGCCGCCTTCGAGAAATACAATGCATGTAGAACTGACAGGAACGTACATAGTGCGCCATTTCTTGCAGAGTTTGTTTGCCCCCCAGGGTTCAGCCGGACGCTTTCGAAAGGTCATTGGCACGATCAATGCGCGCCGCCGCGAGTTGCGCCAGCAATCCAGCGGAGAATTGAAAGCTATTGGAAAGTGCGCTGAGACTCTGACGGAGACCGTCGCCGTCACCGCTGTGGCCGCGGAGCGATTGCTGGGACTGGATATGTTCGACGTTCAACTTCAGGGCTCGCTTGCGCTTTGCGATGGGATGATCGCGGAGATGCAGACCGGCGAAGGAAAGACACTGGCCGCTGTTCCGCCAATTGTCTGGTATGCGAAGGCTGGCAAAGGCGTCCATGTGATGACCGTGAACGACTATCTGGCCCAGCGGGATGCCAACTGGATGGGGCCGATCTATGAGTTCTTCGGCCTCTCGGTAGGCTGCATTCAGCAGAGCATGAGCAGTGAAGAGCGCAGGCAGGCATATCTCTGCGATATCACCTACGCCGTGGCGAACGAGGTCGGCTTCGATTACCTGCGCGATCAGATTGCTCTTTATCCTCGCCATCAGGTTCATCGCCCATTTGCCGCCGCGGTAATCGATGAGGTGGACTCGATTCTGGTCGACGAGGCTCGAATTCCGCTCGTTCTTGCCGGCGGTCAGTCGACAGATTCGGCTCTTGTCTACCGGGTCGATCAGCTGACGCGCCACTTCAGGCGCGGCGTCCACTATGGATTCGATCAATATGGCCGCAGCGCGTCTCTGACGGATGCCGGAATTCAGGCCGTGGAGCGGGCCTTCGGCTGCGGGAATCTCTTTGCCGAAGGGAATCTGCGGCTGTTTACGGCGGTTCAGGATTCGCTACATGCACATGGCTTGCTGCGGCGAGACGTGGACTATCTGGTGAAGGACGGCGCCATCGAATCTGTGGACGAGTTCAAAGGGCGCATCGTGCCGGACAGGCGCTGGCCCGCCGGTCTGCAAGGCGCCATTGAGGCCAAGGAGGGAGTCGCAGCCAAGGCGCAGGGCAAGGTTCTCGGTTCCATCACCATCCAGAATCTGATCGCGCTTTACCCGCAAATCTGCGGCATGACGGGCACCGCCGCGACCCAGGCCGGGGAGTTTCGTTCCATCTATGGGATCGATGTGGAGGTTATCGCGACCAATCGTCCGGTCATCCGCGTCGACCTACAAGACAGGGTTTTTCAGACGAAGAATGAGAAGGAACAAGCGGCTCTTGCCGAAACCCTTCGCATCCATCAGACAGGACGGCCGGTGCTAATCGGGACGGCGAGTGTGGAAGAGTCCGAGCGGCTCAGCGCCGGCTTGGGCGGCGTTCCTCACCATGTTTTGAATGCCCGCAATGAACAAGAGGAGGCCGGAATCATCGCCAGGGCGGGTGAGCCGGGCGCGGTGACGGTCTCCACCAATATGGCCGGCCGCGGGGTGGATATTCGTCTCGGGACCGGTGTGGCGGAGCTGGGAGGCTTGCACGTATTGGGCCTCAACCGGCACGAGAGCCGCCGCATCGACCATCAACTGCGAGGCCGCGCCGGACGGCAGGGCGATCCGGGCAGTTCGCAGTTCTTTGTTTCGCTTCAGGACGACCTGCTGGTCAAGTACGGCGTCGATCAACTCAATTCGCCCGACGCTCCAGCGCGCATCCAACGGCTCATCGAAGACCAGAATCTCCAGATCCGGCAGTTTCTTGGCAAGTACGAAGGCGTGGTCGAGGGGCAGCGGCAGGCGGTGCAACAGCGCCGCCAGGCCATTCTAACCGGCGAATCTGCCTGCGCATCGGAACTGGAGAGATTGGTCTCGCTGGCTACGATCGACGATCTCTGGTCGGACCACCTGGCTGGGGTCGCCGGACTGCGTGAAGCAACGCAATGGGTCTCGTGGGCCAACCACGACCCACTGCACGAATACCTCAAGGACATCGATAATATGTTCCAAGCCATGCAGGCGGCGGTTGCGGATGAGATTCCGAAGCGGCTGGCGCAGGCCGAGGAATCCGGTTTGAATCCATCCCAGCGGGGCGCGACCTGGACGTATCTCACCACCGACATGCCGTTCGGAAGCATCGAAGAGAGGATCGTCAGCGGCCTGAGGCGGATGATCGGAAAACATGACGGCTACTAGCCGATCTCTGGACCAATTTGGGGCCGGGCTTGTTGGGATTACTTCCGGAATGGCGACTCGTCCGCAACCTGCAACGAACCACCAGTCGATTATTCTGTTGAGTTCTGCGGGATGTTCCCGCCAGCTGAAAATGTCATTTGGGTCTGCTGGCTGCTCGATGAGCCCTTCGAAGATACTCTTCTCTCCATGGTCGAGCGACGGGATTATCACGGCTTTGGCTAGACCGCGCGATTTCTTGAACTCCAAACTCGAAGGGTCGCAAACACCAAAAGGAGAGGATTGGACTCAATGAAGACATCATGGCAAACGGAAGCAGGTGTTATCGTATGCCGATGGTCTCAAACGGGGGAACGCATCCAGGACAACCCGCCCTGGCTTCAGGAGGCTGCACGAAGCGGCGATCGGAGCATTACATTGGCGATTCCGGAATCCACTACGCACAGTCCATTGGGTTGAGGTGAATGGTTCGTTCCTAGGAATGCCCTATGGAGTGTGCCCGGTAGGTCAATGATTTAGAGTTGGAGCTCACTCCGTGACGGCTATCCGGCTGGCATCATACTATTTCTCACATGGCGACCAATCACTCGGAACTCCAGTTTCGGCGCAGACGCCATCCCCTTAAAGAATGACTTCGGAAGATTTGCAACGCGGCTCGAGTATATTGTCGGCAGGGCATTCTTGTTGCTGTTCCGGCCCCTGAGAGACCTAATCCCGGTTCACGCTTAACGGAGGAGCTTATGTTTCGAACGACATTGCGCTTCATTCCAGTTTTCGTGCTTCTCATATGCGGGTCTGCAAGCTTCGCGGGATCCAATCGACTGAGTTCCGCTGCCAAGGGGATTAATACGGCTAACGCCCCAGTTCCTATGCCGCTCGTCAGCGGCAAGAAGGTTTTCATCTCCTTTGATCTGGGCGACGTGCTCGCCTTCCCTTCCGTCTATAGCGGAGGACCAGAGCGAGCGTACAACGAGTTCTACGCCGACATGAAGCAGTGGGGCCACTACGAACTCGTCCTTGATCCCCAAAATGCCGATCTGATCTTCTCGATCCGCTTTGTGGAAGGCGGCGGCCTAGCCTGGCCACAGATTCGCCTGGCAATCAGCGACGCAAAGACCCACGTTGTACTTTGGGGCTTTGTCGAGCAGATCAATGGCGCTGTCTTCAAGAAACATCGCGATCAGGCTTTCTCCAACACGGTCATGTGGCTCGTGAACGATGTGCAGGAGTTGCTCGTGCCAGCATCGCCGCCGCCATTTAACTTGGCCGGCGAAACGAAGACACGCATCTCGGATCAATAAGGCTCAGGGTTTTGCCAGCTGCTAGTGTACACCGATGACGAGGGCATTCATCTTGCAGCAGTCGTCACTGCGTCGGGCAGGGACCGTCGATCCGGGCAAATGACCAACCGGCTCCAACCCTGATTTGGGGCATTCAGGACCTTTGGTTGGCGCTAGTCAGGACCAGGGAAGGTTGGCCGGCAAACCGCCCAGGATCCACGTCATCAAGATGCTCTGGCGCCGAGAATCCACTGCGTCGATTTCCACGATCTGCGGTATACTGGTCTTACGCTCAGTGATTTGGACGCGAGTGACGACTTGGCCTCGAACAGGGCCGGTCAACCTGGCACATATTTCCCCCAAGCCCCTACAGCGTGTAGCCATCGGTCTCCTTCCCGGCGACTTCATTCGGAACCGTGTGACGGTTGGCGAATCGGCTGAGCGCTCGAGTCTTGATTGACTTGAACATTCGTTCCCTCAGAATCTGAGTGACACGCGCGATATACCGGGGAATTGTGGAGCGGGTAGCCGGTCGGCAGAGAGCCGGCAGGCGTAAAACAGCAGCGTGGGTCAGCTCCGGGCCGGCAAGCACCGAACGTGCATGTCGGCCAGTCCGAAGGACGAAATTGGTTCTCTCTTACGCAAAATCCAGTGCAGGAGTGTGCGGGTGTATCTGCGCGTGCCTCCAGTCAGGTTCCGTTTGCAGGCCCTCGGGAAACAAGGGCTCCGGGACCGCGGGAAAGGCATAATCTTGACGACTCAATTCTCACAGTTTCCACTTTCGGCTGCGCTCATGGCGCGGCTCAATGCCAACAAGTTTGAAGTTCCCACGCCGGTGCAGGCGGCGGCGATTCCGCCGGCTCTCGAAGGCCGCGACGTGCTTGCCACCGCGCAGACGGGAACCGGCAAGACGCTCAGCTTCCTCATACCGATCATGGAGATGCTGCAGAAGACCGAAGGCCGCGAAGCGCAGGCGCTGATTCTGCTGCCAACGCGCGAGCTGGCCATGCAGGTTGAAGCTGCGTTTCGCGCACTACGCTCGAGCAATGGACCGACGGCGGCCGTGGTTGTGGGCGGGTTGTCCGAGCACTCGCAACTGGAGGCGATGCATCGCGGAGCGCGCCTGATTGTGGCCACTCCAGGGCGGTTGGAAGACTTTCTCAAGCGTAAGCTGGTGCGGCTCGACCAGGTCAAGCTACTGGTGCTGGATGAAGTGGACCGCATGCTGGATATGGGCTTCCGGCCGGCGATTGCGCGCATTGCGGGCCTGCTACCTCTGGGACGGCAGACGCTGTGCTACTCCGCCACGCTCGAAGGCGCGGTCAAGGATGTGGCGCGCAACTATCTCAGGAACCCGGTGCGGATCGAGATCGGCTCGGTGCTCAAGCCGGCCGAAAACGTGGAGCTTCGCACTTTTGAAGTGGATTCCGACAAGAAGCAGGAACTGCTCGAACACCTCCTCGACGCCGAGGAGGGCAGCTTCCTCGTGTTTGTGCGCACCAAGCATGGCGCCGATCGCGTTGCGCGCCGCCTCAGCCGTTCAGGCTGGTCGGCGACGCAGATTCACGGAGACCGTTCGCAGGCGCAGCGGAACCAGGCACTCAAAAGCTTTTCCGAAGGCCGTCACCGGGTGCTGGTGGCAACCGATGTGGCGGCGCGTGGCATCGACGTCGCCAATGTGGCGCACGTGATCAACTTTGACTTGCCCAAGCTGGCGGAAGATTTCGTGCACCGCGTGGGGCGCACGGGTCGAGCTTCGGCGAAGGGTGTGGCGTCGACGTTTGCGATTCCGGCTGAGCGCGGCGACCTGCGCAAGATTGAGCGGACACTGGCGATCGCGATGAAGCGGTTTCGAGTCAGGCGTGCGGATCAGAAAGCTGCCTAGCCCGGCTCAACAGTCCGGCTGCCGTGGGGCCGGACGGACGGTTGAAACACTGAAAACTGAAAACTGCGCGAGTAACCGGCAAACCTTCTCCTACGTGGTTCTCGGCCTTCCAGAACTTCGACAATCACAGCCTGGTTTCAAGATTGCTTTGCATTCTTACTCGCAGCGGAGGCATAAGCCGGGCGGATTAAACGTGCCCACCGCTGGCAGCCCCTCGACGACGCCAATTTCAACCCTCCTGGTGTCTCTGGCGGCTAGGAGCCTATATCAATCCAACAGCGGCTGCTTCCCCGCCCGGAAATCATGTATTTCCTCTCCATCAAGAAGTCGTCCTCGACCCTCCCGACCTTGCTTGCTTGTCAAGGCAATGGTCCGCTGCGACTTGGACCGGGCTGGCTTATGAGTGACTGGAGTAGTCCAGGTGAATTCACCTTTCCCAAAAGCTCAATAGGATTGAGCGGCTTTACCAGAAGCTCCCACTTGTGTCCGGCTTGGCGGGCGGTTTCGATCAGATCATTTGTCTCTGCTTGACCTGAGAAAAGGAAGATTTTGCACTCAGGGAGTGATGCCTGAATCTTGGCGCAGATCTCGATACCATTCATCCCCGGAAAGATCACATCGGAGATTACGCACTCCGGAGCGAACGACGCCAATTTGTCGAGCGCGGCGCCCCCATCGTACACTGCCTCAGCTTGGTGTCCCTCCGCGTTCATGATCATCACCAAAGTGTCGGCTACGGCTCGTTCATCATCGATAATCAGAATTCGCATGAGCCCTCGGTACGCAATGCAGTCCCGACAAATTCTGATCGCGGGTTTCAAGTACTTTCGTCCGCCCTCCTGGTGCTACAAACGGAATCACGGCATTCAACCTGCAGAATCTTCATCGCGCGAAGGCGCCGCTTGGCACTCCTGATTCGCAGTTCTCTGTCGGAAAACGCTTCGATACGCCATCTTCTTGGCCGGATGGTAAGAATACCGAGACGGCGGTGCCATGCCTCTCGCTTCCCGTTCTGCTTTTTATCTGCATGCCGCCAGCGTGCTTGCCGACGATACCGCGCGTGATCCAGAGGCCTAGACCGGTACCTACATCGGCCTTGGTTGAAAAGAACGGCTGAAATATCTTTGGCATGTGTTCAGCCGTGATCCCAACTCCCGTATCCGCAATCGTAATCCTGACTCCGGGAGTTTCAAAGCTATTCCACTGGCGAGTTCGCCGGATTCTGATCGTAAGCGTCCCACCTGAGGGCATTGCATCCATCGAATTGGTTAGCAGATTAGAAAATGCCTGACGAATTTCTCCCGTCATACAAGACCAGTAACTCATCAATGGTGCTGGCACAGCTCATGCGCGTTGCTGCCGTTGTTTCACGGAAGAAACCAAGGATTTGCCGCGCGATGTGAGCAACCCGTTCCAGCTCTTGCCTGGCAGAACTCAGGTGCGAGGCAACACTATCGGCATCAGGCAATTCGGCTTCAGCCAGATAAACAAGATTCGTAGCAGCCTGTAAAGGATTATTGATTTCGTGGGCCACGGTCGCGGCCAGCCGCCCGGCCGCCGCGAGCTTTTCGGTAGTACGCAGGGCGTGTTCCGTCCTCTTGCGCTCTCGAATATCCCGGGCGATCTTGGCAGCGCCGACTACCCTTCCCTGCTCATCTTTCACGGGCGACACCGATAGTGACACATCGATTCTGCTGCCATCTTTTGCAACTCGCACAGTCTCAAAACTCTCGATCCTTTGCCCGTTCCTGATCTTGCCGAGAATCATATCTTCATCGGAGTGGAGCTCCGGAGGAATGATGACTGTAATCGGCTGGCCAATCATCTCCTCCTGGGTATAGCCAAACATCCGCTCAGCCTTCGGATTCCAGCTTGTGACAATCCCATTCAGGTCTTTACTGACGATCGCATCTTCTGAGGATTCGACGATGGCAGCCAGCCTTCGCCGGGCGTCCTCCGCAACACGCCTTTCTGTAACATCACGTGCGATAGCCAGATGCACGATCTGCCCATCAGAATCTCGAAGCGGAGCGCTATGAGTCTCCATGTGATGCCGAACGCCTCGCAATCCGATGATGTCGAACTCTAAGGAGCCTCTCTCTCCCCGACAAATCCTCACGTTAAACTCTTTTAACCGCTCCCGGTCTTCCGATGCGATCAGCTCATATTCGCTTCTTCTAATCACCGCCGCCTCGCACTCGGCTCCGACCAGTGCAAGGCCTACTGAATTTATGTGCAGTAACGTGCCATCGGGGGCAACAATCATCACGCACTCGGGCGTCGCCTGAATAATAGTGCGAAAGCGTTCCTCGCTCTGCTCAACGACTCTTCGAGCAATCACCCTGTCGGTGACTTCGATCGAGTGAACGAGTATGCCCTCAACCATCCCCTCCGCATCTCGGAGCGGCTGGTAGACGAAATCCCAATAGCTCTCGCCCGGCTGTCCGGTCCCTGATCGATTCAGCACCGCCTTCATCTCGCGACCGCTGCGTGGCTGTCCAGTCCGATACACTTCATCCAGCAAATCGAAGAAGCCTTGTCCCTCAATCTCCGGCAAGGAATCTCGGACAGTTTTGCCGATGAAATCCGAAGCATTGGCTCGTCCTGTCGCCCGGATGTAGTGCTCATTCACATACGCCCAACGATGACTCGAACCTGTCGTTAGACCGATCGCAGCAGGAATCTGGCCGAGCAGTTCCTGGAACCGGCTTTTTTCAAGCTCGGCCTCGGCGCGCACCATCGATTCGCGATCTGCTACGCGAAGAGGCGCCCTCCGCTCACATTCCACATCGCCGGGCCGACCAGCGAAATGAGCGCCCATAATAACCTCCTGCCGCTGAGAAGAGGATTCGCCGTTCATCAATTTAGGCACATAAGGCCATCAACATGGCTCACTAACCCGCTCCGAGCGCAACCCGATAACTAATCACGCTTTTAGCGCCCACAAACATCATGGCCGCCTTCCTTTGTCCTTCGCTTGATTCCTTGCTTGCATGCAGCAGAATTGAGAGACGTTGCCAGTCAAGTAACGAACGCTATCGTCGCACTCTCTTACCGAAAACGGCAAAACCATTCCAACCTTTGTTTCTTCGGCCTCTATATGGTCAATCGCATTGCCGGTTCCTTTGATGGTGGGACACCGGTTGCCACGGCGTGATGAGCGGCCGATGTCCCCCAAGTTGATGTTTCTCACGGCAGGTGCCGTCGTAATCTAGTTTCTTAAGGTACTTTGCTGCTTGTTGCTGTCGCGCGCATTTCTCACATAATCGTGAGATGCCTGAATATGAGCGAACTGTCCGGTTAGGGTTTGGCGAATGGGCAGCGGGAGATCTTTCTCCAATGCTTCTTTGTACGCGCGCTTAGCTTCATCCTCGGCCTGCTCCGCGGTGACGAGAAGCGTGTGATCGCCGCCACCTAGTTTCACCTTTAGATCTGCCCAAGCACCACGAACAGTGCCGGCCATCGTTCCGCTCTCATTTACGTCGTGGACACCCTCCTGATGGAGTAGATTCTCGAGTTCGCCTCGGAACTCCCCGCGGCGCAATGACTCGACCCGAAAGAAGCCCCTGAGTGTCTCATTCTTTAACTCAGCGCCGATCTTCTGAAATCCTTCCTGACTGTCGATCAAAGCTTGAATGATGGAACGCAAGATCTCCTCTGTTTCAAGTAGCGCTTTGGATGGATTCGGCATTTTGTTCCTCGGCTGTTTCGATGAAATGAACTGACAACGTCCCGTTGATTGACTTTGGCGCTTTCCCTCTATCATCGGCCCATACTGGCAGAGTCGGGAAAGACCCCTGCTCAACTACTGCGTCAAATGCGTTGCGCAATTAAGAATTGGCCGTAGCGTGCTTCTTTGGCTTGACCTCAATCTCATTTACGACCTGCTGAACATTTGGTACCTGCTTGGCCAGGCTTCCGGCTTCCTTCTTTTGCTCCTGAGTCTTGACGGTGCCTTTTAGAACCAAGGTGCCGTTCTTTGCCGTACCGCGAATGCTCTGGTCGTTGAGATTGTTGTGGGCCTTGATCGATGCCTTGAAGTTATCTTCAATGGCACTGTCCAGATCGGAAGAGACTGCGCCTGCGTTGTTGTCCCCAGCTGGACGTACACCTATCTCATTGGCGATCGTATAATCCGGGGCAGCTTGACGGGCAAGATTCTCGGCCTGGGTCTTCTGATCGTCTGAAGCCACATTTCCGGTGAGTGTCATTACACCCTTGCCCCGATCCTGAGACACACTCACGTCATTCAGATTGTTGCTGCTGAGAGAATTGGCGACCCCTGTTTTTTCATCGGGATGGGCGGGTTGGTTGTGGCAGCCCGCCACAACCAGAGCACCCACAAGCATGGCTACAGGTCCCAGCAGGATTCTACGGCGCGTATTGATATGACTCATTTCCCTCATCCTCCGCTACTTATCTGGCTAGCCTTTCTACACGCGTGAGGTGTGATGCGGGAGGAACACATGCGGTTGTTCTCGGTGCTAAAGAACTGGGTGGGCCAGCGATGGTCTGGCGTTGATACTCTCGAAGCGATCTTTGAGATATACCGATTTGCGGACGCAACGCCATCCTCTCGCAAAAAGTTCGAGAATCGTAATCCATTGGGAAGAAAGAAGCATCATATCAATATGCACGATCCTGTAATATGACTTTCGCGGGTACGACGCCATTGCACCACCCGAATTCCCCGAAGGTCGTGCATCTCAGATCCCAAGGATATAAATGCGCAACTACGTCCCCTCAACTACGATGGCTCGCAAAGCCCCTGGTTCACCATCCGTGGGAACCGGCGCGGACGGGCGCACCGAACACCGAGCGTCCGTTAGCGCGAGCAATAGCAATCAGGATCAGGCCGAGATATTGGCCCGCGCGCAGGCTGGGGATCATCAGGCCTTTGCCCAGCTTTATTCAATCCACAAGCGGCACGTCTATTCCCTTTGTCTGCGCATGGTCGGAAGTATTGCCGAGGCCGAAGATCTCACTCAGGAGGCCTTCCTCCAGTTCCACCGGAAAATAGAAACCTTCCGAGGCGAATCGGCTCTTTCTACCTGGCTACACAGGCTGGCGATCAACGTTGTCTTGATGCATCTGCGCAGAAAGAGCCTGCAGGTGAGTTCGCTGGATGAACTGATGGAGCCGGCTCAAGACCAGCGGCCCGGTCGAAGCTTTGGCGCCCCCGATCTCGTTTTGTCCGGCGCCATCGATCGCCTGGCGTTGCAGCGCGCCATCAATGATCTGCCCGCCGGCTACCGGTTGATCTTTGTGCTTCACGATATCGAAGGTTTTGAGCATAATGAAATCGCATCTCTGCTCGATTGCTCGATTGGCAACAGCAAGTCCCAGTTGCATAAAGCGCGCCTTAGGTTGCGTGAGTCCATGCGCAGCCAGCTGCAGCAGGAGGAACGCAGATGAATACGTTCACAAACAACTTATCCTGCGCAGAATTCCAGGCCCAATTGCCAGAACTGATTGGTTCCGGAGAAGTGATCGCCAATCATTCCCATTTCAAGGATTGCAAACAGTGTCAGAAGCTTTTGGGTGATCTTGAGGCCATTGCCGAAGCCGCCCGCCACCTCTTCCCCATCGAGGAGCCTCCCGACGCTCTCTGGAATCAAATAGAATCGGCCATAGAGAACGAAGAAGCCAATCACAATCTACGTTGAGGTTGTTAAGACTCTCGCAGATCCTGGAGCTGGAGACGCCTTCGCAGATGCGTTGAAAGAGACACGTGTCTCTTCGGGATGCGCCGCGAAGTGAATCTCTGAGCGGAAAGCGGTAATTGCCGATCGGGCCCGATCGGCCCCACGTCCCTCTCCGTCAAGTGGTCCGGCCTCAAACCCCGCGAAAGAATGATAGTTACTGCTGAGCCACGTCGAGGGATAAGTGTTGCCTCCAATCGGCATTTGAATAGGCTGCAGTTCTTGTCCCAGGCTTGGGCAACCTGATTGGACGACTCCTGCATCTCACATCTCGGGTAAAGCCGCAACAAGACAAAAAGACTTGCTGAATTCAGGCTTGTGCAATTCCTCCATCTAGCCTAGCGGATTTGCGACTTCAAGGAGGAGACGATGACGGAAAGCGCCCGCGCGAGCGGCACCGCTCTTGCTAACCCATCCGGAGACGTGAACCACGCCACTGCTGCTCCCTTGGAGAGCGCCACAGAAGTCCCAACTGTGCTTGCGTCGATCCTCGCTGCGTTGCAGACCATGCGGGATGGCGACTTCTCAGTCCGCCTGCCAGTCACCTGGACGGGCTTAGAAGGAAAGATCGCTGACACATTTAACGACATCATTGCAGCCGATCAGCAGATGGCTCGTGAGTTGAACCGTGTGGGGCTGGCTGTCGGCAAGGAAGGACGAACGAGGGAGCGAACCCGCTTCCATCAACTCCGCGGCGCCTGGGGGGAGATGGAGGTTTCAGTGAACACCCTGGTTGAAGATCTCTTGAGGCCGACAACGGAGGTCATTCGCGCCATCGCGGCTGTTGCTCAGGGCAATCTCACCCAAACTGTGAGGCTTGATGTAGACGGCAGGCCTCTCGAAGGCGAATTCCTGCGCTCCGCAAAGATCGTGAATACAATGATCCAGCAATTAGGCGTGTTTACTGCCGAGGTGACTCGCGTTGCCCGTGAAGTGGGCACGGACGGCAAGCTCGGAGGGCAGGCTCTCGTGCCAGGTGTCGCCGGCACGTGGAAGGATCTGACCGATTCCGTCAATTCCATGGCGAGCAATTTGACCGGGCAGGTGCGCAACATTGCGGAGGTCGCTACCGCAGTCGCCAGCGGCGATCTCTCCCGCAAAATCACAGTGGACGTTCGTGGTGAGATCCTCCAGCTCAAAGAAGCCATCAACACCATGGTGGATCAGTTACGATCATTCGCTTCGGAAGTTACGCGCGTGGCGCGCGAGGTTGGCACAGACGGAAAACTTGGTGGCCAAGCAGTTGTTCCTGGAGTTGCCGGCACTTGGAAAGATCTTACCGATTCGGTAAATGCGATGGCGGGCAACCTCACCGCCCAGGTAAGAAACATCGCCGAAGTGACGACAGCCGTCGCTCGCGGCGATCTTTCGCGCAAGATCACAGTCGACGTGAAAGGCGAGATTCTTGAGTTGAAAGACACCATCAACACCATGGTGGATCAGCTCAATGCCTTTGCCGGTGAGGTGACACGCGTGGCACGCGAGGTTGGCACAGAAGGCAAGTTGGGCGGCCAGGCACAGGTTCCCGGCGTAGGAGGAACCTGGAAGGACCTCACCGACAACGTCAACTTTATGGCCAGCAACCTCACCGGACAGGTAAGAAACATCGCCGAAGTCGCAACCGCAATCGCAAATGGCGACTTGTCGCGAAAGATCACCGTTGACGTCCGCGGCGAGATTCTCCAGCTCAAAGAAACTCTGAATACGATGGTCGACCAACTCAATCGCTTCGCCGGAGAGGTGACTCGCGTGGCGCGCGAAGTTGGCACGGAAGGAAGACTTGGCGGACAAGCGAACGTGCCCGGTGTCGCGGGCACCTGGAAGGACCTTACGGATTCCGTCAACTCCATGGCGGGAAACCTTACCGGCCAGGTCCGCAACATCGCCGAAGTCACAACGGCTGTCGCTCGCGGCGACCTATCCCGCAAGATCACGGTCGACGTGAAAGGCGAAATCCTGGAACTTAAGAATACCATCAACACAATGGTCGATCAGTTGAACGCGTTCGCCGGCGAAGTCACGCGCGTAGCGCGAGAAGTCGGCACCGAGGGGAAACTCGGTGGTCAGGCGCAGGTGCCAGGCGTCGCAGGCACGTGGAAGGATCTTACCGACTCGGTGAATTCGATGGCCAGCAACCTGACAGGTCAGGTGAGAAACATCGCCGAGGTTTCAACCGCAGTTGCGCGCGGTGATCTGTCGCGCAAGATCACTGTCGATGTCCGAGGTGAGATTTTGGAGCTGAAAGACACCATCAATACGATGGTCGATCAGTTGCGCGCCTTTGCTTCCGAAGTGACGCGCGTGGCCCGCGAAGTAGGAACAGACGGCAAACTGGGAGGGCAGGCGCAGGTATCCGGAATTGCTGGCACTTGGAAGGACCTTACCGACTCGGTAAACTCCATGGCCAGCAACCTGACCGGACAGGTGAGGAACATCGCGGAGGTCTCGACAGCCATTGCCAGCGGCGACTTATCGAAAAAGATAACGGTGAATGTGAGCGGTGAAATTCTGCTGCTGAAAGAAACCATCAATACGATGGTGGATCAACTCAATGCATTTGCCGGTGAAGTGACGCGCGTCGCGCGAGAGGTAGGCACCGAGGGCAGATTGGGCGGACAGGCGAATGTGCCGGGCGTGGCCGGCACGTGGAAGGATTTGACCGACTCGGTGAATTCGATGGCGGGCAACCTGACCGGTCAAGTGAGAAACATCGCGGAAGTCACCACGGCCGTGGCGCGCGGCGACTTATCCCGCAAGATTACCGTGGACGTGAAAGGTGAGATTCTTGAATTAAAGAACACGATCAATACAATGGTCGACCAGCTGAATGCCTTTGCCGGTGAAGTGACACGCGTGGCGCGCGAAGTCGGGACGGATGGCAAGCTCGGCGGACAGGCCGAGGTGCCCGGCGTGGCAGGCACATGGAAAGACTTGACGGACAACGTGAACTTCATGGCGAGCAACCTCACCGGTCAGGTAAGAAACATTGCTGAGGTAGCGACCGCCATCGCCAATGGTGACCTCTCAAAGAAGATCACAGTAGACGTGCGCGGAGAGATTCTGCAGCTGAAAGAGACGCTGAACACGATGGTCGAGCAACTGCGCTCATTTGCCGCGGAGGTGACGCGCGTGGCGCGCGAAGTTGGAAGCGAAGGCAGGCTTGGAGGACAAGCCAATGTGCCAGGTGTTGCAGGCACGTGGAAGGATCTTACTGACTCGGTCAACGCGATGGCTGGTAACCTCACGGCGCAGGTTCGCAACATTGCTGAGGTCACTACCGCGGTAGCGCGCGGCGACTTGTCGCGAAAGATCACCGTGGATGTGAAGGGTGAGATCCTTGAGTTGAAAAACACCATCAACACGATGGTGGACCAGCTCAATGCATTCGCGGCGGAGGTCACTCGCGTCGCCCGCGAAGTGGGTACCGAGGGTAAGTTGGGAGGCCAGGCTCAGGTGCCGGGAGTAGCAGGCACTTGGAAGGATCTCACTGACAATGTGAATGTCATGGCCGCGAACCTTACCGAGCAGGTGCGTGGCATTGTCAAGGTGGTTACTGCTGTCGCAAATGGCGAACTCACAAAGAAACTCACCGTGAACGCCAAAGGCGAAGTGGCCGCCCTTGCCGAGACCATCAACAATATGACAAATACGCTGGCCACGTTTGCCGACCAGGTGACTACAGTTGCGCGCGAAGTTGGCGTGGAAGGCCGCCTTGGCGGGCAGGCTAACGTTCCCGGCGCCGCGGGTACCTGGAAAGACTTGACGGGAAACGTGAACTTGCTGGCCGACAACCTGACCAATCAGGTGCGTGCGATCGCGGAGGTCGCGACGGCTGTAACCAAGGGCGACTTGACCCGCTCCATCCAGGTGGAGGCAAGCGGCGAGGTCGCGGACTTAAAAGACAATATCAACACCATGATTGACAACCTGAGGCTCACGACAGACCGCAACACGGAGCAGGACTGGCTAAAGACGAATCTGGCAAGGCTCACCGCGATGCTTCAAGGCCAGCGTGAACTTACTACTGTTGGCAGGATGTTGCTCTCTGAGCTCGCCCCATTGGTGAATGCGCAACAGGGTGTCCTCTACCAGATGGAATCCGAGGAGTCGAACAGCATGATTCTGCTGTCGGCCTATGCCAGTACGGAGGATGGTCATCTGGAGACGATCAAGGTCGGAGAAGGCCTCATAGGGCAATGCGCGGCCGAGAAGCGGCGCATGCTGATCACTGATCTACCGCGGCACAGCGCTCCAATCAGGTCGGGGCTTTTCGAGGCCGTCCCGCGAAACGTTATTGTACTGCCGGTATTATTCGAAGACCAGGTCAAGGCGGTGATCGAGTTGGCAACATTGAGTACTTTCACCGCCTCCCACCTTGCGTTCCTTGAGCAGCTCACGTCCAGCATTGGCATTGTCTTGAACAGCATTGAGGCAACCATGCAGACAGAAGGTCTGTTAAAGCAGTCTCAACAGCTGGCAACCGAATTACAAACTCAACAAAAGGAATTGCAGCAGAAGAACGAGCAGTTGGCACAGAAAGCGCAGCAGCTTGCCGAGCAGAATGCCGAGGTGGAGCGCAAGAACCAGGAGATCGAACAGGCCCGTGGCGCGCTAGAGGAAAAAGCCAAAGAACTCGCTCTTACTTCAAAGTATAAATCCGAATTCCTTGCAAATATGTCGCATGAATTGCGTACTCCGCTGAACAGTATTCTGGTTCTCGGCCAGCAATTGGCAGAAAATCCCGATGGCAATCTCAGCGGCAAACAGGTCGAGTTTGCTCGCACAATCCATGGCGCCGGAACAGATCTGCTGAATCTTATCAGCGATATCCTCGATCTTTCGAAGATCGAATCCGGCACGGTATCCGTCGAGGCTGAAGAGGTCTATTTCAACAGCCTGATCGAAATGGTGGCGCGTCCGTTCAAGCATGAGGCCGACAACAGAAGGCTCGCCTTCGACATTGTCGCAGACCCCCGCCTCGCCCGGAGCATAGTCACCGATTCGAAGCGTCTGCAGCAAGTGCTCAAGAACCTGCTATCAAACGCGTTTAAGTTCACTGAGCAGGGCAAGGTGCAACTCTTAGTTTCAGTAGCCGGCGGAGGCTGGACACAGAATCATCCGATTCTGAGTGCTAGCGGCACGGTCGTAGCATTTTCGGTAACAGATACCGGGATCGGCATCCCCTTGGAGAAGCAACGGATCATCTTCGAAGCGTTTCAGCAGGCCGATGCGGGCACCAGCCGCAAGTTTGGAGGTACTGGTCTTGGACTGGCAATCAGTCGCGAGTTGGCCAGCCTGCTGGGCGGCGAGATTCAGCTCTTTAGTACGCCTGGTCAGGGCAGCACATTCACCCTGTACCTGCCGCAAACCTATGCCGGGCCCGCGACCGCATCAACCGTCTCGCGAGGTGAGGTACACATCCGGCCAGTTTCGTTCCCCCCCGTTCCCATTGCCAGCGTGGCCGAACATCTCCCGGAAAGAATCGAAGACGATCGGGCCGAACTGGCGCCTGGAGACGAGGTATTACTGATCGTCGAAGATGACCCGCACTATGCGCGGCTCGTCTGCGATCTCTCGCGAGACAAGGGATTCAAGGTTCTCCACGCGGCTACAGGTTCCGAGGCCCTCGCGCTAGCCAAGGAATACCGCCCAACCGCCATCTCCTTGGATGTATTCCTGCCTGACATGTTGGGCTGGACTGTTCTAAACCACTTGAAACAGGATCCGACGACACGCCACATCCCCGTTCAGATGCTCACGTCAGATGACGATTGGCACCACGGTCTATCGCGCGGAGCATTCGCTTTCGTGAGCAAGCCGACTACAACAGAAGGGCTCAGCGCTGCAATTACGCGCATCAAAGCCTACGCCACCCCGCGCAGGAAGCGACTCTTAGTGGTCGAAGACGAAAAGTCGCAACAGCTTAGCATTGAAGCGCTCCTCGGATCAGATGACATCGATGTTGCATTCGCCGATACCGGTACAGAAGCTCTTGCCGCAGTCACGCGCGAAACATATGACTGCCTGGTCCTCGACTTGAGGCTGCCCGATATGAGCGGATTCGAAGTTCTGGAGCGCCTGCGCGACACTCCTTCGCTAAGCGAGTTACCGGTTGTAGTTTTCACCGGAAAAGACCTTTCTCCGGAAGAGAACAACAAGCTACATTCGCTCGCGCGCAGTGTCATTGTCAAAGATGTAGAATCACCGGAGCGATTACTGGATGAAACCTCACTCTTCCTCCATCGCGTGGTCGCCGATTTACCCATCGACAAACAAAACATGTTGGACCGCTTACACCGGTCCGATGAAGCATTAGTCGGAAAACAGGTTCTGATTGTCGACGACGACGTGCGTAACATCTTCGCACTCAGTAGCGTTCTTGAGCGCCGTGGCATGACCGTGATGGAGGCGGGAACAGGACGCGAGGCGATTGAAACCATCGAAAAGACACCGGGGCTGGGAATCGTGCTGATGGATATCATGATGCCGGAGATGGATGGTTATGAAACCATGCAGGTCATCCGCCAGAACCCCCGGTTCCAACGATTGCCCATCATCGCACTCACCGCCAAGGCCATGAAGGGCGACCGTGAAAAGTGCCTGGAAGCTGGGGCATCGGAATATCTCGCAAAGCCTGTGAATACGGAACAGCTCTTGTCTGCATTGCGCATGTGGTTACACCGGTGAGCGGCGTCTTCCTGTATTGCGCAACCGCTCTCGGCTTGCCCGCACAAGTAGGATTTCTTCGGTGAAACGGTGAACGACACGCATAGAATAAACATCCTGATGGTCGACGACCAGCCGGCTAAGCTTCTTAGCTATGAGGCGATCCTCGCGAATCTGGATGCTCATCTCATCAAGGCGCGTTCCGGCAGGGAAGGACTAGAGTTGCTCCTTAAGCACGACATCGCGGTAGTTTTACTCGATGTGAGTATGCCCGAAATCAACGGGTTCGAGATGGCCGATATCATGCGTCAGCATCCGCGCTTTCAGAAGACAGCGATTCTTTTCATTTCCGCCGTCCGCATGACCGACCTGGACAGGATCAGAGGCTACCAGAGCGGAGCCATGGATTACATCTCAGTTCCTGTTGTTCCTGAGGTCTTACGCGCGAAGGTGTCAGTCTTCGTTGAGCTGCATCGCAAGAGCAAAGAGCTTGAGGAGCTGAACCGTGAGTTGGAGTCTCGTGTTGAGCAAAGAACGCACCAGCTGCAAGAGAGCGAGAATCTGCTTCGCGAGCGCGCTGATCTGTTGGAACTAGCATCTGAGGCCATTCTGGTGAGGGATCTGTCGGGGGCTCTGACTTATTGGAATGGGGGAGCTGAAGCTCTCTATGGCTGGGAACGGAGCGAAGTCCTTGGCAATCCGGTTCACGGTATCCTTGAGACTCAATTCCCGGTGGAAGAAACAAGTTGCGAATCGGCGCTCATTGCCTGCGGACGATGGGACGGAAATCTGATTCAGAAAACGAAGGATGGCCGCGAACTTGTTGTCGCGAGTCGCCAGGTATTCAAGAGGGAGACGAATTCTATTCTTGAAATCAACCGAGATATCACAGCGCAAAAGCGCGCCGAAGAGGTATTGCGTCAAACCGAAAGACTTGCGGCAATGGGTCGCGTCGCTGGGATCATTGCTCACGAGATCAACAACCCTCTCGAGGCGATTACGAATGCATTCTATCTTCTGCGGAACCACCCGTCGCTCGACGACGAGGCGCGCCACTTTGCTCGATTGGGCGAAATGGAGCTATCGAGGGTGGGGCATATTACCAAGCAGACGCTGAGCTTTTACCGCGAGTCGCAGGATCCGGAAAATGTACCGCTCGCAGAGATCCTCGATGATGTGCTCCAACTGCAAGGCCGTCCTCTCGCCATGAATCGAATTGTGCTCGACAAGAAGTACCTCACCAATGGGCAGGTGCGTGGATTCCCAGTTGAACTGAGACAAGTGTTCTTGAATCTCATCAGCAATGCAATTCAGGCGATGCCCTCAGGCGGAAAACTGCGCATCCGTATGGGAACAAGCTGGAACGAGACGAGCGGACGCGCCGATTTGTGCGTTTCAGTTAGCGACACGGGATCAGGAATCAGACCCGAGCATGCCAGGCGTCTCTTCGAGCCTTTCTTTACCACAAAGTCCACCAAAGGCACTGGACTAGGGCTCTGGATCAGCAAGGGCATTGTACAGAAGTACGACGGGACGATTCGCTTTCGAAGTATCGTCCTTAACGGCAAGAACGTAACATCGTTTCTTGTGGTCTTTCCCGGCGATAGCTCCACAATAAAAGACGTAGACTCTAGCTATCGGGTGATTGGAGATGACACAACAAGACTTACCTTGGAGCGCATATAACCTAGCTGCTCTTTCGGCCGACAATAAAGAAACAATTGATTCACGTTGAATAGACCGGATCTCACAAATACGCGGATAGTCAACAATAGCTCCTGGCCCGGCCCCTGACGCGATCGGGATACGCTATAGGCTTGCGTTCTCGACCACATTTATCAGATCAGACTGAATCGTCAGATTGGATCGTAGATCGATCGACTGGGCCGGGCTGATGAATCAAACAGACCATATGCAGCGCCACCCCGGCGTTAATCCATTTTTGATGCCATACCATGCATCCACGAACGCTGCGGAGCAATTGGCCTTCAAAGCAACGAAAACGACACCACTCGCATCCAGTAGAAGACGAGCGGCAACCCTGCCACGTCGAATTGCTCTCCGATTGGTATGATTGTGACAACACAACGCCATTTTAAGCCTTGCGTGTCCGGTATTAACACAACTTAAACACTCTCGGGAGGGAAGTTATGAAGAAAGCAATTGTCCTAGTGGGAATGCTTAGTCTAGCAAGTTTTAGTTGGACTGAAACGAAACGCGAGACAACAGACGACCGGTTGGAACACGCGGGTACTGTGCTACGCGAAGTTATGGCGGTACCGGACAAAGGTATTCCAGACGAAGTTCTGGGACATGCCAAATGTATTGCTGTTGTGCCCCATCTTTTGAAAGGCGGTTTCGTCTTCGGAGCTGAGAGCGGGCGCGGTGTCGCAACCTGTCGAACTGGAACCGGGTGGAGCGCCCCAGCGTTCTTCACCATCACTGGAGGCAGTTGGGGCCTGCAAATCGGCGTGGAAGGTATCGATCTCGTCATGGTGGTTCAAGGCGATAAAGGAATGGAAGACTTGATTAACAGCAAGTTTGAGATTGGTGGCGACGCCTCTGCGGCTGCTGGCCCCGTGGGCCGTCACGCTTCCGCTGATACCGACTGGAAACTCAATACGGAAATCCTAACCTATTCACGCGCAAAAGGCGCATTTGCCGGTGTGACACTAAACGGAGCTGCTATCCGGCGCGATGATGACTCAACCGAGGCTATGTATGGAAAGGAGATCTCTACGCGCCGGATTCTGCAAGGCGAGGTCCCTCCCCCACCTCAAGCCCGCCCTTTCTTGGACGCAGTTAGAAATGCCCGGGAACAAGCTAAGGCCAGAGATACCGACAGGTAGTTCGTTGCAAGTTCTCTTAGACTAGACCGCCGCGTCCAAGTGCCGATATGCAAAGACACGAAGGAGGATGAATGCTCTGGGTTGTATTTGCAATTATTGTAATCCTCTGGCTCTTGGGATTCAGCCTGCATATCGCTGGCAGCCTGATCCATCTTTTGCTGGTAATCGCACTTATCGTCCTGATTGTAGACGTTCTGGCAAGGCGACGGCCCGCGCCATGAGCCGGACAAAAGCGTGAGAATTGCAAGGGCGTCTTCAGAAGCCGCGGAATTATCCAGCTTTCGATTTGCTGCCGCCTGTTTCGGCGATGCTTCACTCGCCAACCGGCTTCGATCTTGGTCGCTTCTCAACTCAGGACAACAGGGTTCCGCAGAAGGGCGCACCACCTGTAAGAAGGAGAATTACCATGATGACTAATAATAGTGACCGGGCTTCTGCTCATGCCGCTTTTTTCTCGAGTGTCGGGCTCGGTCGAAGAATCATCGAATTAGAGCCTGAAGATTGTTTCTTTACTCAAGGAGATTCAGCGGACTCTATCTTCTTTCTGCAGCTGGGGCGCGCGAAGATAAGCGTCGTTTCGGAAAAAGGTAAACAAGCCACCATCACGCTTCTTTTTCCTGGAGAGTTCTTTGGAGAGGAGTCGCTCGGAACGCTGCCGGGTTCGCGTATGGCAACTGTAACAGCAGTGAATAAATGTGCCGCCTTCAAGATAAAGCGCGACGAGATGATCCAGATCCTGCATCAAAAGCATGACTTCAGCGACCAGTTCCTCTCTTATCTGTTGGCTCGCGGGATGCGCACGCAAGCGGATCTTGTGGATCAGATCTTCAACTCGAGTGAGAAGCGCCTTGCACGTGCCCTGCTTTTGATGGCAGAAGCTGAAAAGCCTGAGGGACCACTCGCGATGATTCCTCCAATCACACAGGAGACTCTGGCGGAAATGATTGGCACTACGCGTTCCCGCGTGAGCTATTTTATGAATCGCTTCCGTGATCTCGGACTTATCAGCTACAAGAATCGAATTCGCGTGCATAGACCGCGGCTGCAAGCTGCCGTGTTGGATCAATTTGTTTAGCGATGAAAGCACGATCCGTTGCGCCGCGACGAAACGGGCTTATTCCATTCGCAACACCGATCCCAGGCTCTTCATAGAAGCACGGAAATTGATCCGCCAGGGCATTCGGCCTGAGCCGGGAACCATGCGAGTGCAGCGGTAGCTTCCTCAGGCCCTTGCCTGACGTGCCTGAATGTTGGCGGTCGGACCCTTGGTCGCGATGGACATAACTGAGGTGCAAATCGCGTCCCAATAATCGCGGTCGATCGACTCCCAATTCCAGATGGCTCATGTCAAGTTCATTTGGACCTCCAAAGAACTCAGCAGAGCGGCCCGTCAATTCGTTTACTCGATCAAGCAGCGCTCCAGCTACAGGCCCCAGATTGCTCCGCGGGTAAAGTGCCGCATCGAAGCAAACGCCGGCATTTCCAAGCCTGACCTACTCTATGGTAGAGTGCGTTGTTGTAATCGGCATCTTGGAGATGAACACCGTCGCGCAAAGGGCGAAGGCCTATCGACTTCAGCTCGTACCGAACTAGAGGAAACCTTCCATAGGATGTGTTAAAGTAACTCATATGCTTATTCACCCCGATACTATTTACAATCCCGCAGGCACTGCGTGCAGTCTCAGCCGAGCCGCCCGAATTCATTGTCATTTCCGCAATGTTCGGAATTGAATAATTGGCACGAAGCGCCTTCTTGCGGTTTGAACGACAATTAGGTCAAAGCATCGCTGTCAAGGTAAAGCAACTCCTTCGTATCACTTTGGCGTCCAACCGCTGGGCGCGTCACGTGTCATACTCACATAGAAACATCTTTTGCTCCCGTCAGGGTGATCAAAATGCGGCTTGAAGACTTAGGTCTAATTGGGAACTGTCAATTCTCAGCCCTCGTGCACAACAGCGGGGAGATTGTCTGGTGCTGTCTTCCCCGCTTCGATTCCGAGCCGGTGTGCTCGACTCTTCTGGATAGCAATGAGGGCGGGCATTTTCGCGTCAGCCCTGCTGGAGGGGAGATTGGTGTCCAGCGCTACATCTCAAGCACAAACATTCTTGAGACCACCTTTCGAACCCCGACGGGAGCCTTTCGTGTAATCGACTTCGCACCCCGATTTCTGCACTTCGATCGCGCGTTTCGCCCGACTCAGCTATTCCGAATCGTGGAACCGATCGAAGGTACGCCGCGTATCGCTGTTGTTTGCGAGCCGCGACTCGGGTGGTCCAAAGAAGTGCCTTCACGCGTGCAAGGTTCTCATCACGTCCGTTATGAGGGGTTTGCGAGCGAGTTAAGACTAACTACCGACATCCCCCTCTCCTATCTGGGTGGCCAACCGTTTACCCTCACCGGACGCCAACAATTGGCTCTCACCTGGGGCGCCCCAATTGAAGAACCTCTTGCTCCATTGTGCGAGCGATTCCTGAATGAAACCTGCCGCTACTGGCAGCGATGGGTAAAACAGTGCAATATCCCTCCTCTGTTTCAGAACGAGGTAATTCGGTCCGCGCTGGCGCTGAAACTGCACTGCTTCGAAGACACGGGAGCCATCGTCGCAGCAATGACCACATCGATTCCAGAATCTCCGGGGAGTGGTCGTACTTGGGACTACCGTTACTGCTGGCTACGCGATTCCTATTACGTGCTGAACGCCTTCGGATCTCTTGGACAAACCGAAGAAAGAGAACATTTCGTTCAGTACTTGTTGAATGTGGCCGGAGGAGCGCCAGGACTCAATCTGGCGCCACTCTACCGCGTCGACGGCTCGCAGAATCTCGAAGAATCGATTCTCAGCGATTGGCCTGGTTACAACGGCGAGCAGCCAGTGCGCATCGGAAACGAGGCGGCTCAGCACTTCCAGAACGACATCTATGGTGAGATGGTTCTTGCACTGACGCCGATCTTCCTTGACGAGCGCCTGAGCGCTGAGCGCTCGCCGGCGGCACTGAAGTTGATCGAAGGCCTCGCGCGAAAAGCGATTTCTCTAACCGGCGTTCCCGATGCAGGGATCTGGGAATATCGCACAGCATCGAAGCCGCAAACATTCTCTAGTCTTATGTGCTGGGCGGCTGCCGATCGCATGGCGTCGATCTCCGATCGTCATACGCCGGCACTGGCAGCAGAGTTTCGCTCCGCTGCCGAACGCATTCGCGCTGAAATAATAGCAAAATCGTGGAGCCCGGGCAGAAAAAGCTTTGTGGGTCACTACGGCGGCGAAGATCTTGATGCTTCACTCCTCCAGATGGTCCGTCTGCGCTTTCTTCCCCCAGACGAATCGATGATAGGCCAGACAATCGATGCCATTCACAAGGATCTTTCCATGGGAGGGTGGTTGCAGCGGTATAGCCTCAACGATGGGTTCGGCAAGCCTTCGGTCGCTTTTGTCATCTGCGCCTTCTGGTTGGTTGAGGCCCTCGCCGCGTCGGGACGGCGCGACGAGGCGACTGCAATGTTCGCGCGGATCCTTGCCGTGTTGTCACCTCTAGGCCTTCTCTCGGAGGACTATGACCCGGAAGAGCCACGTATGTGGGGGAACTTTCCGCAAACTTACTCTCATGTTGGGTTGATTCACTCTGCCTTCGCAGCCTCGCCCCAGTGGGCTGAGGTGTTATGACGCTCTGATAGGTGGGAATGAAATGCGGTGATCGCCTGCCATTCAAGACCAGGATAAGCACAGCTTCGAAACCGGCGTTGGCTCTCTACCCCTGCAATAGAAACGCTCCTCAGGCAGTGAATCCAGAGAATCTATCATTTGCAGCAGTACACTTGCACGCCGGGTGATCCTGCGTAGGGTTGGATCTTCAGCTGCATTGCGCCTGGCAATCTCCCGTCGAACTGCCCACGCATTCCCACGACAGTCGGCGTCGGGTGATCCAATGCAGCAAGCCGCCATGAATCATCCGGAGAATAAACAACCAGCCACCATAGCACAGGCATCATAAGGTCTGTTGTATTGGGATTGGGTCCGGAAATCGGGAGCGCAGGCTCTGGAAGGGAGGTAAGTGCCATGCTCTGGACAATCTTTGTGGTCCTTCTGGTGCTGTGGTTACTCGGAATGGTCAGTTCCTACACGCTGGGTGGTTTCATCCACATACTGCTTGTGATTGCGCTCGTCGTACTTCTTATCCAGTTAATATCTGGCCGTAGACCTATAGTATGATTTCGACACCGTAATTGGCTCATTTCAGCATGAACAGACACTTTAGAGACCCCACGGAGGTGGACAAATGGACAAGGACAGAGTGAAAGGGACGATCGACGATTCGGCCGGGCGCGTCAAGCGCCAGGTAGGCGAATGGACAGGAGATAGGGACGCCCAGATTGAGGGTACAGCGCAGCAGTTGAAAGGCAAGGCCGAAAAGATCGCCGGTAAGATCAAAGACACGGTACGGGACTCCACAAAGAAAACAGGGGCACCCACGGATAGGGTTCCAGAGCCCAAAGATCGGCATGTAGTTATCTCTCACCGCTAAACCCTGCGCTCTCAACATGGCGGGTGGTCGAAAAGCCATCCGCCGGGGTGCGGAGGGTAATCCCTGCTGCAGACCTCCGAAAAGATAATGGTCCGACCGGGGTCGATAATTACAACAGTTATACTTGCGAGTCCGCCTTAATAAGCTCAATGCTTTTTGAAATACTGTACTTCCCTCTCATGTTGTTTTGCCTGTTCAATTGTTGCAAACGTACCAAGGTTACGCCGCTTCCCGCTCGCTGGGCTCTTCTTACGGGAATAGAGCCGGTAGTCGCCGCTCTTGAGCTTACGTATCATGCTGCGAATTCCTCTCGGAGAACAGTTGGACAAGCAATGAGCGCACTGAAGTTATACTTCTTCGGCCGATTGAGCAAGTCTCGCCTTGAGAAGCTTAGCCTCTTGATCTGGTGCCATTTCAGTTCCACTCTCTAATCGATAGCATCCTTCATCTACTCTCGCGCTTCAGCGCGTGTTCCACTCGTGCAGCGAGAAGCTTCCTTGCCTTCTCCAAATTCCGGCGTCGTGAAGCACTCAGTACTTTGCCGGCGTGGCTCAGGTAGAAGCTAAGCACTCTCATTCCCGATGCTGGTCCCTCCGGTGAAACTTCCCTCGATGCCAAAGATTCAGCTATTGCTTCCGGGTTCCATCTAAAAATCCCTACCGGCAGGCGGAGGGAACAACCCGCTGTCGAGTCAACTCTCTTCCTTCCCCCTCTTAGTATCTCAATCATTGGAACCTCTCGAGTGGCAGTTCTTGAAGGCTTAATCCAAAGCCTCTTATCACTATTGGGGGTGGACGGGGTTCGGCCCCAGCGCGCAAAGATTAAGAGCCGGGACCCCCCGAGCGAAAATCGGGCCAGACCGGGGTTTCCCCGGACGCACGACTTTTCGTGCTATCTACGCGGCGCGGAGTGCTTGTTTCTGAGAGATTTCCGTCAGCTTCTTGTCTGCTGCCTTCTCTTCCTCAAGTGTCTTCTGGAGAATCTCTGAGATCTGTCTCTGGCCCAGGCTCTCAGCATAGGACCGCACTGTTCCATAAGCGGCCATTTCATAATGTTCCACTCGCTGTGCCGCTGAGATCAGGGCAGCATCTCTGACATTCCCCCCGGCTGTCTCGCTAAGCATCTCCGAGCCTTCATCAAGTACTCCTTTCATGCCGTCGCAAGTCTTCCCCTTGGGGCTTGAGCCTAGGATCTCAAAGACCTGTTCCAGGCGCTGAACATGGCCTTCGGTCTCCTTCAGATGATGCTCGAATGCGCTACGCAGCTCCTCTAACGACGCTGCCTTGATCAACTTGGGGAGAGCTTTAGTGATTTGATTCTCTGCGGAATACAGATCCTTTAGTTCTTCAACAAACAGCGCGTCAATTGTATCTACACTCATCTCACTCCTCCGTGGGTCTGTCATCTGTCCCGTGCTTTAAGGAAATCAGATGCGCGCCTCATAGACCCGGTTGCTTTCGGCCACCAGCTCGAACAGACCGAGTGGGCACTCTGCCTTTGAGCCCGAGAGCATCGGCCTCCATGCTTGTTTCAGAAAACCCCGAGTTATGCCCACGCTTCTAACTTGCAGCCGGTTTGCATCAAGCTGACAGTCGAAGGAGTGCTTCAGATGAATGCCTCAGACATTCTCATTGAGCTATTGATCGGGTTGGGAGTCAATACGATCTTCGGTCTTCCTGGCGACGGAATCAACGGTGTTTTTGAGTCGCTCAGAAAGCGCAAGAAGGACATTC
>JBEKKL010000070.1:0-24195 GCA_050010735.1 Occallatibacter sp. | reverse complement strand
ATGGCCCCGGCGCGCGCCCGCGAGCGCATCCTCGACCTGGCCGCCACCCAACTGCCCACCGGCGGCGCGTATCACCAGTATCAGCCGCTCACCAAGCGCGGCAACAACGACATCGGCGGCGGCTTCAACGACGATCCGCACTGGCTCATCATCGGCGTTTCGGCCTACCTCAAGGAGACCGGCGACTGGAGCATTCTGGACGAACCGGTCCAGTACGACAACGAGCCGGGAAGCGAACAGCCGCTCTACGAGCACTTGCAGCGCAGCTTCAACTACACATTGAGCCGCCTTGGCCCGCACGGGCTGCCGCTGATTGGGAGAGCCGACTGGAACGACTGCCTCAATCTGAACTGCTTCTCCGACACGCCCGGCCAGAGCTTCCAGACCACGACTAATAAGGATGGCAAAGTGGCTGAGTCGGTCTTCATCGCCGGCTTGTTTGTCCACTCCGGCCGCGAATTGGCCGACATCGCCAGCCGTCGCGGGCTTGGGACTGAGGCCGCGTCCTATCTGGCCGAAGCCGCCAAGATGGAGTCGGTGATTCTTGAGCACGGCTGGGACGGCGAGTGGTTCCTGCGCGCCTACAACGACTTCGGCGGCAAGATCGGCTCCAAGGAGTGCGAGGAGGGCAAGATCTTCATCGAATCCAACGGCTATTGCACGCTGGCTGGCATCGGCCTGGATGACGGCAAGGCAGCCAGCGCGTTGGCTGCCGTCGGGGCGCAACTGGCCACCAAGCATGGGATTGTCGTGCAGCAGCCGGCTTACACTCACTATTACATCGAGATGGGTGAAATCTCCTCGTACCCGCCGGGCTACAAGGAGAACGCGGGCATCTTCTGCCACGTCAATCCCTGGGTGATGATCGGCGAGACCCGCGTGGGCCACGGCGATCTGGCGCATGACTACTACAGCCGCATCAATCCTTCGGCGCGGGAAGAGATCAGCGATCTGCATCGCTGCGAGCCGTATGTCTATGCGCAGATGATCGCTGGCAAGGATGCACCCACCTTCGGCGAGGCAAAAAACTCGTGGCTGACCGGCACGGCGGCGTGGAACTACTACGCGATCGCGCAGTGGATTCTCGGTATTCGTACCTCTCTTGAGGGGCTGGAGATTGCTCCGGTGATTCCGAAGAGCTGGCCGGGATTCACCGCTACGCGCAGTTATCGTGGCGTGGTCTACAAGATCTCCATCGAACGCAAGGGAGAGGGCAATTCGATCGCGCTCACCGTGGATGGCTCACCGATCAAAGGCAACGTGGTGCCTCCTCCCACCGACGGCCGGAAGGAAGTCACGGTCAAGGGTATATTGAGCTGACACTGACGCGTTGGGTGCTCCGGGGCCGGATGATGGGACCGCGGAGTACTCAACCGCCTTGCTCATAAGGAGCGCACCGTGTACATCGCGAATAAAGATCGCTATAAGACCATGCAATATCGCCGTTGCGGAAAGAGCGGCGTGTGTCTGCCTGCTATCTCACTCGGCCTCTGGCACAACTTTGGCGGCGTCGACGTCTTTGAGAATAGCCGCGCAATGGTGCTGCGGGCCTTCAATCTCGGCATCACGCACTTCGATCTTGCCAACAACTACGGCCCACCGCCGGGCAGTGCAGAGAGCACCTTCGGCGAGATTTTGCGAAGCGATCTGGCTCTTTATCGCGACGAGCTGATTATCAGCACGAAGGCCGGCTATACGATGTGGGACGGACCTTACGGCGATTGGGGTTCGCGCAAGTACTTACTCGCGAGTCTCGACCAGAGCCTGAAGCGCATGGGCCTTGAGTACGTGGATATCTTCTATTCTCACCGTCCCGATCCGGAGACACCGATCGAAGAGACGATGGGAGCGCTCGATCAGGCCGTCCGCTCCGGCAAGGCGCTCTATGCCGGGATCTCCAATTACAGCGCGGCTGGGACATCGACCGCCGTGAAGATCTTGCGTGAACTCGGGACGCCGTGCCTGATCCATCAGCCGAAGTATTCGATGCTTAATCGCTGGGTTGAGGATGGCCTGCTCGATGTTCTGGGCGACGAGGGTGTGGGTGGAATCGCATTTTGTCCATTGGCGCAGGGGTTGCTGACCGATCGCTACCTTAAAGGAATTCCAGAGGGCTCTCGCGCATCCAAGCCGCACGGTTTTCTCAAGAAGGCCGAGATCGACGAACACCGTTTGAGTCAGATTCGAGCTCTCGGTGAAATTGCGGGCGAGCGCGGGCAATCGCTGGCGCAGATGTCTCTGGCCTGGGTGCTGCGCGACAGCCGGATGACTTCGGCGCTGATTGGAGCAAGCCGTGTGGAACAGATCGAGCAGAATGTGGCGGCGCTGGCCAATCTCAGCTTCACAGCTGGAGAGCTTGATCGCATCGATGCGATTCTGAGCCGGCCTGCTTAGGCGGAACGCTGCAAGCCGCAACCGCACAGTTCATCGGGAGGTAACCTAGTGCTCGACCTACGGCAGAAAGTGGAAGAGGAGCTGCGCTCCAATATCCTGCCCTTCTGGCTCAGATACACGATCGACGAGGAACATGGCGGATTTCGCGGCCGGATCTCCAACGACCTGACCATCGAGCCGCACGCCGCCAAGGGACTTATCCTGAACGCGCGGATTCTTTGGACCTTTTCAAAGGCCTTCAGCGTCTATCGCGATCCAATTTATCGGAGCACGGCGCAGCGCGCGTACGAATATCTGACCCGCTACTTCTGGGATGCCGAGTTTGGCGGCGTCTACTGGATGCTCGATCATCTGGGCAAGCCGCACGACAGTAAGAAGCGCATCTATGGCCAGGCTTTCACTGTCTATGCGCTGGCCGAATACTTTAATGCGAGCGGCGACGCCGAGGCACTCGACAAGGCCCACCGGATGTTCAGGTCGATTGAGTCGTCCGCCCATGACGATGAGCACGGCGGTTACTTCGAGACCTACGAGCGCGACTGGACGCTGGCTCAGGATCAACGCTTGAGCGCTGTGGATATGGACGAGAAGAAGTCCATGAATACGCACCTGCATCTGATGGAGGCTTACGCGACGCTGTTGCGCCTCCACGAGGATGAATCCGTTCGGCAGCGTTTGCGCGAACTGATCGAGGTTTTTCTTGACCGTATTATCGATAGCTCGACCCATCACTTCATTCTGTTTTTTGATGAGGAATGGCATTCGCGCTCGACTAAGATCTCGTTTGGCCATGACATCGAGGGAAGCTGGCTGCTCGGCGAAGCGGCTGAGATTCTAGGCGACGCCGAGTTGATCAAGCGAGTTCGCGACGTTGCGGCGAAGATGGCTCAGGCGGTTTATGACGAGGGGCTAGACGGCGATGGTGGGCTGCTCTACGAAGCGGACCCAAGTGGGATCATCGACAGCGACAAACATTGGTGGCCACAGGCCGAGGCCGTTGTCGGCTTAGTCAATGCCTACTCGCTTACCGGCGATTACAAATTCATGCATGCAGCAGAGAGATGCTGGGAGTTTATCGACAAGCATATTGTCGATCATGAGAACGGCGAGTGGTTCTGGCGCGTGTCGAAGCAGGGTGTGCCCAGCGAAGATGAATACAAGGTCGATCCATGGAAGTGTCCTTACCACAATAGCCGCGCCTGCTTTGAGGTGATGGAACGGCTGGATGCGGCGAAGACCGCACAGGTCGAAGCTGGAAATCAGGCTCAATAAGCAGTATTTTTTGGAGAAGATCCATGACACAAGCAGAGTTTAAAAAGAGTGTGCAGAACCTTCTGAAACAGCATGTGAAGATGCTTTCGCAGCGCAACCGTAGATCGCCGGGCGGCAACGGCATCTTTGACCGGTACGAACTGCCGGTGCTGACGGCTGAGCACGCACCCATCACCTGGCGCTATGACCTTAACCGGAAGACCAACCCCTTCCTGCTGGAGCGGATCGGCGTCAATGCGGTCTTTAATGCAGGCGCCATTCTGCACGAAGGGAAGTTTCTGGTGGTGGCGCGTGTCGAAGGCGCGGACCGCAAGTCATTCTTTGCCGTTGCCGAGAGCAAGAATGGAATCGATAACTTCCGTTTCTGGGATTATCCAATCCTGATGCCCGAGACCAGCGAACCGGATACAAACGTCTACGACATGCGTGTGGTGAAGCATGAAGACGGGTGGATCTATGGCCTCTTCTGCACCGAGCGCAAGGACCCGAAGACGCCGGAGTGGGACACTTCTTCGGCAATCGCCCAATGCGGCATTGCGCGGACCAGGGATCTAAGGAACTGGGATCGGCTGGCTGATCTGAAGAGCGATTCTCCTCAGCAGCGCAATGTTGTTTTGCACCCCGAGTTTGTCGATGGCAAGTATGCGTTTTATACGCGGCCGCAGGATGACTTCATTCAGGCAGGCAAGGGCGGCGGGATCGGATGGGGACTCTCAGCGAGCATCGAGAACGCCGTGATTGACGAAGAGATCATTCTGGACAATCGCGAATACCACACGATTCAAGAGGTCAAAAACGGCCTCGGACCAGCGCCGATCAAGACGGAGAAGGGATGGCTGCATTTGGCGCATGGCGTGCGAAACACCGCGGCCGGTCTGCGCTACGTGCTCTATTTGATGCTCGCCGATCTCGAGCGGCCATGGGTCATCACGCATAAGCCAGCCGGCTACTTCATCGCGCCAATGGGTGGCGAGCGCGTGGGCGACGTATCGAACGTGGTCTTCAGCAATGGCTGGATCGAGCGCAACAACGGCGACGTCTTTATCTACTACGCATCCTCGGACACCCGCCTGCATGTGGCTACGAGCACCGTTCCAAAGCTACTCGACTATGTGATGAACACCCCTGCCGATCCTCTGCGCAGCCACGCATGCGTGCAGCAGCGCTATGAGTTGATCGAGAGGAATCTCGCCGTGCTCGGGGAGAGGAGCAGCGGCGAGAAGCAGTCGAAAAAGAAGGTTGGCAAGGCTGCAAAGGCGAAAAAGCGATAACTGTCCACAGCTTGAAGACCTGCCTGCGAACGGCCGGGGATTGCGCGGGGGGATTCAGTCTGGAGCGAGCGCACTCGACTCCTACGCTCCCGTTGTGCTTTGATGGTTTCGGCGGAAAGGGGAGGCTCGAGATGCAAGCTAGTGGGCTGAAACAGATTGGGATTGTATTACTCGGTGCGTTGTTGTGCGGATGTGGGGCCTCGATTGATTCACAAACTCCCAGTAGTTCCGGCGCAGCGGCAGGGAAGACTGCCAAGCCCGTCCTCATCACAACGCCGGCCCAGAATGGCGCTGTGATTGTGAGCCTGGGTTCGTCGACACCGAATTCAACAGTCCTTTATACCCTTGATGGAAGCACTCCGAGCGCGTCTTCGGCGTCAACGATTATCTATCAGGCGCCGTTTCTGGTGGACAGTAAGCTTAAGGTCACCGCGTTGGCGACTTCGACGGCGCCAGGTTTAGGGACGAGCCTAACTGCGACCGCCAACTTCGCGCCGATCATTGCATCGGGCACGCTGGTGTGGAGCGACGAGTTCACGAATTCCACGGGGGCGAAGGCGCAGCCCGATCCTCAGATCTGGACCTACGATACGGGCAGCGGCGGCTTCGGCAACGACGAGCTTGAGAATTACTGCGAATGGGGCTCGACGGCTGCGCCATGTGACGCTGCCAATGCCAACGCCTTTGTAGACACCGCGGGCATTCTTCACATCGTGGCACGCAGGCCTTCTACCGGGGTATACACCTCAGCGCGGATGAAGACGCAGAGCCTCTTCAGTTTCCAATACGGGCGAGTCGAGGCGCGGATGAAGCTGCCCGAGTCGCAAGGGATGTGGCCGGCATTCTGGCTATTGGGCAACAACATTGCTACGGTCAACTGGCCGGCCTGCGGCGAACTCGACGTGATGGAGCATATCGACGGCAGTAATCCGCAGAACTGGGGCTACGACTGGGTGCAGGGATCGATCCACGGAACTGGCCTGAATGGCGGCACTCAATATCATCCGGCGGGCTTTTCTGCCGCGGACTGGCACACCTACGGGCTGATCTGGACCAAGGGCCGGATTCAGTATTATGTGGACACTCCGTCGAACGTGTATGCCACCTTCAACGCGAGTACCGAAGCGGGCAAATGGCCCTTCGACGATGGGCCGGAATTTCTGATCTTGAATCTTGCCGTTGGCGGCGACTGGCCAGGACTGCCCGATGCGACGACCGTTTTTCCGTCGGAGGTTCTGGTGGACTATGTGCGGTTGTACACAAATTAATGCGGGGACAGTGTCTGGCGGAATAGCGGTCATTGTTACATTTGAGTAACGATGTGAATAAAGTATTTGCACGGTATTCGCATGGGGTTGACGGTCCTTTTACAGAACCCGTCGGATACTGCTTCTGTGATCCAACAGACCAGGCAAACGGTTCCCTTGCAAGTGGCCCTCAATTCCACGCCTCGAGTGGAAGTTTCCTTTCCCGCTCTTCTTCCATGCCCGCCTGCTCCAGCGAAGCCTCGTATCCACGCGGAGGTAGGCCGCTATCGTTTGCGGATGGCCGAGACTCAGGAAGATCGCGATGCCGCTTGCCGGCTTCGCTTCAAGGTCTTCAATATTGAGCTGGGCGAGGGTTTGGAGAGCTCGTATCAAACGGGTCTCGATGCCGATCACTTCGACATCTTCTGCGAGCACCTGCTGGTCGAGGATAAGCTCGAAGCCGATCCGGCACGCCGGGTCGTAGGAACGTATCGGATGCAGTCTGGCCCGACGGCGGCGCACAATCTTGGCTACTACTCCGAGCAAGAGTTCAACTTCGCTCCCTATGAGCCGCTGCGGCCGGACATTCTAGAACTGGGCCGCGCATCCATCGATCGCGAGCATCGGACGCCGGAGGTGCTGACCTTGTTGTGGAGGGGCATCGCCCAGTATGCTTCCGACATGGGGCTGCGTTACCTGGTCGGATGCTCATCGTTGAATTCGAAGGACCCTGCGGAGGGCTGGCAAGTTTTTCGCCAGCTTGAACATTACCGGGTTCCACCTGAGTTTGAGACGACGCCGGCCAGTGCGTATCTTTGCCCCATCGAGCCAGAGGGCGGATACGCACAGCCGTCGCCCCAATCGGAAGATCCGGCGCTCAAAGATACGCCTGCCGCTCAGGTCAAGATTCCCAAATTGTTGAAGACCTATGTGGCCATCGGGGCGCGCATCTGCGGACCGCCGGCATGGGATCGTGAATTTGGCACCATCGATTTCCTTACGCTGCTCGATCTGAGATTGATCTCGCCCTCGGCGCGCAATCGCTTCCTGGCTCCGCTGACCAGTTGAACTTTCGCGCGATCCGGCGCGCTGTGGCGCTGGGAACGGCCCTGGCATTTGGAATTGTTCGCTACTGGCTGCGCCGTGTGCGCGGTCCTCTGACCGACCTGGAACGCGCGCTGTGGGTGCAACGCACCTGCAAGGCGATCATGGCCGGGGCGGGCATCCGCTTCAAGGTGGACGGACAACCGCCTACACACGGCCTGGTTGTCGCCAATCACCTCAGCTATCTCGATGTGCTGATTTTGTCAGCGGCCATGCCGTGCTTCTTCGTCGCCAAGATGGAGATCGACGGATGGCCCATCTTTGGCAAGGCTGCGCGCGCAGGAGGGACGATCTTCCTGGATCGCTCTAGCTTGGCCAGCGCGATGACGGTGGCTGAGCAGATGAGCGAGAAGCTCAAGCTGCCGATTCCCGTGCTGCTGTTTCCCGAGGGCACGAGCACTGACGGAAGCAAGGTGCTGCGCTTCCACTCGCGGCTGATCGATCCGGCAACCGCTGCGGGAGCGCCGATCACGGCTGCGGCGATCCGCTATGTGATCGAGGACGGCACGCCGGAGCGGGAGCTTTGCTGGTTTGGCGACGATATCTTCGTGACTCATCTCTTCAAGGCGCTGGGCACACCGGGCTTCACGGCGAGGGTGCGATTCGGAAAGCCGAAGATCTACCCGGACCGCCGGGCCGCCGCGGATGCCACGCACGCCGAGATCACAGCCATGCGCACACAGTTACCGCTGCCCTGAAAGCTGCGTGCAGTTTCACAGTTTCGGTGTTTGCGTGGGATGTGAAGCTGTGACGCGGAAGAGGTTTATTTTGAATTGGTTAGGGTTGGCCTCACAGAACCACGGGATCTGTGGCGCTGTGCTCCTGTAAAGGCGGTGTGCGGAAGCTATTTATTTTGTGCGGTTTAGATCTGGCTCCACAGTTTCACCGTGAAAAATGTCATTGTTTTTATTGGTTCCGACTTGGCGAGTCGAGGTAAACGACTGGTGCGGCTTGATTTGGCCTAGTTCCATAGGGTTTTAGCCGGACTCGAGCAGTGCATTGCAAAAGCGGGCTCCTCCCCTGATTGCAGTTCATCTGTATTATGCGCCAGCGGAGGGTAATCTTCTGCAAACCCTTCGGCGGGGTGGTGGGTAAGCGAATCGGCGGTTCTTTTCTATGTCATCCCCCGGTCCCCAAATGCGAGGGACCTCTACCTGCGGACGAGGACCTTTCCGCGGGGACCCCGGACCGTGGGATGACTTAGCTGAATAGTCTGCCCCCTGAGATCGTTGCCACCCGCGAGCGCCCCTAACGGGGCTGATCCTTCTGTAGGGCCAGCTTCCCACCGCTGAAGCGCTGGGCTAATAAACATTGCGCCTCCGGCGCGGTAAAAGCGCCCATGAATTGCGTTCATGCGATTGCCCTGTGGCTTCTCCGGAGCTAAGGCCTTGCTTAGGCGGCTGGACATTTTTTCTCACTTTCGGAATTTTCGACTTCACGGCGCTAGCCCACGGGCATCTGTCGGAGTTGGCGCTGATCCAGGGTTTAACGCTCGGACCGAAACGCAGGGGCCGATGCACCTATCCCACACAGCCTGAAACCTTAATTCTTCCAAGTCCTGGACTTGATCAAAATCCAAAAGATCATCAAATGTGAAATAAGTACCAAGGGAGCGTAAAACGTATAGATATACCAAGTGGTACCCAGGTTGAAGCTCGGCAAATTCACCCGCAAGACTGTGCGTAATACGTTGAGCGCGTCCAAGAATCCCCACGTGTTGGCCACCCACACGAGAGGAACGGCAATACGCCAATTGCTCCGCAGAGCATAGATGGAAGCGAGGGCCAGCGCCGCTTCTAACAGATCACCGTAAGCACCACTGGAAAGGACTTCTCTGGGCAGTTTCGGATCGACCATACCCGTAACCAACAAAATCATTCCCACGTAGCGGGGCACATGCACCCAGAGCAGCGGAATAAGAGCAGAATCACGAGTAAGTTTGGTTAGGTACGGCCAAACGTACCATGCCACGATGATGCCGAAGACGAAAACACTCGTCAGAAGCTGCAACCAGAAAATAGTGACGTTATTCATCGTCGACCCCACGCGCGAGGTCATTTCCGCGCGAACCGAAAAGCGTGCTCATTGTCTGGCTCACTTTCATAAAGTTGATATCAAGACAGACACATCTGTCTTGATATAGAATGAGTATAGACAGACATGTCCGTCCACTGTCAAGATGAACTCGATGAAAACACAAAAACAATCTGATCCGCGAAAGAGAATTCTGGAGGTAGCCGACCGCCTCTTCTACGCAGACGGGGTCCGCGCGACCGGTACCGAGAAGATCATGTCCCTCGCCGAGGTCGCAAAGGCGACGTTTTATCGCCATTTCGAAAGCAAAGATGCCCTCGTGCTCGCGTACCTCGAAAACCGTGATCGAGCTCTATGGGACTATCTCGCGCATCCCACTCCCCCAAAGGATCTGCGTGAAGTACTGACCAAGTTCGAACAAATGGCCAACCAACCCGAAGTAATCGGCTGCCCGTTCCTTCGTATCGCATCCGAATACCCCGACACTGCCCACCCGTTCCATCGCCGGGCGATCGAACACCAAGACAAGATTCTTGACTATCTAACCGACCTGCTAAAGCCCTTCGCAATCGACAAAAGGGCGGCGGCGGCGAGGATGCTTGCCGTCATTGATGGCGCCCTCTCCACGCGAATGGTCTATGGAACTTCGAAGGAGATTCTGCTTCTCTCGTCCGCCGAGGCAGTTCTCAACAACCTTCAGAGCGCGTGAGCTCGACGCGACTGTGGTTTATACATGCCAAATTCAGGATCGAGAACGAAAACCGCTGATGTAGCCGGGAATGATTCTTAGTTGGCGCCAAATCGCCGAGTATCCAACCTAAAAGTGGGAGGATTGGGGGGCTGAGGGTGGCGGGGCGGTTGAGCCTCGGATTACAAGGCTGGTGGAGACCAGGAATTCGCGCTGGAGGTTGGGATTGGCGGGGTCTTCGGCCTGCTGGCGGAGGGCTTCAAAGGCCGCGCGGGCCAGCTCGGGTCGCGAGAGGCGAATGGTTGTGAGCGGGGGCAGGGTGTATTCAGCAAAGGCGATGTCGTCGAGGCCGATGACCGAGAGATCCTGCGGGACGCGGAGGCCTTCCATGTAGGCGGCGCGAAGAACGCCAACCGCGGTCATGTCGTTGGAGCAGAGAATGGCTGTGGGCCGAACCGGGAGGGCCTGCAGCTTTCCAAAGCCTGAGACGCCACCCTTGAGCGTGTGATCGCACTCGACGATCCAATTCTTTTGGATGGGTAGGCCGGTGGCTTCCATGGCCATGCGGTACTCGTTGGCGCGGGTTACGGCAGAATGCAGGCTTTGCGGGCCGGCGAGGAAGGCGATCTTTGAGTGGCCCAAGACGATGAGGTGATCGACAGCTTCGCGGATGCCGGTGGTGTAGTCGAGGAGAATCGTGCCGGCCTTCGGATCGTCCAAACGGAACTCGGCGAGGACCATGGGGATGTTGTTGTGCATGAGCTGATCGAGGACCGGCTCTTCTTCGCCGAAGGTGAGCACGGCAACGCCATCGACCTTGCGCTCCAGCATGCGGCGGACACAGCGGGTGAGAACGGCCGGATCGCTGTTGGAGCTGCTGACGAGGATCTCGTATCCATTGGCGACAGCGATTTCTTCAAAGCTCTGGATCAGCTCGGGAAAGAAGGGGTTGGTGATGTTTTCGACGATGATGCCGAAGAGGCGGCTGCGGCCCGAGACCAGCGTTCGCGCGTGGGTGTTGGGAAAGTAGTTTAGCTGCTTGATTGCGGTCCAGACTTTTTTCTTGAGCCGGTCGCTGACTGCCGAAGAGCCATTGATGGTGCGGGAGACAGTGGCGATGGAGACCTTGGCCAGGGCGGCTACGGTACGAATATCGGGAGTCTTTGCGACGGTCTTGCGCGTTTCCTTGCGAGCCACGAAAGCATCCTTACAAGCAAAACAAGAGCTACACAATCCTGCTTGGGTTGGTTCCCAGCCGGTCTACGGCTTTCTCAATGGGCTTGAACCAGGTTGTTTCAGGATACATCTTCAACGAGCTGTGCCGGCGACATAAAGTCGAGGGCAATTGCATGAACATGGATTGAGGGATTTCGCAACGAGTTTGCGCCGTCCCTACGGGACTGCCGGGTCAGATGGGGCCAGCTTCCCAGCGCTGAAGCGCTGGGCTAGCGACCTGTGCGCCTCCGTCGCGGTGAGAAACGAGCCGATTTCGCCAATGAATGCGTTCATGCGATTGCGATGGCATAGAGTCGCGGCGATCCGCTTTCGTTCGGGACTTGGCGTTAAGTGTTGTCGGCCAGGAGCAGGCGGAGGTCACGTAGATTCTGGCCGGTAGGGCCGGTGACGACGGCGTCGCCGAGGGCGGTGAACATGGGGCAGGCGTCGAAGGCGGCGAGCGAGGCCTTGAGGTGGAATCCGAAGGCATGGGCGCGGGCCACGGTGGTGGGATCGGCGACGGCGCCGGCGGAGCGGGTGTTGCCGTCGATGCCGTCGGAACCGGCGCTGAGCACGGTGAGGTGTTCGCCAGGGCGATTCTCAAGCTCGAGGGCGCAGGCCATGACGAACTGCTGGTTGCGGCCACCGGAGCCGGGTGTGCGGTCGATGGTGACGGTTACTTCGCCGACCGAGATAAGACAGAGCCGGGGATGGATGGCGCGCAGGGAGTCGAAGCGCTCCATGAGATAGCGGGCGGCGTCGGCATAGTCCCAGTCATCGCAGGTGTTGTCGATGACGACGTGAAAGCCGGCGCTCTCGGCCAAGGTGCGGGCGTTTTCGGCCAGGTCGTGGCTTGAGAGGAGAATCTCGAAGACCGAATCGCGAAAGGCGGTTTCTTCGCCGGACATGATGGCCGCCGTGGTGATGCGGCGGGCAGGCATGAATCCGGGCACGGAGAGCTTGGGGAAGAAAGGCGCGCGCCAGCCCTTGGTGCCGGGCGACTCGGGCAGGTCGGCGCGCTCGAAGAAGGCGCGGACGGAGGGCGGCAACTTGGGGGCCAGGCTGTATCTTTCCAGGAGTTCGCGCACCTCGGTGACGGTGGAGTGGTCGGGCGAGGTGGGACCGGAGGAGAGGGCATCAAGCGAGCGGAGAGGTACGTCGGGGACGAGCAGGCTGACCTTGGTGGCTTCTGGAGCGGCGATGGCGAGGCGGCCGCCCTTGACGGCGGAGAAATGCTTGCGGAGGGTGTTGACTTCGCTGATCGGCGCGCCCGAGGCCAGCAAAAGCTGATGGAAGGCGATGGTGTCGTCGAGGGTGATGCGCGGGTCAATCGGCAGATCGAACATTGCCGAGCCGCCGCCGGAGATGAGGAAGAAGATCAGCGTGTCTTTGCGGGCCTTCCGGAGCATGACGAGCGCCGCTCGGGCTGCTGCGAAGGATTCGTCGTTGGGCACCGGATGGCCGCCCTCAAAGTAGCGGAAGCGCCAGCTGCGTTTTTGTGGAAGCTGGTTGGAGCAACAGATGCCGCGCATTCCCTTGCGGCGCTCGATGCGGCTGAGCAGGACCTCGAGCATCGGGGTTGCGGCCTTGCCCAGCGCGATGACGAGGATGCGCTTGTAACTTGAGATATCGATCGACTCGGGTCCGCTGCCGTCGGGGAGAAGGCGCTTGAGGGTGTTGCCCTCTATGCGAATTCGGCGGTCGAAGGCGGAGGCGATGTTGGATGCCTTGATGGCTCCGCTGAAGATGTCGGTCGCGGTGGCATGCAGGGAGTCGAGGATGGAATCGCTGACCGGGGTCATCGCAGTTGCTCCTTGAGCCCATCGAATCGAGGCTGAACTGTATCGGCGCGGGAATGGGGTGCTTTCAGCTCTATTTTACGCGCAATTCCAGGATACGTTCTATGCAGAATGGCGGCTTTTGCGCAGGAGCAACGAGGAACTGCGCGTTGGGGCGTTTGAAACGAGATCAGGTGTTTCAGACAATGGGACGAGACGCCGCATGCGCTATTCTGGCAGCATCATGAATGACCGTTTGCCTCGCAATCTCCCCGCCGTTTCCATCGATGCAATTCGTCTTACCCGCCAGCTTTGCGAGATCGAGTCGACGACCTATCACGAGGGCGAGGTTGGTGATTTTCTGGCTGATTCTCTGGCTGGGCGGGGCTGGGAGGTGGAAAAGACACCGGTCGAACAGCCGAAGGAGAATCCGGGCGGCGGGCCGCGGTGGAATGTGTATGCGGGCGCGGCGGACGAGCGGCCTGACCTGGTCTTCTCCACACACATGGATACCGTGCCGCCGTACATTCCGTTTCGTGAGGATGAGAAGTTCCTCTATGGGCGCGGAGTTTGCGATGCCAAGGGCATTCTAGCGGCCCAGGTGGCGGCGGCTGAGGCGCTCAGGACGCAGGGATTCAAGATTGGGCTGCTCTTTTTGAGCGGCGAAGAGCGGGACTCGGCTGGCGCTGTTGCGGCCAATAAGACGCCCAAGGGAAGCCGTTTCCTGATCAACGGAGAGCCGACGGACAATCGACTGGCACTGGCCTCGAAGGGGGCGCTGCGAGCAGCCTTCAAGTCGACCGGCAAGATGGCCCACTCGGCGTACCCTGAGCTGGGGGAGAGCGCCGTTCACAAGCTGGTCGAGGTGCTTGGCAAGCTGCTGGCGATGCCGCTGCCGGAACTGGAGGGGATTGGCCCGAGCACGCTCAATATCGGCCAGATTCAGGGAGGCCACGCGCCCAACGTTATCGCCGACAAAGCCGAGGCGCAGGTGCTGGTGAGGACGGTGACCGATTCGGGTCCGGTGAGGGCGCAGTTGAAGGAGATCGCCGGCGATCTCGCGGAGGTCGAGTTTACGCTCGACACTCCGTTCATTCGCATGCGGGCCGTCGAGGGGTTGCCGACGATGGTCGCCAAGTTTTCTACGGATATTCCGCAATTGAGCAACTGGGGCGAGCCGCTGCTGCTCGGACCGGGATCGATCCATGTGGCCCACACACCTTTTGAGAAGCTGGCAAAGAGGGAACTGCTGGAGGCGGTCGATCTCTATATCAAGGTCGCAAAGCAGCTCTTAAGCTGAGGTTGCCGCGAAGGATTCTCAGGCAGTCTTGGAGCGTACCTGCGGGGCAACGGCCAACTCGGTGACGGTTGCCGCGCCCAGCACGTCCAGCACGGCCTCCTGCGCCTTCGTCCAGATGGGGTGCGCCGGGCAGTAGAATCTCCGGTTGCAGGAGACTCCCGTGGCCAAGCATAGGTTGAGGCAGATCGGGCCTTCGATGGCCTCGATCACGGTGCGAATTGAGGCGTTGCGGCCGGATTCGAGGATCTCGAAGCCGCCGGCCTGCCCTCTCCGCGAGACGATGAATCCGGCGCGGCACAGGGCCTGCAGGACTTTGGATAGGAAGCTCTTGGGAGCTCCGGTCGCAGCGGCCAGCGCGGGCAGCAGAGCGCGCTCCTGGGCAGGCAGTGTGGCCAGGTGAATCATCACGCGCACAGCATAGTCAGCTGCTCGTGTCAGCTGCATTGTCGAACCGGTCTGTCCCATCTCACTAGGCTCCCCTCATACATCCTACGGCAATGCAGCTAAGCTGGATGCCCTAATTCGCCATTTTCAAGTCCGAAGCCAGAGGACAGCTCTCGCAGCGGGCAGTCCTGCCGCAATGGGCCTTGCCGACGGCCACGGTCAGGGCGTGAAACTCGTTGTAGAGCTGCATCTGTTCTCCTGGATTATCGGCAGCAAAGGCCAGACGTGTGAGATCGGCCATGGACTCGTATCCCTTGCGATCGTGGCCGGGCGGGGGTGCGAGAAGCCGGTGGCGCCCGGCGATGCGGCGAAGGTATTCGTCGGCAATGGGTACGGGGTGGCGAAGCGCATAGAGCAGAATCGCGTCGGCGGTTTCAGGGCCGACACCGGGCAGGGCCAGCAGACGAGCGCGCAAGGTGGCCGTGGGGGTGGAGGCAAGGCGCTTGAGCGAACCGCCGAATTCTTCGTCGAGCATTGATAGGAATGCCTTGAGCGCCGGGGCCTTGCGGGTTTGAAAGCCGGAGGGCTGGATCAGGCGCTTTAAGTCCTCGATCGGAAGAGTACGCAGGCCTTCGACGGTGAGGGCTCCGGCTGAGCGCAGGTTGTCGAGCGAGCGCTCGACGGCCTTCCATGCAGTGTTTTGCGTGAGGTAGGCGCCGAGGATGACTTCGAAGGGAGTCTTGGCCGGCCACCAGTGCTGAGGGCCGTAGGCCTTGACGAGCCGGTCGTGCATGCGGCGCAGGCGCTGTGCGGCGGTGGGTTTGGGCGCGGTCACGGCTGGACTTAGGATAATGGGAGGCGGCCGGATTGGGGTTATCGGGTGGTGGTGCAGTTGCCGGTTGGCCAGTATTTCGCCAAGAGGCTGAATCTTACCGGCCCGAGGCAATCGAGACGAACTCTGGTCCCAGTCCTGCGATCGCTTTCCGCAGTTCCTTCTCGTCGCTGCCGAAATCGTAGTAGACGATCTTGCCTTGCGAGTCGATCAGCACGACGAGCGGTATGGCCTCTCCCTTCAGCGCCTTGTACACCGCCTTCTCCTCGTCGTGATAGTTCGTCCATTCGTAATGGTGGCGCTGAAGGTAGATCGCTGCATCATCTGCCGTATCGCTCTGATCGAAACTGATCACTTGCAGCCCCTTCTCTTTTGCGTCTGAATAAATCTTGTTTAGCCCGGGCATCGAAAGGAGGCACGGGCCGCACCAAGTCGCCCAGAAGTCGATCAATACCGGTCTACGGCGATAGGAACTCAGCTCGATCTTCTTGCCATCAGGTCCCGCGAAGCTAACGTCTGGCATCATTTGCCCTACCATCTGCGCCTTCGGGTGCGTGGATGGAGGCTGCCCGCCGAAATCTGGCTCCAGAGTCGCCACTTCTTTCGCGTCGGCGGGAGGTGTAAAGTGGAAGATCTCCGAAGTGGTCTTGGGATCGATCTCCGTGACCGGATAGGTCTCAGTCGTTTCGCGGTGTGATGGCACATGGAGGGTTTTGGAAATCATCGTTGAATCGTCGGAGAGGCGCCGAATCTTGCGGAAGACAAGAGCCTGCTTATCGATCCAGTAAGTAACTTCAGCACGGTACCCCTTGTCATGACCACGGATCGAGTCCTCGCTGCTTGTCCGCACCACGTAGCAGGGATAGCGATGCCCATCGATGACGATGGCTTCTTCTGGCAAAATCGTGGCGCGCTTGTAGTCGAGAGCCTCATCTTCGAGAACGGTGCGCCTGTTCCATGCCTCATGGAGCCCATAGAATGCCAGATCCCAAGCTTTTGGGAACTTTGGCCAATCGGGCGGCAGAGGACGCTTCACATAGGAGTTCGATTCCACCTGGTAGACCCACTCATTCGTACCATCTGAGACCTGCAGAAGAGACCCATAGCCTGTGCGCACCTCAATCCGGTACTGACTTCCCGGGCCTTTGATTGCCGTTTGAAAGCTCCGGCCCCAGTTGCGGCTCAGATCGTTAGAACTTTCGACATCGATGATCGATTCCAATCGAAACGTATCCGCTGCGCTTGCGTAATTCTTTGCGACGGCTTGCAACAGGGCCATCGGGTCGGTGAATTCCTGCGCTGCGTTTTTTTGCGCATCGGAAAGAGGACCGATCGAGACGACCATCAGAACGTAGAAGAGCGACTTCAAGGTACCCTCCTTGGACCATGTGGATTGAAAGCATCGGAACTCAGCCCGCAAAGTTCGCGCAAAGGAACTCTTCAGCACACTGCGCCGCGCAGAATCGAGGGAGATCTTCCCAATAGACTTCGAATTCACGAAAAGCGCTCAAAAGAAATGTTGAGCCAACCCGCTGGATGGCCAAGACCCGAGTTCCGGCCGGACTGTCGGCGATCTGGAAATTGCGCCACTGCTAGTTGGCGAATATCGCTTTGTGCCGCGAGAATGAAGGAGTGCTTGGAAAAAGCACGGAGGCATGAATGAAGAGTCATACGGAGTATCTGGTCTTTGAAACGAAGAGGCGGCGGGAGATGGTGCATATTACCGATCAGGTGGAACAGGTGGTCGGGCGCAGTGGCGTGAAGGATGGGCTGTGCTTCGTCTCGCCGATGCATATTACAGCCGCGATCTATGTGAACGACCTGGAGAGCGGGCTGATCGAAGACATCGGCAAATGGCTGGAGGAGCTGGCTCCTGCGCGACCCGATTACAAGCACCACCAGACGGGCGAGGACAACGGAGATGCTCATTTGAAATCGCTCTTACTGCATCACGAGACTACGCTGCCGGTGACGAACGGCCGGTTGGACTTGGGAACCTGGCAGCGCGTCTTCTATGCCGAGTTTGACGGGCAGAGACGAAAGCGGGTGATTGTGAAGGTGTTGGGGGTGGAGTAGAAGAGTGGACGATTTGGGGAGTTAGCAACGCTTCGCGCGTGTTGGCGAGTCGGCAAGTTAGCGAGTTAGCAAGTTAGCAAGTTAGCAAGTTAGCAAGTTAGCGATGCTGGTCATGCTGAAATGGCTCAGTTATTGTTTCGACGGAGGTGGGGCTGCTTCTTGCGCGGGCGGATCTTCGTCGGTGATTCTGTGCCACTCGCTGTCGGAGGACGTGAATCCAGGCACACGGAAGTCAATCCTGGTGCGAGGCAGCACAACGAGATCGATGCGGCGGTTTTCGGCGCGTCCCTCGGCGGTGTCGTTGCTCGCGACGGGATGGAACTCGGCGTATCCGGCGGCGGAGATGCGGTCGGGGGAGATGGTCTTCAGATCGAGAAAGAGGCGGGCGATGCGGGTTGCGCGGGCGGAGGACAGCTCCCAGTTCGAGTCGAACTCCGCCGTGTGGATGGGAATGTTGTCGGTGTGGCCCTCGATGCGCAGATCGTAGGGCGAGCTGCCGAGCGAAGCGGCGATCTGACGCAGTGTTGGAAGAGTTCCAGGCTTGGGGGCGGCCGAACCGGAGTCGAAGAATCCTGCCTCGCGCAGGCTGATCACGAGGCCATCGCGTCCCATCTGAATGGAGACGGTGTGTGTAGCGACCTGGTTTGATAGCCGCTGCTCAAGCTCGCGGCGAATGTTGCCCAAGTCATCTTTGACTCTGGCCGGCGAGAGCACCTCTTCGCCCATCACGATGTTCATCGGGATGACGGCCTGGTCGGTTCCTGGCGCGCCGCTGGGGCCGCTGGCAGGATGACGCGAGGCGCTGGGGAAGATGCCGAGTGAGCGGAAGGCAGTGTCGATGGATGTGGACACTTGGAGTTGCTTCTTTTGGTCCTCTTTGGCAAAGGCGAAGAGAACGACGAAGAGACCAAAGAGCAGCGTGATGAAGTCGGCATATGAGACCAGCCAGCGGTCGCGGCTGATGTGACTCTTGCGCCGCTCGCGCATCATGCCGCCTTCTCCTTCTTCTGATCCTGGTTGAGAAAGCCGGCGAGTTTGACTTCAAGCATGCGCGGATTCATGCCTTCGAGGATGGAGATGACGCCTTCGAGCATCATTTCGCGGCGCTGCTGATTGTCGTGGAGGCGGATGCGCATCTTACCTGCGAAGGGCAGGAAGAAGAGATTGGCGGCGGCGACTCCATAGATGGTGGCGACGAAGGCAACTGCGATGCCGCGGCCGACTTCATGAATATTGTCGAGGTGCTGCATCACCTGGATCAGCCCGAGGACCGCACCGAGAATGCCGATGGTGGGTGAGAATCCGCCTGCCGATTCGAAGACCGCGGGAAGCCGTTCTTCGGTTTCCGCGACGGAGTCCATGCTGACGCGCATGATCTTGCGCAGCTCGTTGGGCTCGGTGCCGTCGACGGCCAGCATGAGGGCCTGCTTTAGAAATGGATCCTTGATGGATTGCAGATCGCTGTCGAGCGAGACGACGCCATTGCGGCGGGCCTTGTTGGCGAATGCGACAAGGAGACGAAGAAACTGATCGCTTTGCTTGCGGGGAGCGGAGAAGACGTGTGCCAGACTGCCGAAGGCGGCGAGGACCGTGGGCAGGGGAAACTGAAGAAAGACCGCGCCCATGGTGCCGCCGAAGACAATCAAGGCTGCGGTCGGTTGCAGGATCTGGCCCAGGTTGCCGCCCTCGATGAGCAAGCCGGCGACGATGCCGACGATGGCCAGGATGACTCCGCCAACGCTGCCTTTGTCCATGAAAAGCTCCTCGAGAATTCAACCGTTGAACCCGGAAGGCATTGTTCAGCGGATACCTTGCGGTTCATTCTTGGATGGCGCGGTTGCGAGCGTGAGCTGGCCAGAGACGTCGAGGCTGGTCAGCGAGACGGCCCGCTGCAATTCGCCAAACGAAGGCATCCGCTTTGCGACGGAGGCCAGCAGACGCGAGCGGTAGGCCAGCACCCGTTCGACGACCTCGGCCGTGTCTTCGCGCACGATCAGCTTCTCTCCATTGATGAGGGTCAGCATGGTGTCTGGAGATGCCTCGGCGGTCTTGATCAAGTCGCTGTTCAGCACCATGGGGCTACCGTTCAGCCGGGTAAGTTCGATCATCGCCTTATAACTCCTTCCGAGGAGTCATCGGCTGGCGTTGAGAAAGGATAAAAGATTAGCAAAGATGAACAGTTGGTGTCCTAATCAGGACATAAAGGCGGGGTAGATAAAGCCGCTCACGGGTGGGCCGAAGAAGGGGCAAGATGCGGCGGGATACCGCACCGGAAGCAGCGACCCAGGGTTGGCAAACAAATATGGGAGCGCCTTCGGGATGGCCCGCAAATCCACGCATCCCGAAGGAGAACCCCATGTCCCTGGGTGTCTTGAATAACCTCCCCGCGGTATACGCGGAAAACAACCTGAATAACAGCAACAGCAGCTTGACTACTGTGTTGCAGCAGTTGTCGTCCGGCTCGAAGATCAATTCCGGCGCCGACGATGCCGCTGGTCTTTCGCTGGTCGATGGCCTGCAAGCCAACCAGACGGCCTTGACGCAGTCGGTGACCAACGCGAAGGAAGGCGTGGGTCTTCTTCAAGTCGCCGATGGCGCGCTCTCGCAAGTGACAAGCCTGCTCAACCGGGCCGTGACGCTGGCTGCCGAAGCCTCGAACGGCACCCTCAACTCTTCTCAGGATACGGCAGCAAATCAGGAGTATCAGTCGATCCTGTCGGAGATTTCGAATATCGGCTCGACCACTACCTATAACGGCGAGCAGGTCTTCAACTCGAACACCAACATCTATACGGGCGACGCATCCATGGCGGGCTCGTCGATCGATGCCCTGAATATTCGCTCGCTGTCTTCGTCGAACGTGGGCGACACGGGCGGCGTTATGGCCTACAGCAACGGCCAGAACAATGTGTTCATCAACCTGAACAATGTGTTCATCAACCTGTCGACGAGTGGCCGGAACGCGCAGGCTACGGACACGTTGAACGCGGCGAGCGGGACGACGACGATCGATGTGAACTATTTGGTGAAGGGGGCGAACGGAGCGGAGAGCACGGCGACGACCAGCATATCGGTTGGGACGGGGACTAGTTTTGCCAATACTGCGAATGGTTTGATCAGCGCGATCAACAGCGCGGGATTGGGTCTGACGGCGAGCTTTACGACGCAGGCGGAGGCTGGGATCTCCGGTGGCGGGACGCAGACCGGGATTCAGATCACCGGTGGCCTGGTTTCGGCGGGCGTCGATCCGGGCGCGGCAAGCACGAGCGGGACGTTGAATCCGGCGGGAATCACCGCTCAGGAGCTGACCCTGGGCCAGACGGTCACGGTCAAGGTGGGCGGGGTGACTGCGGCGGCGGTGACGATCGGTTCGTCGACCAGCACGCTGACCGGATTGATGAATGCGATCAACGCGAATGCAGGCGGGGCGGCGGGCCTGGTGACGGCGAGCATTGTGACGAATGGGAATGGCTCGCAGAGCCTGGCTTTGGCCGACACGGCCGGTGGCGGGGCATTGACGGTGACGACGGCGTCCAATCCTCTGGGTCCGAATTCTCTGACCAACGGGACGAACTCGATCAATCCTGTGACGCTGTCGTTTAACGGCAGCGCGTACACGACAGGGGCGACGGGGAGCAACGCGGCGGCCACGCTGGGCTTCTCTGGGACCAACAGCGCCAGCAATGTACTGAGCGGCAGCATTGTTCTATCGAACAATGCGACGGCTGGGGCCAGCCCTGTGACGTTTGTGATGGGAACTGGCGCGGCATCGGGCAGCAGCGCGGGCACGCTTACCGGCGGGTCGACCTTCACGGTGAACGGCAACACGCTGGGCAACCTGGCAACGGCGGTTCAAGCAGAGCTGGGCGTGACGGCGACGGTGGGCGCGGCGGGGATCACGATGACGTCGACGACCGGCGGCACGACACTTGAGGCGGTGCCGGGGGCGGGCAACAACACGTTGACGACGGTGGCCAATGTGAATAACGTGGTCAACGTGGCGGGGACCGGAACCACGAATCCTACGCAGGGAACGATGACGATCGCCTTGAACGGCGACGGAGGGACGCTGGCGGCGGGCGATGCTCTGACCGCGGGCACCAGCCTTGTGCTTACGAACGGCAACGTCGGTACGCCGGGCAGCCCGGTGACGTTTGTGATCGGCGCATCGAGTCAGGCGACCAACACTGGCTCTGTGGCCAGCGGCACGGTGACGCTGGGCAATAACGGCACTCTTCATGTCTCCGACCTGGTGACGGCTCTGGGCACGACCTATGCGGCGGCCCTGGGTCTTGCCTCGGCCTCGGCGGCGAGCGGCAATCTGGTATTGACTGCGCTCAACAATGGCACGACGCTAGCGCTGGGCTCGGGCACCAATCTTGCGGACACGGCGGAGGGCATCGGTGAATTTGGCGGAGCCAACTCGGCCACGGGCGCGATAGCCGGCGGCGCCGGAACTGCGGGCACGGCCAAGCTGCTGACGGGTCTGACGTCGTCCGGATCAGATACCTTCTCCGGCACATTGGCTCTGACTAACAGCGCCAATGGAACGGTGCAGACCTTTGTGATGGGCGGCACGGCGGGCAACAGCAACGGAACGATCACGGTGGGTGGCACCGGCTCGACCAGCACGCTCACCAACCTGATGAATGCTATCAACATCGACAGTGTTCTGGGAATCACGGCAACGATGGACAGCACGGCCGGCAATGGAGGCATTGACCTGTCCACTACCACGGGCAACAACGGTTCGATTACGGTCAATACCTTTGCTGGCGCCAACAAGTTCGCCGACAACTACTCGCTGGGGCTGGCAGGCGGAGTCACAACCGTTACGGAAGCGGATAACGCCCAATACAATACCGCCGTACTAGCCCCGATCTCGGGCGCCAATAGCATCCAGACATCCGGGCAAGCGGGTGTAAACGGCGGTGCACTGACGGGCACGATTGTTCTGACCAACCATGCCCTTACCGACACGTTTGTCATGGGCGGCGTTAACAATCTAGCCGGCGGCGCAGCCGGCGGCAACACCTTTAATGGCGGCACGACCCTCGCTACGTTGATGGCAGCCATCAATGGCAATGCTACCGACGCTTTGGACTTGACCGCCTCCGAGGATGCAGTGACGGGTGGGCTTGTCATACAATCCACCGTCAACGTGACAACGGGTGGCGCGATGAGTGTTGGAACCAACACCCTGAGCGACGCCGTTAGCATGACCACCTCCCACCCGGTGGCGGGCGCAGCCGCTACCAATGCCGCATCGGCCTCGGTGACCGTCGGGCAAGACACGGTTGGCAATACGGCCGGTGGCGGGACGATCAACGCCAACGACACTCTGGTCAGCGGCACCAGCCTGGTTCTGCACGTGGGCGCCACCGACAAGACGTTCACCATGGGCACGGGCAACAATACGGCGAATCAGTTCTTTACCGGCACGGGCAACCTGAAGGTAAGCGACCTGATCAACACCATCGATAACAATGCGGTCAACGGTCTCGGCCTGCAGGCCTCGATCGCGCCCGGCAATGGCGGGCTGACGGTGAGCTACACCAGCACCTCCAACCAGGCAGGGCTGACCCTCACCTCCAGCACGCTGGAAGATTCCTACCAGGTGAATGCGGCAACCGGGACCGGCGGTGCAATGGGAGCCTCGGCGACGGGAGACTCCGCGACGGTGGGCACGACCGGCACGATCGGCGCCAGCGATACGATTGGCGGCAGCATTGTGCTAACCAATGGCGGCGCGGCGCAGACCTTCGTGATGGGCACCGGAGCAGGCGATATCGGCGGAACCGCGCTCAACGATCTGAAGAGCGCGATCAACAACAACACGGCGCTGGGCATCGTTGCCACGGTGGCCAACGGGGCGCTGCACCTGCAGTCGTCCGCTACCAATACCTCCATCACCGTCAACTCTTCTCTGACCGACACGACCGGTGAAGCGCTGAGCGGTGTCAGCGCCGGCTCGGCGGCCTCGGCCTCGACCACCACGCTGACGCTGGGCTCGGGGAGCATCAGCACAAACGATGTGTTGACCGGCGGCATCACCTTGTCGGCCAACGGCAACACGGTCACCTTCAACATGAACTCGACGGCGGTCTCCGATGCGACGCATGTCAACATCGCCGGCAACACGCTGTCGGCTCTCGAGTATGCGATCAACCACAGCAGCCTGAACGTGGCCGCTTCGCAGAGCGGCGCGAACCTGACGCTGACCTCGAACGTGAACAACGCGACGACGATCGGCGTCTCGGGCAACACGCTCAACGATGCCTTCGGCAATCCGGCCTCGGTGGCATCGCTGGGCACCTTTGCCAGCGCCAACGACGTGGTCTCGGGCACGATGAGCTTCCAGGTGGGCAGCAACCCGGCGCAGAGCTTCGCCGTCACCGCGGGCGAGACGGTGCAGGGGCTGGTCAACCAGATCAACCACGGCAACTACGGGGTCTCGGCGGCGCTGACCTCCTCGGGCGGAGACCTCTACGGAACCTCAACCTCGGACGGCTTCGTCAGCCTCACACTGACCTCGAATACCTACGGCGCCAACGGGGTCATACAGAATACCACCGGCACGCATGTCACCGACACCACGCC
>JBEKKL010000069.1:0-32482 GCA_050010735.1 Occallatibacter sp. | reverse complement strand
GATGCGATTCAACCGCTACCAGGACATTCATGAAGACAACTATCTGATTGGCCCGAGAGTTCCCGTCTACCGCTTCTGGAAGGCGACCGTCTATGGCAAGGCGCTCGGCGGGTTTTCGCGAATGGATCTTGGCTATGGCTACCACGGGAGCTTCACCGACATCGCTTTCGGCGGCGGCGTGGACATAAAGCTCACCAGGAAGCTCAGTGTCCGCGCCTTCGACGCCGAGTATCAGTACTGGCCATACTGGGGCAACTCCAGCCTTTCTCCCTATGGAGCCAGCGTTGGCATCGGCTACAAGATCTTCTAGCGAAGCTTCGTCCCACAAGCACCGAGGGCCACTCGCATTGAGTGGCCCTCGGTGCTTGACTGATTCGGTTTTTGCTTATGCCGGTGAAGGAGAACCCTCCGGGAAGCCCGGTCCTCGGCTCTCCGGCTTCAATACCTGCTGCACATCCGGTCCGCCCTGATCGCTCGGTGTGGCGAGGCTCGAACGAAGCGGAGGCAGCTCTTTACCGTCGATCAGCATCTTCAGCTCCTCGGCGTCGATCGTCTCACGTTCCAGAAGAGCGGCGGCGATGCGGTGCATTGCGTCGCTGTGCGACTCCACCAGCCCGTGCGCCGATTGATAGGCGTCGTCGATTAGTCGGCGCACTTCGAGGTCGATCTGCCGCGCCGTCTCTTCGCTGAAGTCCCTGTGCTGTGCAATCTCGCGGCCCAGGAAGATCTGCTCCTCTTTCTTGCCAAAGGTCAGCGGTCCAAGACGGCTCATGCCATACTCGCAGACCATCGAACGCGCCACCTCAGTAGCCCGCTCGATGTCGTTGCCGGCCCCGGTCGACATCTGGTTGAGGAAGACCTCCTCGGCAACCCGGCCGCCATAGAGCATAGCCAGACGTGTCTCGAGGTACTCACGAGTGTAGTTGTGGCGATCATCTGGCAGATAGACGGTAACGCCCAGAGCCATGCCGCGAGGAATGATCGTGACCTTGTGGACGGGGTCGGAGTGATCGCGCAGCACGGCAACCAGCGCGTGCCCCGCCTCGTGGTAGGCAGTCACCCGCTTCTCCTCCTCGCTCAGCAGCATCGACTTGCGCTCGGCGCCCATCAGCACCTTGTCCTTGGCCACCTCGAAGTCGTACATCGTCACTTGCTTGCGATTCATGCGCGCAGCGCTCAGCGCGGCCTCGTTGACCATATTGGCCAGATCGGCCCCGCTGAAGCCCGGGGTCCCCCGAGCCAGCACATTGAGATTCGTGTCGTCCGAGACGGGAACCTTTTTCACGTGTACGCGCAGGATCTCTTCGCGTCCGCGCACGTCGGGTAGCCCCACCACCACACGGCGATCGAAGCGGCCGGGGCGCAGCAGCGCCGGATCGAGCACGTCGGGCCGGTTGGTTGCTGCAACCAGGATCACGCCGTCGTTCGACTCAAAGCCGTCCATCTCGACGAGAAGCTGATTCAGTGTCTGCTCGCGCTCGTCATGTCCGCCGCCCAGTCCCGCGCCGCGATGGCGTCCCACAGCGTCGATCTCGTCAATGAAAATAATGCAGGGGGCATTCTTCTTGCCTTGCTCGAAGAGATCGCGCACGCGGCTTGCGCCCACGCCGACGAACATCTCAACAAAATCCGAGCCGGAGATCGAGAAGAACGGCACGTTCGCCTCGCCGGCCACAGCTCTTGCCAGCAGCGTCTTGCCGGTTCCCGGAGGCCCAACGAGCAGCACGCCTTTGGGAATTCGGCCGCCCAGCTTCTGAAACTTCGCCGGCTCGCGCAGGTATTCGATAATCTCCTTCAGCTCTTCCTTGGCCTCGTCCACCCCGGCCACGTCCTTGAAGGTGATCTTTTTCTGCTGCATCGAGAGCAGCCGTGCGCGGCTCTTGCCAAATGACATTGCCTTGTTGCCGCCCGATTGCATCTGGCGCATGAAGAAGAAGAAGAGAAAGCCGATCAGGATGATCGGGCCCACATTAAACAGCAGCGGCAGCAGAATGTTGTTCTGCTGCTCCTTCATCGAGAAGTTGACGTGCGCCGCCCGCATCGCCTTGTCAAGCTCGGTGTAGTCGGTCGGAATCGTGGTATGGAACTGCGAATTGGGCGTGGACTTCAAGTGGCCGCGCAGCTCCCTGTCCTGGATCTCCGCATCCAGAACCTGTCCCTGCTGCACCTTATCGAACAGGTCGGAGTATTTGATCTCCACATCCTTGCCGGTAGCGCCCTTCTGCACCCAGGTGATCAAGACCATGAGGCAGGCAAGAATGCAGACCCAGAACAACACCGTCTTGGCCGTCTGATTCACTCGGTTTCCCTCTCCTCCGGTGTCGAGAAAGCCGCCCAGCGGTTCATCGGCACCGTATCTATGCCTCTTAGACGCCGCTACCTTCCTCAAAGTCACAGAAAGTAGACAAGATCGAAGCAGCGGACACAATTCCTCGCCGCCAATGATAGCAGCAGTTCAAATTGTACTCTTTAGAACGATGAACTTGAAGCGATCGAGGTAATCCAGCGGGTACTCTCATGTTTGCACGACTCCATTTCAGGATAGCTCAGCGTCTGAAATACAAGTTGCAGTAACGCAAATCCCACTGCAGGGCTCCACCTCCACGCCTTTCATCCAGACGATGCGGCCGCCCAGTTCCAAGACCGGCCACACGCTCCGGCCCGACCCGGTAACATGCTTACGCTCCAGTACCTCCTTCACCTTTCGCGGGCTTGAAGAGTGTCGCAGCTGTACCCTGTCGCCCGCCCTCCAGTTGCGCAGAGTCGCGCTCTGAGCCTTGACTTCCAGCTCGGGCGCGGAAACCTCGATCCGCACTCGCAACCCGAACTCCGCAGCCGTGACCTCGCCGGGAATCGCCACTTTGTACTCGGAGACAGGCGATCCCTTCGTTCCACCGTTCGGCTGAACGCACAGTCGCAGCTCTCTCGGCGTTCGCTCCGCACGAAGCCCCGCAGCCAACTCCCGCTTTTGTCCCGCCCGGCCCGTCAGAGCGATCGAACGCAACTCCTCAGTCGCAGGGAAATCGACCGTCGCTCGTAGCTGCTCCACAGCAAAACGCAATAGCCGCCTTTGAAGGGCCGATGGAAGCGCCGCCAGCCGTGTCACATCGATCGACAGGCCATCGCCGCCAGCTCGTCCCCCGCCTCGCACTGCCCGTCCCGGCAAGAGCAACTGCGGCGCTAAGCGAGCCACCTCGTCTGCCCACCACGTCTCTTCGTCGCGCGCCAAGTGAGCCATCTGAGTGAGGTGTTCGCGCAGCCGTGGATTCCATCCCTCCAGCAGCGGCAGCAGCTCGTGCCGAATGCGGTTGCGCGTGAAGCTCAGGTGCCGATTCGATGAGTCTTCGCGCCACCTCTGGCCCAGCGCATTGAGATAGGCTTCGACCTCCGCCCGCGTATTTCCGAGCAACGGCCTCAGAATGCGCCCCTCAGTAAACTCGATTACAGGGTGGATGCCGCTCAACCCCTCGGTCCATGCGCCGCGCAGAAACTTCGCCAGCACGGTCTCGGCCTGATCGTCGCGCGTATGCGCAGTGGCAACCGCATCCACCTCGCCCGAAGCCATCAGCTGCCGGAACCATCCATAACGCAGCCGCCGCGCGGCCTCCTCGATACTCTCCGCCGCCTTGCCAGATCCCGCATCAGCCTTTGCCTCGCGTTCGGTCTCAACCCGCGCCTCATGGAAGGGCAGACCGAGCCTGCCTGCCAACGCGCGCGCAAAGGCCAGGTCGCCGTCAGCCTCTTCGCCGCGAAGTCCATGGTGCAGATGGGCTGCGTGCAACACCAAGCCAAGCCGGCCGCTCTGCTCCGCAAGTGCGCGCGTTAGCGCCACAGAGTCCGCTCCGCCAGAGAGCCCGACCGCCAGCCGCAAACCCGGCTTCAGTAGCGATGTATCGATCACCAGAGATGTTGGCAACTTCGAGCGCATTCTCCGATGATAAAGCTGCAATCCTTGATAACACTCCGTCCGCTGCGAAAACTCTGCTCGATGCAATGCCTGCCGATGTATACTCCAACCGTTATGCAAGTTTTCGCGATTCTTCCCGCCGCGGGCCTGGGTACCCGGATGGCCGGGCCGCAACCCAAGCAATTTCTGGCGCTCGATGGCGTTCCGATCCTCATTCATTCGCTGCGCGCCTTCGCCTCTGTGCCGCGTATTACGGCGATCTATGTAGCCGCGCGCCAGCCGGAGATGGAGCGTGTCGAGGCCCAGGTTGCCGAATACGGCTTCGCCTCGCGGGTTCATGTCGTCGCCGGCGGCGACCATCGCCAGGAATCTGTTTCGCACGCCCTCGCCGCCCTCAACGCTCAGCCCGAAGACATCGTGCTCGTCCACGACGCCGTGCGCCCTCTCATCGACGCCGCCACCATCGACCGGACCATCGACGCGGTGGCGCAATTCGGCGCAGCCATCGTCGGCATGCCCGCTGTCGACACCATCAAGCAGGTCGAACGAACCGCTCACGGCGCGCTGATCACCTCGACCATTCCCCGCGAGTTCGTCGTGCTGGCCCAGACGCCGCAAGGCTTTCGCTTTGGCCTGCTGCAAAGCGCCTTTGCCGAGGCCTTGGCCGACGGATTCATCGGAACCGACGAGGCCTCGGTCGTCGAACGCGCCGGTCATCCGGTCGCCGTCGTCCATGGCTCTCAGGTTAATCTGAAGATTACCCAGCCGGGTGACCTCGAACTGGCCGAGTTCTATCTTCGCCATCGAGCCCGCTGAAGGCGAATTCATGAGATCAAGAAACAAATAGAAGCGGCAAAGCCGTTTTTCGAATACAGTTCCAATAAGAGGCACGGAGACCCACCGGAACCATGGAGACTCGCATCGGATTTGGCTGGGACTCGCACGCATTCAAGGCTGGCGTGCCCTTGCGCATCGGCGGGCTGACGCTCGAACATCCAGAGGGCCTCGCCGGCCACTCCGATGGCGACGTGCTTCTCCATGCCATCACAGATGCCTTGCTAGGCGCTGTTTCCGCCGGCGACATCGGCACCTTCTTCCCCCCCGGCGATCCGCGTTGGAAGGACGCCGACTCCGCTGTCTTTCTCAATCTGGCCATGGAGGAGCTGCAGCACGCCGGCTACCGCATCGTGAACATCGATACCACCCTGATCCTGGCCGCGCCCAAAATCGCTCCGGTCTCGGCCGAGATGCGCTCCCGCATCGCCGATCTGCTCACCATCGGCATCGACCAGATCAGCATCAAAGCCAAGACCCCAGAGGGCCTCAACCTCGATCACGTGGCCCAGTGCCACGCCGTAGCGCTGGTCGAGCGCGTCATCGAGCCCGAAGAGCTCAAGAGCATGAGCGCTGCCATCGAGACCCAGAGCCACCTTGAAGATGTCGTCGAAGACCTCCTCTCCAGCGTTCACGGCGTCCCCAAAAAGCGCGGCGTCACGGTCTACGATACAGAAGACATTACCTAGGGCAGGGAACCGGGCTTCGGAAACGTACCCAGTTTCCCCGAATTAGTTTTTGATTGCGCATTCCGCCCGGCGGCAGTATCGTTGCTTTGCATTTCCATTGAATCTCAGGAGCTTGATCAATGCATCTCCTCGCTGTCGTACTGCAAAGCCAGCCCGATCAGGAAATGATTCAGCGCATGGCCGTGGCCATGTTGGCAATCATTCCCATCATCATGCTGGTGCTGATTGTCATCGTCATGGTGCCCTTCTGGTTCATTCTCAAGAAGGCCGGCATGTCGCCTTGGCTAGCTCTGTTGTGCTTCATTCCGTCGCTCGGAACGTTGGTTTTGCTCTACGTGCTTGCCTTCGCCGAGTGGAAGGTTGTCCCCGCTCCTCAGCAGGCCTGGCAGCCCTCCTATCCGCCGCAGCCGCCTTATCCACCTCAACCGCCCGTTCCGCCGATGGCCTGAGCTGCGAATGCGCATCTCATAAGCTGACCCGAGAGGGAGCGCCGCACGCCTCGCGATTGATAACATAAAGTCACGATGCCCGATTCGGCTCCCTCTCTTCAGCAGACTCCCCGCGTTCGTTTCGCCCCCTCGCCCACCGGCTTTCTCCACGTCGGCAGCGCCCGCACGTTTATCTTTAATTGGCTTTTTGCCCGCCACAATCACGGAACCATGGTCCTACGCCTCGACGATACCGATGTCGAGCGCAACACCGAGGCCAGCGTGCGATCGATCTTTGAAGGTCTCCGCTGGCTTGGCCTCGACTGGGACGAGGGGTACAAGCAGTCTGAGCGCCTGACCCTCCATCGCCAGCAGGCCGAGACGATCTTCGCCAAGGGTCTCGCCTATCGCGACTTCACGCCCGCCCATGCCGGCGACGATAATCAGTCTTCCGCGCAAGGCGCTTGGCTCTTCAACCCCGGTATGCGCGAGATGTCCCGGGAAGACTCCGACCGCCGCGCCGCCGCCGGCGAGCCCTTCGCACTGCGTTATCGCGTCCCTCGCGGCCAAAACCGCATCGTGAGCTTCACCGACGCCGTTTATGGCGAGCAATCCAAGCCAGCCGACGAGGTCGAAGATTTTGCATTGCTGCGTTCGGATGGTTTTCCGACGTATCACCTGGCCTCCTGCGCCGACGATGCCGACCTCCGCATCAGCCACATCATCCGCGGCCAGGACCACCTCAGCAATACCTTCAAGCATCTGCTGATCTTCGAAGCTCTCGGCGCCCAGCCGCCCCAGTTCGCCCATCTGCCCCTGCTCGTCGCCCCCGACGGCGCCAAACTCTCCAAACGGAAGCACGGACCGGTCGTCAGCGTCACCACCTATCGCGATGCCGGCTTCCTGCCTCAGGCCTTCATTAACTTCCTCTGTCTCTTAGGTTGGTCGCCTAAAGACGACCGCGAATTCATGCCGCTCGACGAGATCCGCTCAGCCTTCACCCTCGAAAACGTCAACCGCGCCAATGCGGTCGTCAATTTCACCGAGGAAGACCCCTTCGACCCCAAAGCAGTCTGGCTCAATGCCGAACATATCCGCGCCCTACCCATCGATGAACTCGCCCGCCAGATCGAGCCGTTCCTGGCAAACGCAGGCTTCGCTCCGAAGCCAGAAAAGCTCCTCGCCGTCGCGCCACTCATTCGCGAACGCATCAAGCTCCTGGGCGATGCCGTTTCGGCTGCGGATTTCTTCTTCCTCCCCGAGCTAGCCCCTTACGACCCAGCCGAACTGATCCCGCCCAAGGGCGGCGATGCTGCCATGGCTCGCCGAGTCCTCCAGCGCGCTCTCGAAATCCTCCCCAACATTGCTTTTGACCACGATTCGCTCGACCATGCGTTGCGCGAAGCCGCGAAGTCGCTCGGCCTCAAAGCCGGTCCGATGTTTCAACCGATCCGCGTAGCCGTCTGCGGCCGCAAAAACGCGCCCCCGCTCTTTGAAACCATGGCCGTCCTCGGCCGCGACCTCTGCCTAGCCCGTATCCAGCATGCCGTCGCCAAACTTGAACCCCTAGATGAGGCAAAACCGCTCTCGTAGAATAAGGAACTAAATCATGACCAACTCGAACCCGGAAAGCCCCGTCGCCGCCGCCCCCTCCAACTTCCTCCGCGACATCATAGTCGAGGATGTCCGTACCAAAAAATACGGCGACGCCGTCATCCAGACCCGCTTTCCACCCGAGCCCAACGGCTACCTCCACATCGGCCACGCCAAGGCCATCTGCCTCGACTTCGGCCTGGCCGACGAGTTCGGCGGCAGGACCAATCTGCGCTTCGACGACACCAATCCCGAGAAAGAAGAGCAGGAGTACGTCGACTCGATCATGGCCGACGTGCGCTGGCTTGGCTTTGAGTGGGAGCGGCTCTGTTACGCCTCCGACTACTTTGGCCAGCTCTACGAATGGGCTCTCAAACTCATCAAGGACGGCAAGGCCTACGTCGACGACCTCACCGCCGACGAGATCCGACAGCACCGCGGCACCCTGACTGAACCTGGTGCGGACTCGCCCTATCGGAACCGCTCCGTCGAAGAGAACCTCGACCTCTTCGTTCGCATGAAGGCCGGCGAATTCCCCGACGGGACACGAGTCTTGAGAGCGAAGATCGACATGGCATCGCCGAATCTCAACATGCGTGACCCCGTCATGTACCGCATTCTCCATGCCACGCATCACCGCACCGGCGACCAATGGTGCATCTACCCCATGTATGACTACGCGCACGGCCAATCGGACTCGCTCGAAAACATCACGCACTCGATGTGCACGCTCGAGTTCGCCGATCACCAACCCCTCTACCGCTGGTACATCGACCAACTCGGCATCTTCCCCTCGCACCAGTTTGAGTTCGACCGCCTCAACATCACCTACACGATGCTCTCCAAGCGCAAGCTCCTCCAACTCGTGCAAGAGAAACGCGTCAACGGCTGGGACGATCCCCGCATGCCCACTCTCTCCGGCATCCGCCGCCGCGGCTTCACCCCGGAAGCGATCCGAACCTTCGTCACTCAGGCCGGTGTCTCGCGGACCAATGGGATAACGGATATTGAGATGCTTGAACATTTCCAGCGCGACGACCTCAATCGCCGCGCCCGCCGCGCGATGGCCGTTCTGCGCCCGCTCAAGCTCGTCATCGACAACTATCCCGCCGGCCAGGTCGAATACGTCGAAGTTGCCAACAACCCCGAGGACCCCGCCGCCGGGACCCGTCAGGTCCCATTCTCCCGCGAGATCTACATCGAGCAGGACGACTTCCGCGAGGTGCCTCCGGCCAAGTACTACCGCCTCTCGCCCGGCAAAGAAGTCCGCCTGCGCAATGCGTACTTCATCACGGCGCAGAGCGTGGTCAAGGACGCGTCCGGCAATATCGTCGAAGTCCACTGCAGCTACGATCCAGCCAGCCGCGGCGGCAACTCGCCCGACGGCCGCAAGGTCAAGTCCACCATGCACTGGGTCTCAGCCGCCCACGCCATCTCCGCCGAGGTGCGCCTCTACGACAAACTCTTCTCGAAGCCCGATCCCTTCGATTTCCCTGAGGGCGGCGACCTCTTCGACAATCTTAACCCCAACTCGATTGAGATCGTAGCGGACGCGAAATTGGAGCCTTCTCTGGCTAGTGCGAAGATCGAAGACCGCTATCAGTTCGAGCGCGTCGGATATTTTTGTTTGGATTCAGACTCAACCGAAACCAAGAAGATATTCAATCGCACCCTCCCGCTCAAAGACTCCTGGGCCAAGATTGAAAAGAAAGCAGGGTCGTAAAGGGCGGTCATTGGGACGGACTTCTGTCCCTTCCGGACACGACGTCGCTGCTTGAGGTCGAACTTGATTTGGGGGGGAAGTGAGTGCTTCAACCTGCATCTCTGGGAACGCTCGCATTTTCGCCCACTGAAAGGAAATGCGTCAACAGAAGACTTCAATCGTCACGGGCATCGGCGTTAGACAAAGCTCCGTGGCGCGGGAGGACGCTCCACTCCGGCGGGCCAGCGGCTGTTGCAAATGAGTTCCGGCTGCCCGCGCACAATAGGCATGGTATGTTTCTCGGACGTGAGAGATCGCTCACTTCCCGCTACTTGCGGGGAATCGCCCTCTACACGCGCTTCGCCCTATCGAATCATGACGCGGTCCCGGCCTGCGGTCTTGCTCTCGTACATCAGATCATCAGCCCGTGCAATCAGGGTCGCAGCGTTATCCAGGGCGCTTGCGAGCGTTCCGCCAGTTGAGATCGACAGGGAGATAGGCTGGTCGTCAATCTCGGAAAATGAGTTCCGCACGACATTCACCCCACATCGAATTGCAAGTTGACGCAGGATTCCAGTGCTCACGCCGGGGAGAATGGCCAGAAACTCATCACCACCCCATCGCCCAATCGTATCGGTGGGACGCACGGTTCCACCGAGTATCCTTGCCACTCGGTTCAATGCGTAGTCGCCATTGGCATGGCCAAATCTGTCGTTGATCTGCTTTAGCTTGTCAAGATCGATCAGTAGCACGCCAAAGGTTATGCCGGTCACCTTGTATTCGAGCAACGCGGCTTGCAAGGACATCTCCAGCGAACGGCGGTTGGGCAATTGAGTGAGCGAATCGATACAGGCCAGCCGCTCCATCGCCTCAACTTTGCGCCGGGCAGCCTCTCGTTGCGTCTGGTCCTTGAAGATCTCGACGACCCCGATGATCGAGCCATTGGGAGCAGCAATAGGCTGGATACTGACTGAGACCGGAATTCGCCGCCCCAATTTATGCAGTATGAGTGCCTTCGTCCGACGCGCGGCGCCATCGTTCAAGCTCCCCGATAAAAGACAACCTTCCTCGCACACGCTGCGTCCATTGTGACCGATGAGACAATGGCCATTTTCCGCGCAGGTTTTTCCTACGATCTCTTCGCGTTCGTATCCGGTCAGCTCGGTTGCGGCTCGATTGCAATACAAGACTCGCCGGTCATGGCCCGAAACGTAGACCCCGTCACTCATATGATCCAACAACGCCTTGAAGAGCTCCGGATCGGTTGGAGCCTTCAAGACCCTCAGCTGGGGAGGGAATTCAGATCTGGCGGCGTTCCTGGTACCGTGCATGGATATCGCTCCTTCGGTATTTCGAGGGGGAAGAACGTTCAAATACCAGAGCGGCGAATTAAAGGGATAACTGCGAATTCGCGCCGGGGCCGGTCGTCAAGCCTAAAGCGAGTGCATTCGATTTGATTCCGGCACCTGATTCTCGCCAGATTCAGGCGTCGATGGAGAAGCTCCGGGGCGCCGACCGATTACGGCAGCACGACCCCTTCCCTATCTGAAAGGGTCCGGGAATGGAAGAGATTCTCTCAGGGGTAACTCGCCCAAGGAGAAATTATCATCGATCATCTTTGGATTTCTGTTCTCTTTTGCACTGTTTTCGCTTTTGTCCGGGCTACCGGAGTGGCAGCTTCAAACATTGGTCGTGGCCGTTGGGCTGGCCGGCCGGCCCAAGGCTCAGTTCTATATATCTGGGAATCCTGGAACAGTATCGATTCGAATCTATCGGAAGAAAGCCATCGCCAGATGATTGACCGCGAAGGCCGCGATCCAGGCTAGCGTCAACATGTAGAGGAACTGCACGGCCGGCCACTTCCAGCTATTGGTCTCGCGCTTGACCACAGCCATCGTCGATGTGCACTGCATGGCGAAGGCAAAGAAGATCATCAGTGCCAGCGCGCCGCCCAGCGTCATGTCGTGATGCATCGCGGTTTGCAAGCTGAGAGCGTGCGTGTCGGCCTCCGCGCCATAGAGCGTGCCCATCGTCGAGACCATCACCTCGCGCGCCAGTACGCTCGACAACAATCCGATGCCGATCTTCCAATTGAACCCGAGTGGCGCAATCGCCGGCTCGATGAAGTGGCCGAGGCGCCCGATCAGGCTGTTGGCTAGCTCCGGCGTGGAGGCTGCTCCGCCCGCCATGTGAATCACCGGCAGGTGCGCCAGCACCCAGAGCGCCATCGTTACGCAGAGAATGATTGTGCCGGCCTGGCGCAGGAAAATACGAGCTCGATCCACCAGCCGAAGTGCGAGTGAACGGAGAGTCGGCATGCGGTACTGCGGCAGTTCGAGAATGAAAGGCGCATCGTTGGCTCGGAGTATCGAGCTGTTGAGGATTCGAGCGGTGGTCATGGCCGCTACAAATCCTGCCAGATAAAGTCCCAGCATGACCAGCGTTCGGAGCCCGAGAAAGCCGTGCAGATAAAATGTATTCGGAATGAATGCGGCGATGAGAAGCATGTAGACAGGCAGCCGCGCCGAGCAGGTCATGAACGGAGTGACCAGAATCGTCGCCAGCCGATCGCGCTTGTTCTCGATGGTGCGGGTGGCCATGATTGCAGGAACCGCGCAGGCATAAGCCGATAGCAGGGGAATGAAGGCTTTGCCATTCAGGCCAATCGTGCGCATCACCCGGTCAGCGATCAGCGCGGCGCGGGAAAGATAGCCCGAGTCCTCAAGAATGCCGATAAACAGGAATAGCAGCAAAATCTGAGGTAGAAAGACCAGCACCGACGAGATGCCCTTCCAGGCGCCGTCGAGCAGCAGCGACTGGATCCAACCTGCGGGCAGCAGAGGTCTGATCAGGTTGCCGAGATCCGCGAGAATCTCTCCAAAGCCGTCAGAGAGCGGTTGTCCGATAGAAAAGACGACCTCGAAGACACCGACAACGACCAGCAGAAAGAGCACCGGTCCCCAGATGCGATGCAGCAGCACATTGTCGATCTTCCTCGTTCCCTCGATCGAAAGCGGCGCGCGATAGCCAGTTCGCCGGCTCACCTGCGCCGCCCAGCTATGAGCGCTCGCGGCGTTACCGACAACAGGAAGCGTGAGCGGCTTGGCGGCTGCCCGGTCAGTTTGTTGGTGCAGGAAGAGCGGCACTGCATCGATCCCGGTTCCTTTGACTGCACTGATCTGCGCGACCGGAGCACCCAACTCACGGGCCAGCTTCAGCGCGTCGATCTCCCCGCCGCGAGACTCCATCAGGTCGGTCATGTTGAGCAGCACCAGGGTGGGCAGGCCCAGCGCCAGCACCGGCGCGGCCAACATCAACTGGCGGGTCAGGTGCAAGGAATCCATCACCAGCAGCACTGCGTCCGGCTTAGGTGTGCCGGCCATCTGGCCGCGCAGCACATCAATTGAAACGCGGGCATCCTCGCTAAACGGGTCCAGCGAGTAGATCCCCGGCAGATCGATCAGCGTCAGATCGCTACGGCCCACGCCAGCCATCAAGCCCATGCGCTGCTCGACCGTCACGCCGGGGAAGTTGGCAACCTTTTGGCGGAGGCCGGTCAACCGGTTGAAAAGTGTGGATTTGCCCGAATTTGGAGGGCCTATCAAGACTACAGTCCGAAGAGCGCCGGGCAGTGCAGGCTCAGCAGGCGGCTTGAGTACAGGGGTCTCGCAGCAGGCGCTCATGGTGCGGCCTCTAGCACTTCGGATACGCCCCGGTCCAGATCCTCGACATCCCGAACACGGACAGCCGCCGCCGTCTCACGCCTGAGAGCGATTTCCATGCCGTCCACGCTGTAGACGGTTGGATCGCCAGCCGGGGCACGGCGCAGCGCCGTAACCAGAGCATCGGGGACGAAGCCCATGTGCATCAAGTGGTTCTGCACGGATTCGGGCAGGTCCAGGGCAACCAGCACCCCGCTCTCGCCCACATTCAGCTCGCTCAAGACGCTCAACCTGAGACTCCCGCGGGCTCGCTCAAAACCGAGGCCCTCAAACTACGACCATTATAGTCGCATTTAAGTATACGACGACTTTGGCCCGAGCCGCAAATTCTGGATTTCCCTTCATTTTGTTCCGCGTACACGGGCCATCTAGCCTCTGTTTCGGGAGCAGGTGGCGCCTTCCACACCACCTGCTCCCGTCCCCTCTGGACCCTCTGAATCTTTTTATCGGAACAATGGTCTTTTTCTATCAGTGGTAAATGGTAGCGCGATGTGACTTATATCACACCATCTGTGAGGTTGAGCGATTGCATGAGACGTGGCGGGGTGGTAGAAGGGAGCCATGGATGCACAGGAGTTTCGGAATTCGATGGACGGGGAGTTGCCGCCGTGTGGACTACCGATTCCGCTGGCGGCGCTGTGGTGGGATGCCAAGGGTGACTGGGAGACGGCACACAACCTGGTGGATGAGCTTGAAACCGCCGATGGAATGGCCGTTCACGCTTACCTGCATCGCAAGGCGGGGGCGGCTTCGAATGCCGACTATTGGTACGAGCGGGCCGGGCGGCAGTTTGAGCGGGTGAGCTTTGAGGATGAGTGGGAGGCGCTGGTTGATGGGCTTTTAGGGTAGTTACTAGATAATTAACTACAACGAATCCAGGAGAATTCTACCAGGGGGTAGGGTCTTCCTGGGCCAGAGAACAGAGTTCGGGAGCAGTCAGGCATCGCTCCGCTGACCATTTCTATTGTGCGCCGACGGCGGGTAATCTTCTGCATGCAACCTTCGACTTCGCCGAGGGCAGGCTGCGCGGTGCGGCTTGGCTCGCGGCCTTCGGGGGGAGCCATTGAGACCGGACTATGGTGGTGCAGAGCTCGGACCCATCGGGAAAGTTCGTTGATTGGGGCACGTCCGTCCAGATTATGACGGCGGAAGATCGCGGAAGGCACTCCGGCCCACGGAAGCGATCCTTTCAATTTGACAAGCTAGTTGAGACAAGGACGTTGGTATTCTTCGATGGGGCTTATAGAACCAACGATCCGGGGCCATTTCCGTTCGCCTTCACCGTCGGGTGCCTTGAGATTGATCTGCCAGCGGGTTTATTTCGCGCCAACAGCGCCTAGGGTCATTGATTCAGATAAACAATCTGCGGTTTTCGGACCGAATGCCATTCATCAAAACTCATCTTTTGCTTATCAGGTACAATGCGCAATTCGAGCCGTCCCGCGGCGCTTTTCGGGTGCCTTTCGAATCGTCGCGATTCCCGACAGGACCCTCTTTTTGCGAGTCGCGGCGGAGCAACAGGTTTCGCAATCTAAAGGGCCGCGACATGCAGTGCCGGGCGACCACCTCGGGACTCAATGATTCGCAATCCAACCGCCGCTGGCCGATATCAGATTGTGTCGGACCCGGCTACCGCAACTTTAGAGCGGAAAAGGGGTCCAATTACGCAAACAGCCATTCTCCGCACGCGAAAGTCAATCTGACGCGAGCATGCAAGGACGCATATTGAGTCATCGTGTCTCTCATTCCGCGAGCGGTGAGGTTCATCTCGGCCTCAACGCGGTTTCGGCGTCTGTGCGCGGTGATGCTGTCGCTCACGGCAAAATCGATGAAATTGTTTTCTCTCATCTTTCTAAAGCTGGAGTAGTCCCCGCAGTACTTGCTTCGGATGAGGTGTTCTTGCGGCGAGTCTATCTTGACTCGATCGGTACATTGCCGACGGCTCAGGAGGCCGCGGCGTTTCTGGCCAGCACCGATCCCAAGCGCCGCGTTTCTCTGATCGATCAGCTTCTTCAGCGCGCCGAGTTCTCTGTCTATTGGGCGATGAAGTGGAGCGATCTGCTGCGCATCAAGGCCGAGTTCCCCATCAATCTCTGGCCTACCGCCGCGCAAGAGTACTACGGTTGGCTGCGTGAATCGCTCGAGAAGAACACACCTTATAACCAGTTTGCGCGGGAATTATTGACTTCGAGCGGAAGCAATTTCCGCGTTGGGCCGGTGAACTTTTATCGCGCGGTGCAGAACCGGGAGCCGCAATCGCTGGCTCAGGTGGTGGCGCTGACGTTCATGGGCGTTCGCACCGAGAAATGGCCTGCCTCGCGTCGCGCCGAAATGGCGGTCTTTTTCTCGCAGGTGGGATACAAGCCGACGGGAGAATGGAAGGAAGAGATCGTCTTCTATGATCGGAGCAAGCCTCTGGCCACTGCCGATGCAATATTGCCGGACGGAACGAGAATCCGCTTACACGCCGGCCGCGATCCGCGCCTGGATTTCGCAGACTGGTTGATCGGTCCGAGGAATGCCTACTTTGCGCGCAATATCGTCAATCGCGCCTGGGCATGGCTTTACGGCCGGGGCATTATCGACGAGCCCGACGACATCCGCCCCGACAACCCGCCGCTCTATCCCGATCTTCTGGCTTTCCTTGAATCGGAGATGGTCTCCTCGGGCTACGACCTTAAACACATCTTCCGGCTGATTCTTAATTCAAGTACCTATCAGCTCAGTTCCATTCCGCGCAATGCAAAGGCCGACGCGGTAAAGAGTTTTGACAGGTATCCGGTACGCCGTCTTGAAGCCGAGGTTCTTGCTGACGCGCTCAGTCAGGTGACGGGCACCGGTGAGCAGTATTCGAGTGCGGTGCCAGAACCCTACACGATCATGCCCAACAGCGAGCGCGCTATCGCCTTGCCCGACGGCAGCATCTCCAGTTCCTTCCTCGAGCTCTTTGGCCGCTCGCCGCGCGACACGGGCATGGAATCGGAGCGCAACAACCGACCCACCGCAGCGCAACGCCTGCATCTGCTGAATTCCAACCAGATTGAGCGCCGGATAGAACAGGGACCCGGGTTGCAGGAGATCTTTCGCATCCGCGATCCGCGCGCCATGCTGAACTGCCTATATCTGGCCATCCTCTCCCGTTATCCGACGGCGGAGGAGGCGAAAGTCGCCACGGCATATGCTCAGTCCAGCGGTCTCGACCGTCGCAATGCCGCGATCGATGTGGCGTGGGCGTTGATCAATAGCACGGAGTTTCTTTACCGCCATTGAGAGGTCAAGTTCCCTGCACAGGAGGCGAGAATACGATGGGCAATGAAAACTCGACCAATAACTCGAAGTTGCCGCTGATTGCGAACCTATCGCGGCGCGACCTTTTGCGCCTCGGAGCGATGACAGGCGCCGGAATGGCGCTCGGGGATCTGTGGTTTGTCCCGGCCCTTGCTTCCTCACCCAAGCCCGGCGCCAAAGCAAAATCGGTAATTCAGATTTGGATGTGGGGAGGTCCATCGCATCTCGATACCTTCGATCCAAAGCCGGAGGCTGGAAGCGATTTCTCTGGCCCATTGGACCATCCCATTGAGACAAACGTCAGCGGCATTCGCATCTGCGAACTGATGCCCAATCTGGCCAAATGTGCAGACAAATATTCGATCATCCGAGGCATGACGCACGGAGTAAATGGCCACGAGACCGCCTCCTACGAGGTCCAAACCGGCCGCGCATCGGGCGGCACGAGTGTTTACCCCGGCGTGGGCGCGGTTGTCTCTTACTTCAAAGGATTCAACGCAGGCTACAAAGGGCTGATACCGCCTTACATCGTTCTCACTGAGCCGCAGGGGCGTTTTGCGGATGAGGGATTTCTCGGATTGCGTTACCAGCCCTTTGCCACGGGCGGCGATCCGGCGCAGACGCGCTTTGCGGTCGAAGGTGTTGTCTTGCAAGGCATCTCCGACCAGCGCCAGCAGAGCCGCCGTAAACTGCTGCACGAATTGGATGCGCTCGACAGGGCTTTGCAGGACGATCCCCGTATGGCGCCATGGAAGGAAAGCGAACTGCAGGCTTATGAACTGATTCTCGGCGACGGTAGCAAAGTCTTCGATCTCTCCCAGGAAAAGGACGAGATGCGCGACCGCTACGGAAGGAATACCTTCGGGCAGTCATGCCTGGCGGCCAGGCGATTGGTAGAGAGCGGCGTCCCTTACGTCACCATCAACTATCAGGGCGGATGGGACACGCACAAAGAGAACTTCCAGACGATGCGCCGGCGCGTGCCGGAGATGGACAAGGCGATGGCCGCCCTCCTGTTGGACCTCTCCGAGAGGGGATTGCTGGACAGCACCATCGTTTGGTGGAGCGGTGAGTTCGGGCGCACTCCGAAGGTGCAGTGGGAGGCTCCGTGGAATGGCGGCCGAGGCCATTGGGGTCAGGTTTTCTCGGCCGTGCTGGCCGGCGGCGGCTTTGCCGGGGGACATGTGATTGGCTCCTCCGATGCGCGCGGCGAAGAGGTGCGGGACAGGCCTGTCTATCCAATGGACCTGATCTCAAGCATCTATTCGCAAATGGGAATCGACATTCACGCCACGCTGCCGCATCCACTCGGCCAGACCGTATATGTGGGCGCAGGTGAGGAGGAAAATGTGAGAAGCGCGGGGATGCTGCGCGAGATCATGGGAGCGCAGGTATGATTTTGCGCAAGCTCGGATTCTTTCTTCTGGCACTGGAAGCCGCAGCAGCCTTCGCGCAGCAGAATTGGCCTCACGCCGCTTTTGTCTATCCTGCGGGGGGCCAGCAGGGAAGCACGTTTGAGGTTACTGTCGGCGGCCAGTACCTTGATGTAGCCAAGGAGGCAGTCTTGGCCGGTGATGGCGTGAAGGCCGAGGTCATCGGATTTTCCAAGCCTCTTTCTCAAAAGGAACTGGATGACTTACGGGCGCAGTTGAAGGATCTGGAGCAAAGCCACTCGAACGCTCCTGCCAAGCCAGCGCCCGCACCACCGCCTGCTTCAGTGCCCGCGGAAACCGCTGCAAGAATGCCTGCGTTTACTGTGAGCCCAGCGCCCCCATCTTCATCCGTCTCTTCTTCAGCAGACAAAGAAGATCAGCCCGCGTCGGCAAAGTCCCCCGCACCGTGGACGCCGGAAGACAGAAAACTTGCAGCCGACCTGCACAAACAGATTGATGCAACGATGCGCATGAGAGCTGCGCCCGCGCTTTCGCAGTCGGTACTGTTGCGCGTTACGGTAGACGCTCATGCAGCTTTCGGCAACCATGAGTTGCGCTTGCTGACCAATCAGGGACTGACCAATCCGCTCAACTTTTTTGTAGACCGGTTTCCTGAAACAACGCGTCCTCCCAGGCAGGTGCCGCTTCCGCTGGCCGCTGGCGGCGGACTTCCGCTCTCAGCAAAGGCACACGCCGAGGCCTCTGAAGCACCTCTAGAGATCGCTTTGCCGACGATCTTGAACGGCCAGATGATGCCCGGAAGTCTGGATCGTTACCGCTTTCATGCCCGAAAGGGACAAAAGATCATCGTCGCTGCCATGACCCGCGCGCTGATCCCGTATATGTCCGACGCTGTACCGGGATGGTTTCAGGCGGCTATCACGCTCACTGACGCGAAAGACAAGGAACTGGCCTCTGCCGACCATTTCCGATTCAGCCAGGAACCCATCATCGAGGTGGAGATTGCAGAGGAGGGAGACTTTATCCTTTCGGTCCGCGACGTTTTGAACCGCGGCCGCGAAGATTTTGTTTACCGAATCGTGATTGGCGAAGTTCCCTATGTAACTGGCATCTTCCCCATGGGATGGAAATCCGGCGCTCATGCGCGGGTTGAAGCGGAGGGATGGAACCTGGGTGCAACGCAATTCAAATCTTCTGTGAGCGAACTCGGGACCCATGATTTTTCCCCTACCGAGAAGAACTGGAGTGTGGCGAGTTCCGTTGCTTTTTCCGTAGACAACTTGCCCGAGGCCATCGAGAAGCAGTCCGCATCAAGTGTCTCCCATGCCCGCCGTGTAAAACTGCCGCAGATTGTCAACGGGCGCATCGAGCATCCCGGCGATGCGCACTTCTTCCGCATCGACGCCAATGCCGGAGAAGAGATCGTTGCCGAAGTCGAGGCGCGACGCCTTGGATCGCCGCTGGACTCCGCGCTCACGTTGACCGACGCCCACGGCAAACAGCTCGCCTTCAATGACGACTTCGAGGACAAGGGCGCGGCGCTTCTGACCCATCAGGCCGATTCGCGCCTCATCTACCGCTTTTCCGCAAAGGGCGCGTATTATTTGCAACTCGCCGATACTGAACAGAACGGCGGGCCCGATTTCAGTTACCGGCTTCGCATCAGCCATCCTCGTCCCGATTTTGAGCTGCGGATCGCGCCTTCCAGCATCAACTTGCGTCCGGGCAGAACGATTCCCGCCACTGTACTCCTGATTCGACGCGATGGATTCGACGGCGCCGTTACCCTGCACATCAAAGATGGACCGCCGGGACTTATGATTGGCGGGGGAACGATTCCTTCCGGAGCCGATACGGTACGTGTCAGTCTGACCGCTCTACCTGAGGCAATAGCGGAGCCACGCCGATTGGTGGTGGAGGGAGAGGCTGTCATCGATGGACAAACCGTGCGCCACACAGCTGTTCCGGCAGAGGACATGGTGCAAGCTTTCCCCTGGCATCGCATGGTTCCTGCACAGGAAGCGATGCTCTGTGTCTTGGGCAACGACCGTCGCAAGCCGCTCTGGAGCGCTTTTGAGAATCGCGTGCGCCTTCCGCTTGGCGGAAGTGCGCTGCTCCGCGTGACAGTGCCTCCCGGCCAGTCGGGCAACCAAATTCAGTTCGTGCTAATCGATCCCCCTGAAGGGATAGCCATTTCGAATGTGAGCCAGTCCGGCGGTTTCTTTCAAATTCACATAAGTGCGGATCCGAAAGTTAAACCGGGATTGGCCGGGAACCTGATTGCAGAGGCGTCCGCGAGCAAGCCAACCAGCGCATCGGATTCGCAACAAAAGAACAAACGACCTGTTTCTCCGGGAATCCTCCCGGCCATTCCGTTTGAAGTTGTGCAGCCTTAGGGTGGACAGACCATAGGTGCCTGTAAGCGCGCAGCTCCAGGATTAATGCTTGCACCTGATTTGTGGCCAAGCCGTCTCCGACCCCGAAGGAGAGCCTAACGGAGACACTGTGTTCCATTGTCTGGCCAGTGCGTTGCTTCATGGCGAAGTTAAAGGTAGAGCGCTCAGCAAGAGATTCGAAGTCAAATAAGTGCATGGCGCTTCCCATTCGCCCGCGGCGCACACATTACTTTCGTTCGGCCGATTGTCCCCCAGGCTCAACGGCGCAATAGCTTTTCTGTCTATGTCGTTGTGAAGGTCTCCGTGCGGGTAACCGGGCTGAACATTGCCGCGTCGCGAGCTCGAATCGTACTGCCTACCATGAGGATCGATATGTTTCGGCGCAGATTTAGCTTCGCATTGCCCCCTCTTCTCGTCCCTGGCACTTATCTCTCTCGGTCTTGTGTGCGTCTTTCAAGCCGGTTGCGGCGGAGGTTCACCTGCTTCGAACACCGGACCCATCACACCCGTGCTTACGAGCATCTCCGTGTCTCCAGTCTCGCCCAGTGTCAATGTCGGTGCCTCTCAGCAGTTCACGGCAACTGCGAAAGACAGCAATGGCAACACTATAAGTGGAATCACCTTCACCTGGGCCAGCTCGGCGACCAGCGTCGCATCAATCAACACATCCAGCGGACTGGCCAACGCGGTTTCGGCAGGCACAGCCCAAATCACAGCCACCGCTCAAGGCGTGACTAGCCCAGCAAATACGTTGACTGTCTCAGCAGTTCACGGCAACTGCCAAAGACAGCAACGGCAACATCATGAGTGGAATCACCTTCACCTGGGCCAGCTCGGCGACTGGCGTCACGTCGATCAACACATCGAGCGGTCTGGCCAGCGCTATTTCGGCAGGCACAACGCAGATCTCCGCCTCCGCGCAGGGCGTTACCGGCCCCGCCGATACACTGACCGTCACGGCCGCTCAGCTCCCTACCTCCATTTCCTTGAGCGCTCCCCCAGCTTTGAGCAGCTTGGGCCTGCCGCTCCAGGCCATCGCTGCCTCCATCCTCGACCAGTCCGGCAATCTCGACACAGCGGCTACTGGCAGCGTCACCCTGGCGTTGAGCGCGAATCCCACAGGAGCTACGCTCTCCGGAACGCTTCAGGAGCCCGTGATCAACGGCATCGCCACATTCTCAAATCTCGCGCTGGAGTATCCGGGAGCGGGGTACACACTGACTGCGTCATATCTCACCCTCCCTTCTGTGACGTCCCCCGCCTTTACGGTTCTGCCCAGCCACTCCAGCCTGATCTCCGTTAGCGGCGAATCAACGACACCAAGCAACTGGTGGACGCATACCAGCGCAAGCTTCCCGGTAACGGCATCAACCACTGGCAATCTTGTCTTGTCCACGCTTGACTCTCAGCTCGACAATCAGACTGCGGTCCCCTGGGCGCAGGAGCCGCAAGATACCCTCAACTACTCCAGCCTCGCCAGCAGTCCCTATACTGTCGCCGTCTCCGCGCAGGATCAGACCGGCGCAATACAAGTCTCCACGCTGACTTGGGTAGACTGCGCCAACACGGACACGGCCACCAGCCAGCCCATGCCGCCGACCAGTTCGACATGTGCCACGCTGGCGATCCCAGAGAGCGTTTCGGCAGACAAGTTTGCAGGGTTTGCGGACCCGACAATGCGCAAGGACCCCGTGACAGGGCTGGTCTGGCTGGGCTACTCCTGGCCCAGCACCTGGAATGCGGGCACAGGCAACGCGACTGACGTGGTCAGCCTTCACCTTGCGTCGAGCTCTGACAATGGCGTGACATGGAGCACGCCAACGGACCTTTGGAATACTGAACAGACCACGGATCCTTCGAACGGCAATACTGCCTATACATCGAATGAGGTCTTCAATATTCTGCCGGGGCAGGTGACGGGTCAAAGCGGCGAAACCTGGTTTGGCATCCATCTCAACTATTACGTTGACCAGGGCATAAGCATTGTTGATAGCCTTGTGCCACACAGCACGATGGTCTTGAACTGGGCCACCAGCCCCACCGCTCTCGGCAGCGTTCCCGCCTCTCAAACGGTGCGCTTCGCAGCAGCGGGCATGTCGGCTGGCATCCCGTTTGACGTGAATCTCACCACGCTGGATCCTTCGCTCGCGGATTGTCAGCAGTGGGCCGAGCCGGCGCTCTACATGAAAAACGGCAATCTCTACATGATTCTGATGTGCAAATTCGGCACGTCGCCGACCCAGCTTGCTCCCAAATACAACTTCTACGGCGTCTTTGAGACCACACCGAACCTCAGTGTCGCGCCATCCACCTGGACATGGCAGTACAACGGTCAACTCGCCAGCGCCGCCGATGGCGCGCTTCTCGAAGGGCACGAATTCGTCTACGAACTGGATCTTGCCACGCGCGCCGATGGCACCGTCGTCGCAATCGTCTCCCCGGCCGACGATTTGCCCAGCCCCAGCGATCCCACGACGGCCATTCAATACACCTATGGATGTCGCGCATTGCTCGTGAAAGGCCTGGACAAAGGCAACATCGGTTTGGCACTTGACGCCAACGGCCAGCTTGAAGTGCTGGCCAGCATTACCGCTTCCGACCTTGGCCCGGCGAATGGGGACGCCGACTCTGGAGCATGCACCTACGAACCTCTGGCCAGCAATGGCATCGTCTTTGTCCGCGTCTACAGCCCAGACACGCGGTTCCCGGGCCAGGGATACTATGTGGGACTCTTCAACACCTACATCATGCCTTGAAGCGCTCTTCTAAACGCGCAATAGAATATGAGGCGAGTGCAAATGTGCCTTGCTTTGGCCGCCGTTGCTACCCTGCACGTTTCCAGTTTCGATGGTCTTTGGAACCGATAGAATCTTTCAGAGCAGCCGCCACAAGGTCGGGATCGAAACCAAACGGCCCGGGCTTGGTTTTGAAAAGCACACGTCCTCCGGGAGCGATCAGATACAAACGATCAGGCCAGCCGGTATAAGCAGCCTCAACACGATTGTCAAATCCGTCGACCAGAGCCGGGAAGTTGATTCCGAGTTTGCGCACGCACGCACCGGCTACATTGAAGCGTTCCGATTCATTTCCCGGACTGGCGAAGACGACGTGCTCGCGCACGTTGGATTGCATCTGCCACACGTCGGCCGGGTGAGCCTCAAGGATATAGACCGCGTAGAACGCTACCTTATCCTTGTACTCGTCCGCCAACTTATTCAGGGCGGGAACCTCCCGCCGAAATGGCGGTCAGGTATAGCTCCCGAAGACGAGAACGACCGGCTTTGAAGTCCAGAGGGAGGCGAGTTGCACTGGTTCCTGAGAGTGAAGCATTGCGAGCGTGAAGTCGGGCGCCTGTTCTCCTGGATTCACGTGGCCAAATCGCGCCAGCGTCCACATGGTCTCAAAAGGAAACAGAAAATACGCTGGCATCGGCATGTGCATCTCTTTAGCTCCGATCTTTTCACACCGTTTGCACCGCAGCTCTCGAATTCCCTGTTGATGATATTGATCGTCTCATGGATCGCATCGGGCGCTAACAATAGGTCGTTCTCGATTCTCAACAGACGCTGATCTCGAGCCATCGGTGTGAGCCTAGCCTGGACTGCATCGCGGTTCAGTCCTGTTTCCATCGATAGCTGTGCGACAGAGATCCCGGCGGTTCCGCATCGAAGCACGCGAAGCACAAGAGCCTGATCGAGGTCCGCGTGACGGATCTGCTCCGGCCAAATCTGTGTTCTCGCTCGACTCAGTGTGCGCGCCGGATGCGCATCCAACACCCGCCCTCCACCGATCGTGGTGATCGACGATCCGTGCCGAAGAACAAATCGGTCCCCCGGAAGCATGAAGATCGGCTTGCTCAGCTTCAGCCTGACCAATTGAGCATTCCTGGGTTCAAGCACATCAGTGAATTGAACGCAAAGATGAGCGCGTTATCCTCAGTAAGGCAACTGGTCCCGACGTCATGAACCAGGCTGTGCAGGAGCTGTCACCCAACTTGCCATTCCGCGACCCCTCGCACTCCACGTTCAATCACGCCAGCGCCTCACTGCAGTGTACTCGGAACCATCTACGATAACCGCCGATTTCGTGGTGGGGTTAAAGCCCAACACCGCGTACAAGGTGACGAAGACCGCGAACGGAGGTACAACCTTGGCGACAGTCACTTCGGGCGGATCGACGAATTCCGATGCCGCCGGTGTGCTGGTGTTTTAAGTGAGAAATGTTCTTAAACGACGCTTGCTCTTCGGATTGGATCCCCACAGGCGCCGATTGGGCTGGAGATAGATCTTGGACTGCCGGAGTCCGAAAGCCGGACACTGGCCGACCTTCGGGGAGCAATCAGCCGTCGACGCGTGGTTTGGCGATAACGCGCTCGTTGATTGCACTTGAGAGTTCGGGGTTTGAACTCCGTTTACGAGGGCGTGTCTGCGAGAGCGCTCTGCACTAAGTCGCGGAACGCGGCCATCGCCGGAGACACCCATTTGTCTTTGTGCCACAAGACGTGAGTTTGAATATTCAGAGCCGGGCCAGCCCAGCGCAGGACTTTGAATTGACGCTGGCGCAACTCGCGCGCCACCACGATGCCCGGTAAAAGTCCCACGCCCATGGCCGCGGCCACACACTGCTTCAGCGCTTCCACGCTCGAAAACTCAGTAATGTTGCCAGGACGAACGTTCTGCAAGGTCAAGATGCGGTCAAGTTTGTTTCGATAGCCACAGCCAGATTCAGTAAGCAGCAGTGTTTGTTCCGCAAGGTCGGAGGGTTGGACCGAGGCCTTGCGGGTGAGAGGATGACTGGCGTGACCAAGCAGAAGAATCTCTTCAACCTGGAGAGGCGCTGAAACCAGTGCGGCGTTCGACACAGCGTCACACATGCATATCACCATGTCCAGTTTGCCGGTCTCAAGTTCATCGACCAGCGAGTCGTTTAAATGTGGCCGAAAGCTGAGCTCGACATGCGGAAACCGTTGGCGAAAGGTGCGCAGGATTGGCGGCAGGCGATAGGTAAGAATGCTTTCCGGCGAGCCGACGCGGAGCGGCCCGCTGGGCTCCGTCCCCGTCCGAATCACCCGTTGGCCCTGCTCCATGGCAGTCAAGGCCTTCTCCGCAAAAGGCTGGAATCGGCGTCCGGCATCGGTAAGGGTTACGCGACGGCCCAGCCGGTCGAAGAGCGGAACCCCTAGCTCTTCTTCAAGAGCCCGAATTTGCGCCGTGACGTTGGACTGCACCGTGTGCACCTTCTCCGCAGTTCGCGTGAAGTTGAGCTCCTCGGCCAGAACGCGAAAAATCTGCAGCTGCCGAACTTCCATGATTAATCTCCTCTCGAGATGATAACGATCTTATCAATCTATTGGACAGATGAGCAAGACGCATTCAAGCTGGCTGCATGACGATCGTCTCTCTCAGCTCCAATTCGTTTTCAGAGTCTCTCCACAGGCAGCGACCCTCGGCCGCGTTCGCTGGATCTGCTCCGAGGCTACTCCCTGGATCGGGAGGGCCCAGTGAAGGCGCCGATGTGGCGCTTGCGCGAAGCAGCTATCGTTGCGCCCTCGCCCTCGCTGCTGCGGCGTGCTGCGTACTGTTCATTGCGCCCGCGAGCGTTGCTGCCGCTCCCGGCCCGGATAGTTCTACACTTGTCGCGCCTGAGGCCCGCTCGATCCACGAGCAGGTGAAACTAGCCAACGACTACCTTGCCGGCCACCGTGTCCAACAGGATTTAAAGATGGCAGCGTACTGGTATGAGAAGGCGGCAGCAGCCGGCGATCCAGGCGCGGAGTTTGAGATCGGTTACTTCTACGAGACTGGCACGGGAGTCGAAAAGAATCCGGAACGCGCGCTGCACTGGTACCAGCTAGCCGCATCGGCCGGCATGCCTGACGCCAAGGTGGCTCTCGGCATCGTCTATCTCTGGGGCATCGGAGTTCCAAAGAACCAGGGTGTGGCCTTTGCGCTCTTCAATGAGGCCGCGGCACATGGCAACGGGCGTGCAGACTGTTTTCTGGGCGACTTGTATGCCTTTGGGATGGGTGTGCCGCAAGACAGCTCCAAGGCTGAGCAATGGTATCGCAGGGGCGCGAGTCTGCACGATCCTATTGCGGAATTGGATCTGGCGTTAAAGCTAATGAGCGCCGAAGGCAGCCGGCAACATCTTCCAACAGCCGCAAAGCTGCTGCGCGCTTCGGCAACTGCCGGGTATGTTCCCGCCAAGCACGCTCTGGGGCAACTCCTGGTTAACAATCCAAGTCTCGCCAAGTCTCCTGTCGAGGCAGCCGAACAACTGAAGGAAGCGGCGGATGCGGGAGATTGGAAGTCCTCGGCTATCTTGGGCGTGCTTGCGCGCGATGGCAAGGCGGTCGCCCGCGATGACCAAGCCGCTTACTACCACTTCCGCGTCGCTGTTCTGCAAGGTGGGGAAGACGCCAATCATCTGCTTGCAAGCGATCTGCGCCTGCTGTCGACCAATTTGGGTTCCGACCGGGTTCGGACCCTCGATTTGCAGGCAAAAGAGTGGTACCGGCAACATCATTTCGTTCTCGACTTCGTAAAAACAAACGAAGGCCGCTTCGGGTTTCCGTCTTTTCCTCTGGTAACTCCTAGTCCTGATACGCACACCGGGCAAATGCTGGTTCCGGCGACGAACTGAGCACATTCCAAACGCCACCCGATGAAAAGAGCCAGTCCGTGTGTGTGCCCGTTTTTCGGCAGCTCTGATTTCCATTCTTTGAGAGTGTGCGGGATTTTGAAACGAGGGAGGGATTCCTATCTATAGATAAATCGTTGAAAAGTAAATAGATAAGAAATCGAACCAACAAAATACCCCCAAAAGTACCCCCTTCGGAAATTGACTGGGGCTTATCACCCCATTGAGGCATCGGAAAGTGGTGCCGCTATTTGATCGTGTAACGAGCGCCACGTCCTTTACCGACCTGCACCAGGTAGTGCAGCTCGGCGAGCCTTTTCACATGCACCTTGATGGTGTTGCGGTTGGCGCCGGTCGAATCTTCTATTTCCTTGACGGTGATCTCGCCACGCGTTTTCACTAGTTCAAGTATCTGGCGAGAAAGTGCGGGCAATGACGCGCGAAGCGCCTGTTCCTGCTTCACCTTGGCGGCCAGGTTGTCTTTCTGTTTGACCATCGTTTTCAGGAAAAATACCAGCCACGCTTCCCAGTTCTGCTCCTCCTTGCGGATGGTTTGCTGGGTGCGGCGCAGTGCGAGGTAATAACTGTCCTTGTTCTGTTCGATTACGCCTTCCATTGAGCTGTAGGGGACATAGCTATACCCGGCACGCTGCAGAAGCAATGTTGTCAGTATGCGCGAGAGCCTGCCATTGCCGTCCTTGAACGGGTGGATTGCCAAGAATACGACAATGAAAATCCCTACCAGTATCAGAGGGTGGTGGCTTTCCTCCTGTACAGATTGATTGAACCAATCGACTATTTCTTTCATCCATGCGGGCGTTTCAAATGGCGTGGCGGTCTCAAATACCACGCCCAGGCTCTTGCCGTCGGGTCCGAAGGCCTCGACGTGGTTGGTTACCTTCTTGTACTCTCCGCGATGGTCCTGATCCTTGGAACTGTATTTGAGCAACACGCCGTGCAGTTGCTTGATGTGATTTTCAGTGGCGGTGATGACTTCATAGCCCTCGAAAATCATGTCCATTGCATCGGCATAGCCCGCAACTTCCTCCTCATCGCGGCTGGCAAAGGATTTGGTCTGTAGCCCGGACAGCAGCTTCTCCACCTCTACATCGCTGAGTTTGGAGCCCTCAATGCGTGTAGACGATCCCACGCTTTCAATCGTGGCAATTCGCCGCAGGCTCGTCAGCTTTTCGGGTGCAAGGGTTTCAATAACCTTCCAGCGTCCCTTGAACTCGTCGATATCAGCGATGAGCTTGAGGATTTCCGGCGTGATGGTGATGTTCTTGATGTCGCGCATGAGCAATATCCATTTTCACCCAATTTTAGCCGATTCATAGCCAAAAGCAAGAAAATATCCATTCATACCCATTTATATCCGTTCGATACCCAATGGCGGCAATCGCGCATAGTGCCACTTAAAAGTTTCTAAACCTAGCAGGCTCAACATATAATTGTGCAGTCCTCAAATACAGTCCGTGAGTCGGCGATCTCTTGCAAGGCACGTCTGAGCAATTTGGCCATCCGTGAAGGAACTGAATGAACCAAGAGAGCGAAACCATCGAGTTTTTCGGCCCTCTGCTTGCCGATTCTTCGAAAATCAAGCGCGAAGCTGTGCACCGGCGCAAACAGTTTGATGAGAAATCCATCGTCGCCGAAGAGATCCCCGCGTACGAGACTGACGGTTGGCAGGTCGATAGAAGACTGAAACGCTCGATTCGAGTCAAGCGACCAAAAGCTATCGATGAGCGCCTGGAAAACCGCTTCTGGATGCTTCTAGCCAGGTTGGGCTATCCCGAAATCAATTCTGGTCGCAAATTCACGATGCTAATCGACAGGAAGGGCGCGGAGCACCTGCGAAAACAAGTAGATGTATTCGCCAAAGATGACGAGACGGTGATTGTTGCGGAGTGCAAAGCATCAGGTAGCTTCTCCAGGCGAAGTCTGCAAAAGGACATAGAGGAATTTGCCAACCTCAAGAAGCCTATCGCCTCTGCAATTCGCAAGCACTATGGCGAGGAAAAGAAACTCAAAATTATTTGGCTCTTCGTCACTGAAAACATTATTTGGTCCGCGCCAGACAAGCAACGCGCCAGCGGCGAACAGATTCGTATCATCACGGAGAGAGAACTCCGATATTATGCACAGGTTGCAGACCACCTTGGGAAGGCTGCCAGGTATCAGTTTCTTGCAGAATTTCTCAAAGATCAGGTCATCCCAGAGCTAAGCGGCAAGACTGTCTCGGCGATACGTGGCAAGCTCGGCGGGAAGCCGTTCTATTGCTTCGTCACAACTCCGCGAGACCTGCTCCAAATCTCATTTGTTAATCACCGTTCACTCAACGACCCTGAAGGTGCTCCAACCTACCAGCGACTTGTGAGCCGCACCCGAATGCGGGACATCGGCGAGTTCATCAAGGGCGGCGGCTATTTCCCAAACAATCTCCTAATAAACTTTGTTCGACCTGTCCGGTTTGAAAAAGCCGCCACAGACGAAACCGCCGGGATTCAGTTTGGCCATCTGCATCTACCGGACAGGTACAGATCCGCCTGGATCATCGACGGCCAGCATCGTTTGTATGGCTTTGCTCCCATTGATGACAAGTACCTTAACCACAATGTAATTGTCGTTGCATTCGAGAACTTATCGAAGACTGAGGAAGCAAACCTCTTCGTTACAATCAATCATGAACAAAAATCCGTACCCAAGCATTTGCTAGACGATCTGGAAGGTGAACTGAAGTGGGGTTCTGATATCCCCAGCGAGCGCATTGGATCAATCAGCGCAAGGCTTGTAAATCTGCTGAACACCGACGTAGGTGAACCCTTCCACAATCGCATTACGCAACAAGGCATGCCGACGACCAGCCGCACCAGCCTAACTATCCCTGCTCTGAAGGATGCTTTCCGGAAGTCCGGTCTCCTCGGAAGGGCCATGCTCAACAACAAGGTCTATGACCACGGTCCCTTGTGTGGCAGTACAGACGCTGAGACGCTCGACAGGGCGCGGTCAGCTGTGAACGAATTCTTTTCTCTGATTAGCAATGCAAACCTGCATGAATGGCAGAACGGGCGGGACGGATTTCTCTGCACGAACATAGCAGTGCAGGCCTACATCATGCTGTTTGGCTCTCTCGTGAAGTATTGGGAGACCAATACCGCATCGAATGCCAGAGAGATGGAAATTGAGGAGGTCCTCATGGGCATTGACGAGTATGTCAAGCCTATCCGCGATTTCCTTGAGGCGAGCACCCCGACTCAAATCAGAGACGCCTTTCAGGTCCAGTTCGGCTCCGGCGGGCCACCGGAATATTACTTCCGGCTTTGCAAACTGGTTAAGACGAAATACGCAGACTTCCAGCCTGATGGGATGGCGGACTGGGAGGCAGAGCAGTCTGAAGATCGAATCAAAGACGCCGACATCAAGCTCAAGGACATTGTCTCGGACATGCGGGATCACATCTTCAGTGTTTTCCGAAAATTATATGGCGGCGCAAAGGACGCCTATTGGGAAAAGGGCATCACAGACAAGACAGTGAAGCTCGCTGCCTACAATCGGTCGCTCGATACAGACTTAGAAGATCGCCTCCCGCCGGAGACTTATCTCGAAGTTCTTGAGATGAAGAAGGTCGTAGAGGCAAAATCAGTCTGGCCGCTTTTCAAGCCCGTGTTCAACATCCCTGAACCAGGAGAGAAAGGGCAAGCAAAGAACCTGAAATGGATGGAGCGCGTCAACGAGCTACGCCGGATACCCGCGCATCCTGCCAAGGAGCGCAAATATAAAGTCGAAGATTTTGAGTACATCGACTTCATTCATAACGAGTTTATGAAACGGCTCCTTACCGCGATGGAGGAAAGGGACATAGTCCTTTCGGCAGTCGGCGGTGATGAGGATGATTGAACCATTCCTCAAATGGCCTGGGGGGAAAAGATGGCTTGCAGCCCGCCATCTACATATGTTCCCAAAGACCTATGGGAACTATATTGAGCCCTTCCTCGGTGGGGCTGCGGTATTTTTTGCTCTCTCACCGAAAGAAGCATATCTGTCCGATGCGAACGGAGAGCTTATCAATGCTTACAATCGGATCAAGCACGATTGGGACAAGGTTGAGCAACGTCTTGCGACACTCCAGAAGAAGCATAACTCAGACTTTTACTACAAGGTGCGGAAGAAGAATCCGACTGACCCCATCGCCAGAGCGGTGCGTTTTCTCTACCTGAACAGAACTTGCTTCAACGGCATTTACCGCGTCAACAAAGAGGGCAAGTTCAACGTTCCGATTGGCACCAAAGATGAAGTTAGTTTTGAAGACGGGTACCTTGAGAAGGTTGCGAAGGCTCTTAAGAATGCGCGGATCAGGAAGCGGGATTTCGCTGTTGCGATTGGGAAGGCCAAGGAAGGTGACTTTGTTTTCATTGACCCGCCTTACACGGTGATGCACAACAACAACGGCTTTGTGAAATACAATGCCCAACTGTTTTCATGGAAAGACCAAGCAAGACTCGCTACTGCAATCAAAGCCGCGGGAGAGCGGGGCGCACTGATAATGATGTCGAATGCAGACCATGATAGCGTAAGAGCACTTTACGATGGTTTTGGAACACATCGTTCTCTTACGCGCGCGAGTATCCTTGCGGGCGATCCCGATTACCGCAGAAACGCGACTGAACTGATGGTCACCAATTACCCCATTCCTGAGACTCCAACCAATTTGGTCAGTTCTCAGCCGCAGGAGCATTAAACCGCACACTCATGGAAGCAGCGCTATTCCGAGTTTTGATTCATAAAACTGCGAGGTTTGAAGCAAAGCTTATGTGGAAAAACTGGCAATCCCATTTTCGACAGATCCCGCTCTTTGGACCATTGGTCGATTGCAATGCACGTGACCATGCAGAAACGCTAGGACAGACGCTCATCATACTCTTGCTCTCTACAGCTCCCCTTTGGCTCGGAGGCCTGGTGATTTATGGCATCAACCCGGACAATGCTCTCACGCTCGGAACAGCTCTTAAGCGCACCGTAATGCACGGCGAGTTGTTTATGTATGGAACGGCGCTTCTTGCACCAACCTTCTGGGTCGCTCTGGTTGATCCCCCAGGTGCCCGAGTATTCCCGAGTAGGACCATTCATATGGTTCTCATTGCTCTGATCGAGCTTGTTGCATCGGTGTTTTTTGGCCTGACTGTGGCCGGCAATACTTTGCGGCAGCCGTTCATCTTCCAATTGTCAGTGGTTATATTTCTCGCATCATTGGTTTTGCTTTACCTTGGAACCTTATATCACTCAAATAGGTTGAATGCAGCAGAGGCTTTCAAACAGGACGAGCAAGAATTCTCGCAAGCGTACGAGGAACATCGGCTATGACCGCGAAAGAAGATTCCATCTCATTCTCCATTCCGGTGCTCAGGGTGACGCAGCCAATCGGCTCCTTTTTTATTGGAGTGATTGACCGCAAGCGCCTCTGTGAGATTACCGACTTCGACGTGCGCCGCTTGATCAAGGAACGCGATTTTGAGAAGTATCTCGGAATACAGCGCCCTCTGGACAAGTCTCGGGTGAAGGAGATTCGGGAATATGTGACCACCTCGGATGCGTGCTTCCCGACGGGCGTTATTTTGTCCGTTCGGGCCGAGTGCGCGACTTATGATGACCAAACCAGAACCCTTCAGCTTTCGAATCATATCGACCCCGAAGATCCTGAGCGGAATATTCTCTACCGCCAGATTGCGAAGGTGATTGATGGGCAACATCGCATCGAGGGCTTGAAGGAGTTGCAAGAGATCCAATTCGACGTGAATATTGCGGTGTTTGTCGATATTGACGTTGCACAAGAAGGCTATATCTTCTCAACTGTGAATTTGGCCCAGACCAAAGTCAACAGGAGTCTGGCATA
>JBEKKL010000068.1:0-35199 GCA_050010735.1 Occallatibacter sp. | reverse complement strand
AGTCGAACCGCTTCCTGCTTGAACTCAAGCGTGTACCTGCCCCGCTTCCCATTCCTCATCTTCGCTACCCTTTCGCATTAGAACAGCTTGCTAAGGGATACGTTTTGTGGGGGCAAGGTCACAATAAGTTCGAAAAAGCGGGCCAATTTGGTTAAAAACAGCGGTTTTTAGGCCAAAAAATGGGCAAAATCCGCAGTTTAAGTTTACTGATAAGTTAACAGGTGAAAATATTAAGTTATTTATTTCGTGCAAATTATGAGGTATTCAAAGGCCAAAAATCAGCCTCCACAGGGGAGGGGGGTGGGTATGTGGTGGTATAAACCGGCCGGATACCCGACAGATTGCGAGACGGAGGTTAGACTGTCTCGATTGTGCCACGGAAGAGGATAATGATCTGCAAATCAGTGCGGGAAATCGAAGTCCGATTTTTTTGCAAGGGGATTTGGTTTCGTGGGCGGTCCGGGTCTCAAAATCGGGCCTGGACCGCCCGCTGCATGTTTAGAAGGCAAAGGAGCAGCTCGGCACGCTGCCGCTTGCGCTCCAGGTGAGGTCGGTTACATCGGTGCCCGAGGGATCGAGACCGTTCACGTTGTCGAGGTAAATATTGGCGTACTCGTCGCCGCTTTGCGTGTTGCTATCGAGGGAGATGTTGGCCAGGTAAACCTGCTCGAGGTAGCTCGAGCTGTATCCCTGGAACTCCTCGTAGGCGCCTGAGACTGAGTTCTCAGACTTCACGCCGTTGACGATGATGTTCTTGAATTGCGGAGTGCCTGAGGTGCCGCTGCAGCTTCCGTAGTTGGCGTTCACCACGATCAGGTGCTTGGCGTAGCGGATGCAGGTGTTCTCATAGGTTACCTGTTGCACCAGGCCGCCGCAATCCTCATCGGTCTTGATGTTAATGGCGTTGGCGTCTGTCGAGGCCGTGCCGCTGGAGCTCTTGCCGTAGACGTAGTTGTTTTCGAAGAGAACATTGGTTACACCATCGAAGGTCTGGCTGCCGATCGACAGTCCGTGCGTGCCGTAGACGTTGGTGTTTTTCACCGTGATGTTTGAGGCCGCCGCCTCATTGGTCTTGATCGCGATGCCATCATCGCCGGCGGTGATGTTGGAGCTGGCCACCGTGACATCGCTGATGCTGTCGATATCGATGCCGTCGGCGTTAGCCTGGGTGGGCGGGGTGTTGATGGTGACATTCCACACCGTGGCGCCGCTGCCGCCCTGGATGTAGAGGTTGGGTTTCGCGGCGTTCTGCAGCGTGACGTTAGCGATGTTGAAGTTGCTGGCGTTCGAGGTCTGCACCAAACGCGGCTCGTCGCTCATGGAGTGCACGTTTTCGCGGCCGTCGATCTTGCCGGGACCGTAGATTCCCGTATTGCTGCCGGTAACATCGATCAACTCGGACTCGCTGTTATAGCTGTTGTTGCCATACAGCGTGACGCCTGAATCGATCACCAGGCTCTCGTCGGCCCCGATGGTCAGCTTTCCGCTCAGGAAGGCGTTGTCCGATCCGGAGGATGCCAGGACCACGGCCTTGCCCGTGTTTTCGCAGGAGGTGAGCGCGCTCTGGATGCGCGATGTGTCGTCGCTGGTGGTCGGACTTGATACATCGACCGCCGAAGAAGTGAACTGCGCGCTAAGCGTCTCGCACGCTGCCGGCGTTGACGGCTCGGAAGGGTTGCGGGGGTCGCCCGTGGCATAGGTTTGGGCCGTGAGAACGGCGGGAATGGCAAGCATGGCCGCGAGCGCGCAGCCGCCGATGGTGCTAAGCAGCACTTGTTTCGTCATCAATGGTTTCTCCTTGAAACGTAAATCCGAAGAAAGGGAAACACGATCTAGGTCAGACCGGATTGTTCCTACTTCTATTTGGTGGTATGACCACCATGGCAAGCGAGCTTAAGGCGACAAAGGAACATCTGTCAAGAATTCTTTTGGGGTTATTTGTGGATAAGCAAGTGGGTTCGGGCCGAAACGGGCTCCCGTGCCTAGAACCAATGCGCTCTGTGGCGAAGCGGCTTTGCTGGAGGGACGAATTGTTGCATAGGGATTTTGGGGATCTCAGCGGTCAAAGGTCGATATTCCACCGGGGAATCCACGGGGGGCTCTAACTTAATCATTGGTGTGTCGGATTCCGCAACCCGCAAGGTGACGGTGGATTGAGTCTCCGCACTCACCTCAACTTTGCTCTTCCCCCAGCTCGCGAACCCCATTGCGCGAACCTTCAGTTCATAGTTTCCCTGGTCCAGGTGGAGAACGGCCTGACCGATCTCGTCTGCTTTGCTTGCGGAATGCACGCCAGTTGCCGCCGCGAGAGCCTCTAGTTGAGCACCTGGGATACGTGCACCGGTCTCATCCGTGACTATCATGGTCAGTGTGCCCATGGCTTGTTCTTGAGCTAGAACCGAACAAGCGCAAAGTGCTAGAGCGATCACAGCGATGCGGATCGGGATCATGCGCAAGATGGTCGCATACGCGACTACCTTGGTCAAGGACGGGAACTAGAAGCAACCGCAGGTCCTTCGACTCACCACCCCCGAACTGAAGTACGTTCGGGGCCCCGTTCGCTCAGGATGACAGATTTGGGGAACGCGATCAGATTTCCAAAATCACGGGCATGATCATTGGGCGGCGACCGGTGGTCTTCTGGATTAACCGCTTTAACTCTGAGCGGACCTTTTCCTTGACCATCCCGTAGTCGGCCCTCTGCTCGGTGGTCAGGCCGTCGAGAGTTTTCAGGACCAACTCGCGGGCTTGCTCCGTGATGTCTGCGCCGCCAAAGCCGCGCATGACTACCTCGGGCGACTGCTCTACCTTGCCGGTGCGCTTGTTGATGGCGAGAACAGCCAGCACGACGCCGTCTTCGGAGAGAATGCGGCGGTCGCGGAGGACAATATCCTCGACTACATCGGTGTTTGAGCCGGAGTCGATGAGCACCCGGCCTGTCGTGACTTTGTCCTTTTTGCGCGCGTCCTTCTTGTCGAGTTCGAGCACATCGCCGTCTTCAATGACGATGGCGTGCTCGATGGCGCCGGTGTCCATGGCGACCTGGGCGTGCTTGCGCAGGTTGCCATAGTTGCCGTGAACGGGGATAAAGAACTTGGGGCGCAGCAGATTGATGAGCAGGCGCTGCTCTTCCTGCGAGCCGTGGCCACTGACATGGATAAGGCCGTTGGAGCCGTTGTCGTAGATGACGTTGGCTTCGCGGCGATAGAGATGGTCGATGACGCGGAAGATGCTCTTTTCGTTGCCGGGGATGACGCGCGAGCTGAGGACCACGGTATCGCCGGCGTCGATGTGCGCGTGCTTGTGGTTGTCAACCGCGGCGCGGCTGAGGGCGCTCATCGGTTCGCCTTGCGTACCGCTGATCAGCACCATCAATTGCTCTGGCGAGTAGTCGCGCATCTGACCGGGATTGATGATGAGGCCGTTGGGAATGTCGATGTAGCCCAGGTCCTGCGCGATCTCAGTTGACTCCATCATGGAGCGGCCGATGACGGCCACCTTGCGCCCATGCTGGCGGGCCAGGTCGAGCGCAATTCTGATGCGGTAGACCGATGAGGAGAAGCAACTGAAGAAGAGCTTTTTCTTGGTGCGCGAGAAGATCTCATCGAGGCGCGGAATGACGGCCGTTTCGCTGGGCGTGTAGCCGGAGCGGTCAACGTTGGTCGAGTCCTGGAGCAGGGCCAGCACGCCTTGCTTGCCGTATTCGGCGAAGGTGTGCAGGTCGAAGGCCTTGCCATCGAGCGGCGCGAGATCGATCTTGAAGTCGCCGGTATGGACGATGATGCCGACCGGGGTCTCGATGGCCAGTGAGACGGCGTCAACGATCGAATGCGTTACATGGATCGGTTCGATGGTGAAGGGGCCGATCGTGAACTTTTCTTTGGGTACGATCTCGACCAGTTCGGTCTCGTCGAGCAACTGGTGCTCTTCGAGGTTCCCTTCAACATAGGCCAGGGTGAACTCGGTGGCGTAGACCGGAACCTTGATCTCGCTCAGAATCCACGGGAGGCCGCCGATGTGATCCATATGGCCGTGGGTGAGGATGATGCCGCGGACGTTGGCCTTGTTTTCAATCAGGTAAGTTATGTCAGGAACAACGACATCGACTCCAAGCAACTCAGACTCCGGAAACATGAGCCCGGCGTCGATCACGATGATGTCGTCTTCCCAACGGAGAGCAAGGCAGTTCATGCCAAACTCGCCAAGCCCCCCCAGAGGAACGATCTTCAGCTTTTTAGTTTGCATCTGTCATCTTCGATGCTACCACCACCCGCGGTCGGGCCAACTGCCTTCGGCACGAAAGTCACAGCGAATTCAGAGATGAGTCGAGAGCGGGAATAACTTTCGTTATAAAAGCACTGTGGTCGTTCTCATTCCAAATGAGAGAAAAACTGACGACCACGTGCCGATAGTTGACTGGACAACACCGAGCAAAGGGAGCACTGTCTCTTCCCTGCGCGGGGCGCCCGTTGCAAGCAGAGACCTGGGAGTTTCGCAAATCTCATCCCAGAACGTGCTCCCAATGGGGTCGATGACGATGGAGCAGCAAGCAAAGACGGTGGAGGCGTTTAAGACGGGCGACGAGCCGAAAATGCAGGAGGAGTCGAAGACAGAGCCAGAGCTTCGCCGCAGTCCGCGTCTTCAATGTTCAGGACTCGCAGGCATCCAGACGCTGCCCGCCTGCGAGAAGCCCTGCCCGGCCAGGATCGTCAACCTAAGCATAGGTGGATGCCTAATGGAGTTGGAGAAACCGTTGACGCTGGCCAAGGACGAGATTGTGGAGTTGATCTTCTGCGTCAACCAAATGCCCTTCCGCGTGAGAGGAAAGGTCAGGGCGATTCGATCAGAGATCCTGGTGGGCTTTCAATTTCCTCAACTCAGCGATCGTATCCGACGGCAGCTTGAGGATCTTGTCGGGGAGCTGATCGACCACTTAAAGAAGCTCCATCAGGTGAGTCTCGAAAATCGTCTCCTCCAGGATGACGCAAGGGTTCCGCGTGCTCCTCAGGTCTTCCCTGCCCCCGACGGACTGACTCGCCAACCAATCAAAGCCACGCAAGGCCTGCCTAGGAATGCGGCCCAACACCCCGCACCACACAGGCGATGGCTGTGAGCTTGCCGTGCCAGATTATCCAATCCGCTGCCGATCGGCTGGCGCGAAACGCACCTATTTGATTCCCTTGGCATTGAGGTACGAGCCGTACTTTTGATCGGAACCCATGATATGTTCGGTGAGCCAGCTCTTGAGGAAGGCCATCGTCTCCATGCCAAGCTGGCGCGATTGACCGGCCTCAAAGCGCGACTGCAGATTCATCACGCGCCGCGCAAGCACGGCGTGTTCAGCCTTATGCGCCGGTCCCAGGGGATAGCCCGTCTGCTCGAAGAACCTCTCTTCGCGGGCAAAGTGAATCCTGGTGTAGTTGGAGAGTTTTTCAATTACGGTTTCGAGGGTCGCTCGGACGTGACCCGACTCGATTCCATCATTCAGGCTGTTCAGCATTGCAATCAAGGTCTTGTGGTCGTCGTCCAGCACCTTGACCTTTACACTCATCTCTTCAGTCCATTCCATCAGAGGCATACGCAGATCTTCCCTTCGTGGTTGCAGCTTGTGCCCGCGAATGCTTACATCGAGAACTCAGCAAACCCGCGGGTTGGCGCATCGGATGGCGTAGCCCGATGCGCTCCCGCTAAATGATCCGAGTGGGACTATCGGCCAGTAGGGGCAAGGATTCCAGAAATAGGACTTGAAAAGTCTCAAACCAACGTGCGAGCCGATCGATTACTAGCGAAGCAGCTCTTCGAGATTGGTACTCAGATCGGTCTTCTCGTCGCGATACTTCACGATCACCGGCGCATAGACGCTCAGCCCCCATTCCGCTCCCTTGCCTTTGGAGACAGCGCGGGAGCCGGGGACCACGACCGCATTCTCAGGAATGATGAGCGGAATCTCGGAGGTGGCACGAAGGATGACACCATTGACCAAGTCGAAGACCGGGGTGCCACGGGTGAGAATGGTCCCGGCAGCCAGCACCGCGCCCTTGCGGACGACCGTTCCCTCATAGACGCCGCAGTTGCCGCCCACCAGCACATCGTCTTCGACGATGACCGGAGTGGCATTGACCGGCTCCAACACTCCACCGATCTGCGCCGCGGCGCTCAGGTGGACGCGCTTGCCGATCTGCGCGCAGGAGCCGACCAGCGCGTGGGAATCGACCATCGTGCCTTCATCGACGTAAGCCCCGGCGTTGATGTACATGGGCGGCATGCAGACCACGCCACGGGCCACATAGGCTGCGGAACGTACGGAGGAGCCTCCAGGCACGATGCGCACGCCATCAGCCGCAATGAAACGGCGCACTGGAAAGGTGCCTTTATCAACAAAGGACAGGCCGGAACCGGGAAACTCTTCCAACGCGCCAAGTCGAAAGCCGAGCAGTATCCCCTGTTTGACCCACGCGTTGACGCGCCAGCCGGAGGGTACGGTTGCGTCGGACGAGGCGGCGCGCACTTCGCCGCTTTCCAGGGCGGTTCTCAGAGCCTGAAAGGCAAACATGGCGGAGTCGTCGCCGATGGCGGCGGGACCGGCGGCAAAGGAACGCTCAATGGTCTCTTGCAGTTGGGTAAAGGTCATCGCATCCTGAGTTTACCAACCTAGAGGGACCCCGAGACATGGCGGTGCGGAGAAAGCCGGGCGCACCAACGCTCGACCGCAACCAGGCACGCCCGTCGCGAGCCTCCTTGGCGCCTCGATCTCAGGCGGCAACCCCAGGGGGAAGTTTGCCGCGGGCCTGCGCGTTGAGGCGGATCGGCTGCAGCCGGAAGGAGTTCTTTCCCTCCGGAATCATCGCCATCGGAACTGAGGACCGATCCGACTTCGTATGCATGTGCCTGGATTCCAGCCAAGCGCAGAGCCTGGGGTCGAAGATCTCCGGCTCGCCCTGCCAGAACGCAGGCTTCAAACCGCACTCGATCTGCAGATGATCCAGGACCAACTCGACGCTCGAAATGCTCTTGGGAAAATAACGCCGGACGTTGTTCACGCCCACATGAAGTCCGGTGACTCCTCGTCCCTTGCTTTGTGTCTTGACCACCATACGTACCTGCCGTTCAACGCTGGATGATGTCAGTCTAGGGAGCCGGTGAGGAAAAAGCCTGCTGCCGGTGGACAAAAACCTCGGTACTGCGTTCCGTCTTCGGTACTTATCGGCCAAAGATCTCTTTTGGAAAGAGCTTGCAAGAACTTTTTTTAACATGATTAGCGCAACCTTTACGTTGTTTTCCACAGGCAACCATCACTTTAGTCATATATATGGCAGTCTATGAGAGAAATGAAGAAACATTAAAGAAACGGTGAATCCTCCCACCGGTATCCCGAAAGATAACTGGCAGCGCCCGTTCGCGCCGGTTTTGCTAGGACCGGGCAGGTCTCCAGATCTCTGAAGTACGCGTCAGCTCGAATTTGCAACCAAGGCCTTTCGCATTGTCGATGTAGCGAAAGAACTCAGGATACAGGGCGTAGAGGATGCTTTGGCGAGCCGCTATGCGGAGGACTTGCCCCAGTTTGAACCGCTTGCAGTAAGCATCGATGAGCTCGGCGCGCAGAGCTGGATCTGTGACTCTGGCTGCCAGTCCGCGCATCTGCACGCCGCGGATCTGCCTCCAGCTTCTGGCGTCCCGATAGACCGTTGCAGCGACGTTAGGAATGATTTTGAGGTTCATGCTGTGCAGGCTGCTCTCGGAGGAGAGCCAATAGAGCGAAAGGTCTTTGCCGGGCAGGTAATAGAGCGGGGCGACCCAGACCTCGCCGCCTCTGCCTGTCGTTGCCAGCGACAGGGTTGTCTGTTCGTTCAGAAACGCGGCAACAAGTTTCAGAAGTTTTTGCGCTCTCTTCATTGCGCGGCTCCGGGAGACGGCCTTCGAACAATGTACACGGTCGCGGAGAAAACAAAAGAGGCAGCCCAGGTTGGAGCTGCCTCTTTCTCATGTTAGGGTTCGTCCCGGCTACGGGAGGTAGTAGCGGAAGGAGGTCCAGAACATGTTGTCGATGCCCTTGGCGCCGTTGAGTGGCGTGGTCAGAGTGCCCGCGGTGCCGGTGCCCGACCAGCCCTCGCGGACGGCGTACCCATACTGGATGCTCTGGCGCAGGCGGCCGCGATCGCCCTTGTAGATGTCATACCAGTAGCCACCGGTGACCTCTTGCACGTCGCGGGTGTTGTTTCCGCATCCGGAACCGGCGGGCTGATAGCCCACAGAGCCAGAGGCGAAGCCGGGGTTGGCCACCGCGGCGCAGGTGGCGGAGACACTGGCATAGCGCGAGCCGTAGCCGATCGGTACGATCGAGGCGGTGTTGGTGAAGTGCGAGCCATAGCTGCCGCCGGCGGCAAACATTGCAGCTGTCGGCTTGGCCGAGCAGAATGTGGAGGCGTTGGCGGTCGTTACGCCGGTCTCGCAGAAGGTGGCCGTTGGATCGGTCAGCGTGAGGGCCGTGGTCGCGTAGTCGGCGCGCGCCGCATAATCGGCGCCGTAGTTGAGGTAGATGAGCAGGCGCGGAGTGGGATTGGCCTCGACCGTGAAGAGAGCCGAGCCGTTGTGAATCGGCTTGAGCGCGCCGGTGGCGTCGTTGGTCACGTCGGAGAGGGTAGTGTCGCCGTAGCGGCCCATGCCCGGCCCATAGAGGCCCTTGGCGCCCACGCTGAGCTTGTCCTTGATGATTGGAACACGGAGGCTGGCGCCGAAGCCTCCCAGCACGATGCTGTCAGAGTAGTAGCCCGCGGTCGAGGACTTGGCAACCACGGCAGTGCCCGGAGCCGCACCATTGAAGCCCTGAACGTCGACAATGCCGCCGTACTTGACCGAGTTTTGCGTCACGCCGGGGTAGACCGTCTCATGGGCAAAGCCCGCGATGCCGAGGATCTCGTAGTGTCCCCAGCCAGGATCGAAGGCGGCCTTGAAGATCAGGTCCGGAGCCTGGTTGAAGGAGAGGTTGGCGATGTTGCTGTTGGCGGCGATGGTGTTGTAGTTGCGAACGTAGCCGTAAACGGTTGCTCCCGCACTGTCGACGGTATTGACGCCAGTGTAGCTCTGCACGTAGGTCGTGAGGCCGCTCAGGCCGCTGATGGCGGCGTTGTAGTTGCCGCCGTTGGCTCCGGCCGAACCCAGGATCGCATAGGGCGTGCTGCCGGCCAGCGCAGCCGAGTAGAGAAGCTGCGGATTCTCAGCCGCGAAGCCGAAGGCGATCTTGTCGAAGGTCTTGGTCACGCGGAAGCCATACTGGCGAGTCCAGACGAAGCCCGTGACGTAATTCGGGTCGATGGTCTGCGGAGTCATGATGTCGCCGGAGAGATTGGAGATGCCCTTCTTGTCTTCGGTGGCAAGAGACCACAGCTGGCCGCCGGTGAAAGCCCAGTGATTGTTGGTCTCGGCCTGCGCCCAGAGCACGCGCTGGCGAAGAACGTAGCTATTGGACTGGTTGTTGTTGGAGGTGATGCCGGTGCCCAGCCAGTCAGCCTCATAGTAGCCGCGGAGCGTACCCCAGTTGGTTTTGCCCTCGGCCATCATGGTGACGCGAGATTGGCGTGCGCTGCCGAAGAACTCGCTCAGCGAATAGGCGTCCGCGCCCTCGTAAGGAATCGCGCTGAAGGCGGTGGGAATGTCGCCGCCTGTGGCCTTCGACCGGTACACGGTTTCACCCGCGAGGTAGCCGCCGGGAGCCAGGGTGATGCCCTTGTAGCGCAGCGTGCTCGGATTGGCGATGGCCTTTTTGAGGTTGGAGGTCTCGTCGGAGACGGTCGCGGCTAGCGAAGCACTGTTGGCCTTGAGGTCGGTGACGGTGGTCTGCAGCGTAGTCACAGCGGCGGCGTTGTCGGTAACCGCTTGCTGCTGGGCCGAGGCCGCGGAATTGGCCTTGTCTGCCGCTGCCTGAGCGTCGGCCGCCGCCTGCTTCGCCTGCTGGAGCTGCGCGTCCTTGCCGGCCAGGTCGTTCTTGAGGCTGTCGATCTGGCCCTGCATCTCCTTTCGCAGGGCTTGAATCTGCTCCTGAACCGAGGGAGGCGCGGGAGCCTTCTCCTTCTTGACGACCGCGTGCTTCTTCGTCGCAGATGTGGATTCGCCTGTTTGTCCATAGGCTGCAACAACGCAAACTGCCATGATTGCCGCGGCAGCAATTCTAAGTCTGAAATTCATGAGGCCTCTCATAGTTCCTTTTGAAGTCTGGTTGGATCGTTCCTGCGCTCGTAACTGCAGATTGAGCACCCTCAATTCCCGCATCCCGGAGATTCTCAACATGAAACCAATTTGTTAGCTGCCGGGCGCGAGACGTAACAACAGCGGCCAGAGACGCAAGTCAGTGCAAGCATAGATTCCCCCGGCTGCTTTCGGATTCAAGACTCGCAGATCATGATGAATATTTGACGAATTTACCTACTTTTAACAGGGCTGGATCTTAGCTCTAACTATCCCGCCCCTCTCTGAAAACTCAAAGCCAGGCACTGTATTCTGTGAATACAATGCTAATTAACATTCTTGTAACATTATCTCGCGCTGAGTAGATTACCCAGCAGGCGATAGGCTCCTGGCACTAACTCGGGAAGCTGGCGGTAGAGTGCGTAAGCAACATAAATATAAGCTCCCTTGCCGGGGTGCGCCACTAGCAGGCCGCCACGCTGTGGGTCCTGACCTGGGTCGGAGGTTTCGGTGAGCGGCGTGTAGGCTTTGTCCCAGCTATCGAGGAATGAGTGACCGCGCTCTTCGACCCATCCATCGAAGTCGGCAGCGGTGATTGCGTTTGGCGTGGTGAGCAGGGGGTTGGACGGATCCAAGAGCTTGACCGGGGCAGTCTCGTCGACTACGCGCTCAGCCATGCGACTCATCGAGAGCGGGAAGGGCGCCGGGAAGTTGCCGGTCTGATACTGAACGATCAAGGCGCCGCCGCGGCGGACAAACTCCTCGAGGCGCGGCTGGGCAGTGGTCAGCTCAGGGCGCGCGGAGTAGGCACGAATGCCGATGACGATGACATTCCACTGCAGCAGATCGCCCGAGGTCAGCTCCGAAGCTGTAAGCAGGTGTGGGGTGACGCCCATGGCTTCGATGGCGTCGGGGACCACGTCTCCGGTGCCCATCACATAGGCGATGCGCAACCCCGGCGCGAGCTTCACATCCACTTTACGCGTCGTGAGCTGTGCGGGTTTGTAGAGGTTATAGGGGCGAAGTCCGGCATAGCCAATGCTCTGCCAGCCGGTCTGGTAGCCGTGGCCGCCGGAGTGAGCGACCGCCTGGATCTTGATTGAGCCGGGCTCAACGCCATCCGGTGAGACCGAGAAGCGGAGAGGCTCGGTATCGCCAGCGTCGTCTCGATGGAATTTTGCTTCGGTGGGCTGAGCCGTCCAGCCCTTCGGCAATGCCAAGGTGACAGTCCCGTCGCGCGGGCCTTCCGTGTGCACCGTGACCTTGACCGGCAAGGCGCTGCCATCGAGCGGCAATATGCGCGCCTCAGGCTCCATGCGTACGCCGACTGCTGGCGTGACGACGAGAGGTTCATAGATCCCGCCCGGCCCTTGCACGCGCTGCATGGTCTGCACCACCTGGCCGATGCGGATGGGCAGACCATCGTAGGTAAACTCGGCCCAGGCCACGAGCGGATAGGGCGCGAAGGAGCGCAAACGATACTCGGGCCGGGTCAGATCATAGTATGGCTGCTCGATCGAGGGGCGTGTGAAGTAAGGCTGCGTTGGCTCGGCATTACCAGCTACTTGAACGCGAAAGACGGGATCGGTAGGAGGATCGAATGGATCGCTCTTGCCGGGAAGCTTTTCCGGTTTCCAAGCATCTCCACTGCGGCTCTCCAGCCAGACACGGGTCAGTTTTGCCTCATTCCAGGATTCCGTGGTGTGAACACGCACAAGAAACTCTTCGCCAGGCGTCACGCTACGCGGAGTTTCGTCCGCGGAGCCGCCACGCGGGCCTGACGTCTCGGCTTTTTCGGAACCGGTGGTGAAGGCGATCAGTTCCAAATCGAGGAGGTTTGCAAGAGCCCGCTGAAACTCATCGATTTTGACGTCGAGCTCAAAGAGGATGGAGGCCCTGGACCGCGCATCGAGACTGCTGGCCGCCACACGCGAACGAAGGCGAATCGTCTGCCTGTAGATCGAGGCCAGCTTTCCGGCGGCAAGATACCGGTCGGCTCCCGCGGCCTGAATCTTGAAAGAATGCTGCAGGCTCTCAATACCCGTCGAGATTTGTTGCAACTCCGAGGCGAGCCATGGAGGCGGGGTTCCCGAGACGAGATTAGCCAAACCTTCGACGCGCGTATCGATGATGACGGAATGGTTGGCAAAGAGGCCACCTGGTTCTCCATGAACGAAGGGAGAAACTCTCGCCTCAGGAACGACTGCCCACAGATGATAGCTGGTTGTTGCCGGGCCGCGTAGCGCAGGGTTCGCGCCTCCGTTTTGCGACTTCTGCTCACCCCAGCCTTCGCGCGCAATCTGCACATAGCTGCGGCCAAGCATCTCGTCGTAACTGCCGACGTTTTCTGTCGCATTGGCGGAGAGCGCGCCTTCTGTCCACTCTCCGGTCACGTAATCTTTGAAGCGCGCTGGGAACCATTTGCCCGTCGCGTAGTCGAACATTCCCTTATCAGTGATGGGCGCAAAGGGGACCATCGAGTAGACGGCGAGCGGTTGCCAGGGCTGGAGGCCGGCCTCACCGTTCTTGCCTTCGCGCAACTGCTCGGGAAAGACCTTTGGATCGCCGGCGGCTTTGAAGACCTCCTGCGCGATCTCGCCGGAGACCTGATGGTGGCCGTGGCCGTCGCTCACCGCGCCGACAAATGTGGAGACGATCACCTGCGGACGCTCGCGGCGGACGGCCAGCACTGCGTCGTAGAGGACGCGGTCATGGCCCCATTTGGCGAAGGATTCCTCTTGCGTTTTGGAAAAGCCAAAGTCGGCCTCCGTGCCCCAGAGCTGCTTGACGCCATAAAACTCATCGGCTCGCAAGAGTTCATTCGTGCGGATCAACCCGAGCGCGTCGTCGGCGTCGGCGCTCATGGCATTTTGTCCGCCCTCGCCGCGGGTGAGCGTCAGCAGGATCACACGTGCACCCCGGCCGCGGCTCAGATAGGTCAACAGCGCGCCATCTTCATCGTCGGGGTGCGCGACGATCATCATCACGCTGGCGGTGGTCGAGAGGCGTTTGAGCGACTGCTCGAGGGCCGCTCCGCCTCGGTCTTCGGGCAGAGGCAACGCGATCTCGTCTGGCTCCGGGAGAGGAAGCGAGTTAAGGTCGCGAACTTGGGGCGCAGGCTGCGGCACGGGCTGCGTTCCAGCTTGCTGCGCACTGAGATAGAGCGCGCCTGCAATTGCCAGCATCAGCCCGGTGAGGGCTGCTTCTACCACCGTTCGTTGAACTCTCTTGGCTCGGGTCATACCTGCCGTCAGTGTACAATCCGGGGAGCGAAAGAGCCGCATGCATCCTGTCACTTCCACCTCCGAAAACAACCTCCAACGACGCATCGGCCTGCGCTCAGCGGTCGCATTCAACATGCTGGAGATGATCGGAGTCGGCCCGTTCATCACGCTACCGCTGGTGATCGCGGCGGCCGGCTACAGGCTCTCAGTGTGGGCATGGATATTGGGCGCGGCAATCGCCGTGGCCGACGGGCTGGTCTGGGCCGAGTTGGGCGCGGCCTTCCCGAGGGCCGGCGGGTCTTATGCATTTCTGCGGGAGATCTACGGACCAGAGCGCGCCGGCAAGTGGCTGAGCTTCCTCTATGTCTGGCAGGTGAGCTTCACGGCTCCGCTGGCCATTGCCTCAGGCTGCATCGGGCTCTCAAGTTTTCTGGCCTGGTTCTGGCCGGGGCTCGATGGCGCGGTCGCCGCCGGGTGGTCACCGCACTACTCGAACTTTGCCGCAGCCGGAACTTGCCTGCTGGTCACGGCGCTACTTTATAGAAACTTGAGCTCGATCACCCGGCTCGCGTGGGTGCTCTTTGCCGGTGTGCTGGCAGCGATCGCCGGGGTTATCATTTCCGGCTTCGCTCAAGCCGCGGCCACTGGCGGCTGGCGGATGCCGGTCGCGCCGGCGATTGCTCTTCCCGCAGCGCTTGGCGGACTTGCGCAGGCCACGTCGGAGGCCTGAGCGGACGATACCACGCGCCATTCTGCTCTCGCTGCTCTTCGTCGCGGGGTTTTATGTCGCGATGAATCTGGCCGCGCTGCCGGCTATGCGCGATTGGGGGCGCGAGGCCGCATCGCACGTCACCTCTGGCGCCGCGGTTCGACTGCAACTGGTGGCTGACATCGCGAAGACCGCCTTTGGCACATTGGCTGGCCGTCTCATGGCGGCGCTGATCGTCTGGACGGCCTTTGCGTCGGTCTTCTCGCTGTTGCTGGGCTACTCCCGGGTGCCCTATGCTGCCGCACGTGACGGAAACTACTTTCGTGCTCTCGCGGCGGTCCATCCCACGCACGGCATTCCTCATCGATCGCTCTTGGCGCTTGGATTGGTTGCCACGGCCTTTTGCTTCTTTTCGCTGGCGCAGGTGATCACGATGCTGGTGATTACACGGATTCTGCTTCAATTCCTGCTGCAGCATCTCGGGGTGATGCTGTTGCGCGCGCAGAGGCCGGAGCTGCCGCGACCGTTTCGGATTCCGCTCTATCCACTACCGCCGCTGGCAGCCTTGACTGGCTTCGTTTTCTTGTTGGTGTATCGCAGCAAAGCGCTGGGCGGACTGGCTGTGGCTGCGGGGATTGCGATCTCTGGCTCGGCAATCTATCTGATTCGCGCGCGTCAGCTGGAGCAATGGCCGTTTCTTCCTCGAAAATAACCGCGCCAACTTCCTGATTCCTGAAACGTCCGGCCCCTTGCTGCTGTCTAATGAGTATCTGCGCGTCCCCGCACGAGGTCACCCTATGCTGATCAGCAAACCGCCCGACATTTCTTCCTCTGAGATTACTCCGCAGGACGACTACAACCGGTACATCAATCGCCGCAGTTTCCTGCGATCGGCAGCCTCAACCGCACTGGCTGCTGGCGCAGCCGCGGTAGGAGCGGAACGATTGGCCGAGATCCTTTCACCGCGCATCGCCGCGCTGGCAGGCACAAAGCTTGAGACCGTCAAGAGTCCGCTAACGACTACCGGCGAGCAGTTGACCAGCTTTGAGGACATCACCCACTACAACAATTTCTACGAGTTTGGCGTAGACAAGGCTGAGCCGGCGAAGAACGCCGGCGTGCTGCCGACGCGGCCCTGGACGGTTAAGGTCGAGGGGAAGGTCAAGCAACCGAAGATCTTTGACATCGAAGCGCTGCTCAAGCTGCGGCCGCTCGAAGACCGCATCTATCGCCATCGCTGCGTCGAGGCCTGGAGCATGGTCATTCCCTGGGTGGGCTACTCACTCTCGGAGTTCATCAACCAATGCGATCCGCTGCCCAGCGCAAAGTTTGTGCAGTTCCTCTCCTACTACGATCGCAAGGTCGAGAAGTGGGCCACGGAGGCTTCCTTCTACTCGGCATACTCTGAGGGGCTGAGGATGGACGAGGCGATGCACCCGCTGGCGCTGCTGACCTTCGGCCTTTACGGCGAGGTGCTGCCTAACCAAGATGGCGCGCCGGTGCGTGTTGTGGCGCCGTGGAAGTACGGCTTTAAATCCGCCAAATCGATTGTGACTGTGCGCTTCCTCGACCACCAGCCAAACACCACATGGAACGACATGGGTCCAAGCGAGTATGGCTTCTACTCCAACGTCAACCCAAACGTCGACCATCCGCGCTGGAGCCAGAAGACCGAACGCCGCATCGGGCTGCCGTTCTATGCGCAGCGCCGCACCACGCTGATGTTCAACGGCTATGGCGATCAGGTAGCCTCGCTTTACAATGGCATGAACCTGAAGAGGAATTACTGAGCGGAGTTAGCGTTGTTAGCGGAGTTAGCGGAGTTAGTTCAGCTGTGCCTGTGCCGACAGCTTCAGCAATGGATACCGAGTACAAGGATCGTTTCAAAGGGCGATGGGACTGTCATACTAACTCCGCCAACAACGCTAACTCCGCCGACTCCGCTCTCACGAGGCCTATGAAACGACCGGCACTGATCGCACTCAAGACTGCTACCTGGCTTGCATGCCTATGGCCGCTGGTCCAACTCGTCTTTGGCGCTGCGACCAACGACCTCGGCGCGGACCCCACTGCCAAAATCGCTCTGACGACGGGCTACGACACGCTTCTGCTGCTCATCATTACGCTGGCCATCACACCGGTTCGACGGCTTATGCCTCAACTGAGCTGGCTAGTGAAGTTCCGCCGTCTGATTGGCCTCTTCGCCTTCTTTTATGCGACGGTGCATCTGGCAGCCTACGTTGCGCTGTATGCCGGCTTCGACATCAACACCATGATGACCGACATCGCCAAGCGCCGCTTCATCACCGCCGGCGTAGCCGCATGGTTGCTGCTGCTGCCACTGGCGGCGACCTCAACCAGTTGGGCGATCCGCAAGCTGGGCGGCAAGCGGTGGAGTCGCCTGCACAGCCTGGTCTACGCGGCCGCGGTCTGCGGAGTGATTCACTACTGGTGGCAGGTCAAGCCCGGCGTGCTCGCGCCGCTGAACATGACAGTGATCCTGGCCGTCCTGCTGCTGTCGCGACCGGCTTGGACTCTTTGGCAGAAGCGGCTGCAAAACGTGAAGGCCGCAAGAGCCGCCGATTGAACCTAAACACCTGCAAGCCTTTGCATGAGTGCGTCCGGTATATGGGTCAACGGGAGAACCTTATCGACAGCGTTCAGCAGGATCGCCTCTCGCGGCATACCGAAGACAACAGACGTCGACTCGTCCTGCGCAATATTGAAAGCGCCGGCCTGCTTCATCTCCAGCATTCCCTTTGCACCATCCGCGCCCATCCCCGTCAGCAGCACTCCAAGAGCGTTTTTCCCCATGCTGCGCGCGCAGGAGGAGAACAGAACATCCACGGAAGGCAGATGCCGGTTCACCCGTTCGCCTCTATACACATGAACGGCATATTCCATGCCTCTGCGAACAACGGCCATATGATGTCCGCCGGGAGCAAGCAAGGCGTGTCCAGGGAGAATGTGATCGCCGTCCTGAGCCTCCTTCACTCGTATCTTGCAGAGCGAGTCGAGGCGCTCGGCAAACTGATGGGTGAAGGCCTCCGGCATGTGCTGCACAATCACGATTCCGGGAAAGTCGGCGGGCAGCGGCGACAGCAGCTCTTTGAGAGCCTCAGTGCCCCCTGTCGATGCGCCGATGGCGACGATCTTATGTGTCGCCGAAAAGTGGTAGGTTTTTCCTGTCAGCGGGACGGGCGCGGCTATCGATGCGCTGGCGCGGCGCACCCTGACTCGCGCGGCTGCCTTCACCTTCGCGACGATTTCTTCAGCTTGCTCGATGGTGCCATTGGAGACATCCAGCTTGGGCTTCGATACATAGTCGATTGCACCCAGGCTGAGCGCGCGGAGCGTCGTGTCCGCGCCCTTGCCGGTCAGAGAGGAGATCATGACCACGGGCATTGGATGGCCGCGCATCAGCTTCTCCAGGAAGGTCAGCCCATCCATGCGCGGCATTTCGATGTCGAGGGTCAGCACGTCCGGATTCAGCGCCTTGATCTTCTCTCGCGCGACATAGGGGTCGCCCGCCGTTCCGACCACCTCAAGCTCCGGGTCGGAGTCAATGATCTGCGTCAGTAATTGGCGCATCAACGCGGAGTCGTCTACGATGAGAACCTTGGATCGAGTCGCCATAAGAGGGCTGCCTCAAACCAGCCGGAAGGATTGTGCTTTGGACCAATCTGCTTGCTTGTCGATCCACCTCAAAAGGACAGCATCAAAAGAGTGTGATCTCACCGCTAAATGGTCTATCGGTCGAAGGCGTTTTAAGATAAGAACTTTCAGCTTTGATGATTCTGGGCAGGCTAGAACCATTCACAGTATGCACTGTGGCTTTTCCAGTATCCGTTTGAAAGTATAAATGGACTGCATGGGTTCCTCCCAGCCGCTCGGCCACAAGAGGTATTCGCTCCGTAGCAAGGAACGTGCGCACAAACTTTGCATTCTCGTCTCCTATCGGGAGCATCTTGATCCCCTGGAGTACGCTGGCTCCGCCAAACGCCTTGGCAATGAATCTTCTTCGATCTCCCCCAAGCTTCATGACTTCGTTGATCAGCAACTCCATCGCATGGATTCCGCATCGCGGGCTTTTGTCTCCCATGCGGCAGGTTGGCAACAGGATATGATTCATGCCTCCTGCGCGGAGCACGGGGTCGTAGATGCAAACGGTAACGCAGGAGCCCAGCAATGTGTCCATAACAACAGACGACCGAGTCGCCGCAACTTCACCGATGTATAGCGTTATCCGGCGCCTGGCAGCCGGATGCGCCCGTTCCGATGTCTGTTGCGCCGATCCTTCACACAGATTGCTCCTGACCCGCAGGTTATGGACAGAGCCGCAGTGCTCTGTCGAGCGAGGGCGTGGAGCCATAAGGATGTTCATGGCTCCACGTCCCGCAAGCGATACATGGTCTTGTTCAAAGGCTCCAGGATGCCTTGCAGCCAGGGAATATGTTCGGCATTGCCGAGGAAGAGATAGCCGCGCGGCTTGAGATGCCGCACCATTTTGCGCAGAAACTGATCCTGAGTATCGTGATTGAAGTAGATGAGGGCATTGCGAAAGAAGATGACATCGAAGAGATCCTCGAGCGGCCACTCGGCATCTTTTAAATTGATGCGTTTGAATTGCACGAGCCGGGCGACATCCGGCTTCACCTTCACCTTCCCCAACATATCGTCTTTCCCGCGAAGAAAGTATTTCTTCTTGAGTGGCTGCGCCACGCTGGCCAGTGAATCCAAACTATAGATTGCCCGTTGGGCGGTGGCCAGGACGCCGGTATCGATGTCGGAGGCGACGACCTCAATCTTCCAGGAGCCGGGGGAGAAGTTGAATCCTGCGAGGCCAGTTCGCGTGGTTAGATTGCGCGTAGGAACCGGGCTCGTGGCGCTGCCATGCGGCTGCAGCGCCTCAAGCAAGGTAATGGCGATCGAATAGGCTTCCTCGCCGGTGGACGAAGCGGCGCTCCAGACACGGATGCTCCTGGCGCCGCCGCATTGAGATGCCGACTGAATCGCCGGCACAACCGTCTTTGCCAGAAAATCGAAGTGATGCCGCTCGCGAAAGAATGATGTCTTGTTCGTAGTGACGCAGTTGATCAGTTCACCAATTTCCTCGCCGTTGTCCTGGACGCTCTGAACGTAGGAGTAATAGTCGGCAAAACTCGCCAAGCCGTGGTGACGCAGGCGGCGAGACAGGCGCGAAGCCAGCATGACCTGCTTGTTGTCACGCAACCAAATCCCCGTGCGCTCGTGAACCAGGGAGCGAAACAGCTTGAATTCGCGCATTCCCATCGCACAGACCGAGTTATCTATTGCGGGCGCCGGCAAAATCGATTCTCCTCTGCAACGATTTGCATAATGCGCGAGAGGCGCTAGGCCGCGATGGATTGCGGCAGCGCCAATTCGCACTCTGTGAGCAGTTCTTCGAGGTTCAATGCGACAGTGAGGTGCTCCCGCGACTCGAAGACGCCATTGATGAATCGCGTATCGACGGCCGCACCGAAGTCGGGCGCTTCGCGCATGTCGTTGTGCGCGACCATCAAAACGTCGGAGACGGCGTCCACGAGCAATCCCACGGTCTTGTCGCCCACCGTGGCAATCACGATGACCGTGAACTTGTTGTATTCCACCGCCTGCAGATGGAACTTCATGCGCAGGTCGATAACCGGCAAAACGGTTCCGCGCAAGTTCATCACACCGCGGACATGCGGCGGAACGTTGGGGATCGGAGTGATGGGTGCATACCCCCGAATCTCCCGAATCTTGAAGATTTCCAGCCCGTATTCCTGATCATCGAGCAGGAAGGTCAGAAACTGCTGCGACTCCTGAAGCTTTTTTTCGGCCGATGCTTTCATTGCCATTCCTTTCCGAGCTCACTGTGGCGTCGCACGGAGCTCGATCAAAACTCATTGCGAGTCTTTCCTTCGGTCACCTGCCAGCTGTCTTAGAACTCCTCGAAGCTGGCATCGCTCCCACCCGATCCATTCGGAGCCGCCGCGGCTGCTGCCAAAACCGGCTGTTGGCCGCCGTTTGCTTTGCTGGCGCGGGGGCGTGGACTGGACTTTGCCGGGGCCGCGCTGCGAACTGCCTTGGAAGGACGTTGCGCTGCCTGGCTCGACTGCGGCGCAGAATGCACGAGATTCGGCCTCGCCGACTGCACCAGACTCGCCCCCACTGAATGAGCGGGACTCGCCTCGTGCGGCTGGAAGACCTGACGGTCCCGCGCATTTCTTCCGCTTTTGCTCAGAATGAAGGTGCTTACCAACTCCATCAGATGCGCGGACTGCTCGGAGAGCGATTGCGCCGTTGCCGAGAGTTCTTCGGTCTGCGCGGAGTTCGACTGGGTCACCTGGTCCATCTGCGTCATCGCGGTGTTTACCTGTTCGATGCCGGTGCTCTGCTCTCCACTGGCCGCGGCGATCTCGCCGACGATATCGGTCACCCGCTTTACCGAACCCACGATGCCTTGCAAAGTTTCGCCTGAACGGTTCACCAGCCCAGACCCGGCTTCGACCTTGCGCAGGGAATCCTGAATCAGAACCTTGATCTCCTTAGCTGCAACGGCGCTTCTCTGCGCCAGGCTGCGCACCTCGGAGGCCACCACGGCAAAGCCGCGCCCCTCATCGCCAGCCCGTGCCGCTTCGACAGCCGCATTCACGGCCAGCAGGTTGGTCTGGAAGGCAATTTCGTCTATGGTCGAGATGATGTCCGATATCTTTGCCGAGGCAGCATTGATCTCAGCCATCGCGTTAATTGCGTTCGAAACCACCTCTTGTCCTTGCAGAGCTGAATCCTTCGAGCCGGACGCCAGTTGGCTGGCCTGGTTGGCGTTGTCGGCACTCTGTCGTACAGCGGCGGTAATCTGCTCGAGGCTGGCCGAAGTCTCCTCAAGGCTGGCCGCCTGTTCCTGGGCGCCCGAAGCGATGGACTCGGCAGCCGCCGCCAATTGCTGAGACGAAGAACTGGCATTCGCGGCGCTGTCGGCTACCTCTTGCAGGGTGTTGTTCAGTTTTTCAACGGCTCGGTTGAGCGCGCCGGCCATGCGCCCCACCTCTTCTTTTGTATTTACATCGAGCATCACGGTCAGGTCGCCATCGGCAACCTTCTCCAGTACTGTTACGGCCTGTCCCATGGGCAGTGAGAAGCCGCGGGCGATGACAATGCTGAGGATGATTCCGAACACGAGAGACAGAAGGGACGCGCTGATCATTATGTTTCGCGCGGTTTGATAGGATGAGTTGCTCACATCGAATTTCTCTTGCGCATGCTGTTGCTTGATTTCCACGGCCCGCGCCCCCGCATCAAAAAGCGGCTTTGCAGCCTCGGTCACGGCGGTCAGAGTTGCCTGAGCGCCAGCAAGGTCCTTGGCTTCAATATGCTGATAAATATCGCGGTGGCCCTTCTCGTACTCAGGCAGGTCGGTGCGCATGATAGCCAGCACGTCCTTGCTCTCCTTTGAACGTGCGCCCTTCTCCGCGGTCTCAATGTCAGACTGCATTAGGGTTATGTACTTGAACGAATTCTTCTCATCCTCCGCGACTACAGCGGGTTCGTTGATGTGCAACATGGCATCGCGGACTGAGCGGCCGTTCATGGCCCGCTGATAATTGATGTCGGTGATGCTCATCGCACCGATCATGTCCTCGTTGTAGAGGGCACCGACGCGGTTGTTGGCCTCGCTCAGGTTGGTGATGGCCAGATAGCTGATTCCCAAAGTGAGCATCAGTAGAACCCCAAAGCTACTCATCAGCCGGGGCATGGCATTGAGATTCTTAAACCAGTTCATGTGTTGTTCCTCCGATTTTCTTTTCAATGGATGAAGCAACCCTGACAGCTTGGGCCGGAGGCACAACCTGTTGGGAACCCTTGACTGGAGCTTGAAGTGCGAACAGATCCAAAGCGCCGAGGCCAGTCACATCGACGATGGGAGCGACGCATCCGTCGCCCAGGATGGTTGCGCCCATCAGGCCGTCAATCCTATGCAGATTCCGTTCCAGACTCTTGACGACAACTTGCTGCTGCCCGAGAAGCTCATCGACCACCAGGCCAACCTTGCGGAGGCCGGCTTGCACAATGACGGCCAGCCTGCGATTGCCAGTTTCCCCGGCAATCGACTCGGAGCTTGCCGTCTCCCGCGCTATGCCCAGGAATCGGGACAGGCGCAGCAGCGGAACGGATTCTCCGCGGATTACAACCACCTCGCCCTGTTCGGCAAGACGCACAATCTGTTCGTCGCGGAGGGGCACGGTTTCAATCACCGACAAGAGCGGCAACACAAGCGTCCGGTCGCTCACGCGCACCAACAGTCCTTCAAGAATGGCCAGTGTAAGCGGAAGCTCGATCGATACCGTAGACCCTCGGCCTTTTTCGCTGGTCAGCATGACCGTGCCATTCAACTGCTGGACGTTCCTCTTGACCACGTCCATCCCCACGCCGCGTCCAGACAGATCGCTCACTTCTTCCCTGGTCGAGAAACCGGGTTCGAAGATCAGCATGCGCAGTTGTTCGTCGCTCATCTGGGCATCGGAGCCGATCAGTCCGCGCTCGACTGCCTTGCGCCGCACGCGATCCGTATCGATTCCGGCTCCATCGTCGGAGATCTCGACCACAATTCTGCCCGAGCGGTGAAAGGCCCTCAGCGAAATCACGCCTTCCGCCGGCTTGCCCGCGGCTAGCCTTATCTCCGGAAGCTCAATGCCGTGATCGGCCGAGTTGCGGACCAGATGCGTCAATGGGTCGCCAAGCAACTCCAACATGCTTTTGTCGATCTCGGTCTCTTCTCCGCTCATTTCCAGCCGAATCTGCTTGCCGGTGGCCTGAGCAATGTCGTAGACGGTTCTCGAATAGCGCTGGAACAATGTCCCCACCGGCAACATGCGAATTCCCATCACACGTTCATGCAACTCGCGAGTGTTGCGTTCCATCGCCGCCACCGCCTCGCGTAGCCTGGGCAGGCACGATGGTTCAAAGTCCTCGACCATCTGCGCGGTCATGACGTGCGCGATCACCAACTCGCCCACAAGATCGATCAGCCGGTCGACCTTGTCGATCGCTACACGAATCGAACTCGACTCGCCACCGGATGCGGGCCTCATGGAGGACTGACGGCGATCCGGAACATCAGATTGGCGGCGATCCGCAACTGGCGCCTTGCGGCGCTCAAGATGCGGGGAGTGCCCATCCGATATGAGCGAGTTTGCAATATCCGGTACTGCTGTTGAACTCTGAGCCAACGCGGCGCCAGGCTGCTCCGGCGCATCCGCACGGGAGATGCGAATCTCCGCCAGATGCTCGACAAACTCGAAGATTTCGCGCAACTCCGCTTCCGCGCAGACGCTGGCCAACTCCACAGTCCAGCTTAGGTAGCACTGCGACGGATCGAGATCGGCCAGCGCAGGCAATTCTTCGCAATGCAGATGGCAGCAGCTGACGGTTCCCAATGCGGCGAGATTGCGCAACAACACGATCGGGTTGGTGCCGCTTGCAAATATCTCCCGGTCTGGAAGAAACTCCACCTTGTACAGGTGGATCTCCCGTCCGACCTCGGCAGACCGTGACGCCTTATGCTCGGGCAACTCCGGGGCGGTGGTCGCTGCCGGGGCCGGCACGCCGGCCATCAACCCTTGAATGCGCGCATCCAGTTCCTGTGCGTCGGCGGGCAGTGGCGCATCAGTGTCCGCCTCAACCAAACCCCGCAACATATCAACCGACCTAAGCAGTATATCGATCACCTCATCGGTGGCTTGCATCTCCGAAGACCGCAGCCGCTCCAGGAGATTCTCAAGCGAGTGGGTAAAGTGGATCAAACTCGTCAACCCATGAAACCCTGCCCCTCCCTTGATCGAGTGAGCCGAGCGAAAGATGCTATTCAGCAGCTCTGTATCGTTCGGCGTCGAACGAAGCGTGAGAAGACCGGTCTCCATCGACGCAATATGGTCCGCGCTTTCCAAGAGAAACGTTTCGCGAAATTCACTGAGATCGATTTTCATGGCGTTATGGAAGCACCTTGGCTAACGTTTGCAGCAGCTTTTCCGGATCGAAGGGCTTGACGATCCAACCGGTGGCGCCGGCGGCCTTCCCCTGTTCCTTCTTCGATGCGAGCCCTTCCGTGGTCAGCATCAAGATTGGCTTGCTCTTCATGGCGGGCTGCTTGCGTACGTTTTGGATGAGAGTGATGCCATCCATCACGGGCATATTGAGATCGGTTAGGATCAGATCGACCGTCGCGCCCGCGAGCTTGTTGAGCGCGTCCTGGCCGTGCTCGGCTTCAATCACTTCAAAGCCACCCTGCCGCAGCGTGTAGCCGACCATCTGCCGCATGGAAACCGAATCGTCAACGATCATTACCGTCCGCATTGTGCCGTTCCTTCAGAGATTCGCATCTTCCACTCTCTTCATTTCGATCAAAACAATTCAACCTCTCCCGCTGCCGACTCGACACCGCCGATGCCGGCAATTCTTCGCTCTTCATGCATGGTGTAGGCGGCAAACCCCTCATCCAAAGCGATTCCAGCGGCAGCCGCTGGACCAAGTCGAGTTGTCAGCTTCGCGTGCATGGTGTCCAGATCTTCCGCCACATGGGCAATCTGTTGATTGGTTCGGTCCTGGAACTGAAGGCCGCGTACCGCTGAACCAATGTCGCGCGCAAGCATTGCACCCGCATCTGTCATCCCGGACAGCACACTTTTCATCTCGCTGTGAGTTGCCTGCATCTCGCGAAGTGATTCATCCACTTCGATCCTGCATTCTTCCACGCGTTTACGATCCCGGTCGTTCATCCGCTGCAAGTCGTCGACGGTCGATCCCGCCAGGGCACGCAGGTTCTTGATCAGTTCGCTCACCTGAGCGGTCACCTGTTGCGACTTCTCGGTCTGCGACACAACTTCTACTGCGACTACACCAAATCCTGCTCCGTGGATACCGGCGTGCGCTGCCTCAATACGCGCATTCATTGCCAGCATCCTGTTCTCCCTGGCAATCTGCTCCAACTTGAGAAGCGCTGCGCCGATCAATTGCGAGGCCTGATCCATTTGGTGAATCCGCTCGATGGCCCGCCGTGAAATCTCGCTGGCTTCTTCTGTCGTTTTCAGAATCTTGACCAGCGTTCCGCTGCAATTGTCGATCAGGCTCTCAAATGAGGTCGTATTGGAATCCTTGCCGCCCTCCTGGCTGAGAAAGCCTGTTGTGCGAGCTACGGTCTGCTTTGCCCGCTCCGCAATTCCTTGAAAGCTGTTGCAGACGCCTACGACGGAACTTTCGATCTGCTGCGACGTCTCCTTCAGTTGTTTGCTCATCCGGCTGAGGTGTGGCAAGTACCCGGCGAGCTCGGTTTCCACGACAAGACGGTCCATCGCAATTTCCCCAGGGACTTCTGGAGCCGGGGTGAGCCCGGGTTCTCTCGGCTGGGTCTGGATACCTTCATTCATTGCTTTTTGGCTCAGTCATGAGAAAATGGCCAGCGGCTCCCGAATATTCGAACCAGTGGCGCAGGTTTGCGGAAGCATTCACGAGTTGAAGATGCCGGCCTCGCTTCTTCTGCTCTGCGTCGAGTGCCAGGAGAATCTGCAACGCACTTGCGTCCAGATGATCGACCTTGTCAAGATTGAGGGTCACGTCCTTGCCTTGGCCCAAGACTGCCTGCGCAGCTTCCGACAATTCCTCCGCGGGCATCCAGTCTCCGGAACGTTCGACATTGATTGAGGCGCATCCTCGATCCCGTTCAGTTTGCGGCTTAGCAACGCGCGTTCGCTTCGCTTTGACGCTTCCCTCATGCCCGCTGGGGCCGCCGCTCTTCATCCGGTTCCACCTCGCGACAGCAGGACTAACCTGGCAAAGAATCTTTTGAAACCAAGGAATTCCCGAGAGGAGGACAGCGGTGCCAGGCTGCGTCTGCCGTCGAAAGCTCTATCGGCACAGACAGACATTCTGATCAGCCAGGACCCCAGCTCTCCCCTCGCTCGAATCGTTCTCGGAGTTTCCGAGTCCGAAGTTCCAAAACAGCGTCGTACTGAAATGGGACGAGACAAACCGGTGAAATAGGGAGTTACAAATCTGGATGGCCAAGAGAATAGGCAAAGTGAAGAACAGGTCGAAGGTCTAAAATCATTGCGGAGACAGCGACTGTGGATGGGAACTATCACTTCAGGTCATTCAAAACAAGAGAGATAGACTTCACCAACGGTATCCGATCACATTTGGTCTGCGATTTCCGATCTGCGGACAGCGGCGCAGGTCAGGGAGATAATGAACGACAATCTTAGCAAGGATCGACGGATCGACCTGCTAAAGAACCTCATCTCGAAGCTATCAGCGATCGACGTAGAATCTGAAGGACCATTCATAGGTCATTCACTGAAAGGTATTCCTGAAACAGTTGCTCCTCAAGGCTTCAGCATTATCGAAGTCGCAGCCGTAGCGAGTTTCGTCAAGTCGATTGAGGAATCTGGCGAAGAACTGAGGCTTCGGTTTGAGCCGTCATCGGGCGCATTATTATGGAAGGATAGCGTCCTGGAAGTGGCGAGGTCTGGATTTCTTCAAGTCCTCTCAAAGATCGCTGGCACGGAGACTCGACAATGGTATTTGATTCATCGCGAGCAGCTGAATACGAAACCGTTATTGGATGCGACGAGGTGGGCAGAGGCAGCTTGTGCGGGCCAGTTGTGGTTGCCGCGGTGTGGTTTCAGCCAACAGCTATTCCTCCTTGTCTCCTTGAGGAACTGGATGACAGCAAGCAATTAACACGCCCCGCGCGCACACGACTTGCAGGCGAGATACGCCGGTTTGCACGCATTTCCATTGCTTCATCCTCTTCCTCACTCATAGACAAGAGAGGCATCAGAACCATGACGCTCGATGCGATGCAAAGAGCGGTCATTCACCTGAGTATCGAGGCTCCGGTCCGAATCGACGGCCTGGACGTACCATCGGGCATTCCGTGGCCGAGCCAGGCGATTGTGCGCGGAGACGCAAAGGTTCCGCAGATTGCTGCAGCTTCAATCGTCGCAAAAGTCATGCGAGATGAACTCATGGCACGACTTGCAATTCGCTATCCTGGCTACGGTTGGGAAAGAAATGCCGGATATGGGACGCGTGAACATTTGGCGGCAATCAAGAAGCTTGGGGCGACAGTGCACCATAGAATGTCATTCGCTCCAATATCCATGCTGAGTTTCTCCTTCGACGATTTTGCCCTCAATTCTGAATCATAGAGGTGAAAGTTGTCGAGCGTTGCCGCTGCCAATCCCCTGGCCCGCTGGAGTAGTCTGGATGATCAGGAGGCTCAAGCCAAAGATGCTCAAGCCGCATCGCTTCCCGTTCACCGTCCTGGCCGTTTTTCTCCTCGCATCTGCGCTGCTTCGCGCTCAGCAACAGCAGCCTGAGCCGCCGAAGGAGGATTTCGTTCGCGCCCACTACACGAAGTATGAGTTTCGCATTCCGATGCGAGACGGCAAGCGGCTCTTCACGGCGGTCTATGCACCCAAAGATGTGACCGGCGGTCCCTACCCGTTTCTGATGAACCGCACCCCATACGACGTCGGACCTTACGGCGAGGACCAGTATCCCAAGCGTCTCGGCCCATCGGACGAGTTTGAGAAGAGCGGCTACATCTTCGTCTATCAGGATGTTCGCGGGCGCTGGATGAGCGAAGGTGAGTTCGTCGAGATGCGGCCGCACATCGACAAGAAAAAAACGCCGCGGGATGTGGATGACGCTTCGGACACCTACGACACCATCGAGTTCCTGCTTAAAAACGTGCCGAACAACAATGGCAAGGTTGGAATCTGGGGAATCTCCTATCCGGGCTTCTACACCTCGGCATCGATCATTGACTCTCATCCGGCGCTGGTTGCCGCCAGCCCGCAGGCTCCCATGACGGACCTCTTCCTTGGCGACGACGCATATCACGGCGGAGCATTCATGCTCTCGGCCAACTTCGAGTTCTATGCGCCTTTCTTTTATCCCCAAGATGGCCCGCGAACTCCAACGCCCACCGTTCCCTTTGACTTCGGCACGCCCGACAGTTACAAGTTTTATCTTCAGGCGGGTAACATCGCCAATCTCGATAAGCTTTATCTGAAGGGCTCCAACTGGCTCTTCAACGACCAGTTCAAACACAACACCTACGACGACTACTGGCAGGCGCGAGATCTTTCCCGCCACATGAAGAATGTCCGTTGCGCTGTGCTGGTGGTGGGCGGCTGGTTTGACGCCGAGGATCTGAGCGGCCCGTTCAAGACCTTCTATGCCATCGACAAATTCAATCCGGAGACGCCCACGACGCTGGTAGAGGGACCCTGGGTTCATGGCGGCTGGGCGCGCGGCGACGGCAGCCACCTGGGCGATATCGACTTTCATGCAAAGACCAGCGAGTACTTTCGCGCCTACGTGCAGTTTCCCTTCTTCGAGCACTATCTGAAGGGAAAGGGCGCTGCACAACCCAAGGCAATCGTCTTCGAGACCGGAACAGATGTGTGGCGCAGATTTGACTCTTGGCCGCCAAAAAACGCTGTGGCAAGGACCCTTTACTTTCACGCCGGCGGCAAGCTGAGCTTTGATCCGCCGACGGAGGAGAATGGCGTTGACGAATATCCAAGCGATCCGAACCACCCAGTGCCATTCGTGGGCTACACCACCGACACCGTTCCGCAGCGCTACATGGTCGACGATCAACGCTTCGCCAGCTACCGGCCCGATGTGCTCGTCTACCAGACCGAGCCGCTCGAAGAGGATGTGACGATTGCCGGCCCCATCTCGCCCCGGCTCAAAATTGCCAGCTCGGGCACAGACTCGGACTTCGATGTAAAGCTGATCGATGTCTACCCGGAGAATTACCCCGATGCCGAGGACACTTCGCACGGCAACAAGCGCATCCAGGACGCACCGCCTGTGCTCATGGGCGGCTATCAGCAGCTCTTGCGCGGCGAGCCCTTCCGGGCGAAGTTTCGCGAGAGTTGGGAGAAGCCTGAGCCGCTCACTCCGGGCAAGGAAGCCGACCTCGACTCTACGATGCCCGATCTTTTTCACACCTTCCGCCGCGGCCACCGTATTATGGTTCAAGTTCAGAGTTCGTGGTTTCCGCTGACGGATCGCAACCCGCAGAGCTTTACCGACATTCCCAACGCGCGGCCTGAGGAGTTCCAGAAAGCGACCGAGCAGGTCTTCCGGCAGAAGGATGAGGCCAGCGGCGTGGAAGTGATGGTGATGCCGTAACAGCAGCTTCTAGCCACCAGCTGTTAGCCTTTAGCTTTTTCTGGCCGACCCTGGGATTCCATCCGGCCAGGTTATTCACAGCTAGAGGCTAGCGGCTGACGTCTAACTCATGAGGCCCCGATGCTAAATCGAAATCTTCGCTCCGTCATTCTGCTGCCGGCCGCATTGCTGCTGGCTGCCGCTCCAATCGTTCGTGCCGAAGAAGGCATGTGGACCTTTGACAACCCGCCCCTAAAGCAGTTGGCAGCCAAATATGACTTCCATCCGACACAGGAATGGCTAGATCATCTGCGTCTCTCGAGCGTACGCCTCAACGACGGCGGTTCAGGTTCGTTTGTCAGTTCCGATGGCCTGCTGCTCACCAACCATCACGTGGCCCGCGGCCAGTTGCAGAAGAACACGACCGCTGAACACAACTACCTGCGCGATGGCTTCTATGCGACCACACCGGATGCAGAGATGAAGTCCCCTGACCTTGAGGTCAATGTACTAATCGCCATGCGCGACGTGACTTCGCGAGTGCAAGACGCCGCGAAGGGAATTGCCGATGAGGCCAAAGCGCTGAAGGCGCGCGATGCCGAGATTGCCGCCATCGAAAAAGAGAGCAAAGACAAGACCGGGCTGCGCTCCGATGTGGTCTCGCTCTACCATGGCGGCGAGTACTGGCTCTACCAATACAAGGCTTACACCGATGTCCGGCTGGTCTTTGCACCTGAGCAGCAGGCAGCATTCTTTGGCGGCGATCCGGATAACTTCACTTATCCCCGCTACGACCTCGACATGGCTCTCTTCCGCGTCTATGAGAACGGCAAGCCGATCCACACGGATAACTATCTCAAGTGGAGCGCAAAGGGCGCCGCTCCTGGCGAACTGATCTTCATCTCAGGCCATCCGGGGTCGACGCAGCGTGACGACACAGTTTCGGAGCTGCTCATGGAGCGCGACCTGAATGGGCCGGCGATTACCGAATACCTGCAGCGCCGGATCGCTGCCGCTCAGGCCTTTGCCGCACAGGGAGAGGAACAGAGTCGGCTGGTTGGCAGCACCATCTTCAGCCTGCAAAACAGCCTCAAGGTCTTCCTCGGCCGCGCAGAGGCTCTGGCAGCGCCAGCCATCCTGGCCAAGAAAAAGGCAGAGGAGGATGACTTCCGCGCAAAGGTGGCTGCCAACCCGGAGTGGCAAAGGGCCTATGGAGACGCCTGGCCGATGATCGATGCCGCCCTGAAGAAGGCCGCTCCAAGACAAAAGGCCCTGATCTTCAGGCGTACCGACAGCCGGCTCTTCAGTATCGCGCGGCTGATCGTGCAGTACGTCACCGAGGTGAAGAAGCCCGACAGTGAGCGGCTTGACGGATATCACGACGCGCAGCTCGATTCGCTCAGGTTTCAGCTTTTTTCGCCCGCTCCCATCTATCCCTCGACTGAGAAGCTCTTCATGACCACCGCGCTCAATCTGGCGGCAGAGAAGCTCGGCAAAGACGATGAGTACCTGGTCAAGCTGCTCGATGGAGCCGATGTGAACACCTTCGTCAACTCTGCCGTCGATGGCACCAAACTCTCCGACGTTGCCGTGCGCAAGGCTCTCATTGATGGCGGCGAAGCGGCTGTCGCGGCTTCCACCGATTCCATGATCGTCGCAGCGCGGCGCACCGATGCGCTGGCGCGCGAGTACCGCCGCTGGCAGCATGATGAAATCGATAGCGTGCTGACCCCCGCGGGCGAAAAGCTGGGCAAGGCCCGCTTCCTGGTTTATGGCAAGGACGCTTATCCCGATGCCACGTTTACCCTGCGCCTGAGCTACGGAACGGTGGACGGCTTTCCTTACAATGGAACCATCGCACCGCCCTTCACCACTTTCTACGGGCTCTATGATCGCGCGGCCAGCTTTGGCCACAAGTCGCCCTTCGACCTGACTCCGAGGGAGGAGGCAGCTCGCGAGAAGCTGAATCTCTCAACTCCGCTCGACTTCGTCTCGACTGGAGACATTATCGGAGGCAACTCCGGCTCGCCCGTGGTCAATCGCAACGGCGAACTGGTTGGCCTGATCTTTGACGGAAACATTGAGTCGCTGGCCGGCGATTTTGTTTATGACGGCAGCAAGAACCGCGCTGTCGCGGTGCATTCTTCAGGCATGATCGAGGGTCTGCGAAAGCTCTATGGAGCAGACGCGCTGGCCGATGAACTGGAGGGCAAGAAGTAACGCAACGAGTCATCTTTGCAACAGCAAGGGGAGCCGATTGAGGTTCCCCTTGCTGTTTTGCAATTAATGCATTGGCGCTCTTGACGGAGGGGAATACGGTGGATCCGCTCAGAATCGGCCCGAATTCTCCCGCAGTGATCAATCCTCCAGTCTTCGTAGTGCTTCAACGCCTTCTCGTCCGCCACTTCCTTCTGATCGCGGGAGGCCCCCGTGAGGCTGAAGTTGCCTACTTGGTGCAAGGGCATGGCAGCCGGCCAAAACAAGCCAGTTGAACCGAACTGATCCTCCTGCGGCTGATCATCAAAGCGAGTAGTCTCGCGCACCGCCAAGAGATTCGGCAACTGAGGAACGGTCTTATTCACATCATCCACGACCGCGGTCAGCATCTGGCACGCTGCAGTTCGTCGCGAGGGGTGTCCGCTGGAATCTCCGCCGCAGGCGGATTGAGAAATGCCGCAGAATGGGCCAGGATCATGAGCGCCTGCCGAGCCTTTTCGCGTGACAGAAGAGCGCTCAAGCGCGCTAGCGTGGCCGAGTTGAGCCGTTCGGTCAAGACCACCCCTGAGAGCTGTTGTGCCAAGTCCGCGCCGGGCTCGCCGTGTGCCTCGGCCAACGCCTGCTCCAACTGCACAACCGTAACCTTTGTCATTGGGAGATCATTTGCCGGAAGCGCCGGTAGAGAGATCGCTGAAAACAGCAACAGTACTGTCTATTTCCCATCGTATGAGCTCCGTGCCGCAAACTGGTCCAATTCCAGTCGAACTCAGCGGCACTGTCCCCAACCGCAGCTCGATAGCCATCGTTCGCTTGCCTGCGCTGGGGTATCGCTGTGACACTCTTTGCCTCCAGTGCGGTGATTATTGTGCGGTTCAACCGGATTTCCTCATGGCGCATCGCGCACTTGCGTCTTGGCCCATACTGAAGCGGTCCCGGGTGATTGTCGACGGGACGTTATCATTGCCGTTCCACAAATGTACCTGTCTGGCCTTACAATCGAAGATAGCCCCCCTGCGGAGGGATGGGTGAGCGGTTGAAACCGGCGGTCTTGAAAACCGTTGTACCTGAAAGGGTACCGGGGGTTCGAATCCCTCTCCCTCCGCCAAGACTTCTTCCAAGAATATCCCAAGACATCCGATAGAAAGACGTAAGGCATAGCAAATGCTAGGATTTACGTCTTTCTGCGTCCAGATGCATCTAGGTGCAGCCGTGTTTTGGCGGGTGTACTTTTGGGTGTATTCTGTTTTTGAAGTGGGTGTACTTTTCTTCACTGGGGAGGAATGGCATGGCCGGACTAACAGATACGGAGATCAAACGGTCCAAACCGGCAGAAAAGGCATACAGCCTTGGCGATGGAGGCGGCCTTTACCTCTGGGTCAAGCCGACCGGCGGGAAACTGTGGCGCTGGTCCTATCGGTTTGAGGGCAAGGAAAAGCTGATGTCCCTCGGCAAGTATCCAGATGTTCCCTTGGCGCTGGCCCGTGAGCGCCACGCCGCGGCGCGGAAGCTGCTGGCAACCGGCGTTGACCCAATGGCGCAGCGAAAGGCAGAGAAGACCGCAGAGAAAATCGCGGTCGAGAATTCCTTCCAGAGCATAACCACACAATGGCTGGAGCACTGGCAGGAAGGGAAGAGCCCCCGCCATGTGGACACGGTCCGGCGGCGCATGGCGTCTGATATTCTGCCCTGCCTCGGTGCGCGGCCCATTGCGGAGATCGAGGCACCGGAATTGGTGGCGATGGCTAATGCGATTCAGGATCGCAACGCGCGGGATATTGCCAAACGAGCGCTGGAGACGGTGGGGCAGGTTTTTCGCTATGGTATCGCCCACGGTTATGCCAAGCGCAACCCGGCCACTGAAATTCGCCCCAGCGATATTCTGAAAACCACACCAAAGACCAACTATGCTCGGATCGACGCTAAGGAGCTGCCCGCCCTGTTGAGACGCATTGAGGTTTATCAAGGCACCCCAGTGACCAGGCTGGCAATGAAGCTTCTGGCGGTAACGTATGTGCGTACCACTGAATTGATCGAAGCCAAGTGGGCGGAATTTGACTTGGAGAATGGCCGCTGGGATATTCCGGCAGGGCGCATGAAGATGCGGACCCCACATATTGTGCCGCTAGCCAGACAGGCTCTGGAAGTGCTGGAGATGTTGCATGACCTGACGGGGCAAGGCGAATGGCTCTTTCCCGGTGATCGCAGCCCCAACAAGCCCATGAGCAACAATACAATCTTGAAAGCGCTGGAGCGCATGGGATACAAAGGCCGCATGACCGGCCACGGCTTCCGTGGTCTGGCGTCCACTATCCTGCATGAGCAGGGATACGCACATGACCATATCGAGTTGCAGCTTGCTCACGCTCCGCGCAATGCCGTCAGCGCCGCCTACAACCACGCCCTCTATCTGGAGCCGCGGGCAAAGATGATGCAGGACTGGGCAGACTTTCTGGAACGGACACAGCGCGGCGGCAAGGTTCTGCCCTTCCGTGGAACCGCAGCATAGCCACCAGTCAGCGCGGGCAGCAGAGCAGGCAGTTCCTTGCAATTCAATCCCAGACGGGTGGCAAGCTGGAACTCTGCTCCAGCTTCTCATCTTGACGGCGAAGGATTCATCCTAGTTCTGTGGACTCGGATTTCTCGGCTGACTTCAATCTGACCGGCAATCCACTCTTCGACCTCGGTTTCGATCCAGCCGACAGCCCTGGCCCCCAGCGACACTGGCCGTGGGAACCTCCCTTCGGTGACGCGCTGATAGACGGTGCTGCGTGATAGACCAGTGCGATCCAATACGACTGGCAGTCTCAGAATCTTTCGCGGCATCCCATTCCCTCATTGGTTGAGTTGCATTTAAATTGCGAGCGAATTTACCAAGCTCACACTGCAAAGTGCTGTCGAATTTGTCTACAAGCCAGCGCAGACAACTCTAATTCCCTCGCGTCCTTTGTCTGAATTTTCTCCAGAATGCACTGCACGGTTATGTCCCTTTGTCTGAACCAACCTCATAGGTATCCCGCCCAAAAATGTTTGCAGGTTATTGCGCGAAAAGACCATCCTTGTACGCCCCTTTCTTACAGCGGTACATCCGGTTTCATTGCCGATTGTCTTCCTGCTTGAAAGCCAGATGTTGAAGGTTGTGTTCTCGCTTTACGAATCTCGTTTGTCGGCACCTTCTCACTATCACCGTTCAGTTTCTTCATGTAGCCCGACGGTGCTGTTGCGGTGATCTTCACGCCGTTCTCTTCAAAAATGCGGACCAGCATATTGAGCGTGTATCCCCTTTTCCGCAACTCACACAGTTCAGGGAAAACCGCCCGTACGATCCCGCCAATCGTGTACGAAGCAGGTTGTGGTGCAGGTTCATTCGCTTTTTCCTTCAGGAACGCACGAAGTTCCTCGACATTGTGCGACGAGAGTACCTGCACCCTGCGACGAGCCTCGTTCTCCATACATCAGCATTTCACCATATTGACGTACATGATGTCCAATATGTAATATGCGCATGTTGGCAAAACTGAAAAAACTGATAAGGGTGAAGGCAAGGTAGGCGCTGGATATACCGAAACTCCCTGCGGTCGTTTTGGCATATCCACCGGCCCCAACCCAATCCGCTGCGCTACTCGGGTTTGGGCCTGCGCACCTTGCTCAGGGCTCCGCCCCGAGACCCCATAGGAGCAC
>JBEKKL010000067.1:0-21768 GCA_050010735.1 Occallatibacter sp. | reverse complement strand
TCCTGCTCGATACCTCCGGTAGCCAGCAGCGCGTTCTGCCGCTCGAACAGGATGCCGGTAGCCAGTTCCTCGAGCGCGTCCTCAAGCCCAAGGATGAGGCCTTTTTGGTCTCCTTCGATGTCGATGTCGACCTGCTGCAGGACTACACGAACAACCCGCGCCTCTTGGCCCGCGCCATGCAAAAGGCCCAGATCAACACCGCCGGAGGCAATGGCTCCGGAATTCCCGGCATGGGTGGGGGCCCGGTGCCGACCATCGGAGATCCCAAGGGAACCTTGCTCTACGACGCCGTCTCCATGGCCGCAACCAAGAAGATGAATCAGGAGACGGGCCGCAAGGCCATGATCCTGCTCACCGACGGCGAAGATGAGGGCAGCCGCGCCAAGATCACCGAGGCCATCGCCGCCGCGCAGAAGAACAACGTCATCGTCTACACGATTCTCATCGCCGATCGTGGCTTCTATGGTGGCTTCGGGATGGGCTACACCGGCTACTCAGCAATGAAGAGAATGACCGAGGAGACCGGCGGCCGGCTGATCGACGTGGGCAACAACGGCAAAAAGCTCGAAGCCGCCTTCCAGCAGATCGAAGACGAGCTGCGCACCCAGTACGTCGCCAGCTACACGCCCTCGAACACCAAACTCGATGGCAGCTTCCGCAGGCTCTCGGTCGAGTGCAAGGGCGACGGCCTCAAAGTGCAGGTCCGCAAGGGCTACTTCGCAATTCCCCCCGAAAACTAGCCGAACCAAATCACTCTCGACGGCAGATTCTCAATTCGCCGGCAAGACGATCACCGTAATCGATTGCGCTGGATAGGTCAGGTTAAGGGACTTCGTTGAAGACCCCTGCGGTAGTGCCAAATTGGGTTGCGGCACAATCGCCGCTAGGTTTTGAGCACTGTAAAGAAAGATATTCGCCGCCGCATTCGAGCTCAGATTCGCCAGCGACAGAGTGCTCGTCAGAGATCCATAGGTTTTATTAATCACGACAACAGTGATCGCCTTGTCAGAGCTCCGTTGTGCCGCGTAGATCGAGAGCTGCCCCTGATTTGCGCTCTGTGCCGAAAGCGCCGTATCGCCGAACTCCGAAAAATTCCCATCGTAATTTCGATAAATTGAAAATGCCTTCAGAATCGGAACCTGCATCTCGGCCGTGTTTTGCGGCTCATAGGTGTTCCACCAGATCGTAGCTAAATCGAGGCCGTACGCCCCAAAGATGCCGAGCAGGTCAGCCTGTGCCAGCGCACCGCTGATCCCGTCGACCCCGCCCCAGTTGTATTCAGTAAAGGCCAGCTTGGTTCCCGGATAGTCGCGGGCAATCCACGACTTCGCCAGCGGAATAATCTGCGGAGGAACCATCGGTGCAGAGCTCGTGGCATTGTTCGGATCGGTGAAATTGGGATCGGTATATGTCGGGTCCCAAAAGACGCGCGTGGAGTTCAAACGCGCTTGCTGCACCGAGGTATCGCCCGCCGAGCTGAACGCCAGATCATTCGCAGCATAGTAGGTGTGAAGATCCAGGTAGTCAAGAAGCCGCTGCCCATGCGCAGATTCGTACGCGGCAAACTGCTGCAGGTAATACTCCATCAGCGGAGTATTCCCGTGAGCCAGCCGGTCCACCGGATTGCCATTGGCGCAACGGCACGCCGATGAGCTCCATCCCGACTCGATGTCCTTCTTCGAATAGTAGAAGCACATCCAGCAGGAAATCACCGGCCCGCTTACCTCGGCCGTCGGATCGCTGCTCTTGATCGCCTGAGCATACGTGAGGCCGCCATTCGTCAGCTCATCGTAGGTGTTAGGCAGCGGATGCACATCCACCTGAGTCCCATCCCACCACTCCGGCTCATTGTCGAGTTCGTAGATGGCGACACCGCCATTCGCCGCACTTCCAAACCTTTTCGTAAGATAATTCACCCATCCCGACACAAACGTCTGGTCGATCGGCTCGCTGGTATCGGTGGGATTATTGACAACCGGCGTGCCGTTGAGCAGAACTCCATGACCGCAATCCGGGCGATTGGGATCGGTTGACTGTTGCGCGCCGTACTTCGCCACCGAATAGCTGCATGCACTGCTCCTCAGCGTAGTCCAGCCAATCATCGGAACTGTCGCCATGGTGCGAGTGCCCGAGGACTGGTCCTGCTCCACCTGAGAATTGAACAGGCTGTTATCTGGGTACCCGGTAGCGGACCCCATATTGTTCTCGAAGTACCAGTCGGCCGCGCTGCTGAAGGAGTCTGTCAGATAGTTGTACCGCGTCGTCTGATCGCCACCCCAGCGATCTACCGGAAGCTTCACGCTTGCTGCTGTCGCGCCGGTGAAGGCCCCCAGCCAGTCATTCATCCCATAGATATACGGACTGATGGCGCGCGTTGCCGCGCCCGCGTCGACGCTCAAAGCCGGACCGGCCGCCAGTGCAGGGGACGATAAGTTGACCGTCGTGCTGCCCGAGATCGTTGCGTTCTGAACGCTGGTAGCCGTTACTGTGACCGTGGTTGGAGCAGGATATGGCGTCGTGTACAACCCCGTGCTCGTGATCGTGCCGGGGCTCAACGAACTTCCGACGGGCCCACTCACAGACCACGTTACGGCACCGCTGGAGGACCCTGAGAAACTCGCGCTGAACTGAAGCTGGGCCCCGATTGTCACAGACGCGTTCGTGGGAGTGATCAAGATGCCGGCGACAGCAGGACCGGTCGGCGGCGCAACCGAGGTGGCAGTCGCAGCGCCTCCGCCGCAACCTGAGACCGCGAATGCGCAGGCAAACGCTGTGGCCCAGGCTAGAGACCTTGCGGCAATGTTTCCAGCTCCGCTCCTCGACACGCCTGCAATTCTATACTCCGAGTCAACGGACGCGCTTCGCCCCCATCCATCTGCCTGATTTACATGAGTGCCCGTTATCTGACTGTGTACCCTGGCTGTGCAAAAACCCGCCAAAACTACCCTAAGTGTCCTGTTTTCGCACAAAAAATTACCTTCGTTTCCCTACAAGGTAATCTGGCGATTTACAGAATTCTTAAGTACTATCGGCACAAGTTCAAAAGACTTTAGCCCTCGGAGAAAAATATCTCTCTCCCGGGCGCGAAGACCCCCGAGGTGCTTGCCATGTTCACCAATTGCGCGACCAGCGAAGACTTCGAGATCAGCCCACGCTTTCGCCGCACCATTGAAGATCGCGTCGCCCGCCTCGAGAAAGACGCCGACTACGATGAAGCGCAGGTCCAATTCCTGGAGGACGGCGACCACATCCGCCGCCAGATGCGGCTGGTCGCAATCCAGCGCGCCGAGGCTCTCCGCATGAGGCTCTTCCTCGACCGCGCCAAAACTCGCCTGCCGAGACCCCTGATTGCCCTGTAAGACAAAAGTAAGACAGAGACCAGGAACCAGCGAGACCCTCCGGTCCCTTTTCATCCCCAGTCCCTTAGTCCCCCAGTCCCTTAGTCCCCAGTCCCTTAGTCCCCAGCCCCTTGGTCCCCAGCCCTCAGTCCTCCAGCTAACATTCCGTCACCGGCCCCGTCGAAACGCCATTCCACCGGAAGCACCGTGGGGGCAACTTTGGAGCTGGATTACTTTGTGGTCGACGTCTTTACCGATACTGCGCTCGCGGGAAATCCGCTCGCCGTGGTCATGAATACCGCAAATCTGACCACTGAGCGCATGCAGGCGATTGCCCGCGAATTCAATCTCTCTGAAACAACATTCATCGAGCGCAGGGCGAATGCCGTGGAACAGGCCGAGGGGGTCCGGGTGCGCATCTTCACTACCCAGGAGGAGCTTCCCTTTGCCGGCCATCCTACGCTCGGTACGGCCGGCGTGCTCAAGCTACATGTGCCTGAGACCCTGCGGGACGATACCGTTGCGCTTGCCCTCAATGTCGGCGCGGTGCCAGTGCGCTTCGTCGGCATGCAACCCGGTTCCAAATCTCTCTTCGGCGAGATGACGCAGCGCGATCCGGAGTTTGGCGCCGAGTTGGACCCGAAGCAGGTAGCCAGGCTCATCGGGTTGAATCCCGTCGACTTGAACCCCTCTGCACCACCGCAAATCGTCTCCACCGGCTCGGCCTTCGCGATTGTGGCGCTGCGCTCTGCCGAACCTCTGGCGCGGTTGCGGGTCAACCAGCAGGAGGCCACTCCTTGGCTGCTCGAACGCGGCGCGCGCTGGTTTTATGTTCTCGGGCCGACCGGTGAGCAGTCTGGCAGCCTTGAGCCCGCATGGCGCGCTCGCATGCAGTTCTATTCCGGCGAAGATCCCGCCACGGGCTCGGCAGCCGGCTGCGCCATCAGCTACCTGGTCCACCGCGAAATCGTGCCCGCCGGCCAGCGAATTCACGTCCGTCAGGGCGTCGAGATCCACCGGCCGAGTGACCTTTATCTCTCTGCTCGTCTCGAATCTCGACTCGACTCGGCGAGGGTCACCGATGTGCGCGTCGCGGGCAGCACTGTTCTTGTTGCAAAAGGGCGGCTTTTCCTGCCGTAATACACACGCTATTCACAGGAATTCATCGTTGCAAGTCGCGATAACTCTTCAATGTAGCTGATTTTCATCTGTTTCACTCAAGCTTGCAACCAAAAATTCGCCTCATTTTCCCCTCTTTTCACCGGCCCGGATTCCTCGTAGGCTTGGCTTTCATTGATGGAATTTAACCGGTCTCTTGGCCGGCCTTAACCCAGGAATCAAACGCAATTCTGACCCAAGCAAAAGCTCACCTCCTGCGTATCTAAGACTGGATGCCGCTCCGCGCGATCGCCGCCCCAACGCTCCGGCGAATCCTGCTCAGTGACCCGGACTGCAAGATCAACCGGGAACGGCGGCCATGTGTCCGGTCATTATGCCTTGGAGATTCAGCACACCTGCCCGCCACTTTGAGCGGCAAGGCGAAGTGCTGCGATTAGCGGCAAAGAATTAAGCATCAAGGAGCGAGTTCCAAGATCATGAGACCCAAGAAAGTCATTCTCTGTGTAGACGACAACGAACAAGAGCTCTCCGTACTCAAGTTCATGCTGGCAACCAATGGATACCGGGTAGTCTCCGCCACCAATGGTCAGGATGCGATCCAAATCTTCGCCGAAACCCAGGTCGATCTCGTACTGGCCGACCATGCCATGCCGCAGATGAACGGCGGCCAACTGGTCGAACGGCTCAAGCGGATCGCGGCCCACGTTCCCATGATCCTGCTCGGCGACCCCCAGAAGATGGCCGGCGAGATGCACGCGGCCGACGCCCTCCTGGCCAAGAAAAACTGCTCCTCCCAAGAGTTGCTCGAGCGCATCAAGGTCATGAGCGCCCGCAAGCGCGGACCACGCAAGGGCTCCACGCGCCTGGCTCCCGTCGTCGAACTGGCAGTGGCCTCGTAGGTACAAGGATCGGGGGTCAGGGATCAGCGATTAGGAAAGAGCCGCTGGTCCCTAGTCCTTAGTCCCTAGTCCTTAGTCCCTGTTCCTGGTCCCGATTCCTCAATCTTTGCGCCAAACACTTGACGACTCTGCTGACGGGTGGAATACTCCCCAACTGAACCTGTGTGGAAGGATTTTCTCCCCCGGAAGCCGGGTGATTGACATCATATGGACCTTATCGTGGTTCGCCTTCTTTTTGTGGCCCTTCTTGCCGGGGTCTGTTTCTTCCTTCATCCATTCGGCATGACAGGATGGATGAGCGCGGTTGCGGGCGCCGGTTCAGCCTGCGCAGTCATAGTGTTTGAATTCCGCGTGCGTGCTCTCACGCTACGCCGCCTCGTGGGGGCCGTCGCTGGTAGTGTGCTCGGAATCCTCGGCGCTGCCCTTTTCTGCCTAGTCCTGCGCGGCGCCTTGCCGCCTGGAGCATCCTCGGCCGTACTCCAGATCTTCGTCCTCCTGCTCATGACCTACGTCGGCCTGCTCGTCGGTGCCAACAAGGGCGACCTGCTCAATCCCACTGCCTTGGGCACCGTCTTCTCCTCCGACAGGCCCGCGCGCCGCAGCGCCAAGGTCCTCGACACCAGCGTCATCATCGATGGCCGCATCGCCGACATCGCCGAGGCTGGCTTCATCGACGGCATGATGGTCGTCCCCGAGTTCGTTCTCCGCGAACTCCAGACCGTCGCCGACTCCACCGACAGCTCCAAGCGGCAGAGAGGCCGCCGCGGCCTCGATATGCTGCAGCGCATGCAATCCAACTCCGCGATCCAGGTGCAGATCGTTCCCGACGACTTCCCGTCCATCCGCGAGGTCGACCTCAAGCTCCTCGAACTGGCAAAAAAGTGGGAGGCCAAGGTCGTCACAAACGACTTCAACCTCAACAAGGTCGCCCATCTCCATCACGTCGAGGTTCTCAACATCAACGACCTGGCCAATGCTCTCAAGCCGGTGGTGCTGCCCGGCGAAAAGATGAATGTGCTCATTCTCAAGGAGGGCAAGGAGTTCAACCAGGGCGTCGGATACCTCGATGACGGCACCATGGTCGTCGTCGATCACGCCCGCAAGCTCATCGGCCGCGCCGTCGAAATCACCGTCACCAGCGTCCTGCAAACCGCCAGCGGAAAAATGATCTTCGGCAAGCTCGACGAAAACGGCCGGGGAGGCGACCCGGGAAGGCCCGGCCCGGTAGAGATCGCGCGCTGACCATGAGGGTCCGAGACATTCGGTTCAGGAGATACCGCATCTCGCGCTGATACCGGCCTGAAGTCTCGGTTTGGGGAGAGTCGGCCGGGTGCCACATCCATCCGCGGCGGGTGCCTCATGTATCCGCGGCATCATCGCGGATGGGGGGAAACCACGAACCTCAACCGGTGCCAGCGTTCTTAGTCCCTTAGTCCTTTAGTCCCTCAGTCCCGAGTCCCTCAGTCCCTCTGCAACAGCAAGGCCAGCCGCCGCTTCACCTCAGGCCACTCCTGCTCAATGATCGAGAACCGCGCCGAGTCGCGAGCTATAAAGTCAGCCGCCATCCGGTGCGCGCGCAGAATCCCTTCAAACCTCCCGCCGATCCGCTCAATCGCCGCTCGCGAGCGCTGGTTGCGCGCGTCTGTATGCAGGCACACCCGCGCCACCCGCCAACTCTCAAAAGCGTGACTCAGCATGAGCAGCTTGGCCTCGGTATTGGCTCCAGTGCGAACTGCGGCAGCGCTCAGCCACGTATAGCCGATCTCGCAGACATCCGGCTCGCTCCGCCCCTGCCGCGCGTGCCCCTGCGGCCATGCCCAGCGCTCAAGATCGAAGAATCGCGTAGACCCGACAACCGCGCCGTCGCCGATGCGAACAATGGCGAAGCCAACGGCCTTGCCCGCATCCCGCCAAGCTAGTGCAGTCTCGATGTAAGCTCTGGCCTCGGCCACGCCTTGAGGAACCGGGCTCCACTGGTAGAGCGAGGGGTCGATAGCCGCAGCGGCCACGAGCCCGTCGAGATGACAGTGGTTGAGTGCTTCGAGACGAACGTGATTGCCCTCAAGTGCGAAAGAATCCATCATCGGATCTCCTGTCTCTAAAGTATCCTCAACCTGCTTCTTGTCATCCTGAGCGAAGCGCAGCGCATTCGAAGGACCCGCTTCTTGTTATCCAGCGGCTGGGATACCACGAACCTCAATCCTCCAATCGTCGGATACCCTGGTTAGGCCGGCATAAGCCGGATCTTTCCGCAATGGCGACTTGAACGAAGCCGCTATGGCAACGGACGCATTCGCGTGCAGCTAACCGGCGTTCGAGGCTGCCGGGATAGTTTGGGACGCAGAGAAGGAGCTCTCTGTGAACCAACTACGTCAGCTCATGCTTGAGGAGTTGCAGGCGGGTGGCCCCGGGGGGCGGGATGCAGAATTAATCACAGACAATGGGTGCCCCCGGCGCCTCGCATTTGGGCACCTGGGAGACTATGGACCTCACCCGGAGAGAGCGTTTTTAGTCCCCAGTCCCTCAGTCCCTGGCGCTTCAGTACTTCGCCACCTTGGGGTCGATCTCTTCGCTCCACGCCCCGATGCCGCCCGCGAGGTTCGCGACCCGCGGAAACCCGGCCTGCTGTAGTATCTCGGCAACGCGCTGTGAGCGGACGCCGTGATGGCAATGAACGATTACCTCGCGCTCGCGGTCGATCTCCGCTAGCCGCTGCGGAACCTCATTCTGCGGAATCAGCTTTCCGCCGATCTGGGCGATCTTCTGCTCCCAGGGTTCGCGCACATCGAGGATGTAGACATCCTCGCCGGTATCGATGCGCCGCTTCAGCTCTTTCACCGTGATCTGCGGAATTCCGTTCGTCAAAGCTCTCCTCTGTTCACTGTCCCTGGTCGCTGATCTACTTCTTCGTCTTCCTGACGCCGCCGAGCAGCCCTTCGAGTTCTTCCTTGAACTCGCGCACATCTTTGAAGTCGCGATAGACCGAGGCGAAGCGGATGTAAGCGACCGTGTCGAGCCCCTTGAGCTGATTCATGATCAACTCGCCGATCTCAGAGGTCGTCCGCTCGCGCTCCGGAGCGTCCACCAGATAGGCCTCGGCGGAGTCGACGATCGCCTCCAGGTTCTTCAGTGGAACAGGCCGCTTCTCGCACGCGCGCAGCAGGCCACTCAAGACTTTCTGGCGGTCGAAGCGTTCGCGCCGGCCATCCTTCTTGACCACCATATATGGGATTTCATCGATTCGCTCATAGGTGGTGAAGCGGCGATTGCACCGCTCGCACTCCCGCCGCCGCCGGATCGAGTCGGCCTCTTTGCTCTCTCGCGAATCCACCACCCGGTCTTGCCCAAAGCCACAATATGGACACTTCATACAACGCCGATTCTAACTCAGGGATCTCGCGGGCGGGGGAAAGGACAGCAACTGTGCGGCCTTCCGAATCCATGGTTTCTTCGCGATTGAAGCCGTTGCCGGGCTGCGAAAGTCTACGCATATAAATGCAGTTGTTTTCGACGAATTTGGACAAATAGGCCTTTTCGGACTATTTCAACCTTGGGCCAGGAGAGTTTGCCCGGCCCGGGGTTTCCTATCGGAAGGAGTTGCGGCGGCTCGACCGGGGAGTAGGGCCTAGCGACTAATCAAATATGACTGTCTTATTTCCATAGCAGAGGATGCGGCGATCGAGATGCCAGCGCACGGCGCGCGACAGCACGATGCGTTCGAGATCGCGGCCCCGCGCTACCAGATCCTCCACCTGATCGCGGTGCGAGATGCGGGCGACGTCCTGTTCGATGATCGGACCGTCGTCGAGGACCTCGGTGACATAGTGGCTGGTGGCTCCGATCAGCTTCACTCCGCGGGCGTGGGCGGCGTGGTAGGGCTTGGCCCCGGTGAAGGCGGGCAGAAACGAGTGATGCACATTGATGATCGCGGCTGGGTAGCGGCTCACAAACGCCGGCGAGAGAATCTGCATGTACCGCGCCAAGACGACCAGATCGACCTGGTGTTGGGCGAGCAGTTCGAGTTGTCGCGTCTCGGCCTCGGCTCGCGTCGCCGCGGTCACGGGGAGATGCTCGAAGTGAATGCCATAGAAGGCGGCCAGATTCTCGACGTCGCGGTGATTTGAGACGATCACCGGAATCTCGCAGACCAGTTCGCCAGTTCTCCAGCGGTGCAGCAGATCGGCCATGCAGTGCAGATATTGCGAGCAAAAGAGCGCCACGCGCGGCAGGCGCGCCGTCGAGGTCAACTGCCAGCGCATCCCGAGCTGCGCGGCAAGCGGCGCGAACTCGGCTTTGAAGTCCTCGAGATCGAAGGGCTTTGGATTGGCTCCCAGCGTAGTTGACTCGCCGCTCGCACCGTTGAGCCCCCACTCGACGCGCATGAAAAACAGACCCAGATCATGATCCTGGTGCTGGTCGGCATGCAGAATATTGGCCCCATGCTCGTAGAGCATCGTGGAGACGCGCGAGATAAGGCCTCTCCGATCCGGGCAGTCGATAAGCAGAACGGCAGATTCTTTCATTCTCCCTTCAGTTTAGTCCTCTATCCGTGGCGCGGCTTGCTCGCGGCTATCAATCAGCGAGACAGCTTTCGATGGCGCGAGGTCTAACGAATCAGTCAGTACCGCACTTGGCGAACTCCGTCATGAGCGAACGCAATGTGAGTCGCTGCTGTGGGTTCAAGCTCTTGATCCTATTCAAATGGATTTCCTCAATAAGTGCGTACCTTTCGTGTATCGGGCTGAACGCGTAAACGACAAAGTCACGGACCTCGTTCTCTCCCTCCATATTCTCCAGCGAACACATAAGCCAGGCGGGAAGAAAAGCAACAAAGGCAGAATCTGTAAGGAGCGCAAAGCCATCCGGCTGGTCGCAAATGAGCTGCCTCGGCACCTCTGTCCATCTAAGCCCGTTTAGCGTTTCATAAAGAACTCTGTCGTCATCCAGCTCAGGAGCCCATTCGCCATCCGCAGGCGTGATCTTCCCCTTGTATGGCTCAGCCGGGAACGAGCTCCGAATGGATTCTCGCAGAGCGGCTATTCGCTCTTTCTGTCCTTGCGTTCCCGTATTGCTTTCATCGATTGTGTTCATAACAAAAGCCCCAACGTCAGGTCTTCTAAAGATACTCTCTGCGCAGTGCAGCTCCAACTGCCACTCCCGAGAGTGAAATGGATGTCGAGAATCGGCCCCGTCTACTTCGGCTGCTTCAGGCGTTCGGTCATGATCTTCCGGTGCGGAGCGCACTGTGCGCCGCGCAAGTTGGACCGTGACCAGCAGGACGCCGTGGTTGACCAGCGGCCCATTGTTGTAGAAGACGGTCGAGGCTGTGCCGCCTTCATTGGCTACGCCGTGCAGCCAGAGGATCACCGGCAGGGGCGACCTGGCCGGCCAGACCGGCGTAACGACATTGAGGTAGAGGCAATCTTCTGCGCCTCGTTCGGCGTCGTGCCGGTTCCACGCTCCCATTACAGGCTGCGCGCAGGGAGCGCCAAAAGAAGTCGTGTCGCGAATTCCGGTCCAGGGTTTTGCAGGCGACGGCTCATGCCAGCGCAAATCGCCGACCGGAGGCTGGGAGTAAGGGATGCCGAGGAACTCCGCGCCGCCACCGGACTTCGCCACTTCCCGCAGTTGCCCGCTCGCGGTCCGCACGACCAGTGCGTCTTCCGTGGCCTGAGCCGCGCAACGCGAAGCATGGCTGCTCAGCCAAATCACACACGCAAGAATGACTATTGCCAAAAAATTCAATCGGAAGACATCTGCTTTCACCTGGTCTCCATGGGGCGCAGCTTCGAGCGAGGCGAGGATCGCGCGCGCGCCAACATTGTAAAGCGGTGATGCGATCGCCGACATTCCGTCGAAGCGAGTCGCATTTCATCCTCCTCCCTCCAAAAAAGGCGCCGGGGCAAGATGTCGCCCCGGCGATGCGCGTGCTTCGCGATGAATCTTCTAAGACTGCCTCTTGAGCAACGCTCTTCCCGCGCCGTCACTCCGCCCTGGGGCTCTCCCTTGTCTCGGAAGGCATCTGGCGCGGCTGTTCAGGCGGCGGTTTCGCTGCGGACCAGAAGAGGAGCGCTCAACTGCTGACGGAGGCTGCCTGCCAAATCGGCGACCACACGCATTTTTTCGGCGACCGGAGGAGGCACTTCGCTGCCGCTCAAGGCCAGTTGCGAATGAAGCAAGAGTCCGGCAACGGTGGATTTGAGTTCGTTTTCGATGGCGGCTGCAGCGGCACGCCGGGCCAGCGACTGCTCACGCTCGCGACGGTGCAGGGCCGCGCGAATTTCGCGCACCAGCCGGGCCGCGCCTGAGAGCGCAAAGTTGATCTGCAGCGGAATGGCCAGTGCGGCGTGTTCCCAGATCGCCTCAGCAGCGGCCGGATCGCACTCAGCGATCGTCTCGTCCACCACCACGGCCATAAACTCACGGCGGCGCAGCGCGGCCAAAGCGGTCTTGCGTCCCTCGGCCACCTCGACCTCCATTCCCAGTTGCGCTCCCACCACTGCGGCGCAGTTGCGAGCGCCTTCGACTCCAGTCACAATCAGAATGCTCATTCCCAGCTCCTCGTCAGCTCCCGGCCAGCCAGTGGCCGGAGCTTGCTTCCCCCTGCGGCTATTCCTCAAGCAGGGGCCATTGTCCCGCAATTGCCCTATCGGCGCGATTGGTTCCGGCTTGAGCCGGGGCGAGTCACTCTTCCCGAAGCGGGTCGGCGATGCCATATTCCTTGAGCTTGCGATAGAGTGTGGTCTTGCCGATGCCCAACAGCTTCGCCGCCTGCAGTTTGTCGCCGTTGAGGGTGCGAATGGCTCCAAGAATGGCCTGACGCTCGAGGTCAGCGAGAGTGGTTAACTGAGGCGGGCCACCTTCGGCAGCCTGCTCGCCAGCAACCGCCGATCGGCGTGCCTCGAGCCCTTGTTGCTGAAGCTGTGTCGGCAGATCTCCCAGGTGGAGAATCGGACCGCTGGAGAGCGCGCAGGCCCGTTCGATCGAATTCTCGAGTTCGCGCACGTTGCCTGGCCAGTCGTGGCGCATCATGGTGCGCAGCACCTCATCGCTCAAGGTGAACTTGTTGCCGCGCTCGCGACTGATCCGGTCGAGGAAGTGCGCGGCCAGAAGCGGGATGTCTTCGCGGCGGTCGCGCAGCGGGGGCAGGCGCAGGTTGACCACGTTGAGCCGGTAAAAGAGATCCTTGCGGAAGCTGCCCTTCTCGACCATCGCCGCCAGATTGCGGTTGGTGGCAGCCACGATGCGCGCCTTGATGGGGACGCGATGCGTGGCGCCAACCGGGCGAACTTCCTTTTCCTGGAGAGCGCGCAGCAGCTTGGCTTGGAGGTCGAGCGAGAGTTCGCCGATCTCGTCGAGAAAGACCGTGCCGCCCTCGGCAGAGACCAGCAACCCATCCTTGGAGCGGTTGGCGCCTGTGAAGGCTCCCTTAACAAAGCCAAAGAGTTCGCTCTCGATCAGTGTCGGCACCAGCGAACCGCAGTCGACGGGGAGGAATGGCTTCTGCGAGTTGGGACCGTAGGCGTGGATGGTCCTCGCCACCAGTTCCTTGCCTGTGCCGCTCTCGCCGAGGATCAGAACGGGATGCGTGCTTTGCGCCACTTTGGACAGGATCCGATAGAGCTTCTCCATCTCGCCCGAGCGGCCGATCATGGCTCCCAGCCCCTGCGAGAGCCTGAGACGCTCACGCAACTGGCGCGTCGCGATGTCGGTGACCAGACTGGATGCCGCGCGATCGAGGACCGTCGAGAGCTCATCCATCGCGAAGGGTTTGGCCAGATAGTCCGAGGCCCCGCAGCGCATTGCCTCTACGGCCGCGTTGACCGATCCCGAGGCAGTCATGGCGATCACAGCGGTCTGCGGATAGAGCAGTTTGACCTCTGAGATCAGTTCCAGACCCTGGTTGCTTCCCGGGGGCAGGTTGATGAGCAGGATGTCGGCGGTGTTTCCGCGCAGCATGCTGCGCGCCTGACTCAGGTCGGCGGTGCTCTCGACTGCATAGCCGAGGCTCGCCGCGATCTCGGCGCAAGCCGAGCGCATTGCCGCGTCGGCATCGACCACCAGAAGGTGCAGACGCACCGGCGGCTCCGCGAGTTGGGGGATAAACTCCATGGTTCTTGCGTTCAGAGCTGTTTCGAGCATTGTATTCGCCTCACGCGCAATTGGGTAATTCGGACCCTTCTCTTCCCGGTGATTCACGAGTCTCCATCGCCGGCCTTCTCCCTGATTCAGCGGCTGTTGACGGGCAGTTCGATCTCAAGGCAGGCGCCGGAGGCGGCGCGATTGGCGGCTTGAATGCGCCCCCCGGCAGCCTCGACGATGGAGCGGCTGATCGAAAGTCCCAGGCCGCGATGAGAGGCTGGCAAGCCGCTGCGGCTGAAGGCGCGGCCGGAACGGGTGCTGTAGCCGGATTCAAAGATATTCTCCAGATCTTTACTGGGAATGCCCGGGCCGCTGTCCTCGACGGTCAGCAATAGAGAGGGCTTCGAGGAATATGCGCCGGCGGAGAGCTCGCGCAGACCTAACTGGATACGGCCTCCCTCGGGCATGGCCTCGGCCGAATTCTTGACCAGGTTGACGAGTATCCGGGTCAGGTCCTCGCCAGTCAATGCAACTGGCAACGCGCCGCCCTCGATATCCACCGTGACTGTGATCGAAGGCCCGGCCAGCGCCGCCAGCAGATTGCGGTTGGCCAGCAGCTCCGCGGATAAGTTATCGATCGGCTCAGCGGGCAACTGCTCCCAGCGGCGAACACGCTCCAGGCGGACGGCCGCGACCGGATCAGCCGCCAGCCGGGCCGCGCCGAAGCGATCGGCCGCCGTTCCCAGCCGCAGATCGAGCGAGAGCAGCTTCTCCACCAGCCGGCGGCTGGCCGTGGCCACAAGCCTGAGTTCATTGCCATAGTGAAGGAATGGCGCGTTCAGCACCCCCGGCTCCTCCAGCAGATCGCAGTAGAGGCCCAGCGCTGTCACCATATTGCGAGCGTCGTGGGCGACCTCTGCCAGGCTCTCGCCCTGCCCGCGCACGTTGGCCAGTGTCTCCACAACCGCCTCGACCCGGGCCCGCTCAATCCCGGCCAGACCGCCTGCCGTCACCTTCGTTCCGGCAAGACCCGCCGCCGGCACAGTTGTTTCGATCCTCTCAGCCACTGCTCTCTGCTGTTGCATTGCCCACTTCCTTTCTCATCGCACGTCAGGGATCGAGCTTCAGAGACCGGTCTCAAATTGGCTCCGTCTCTTCTGCGTCCCTGCTTTGGTGCTTCCCGTTCCCGTTTCTGCTGCTGCGGTTCTTACCGCTTCTAATACACGCGATGTGCCAATCCAGAACACTCTCCATAAGTTCCTGATAAGGGAAGAGATTACTGTCCAAATCCAGGACACGCCGATCCGTCCGCAGTGGGCCATTTGTCCCAAAATGGAATCCGTCGAGACGACGCAGTCTATTTAAAGCTCCTTAAATGAGTATCTTAAGAAGTCGTTCCTGTTTTAGATCACCGGACCGGCCCATTCCCGTTCTGAAATCACCCCCTCCCGCAAGGCCTCTCCTCCATGCTCCTCCGGCCCATTCCCTTACAATTCCTGAATGAACGTCGATGCCTCACCCTCCTTTTTTCGTCCCGGCGGCAGGTCTCCTCGCCAGCTACGCCCGCTTCAGCTCACCCCCGGCTTCGTTCAAACCGCCGAAGGTTCCGTTTTCGTCTCCTTGGGCAACACGCGCGTTTTGACCTGCGCGACGATCGAACAAGGGGTGCCCGGCTGGCTGCGCAACTCCGGCCGCGGCTGGGTGACGGCCGAGTACTCGATGCTGCCTCGCTCCACCGTGACCCGCACTCCCCGAGAGAGCGAGCGGGGTAAGATCGGCGGGAGGACCCATGAGATTCAACGGCTCATCGGCCGCAGCCTTCGCTCGGTTGTCGATATGAAGGCTCTGGGCGAGCGGACGGTGATTCTCGACTGCGACGTGATCCAGGCCGACGGCGGCACGCGCACCGCGGCCATCACGGGCGCGGCCGTCGCCCTCGCGCTAGCTCTGAAGGCGCTGGTAGACGCGGGAACGCTCAAGGCCTCGCCGCTCACTCAACTCGTGGCCGCGACCTCGGTGGGCATCGTTGGCGGCACATCCCTCCTCGACCTTTGCTATGAGGAGGACTCGCAGGCCGGGGTGGATATGAATGTGGTGATGACTGCCGACGGAGGCCTGATCGAGACCCAAGCCACAGCCGAGAAAGGCAGCTTCTCCCGCGCTCAGCTCAACGAACTCGTGGATCTGGCCGAGGTCGGGCTGAAGGAGATCTTCGCCGCGCAGCGGGCGGTGCTCGGCTTGTAAAGCTGATCGCAAGGAACAGCGGATTGGAGAGGGAGGCAGCTCCCTGGCTCTAACTTGCCGAGTGCAGCGCCGCCTCCGCCCAGGCCACGGCCTCAATATAAAACTTCACCAGCTCCTCCTGGTCCAGGCGGTCGGCCTGCGCCGCCGCATCGCACTCGGCCCAGTCCCCGCGCTCGTAGCTCTCCAGCCATCCCAGCAGGATACGCTCGCGGTTCCTGGTTCCCATCAGCGCCTCGCGAACCTCGGGAGTCACAGCCAGAGCCGGAGCCAACTCGCTCATCGGCTGCCCCTGCATCGCGGGCAGCAGGCTGAGCAGCCCCAGCAGATATTGCCCGAAAGAGTCTAAACCTCGCCGCAAGCCGGCCATCTCGCAGAAGCGCGCGCGCACCATGGCCATACACAGCAGCTCCGGCGGCTGATCGCCGTTGAACTCCGTTGCAATCGCCAGCGTAGCGATGCGGCGAAAGGCATCGTCGCCCACAGCCAGCAGCGCCGCGTGAATCGACTCCACCGGCTGGCGCAGCCCCCAGAGCGGCGAGTTGGCCAGACGCAGCAGCTGGTAAGTCAACGGCCCGTCGCGCTTGACCAGTCCGCTCACCTTTACGAGATCCAGCGGGTTCTTCTGCAGCGCGCGCAGAATCTCGATCCGCAGCAATTGGTTCGCCGGCGGCCTGCGGTTTCTCTTCATCACCGGCTGGCAGAACCAGTAGCCTTCAAAGAGAGTGAACCCCTCCTCGCGTGCCTTGAGGTAGTCCTTCTGCGTCTCTACGTTCGCGGCCATCAGGACAATCGGCTTGCCACGCAGCTGCTGCAGCAACACACGTTCTTCCTCCGTCTGTCTCTGGCCAAAATCCAGCTTGATGTAGTCGGCCAGCTCCACCAGAGATTCGAAGCCCGGCTGGCCCGAAGCCTCATCCAGCGCCAACCGGAAGCCCATTGCCTTCAGCCTCTCGCAAGTGGACTTCACTTCGGGAGACGCCTCTCCGCTCGCCGCGATCTCAAGCACCGTCAGGCTGGGCGGCAGCACCTGTGCGAGTTCCTCGTTCAGAGCCTCCATTGAGCAGCGCACAACGGCGACCAGGTTGCCGGTCAGCCGCTTCAACTCGCTGGGCTTGTTCAGTTTGTGGAATGCCGCGGCATCGATCGTCGACCGGCTGGGTATCCCGCTCTCATCCGTCTCCTGCTGCTCCCGGAAGAGAAGCCTGAAGGCATGAACCCGGCCGCGCAGGTCGAGAATCGGCTGGCGGACGACGAAGCGCGCCCCAGCCTTTGTAACGGATTTTTGTACCTCGGAATTGTTGGCAGATCCAGTTGCAGCTGTCACTTACCCTCCTAGGCCCACTATCGGCTCAATGCTCGTGCAACTTCATTTGAAACGAAACCTCGGAGATCTGACACTAGTAATCTGTGTTCTCTTTTGGGCGGCCGACGACTGAGTCCGCAGTATTCTCATCTTCGTCTGCGCTCCGGTAGGCATCTAAGGCTGTGAGGTTTTCGGCTTAAACCCCTCAGAAAGTGCCTCGATTCTTCCCCACGTGTGAATGAGATGGTGCAGAAAGGCCCGCCGCATATCAAAAACAGACCCTACGGTAAACCCAAAACAAAGCCAACTGCAAACCAAGCGCAAAGAAGCAAAGCCTGACGTAGGCCAAAACTCGAGATGCACAAGGAGAACCCCGATGTCTGCAACGCTGTTTGCCTCGAAGTCTGCGAGAGGTTCCATGGTATCTCGCCTAGCCTTGATTCTTACCTTAGCGGCCGCCATCGCGACGGTCATCGCGCCGTATCGCGCCGGCGCTCAAGAAGCGCCGTCCGTACCCACGCACTACAAGTTCACCGCCCTCAGTGCACCGTTCCCGGGAGTCTATGCGACCCTCGGTTACGGCATCAACGATCTCGGCGATGTGGTCGGAGCCTACCAGATTAACGAAGCTCCACTCAACTATCCACCCAACTTGATACAGCATGGATATGTCCTGAAAAAGGGAACCTACACAACGATCGATGTTCCATTTGCAGGCGCAACCAACACGGTTGCTACCGGAATCAACAACCTTGGCGAGGTGGTAGGAAGCTACCTGGATTCGGATGGATGGTCTCACGGATTCACGCTCAAAGAAGGAGTGTTCACATCCTTCGACTTTCCAGGGCCGGACGTGCTTGACACCGAAGCAAGCGCAATCAATGATGCCGGGACGCTTGTCGGCTCTTACTATGATTTGAACAGCAACCAAACCCGCGGGTTTGTCCTCAGCCGGGGCAAATTCACCTCCATCGACGCACAGTTCAGCGATGCTTGTTGCACGAGAGCCCTTGGGATTAATGACCGCGACGAGATCGTCGGTGATTACTCCCAGGGGGACATTCCTTTTGGCTTTACGCTCCAGCATGACAAGTTTGAATCTTTCGATTGGTCGATGCCACCGGACTATCCCGACGCTTTCGCAGGCCAGAACGCTCTGCCGACGGGAATCAGCAATCGCGGGGAGATGGTCGGGGCGGGGTTTAGGTTTTCGCAGGGAACCTTCACCCCCTTCACCGATATGGACTTAGGTTCTCCGGATGCGTGCGGTTTTGAGCAGGCGTGCGCAGCCTACGGAGTCAACGACTGGGGCATGGTTGTTGGCGTTATTTTGCAGCAGGACCTTAGTAATTCAGGTTTCTTCATTCCTCAATCAGGTTTTCTTCTGATCCCGCAGTACGAGCTAACGAATCAAAAACGGCCTGACAAAGCCCCGAAATCGCAGGGAGCCGAAAGCCAACGCGCGGAATCACTGCGCTCGTTGGACTGATTCGGCTCCTGAATCTTGCGGATCGCCGGCGCTGGTTTTTACCGCAGCAGCGCCGACAGCAGGAGCGTCATTGCCAACCCCGCCACCGAGAGCACCGTCTCCAGCACCGTCCAGGTCGACAGCGTCTCTTTTAAATCCATTTTGAAAAAAGATTGAATCAGCCAGAAGCCGGGATCGTTGACATGCGAGAGAATCACCGAACCGGTCCCGGTGGCCAGCACCAGCAGCTCCGGCCGAATGCCGGTCTGCGCCGTCATGGGAGCGAGAATCGCCGAGGCGACGGCCATGGCCACAGTCGCCGAGCCCATCGAGATCCGCACGACCGCGGCAAGCAGCCACGCCAGCACCAGCGGAGGAATATGAGCGCCAAGAGCCAGGCCGACCGTAGACTGCGCGGCCCCGGAGTCGCGCAGAATCCCGCTCAACCCGCCGGCAGCGGCGAGAACCAGCAGCACCTGTGCGATCGGTTCAAAGGACTCCGCAGTCAGCTTGCGCAGGCCCTCCGGGCTCTTGATCTCTCCGGTCTGATTGTGTCCACCCAGCGTGACCAGCGCGACCAGAACCGCAATCAACAAGGCGACATCCGCGCTTCCAATCAAGCGCAGGATCTGGTTCGCGAGGCTGCCCGGCGCAGTCAGCGCATCGGCCCAACTGCCCAGAAAGATCAACGCTACAGGCAGCAGAATCGCTGCAGCCGCACGAATCGGGCCGGCTGGAGCGGGCACCTCGTCCGCAGCCTTCACCGGATGTTCAAGCTGCTCCTCTTCGGCCTCAGTTGGCGCAAAGAGCGGCATCTCTTCTTCGGCGGAAACCGGCTCGCCCTTCGCCCTCCGCCTATTCCACCGGCGCAGCATCAGCCAGCTCAGCACCGGTCCGGCGAGCGCGACGGCGGGCAACCCGGCAGCGAGACCAAACAAGATTGTCCTTCCCAGGTCGGCGTGGTACTGCGTCGCCGCCAGCATCGCTGCGGGGTGTGGCGGCAGAGTGCCATGAACAATCGACAACCCGGCCAGCAGCGGCATTCCCACCAGGATCGGCGGCCTTCCGCTGCGCCGCGCGGCCTCAGCCACAATCGGCATCAGCAGCACCAGGCCCACCTCGAAAAACACCGGCATCCCAACCAGAATGCCCATGCCCATCAGCGCCCAGGGCAAGCCGCGCGGCCCGCAGCCATCCACCAGCGCCCTACCCAACGCAGTTGCCCCACCGCTCGAAGCCAGCAGCCGCCCCAGAATCGCTCCCAGCCCCAGCACAATAGCGATGTGCCCCAGCAGATTACCCACGCCACCGGTAAACGACACTGGAACCTGCTTAAGCGGCATCCCTGAGACCACACCCAGCGCAAAGGCTGCGACAGCCAGCGCCAGCGCCGGATGCAGTCTGACCTTGGCGATCAAAGCCAGCAGCAGCAGAACCGTCCCAGCGGCGCAGGCCACCAGAAACAAGTCGTGATGGGAGGCAAGGCTCACCGGCAGATTATTCCACACCGGGCCACGCGGATCGAACGCTGCATCTCATAGCACCACATCGGGAAGCGCCCATCTTGAATTGGCCCACGCAATCGGCGCTTTCTCCCTGTGCTCCCGCGCACGCTTCTCGATTGCGCGTCTCTGCTACCATAAGAATGATCGCAGTTCCTGCCGTCCGTCAGGCTGATTGCTCGCCCTTGAGGGACCCGCGCACCAGGGCGGCCAGAACCGAAACAGCCTCAAGCAGATTCCAAACTCTAAGGAGAATCCTCTATGCCTCTAGTCTCCATGCGGCAGTTGCTCGACGAGGCCGCCAAGGGCGGTTACGGCGTCGGCGCATTCAACGTCAACGATATGGAACAGATTCAGGCCATCATGATGGCCGCCAAAGAAACCAAGTCGCCCGTCATCGTGCAGGCCAGCCGCGGAGCGCGCCAGTTTGCCGAGGACCTCTATCTCTTCAAGCTCATCCAGGCCGCTGCGGAACTCAATCCCGAGATTCCCATCGCCATGCACCAGGATCACGGCAACAGCTTCGAGACCTGCAAGAGCGCCATCGATCTCGGCTACACCAGCGTCATGATGGATGGCTCGCTCAAGACCGACGGCAAGACCCCGGCCACCTTTGAAGAGAACGTCGAAGTCACCCGCAAGGTCGTCGACTTTGCCCATGAGCGCGGCGTAACCGTCGAGGGCGAGATCGGCGTGCTCGGCGGCGTCGAAGACGGCCACGGCGCCGGCGGCAGCGGCCTCGATCACATCACCGACCCCGACCAGGCGGTTGAATTTGCCGAGCGCACCGGCGTCGACGCGTTAGCCATCGCCATCGGCACCAGCCACGGCGCTTACAAGTTCACCAAGAAGCCCGACGGCTCCGTTCTCAAGATGGACGTCCTCATCGCCATTCATAAGCGCCTGCCCAACACTCACCTCGTCATGCATGGCAGCTCGTCCGTTCCCAAGGACCTGCAGGACATCATCAATCAGTATGGCGGCAAGCTCAAAGAGACCTGGGGCGTTCCGGTCGAGGAGATTCAGCTCGGCATCAAAAACGGCGTGCGCAAGATCAACGTCGACACCGACAACCGCCTCGCCATCACCGGCGCAATCCGCAAGGTCTTCGTCGAGACCCCTGAGAAGTTCGATCCGCGCGACTACCTCAAGCCGGCTCGCGAAGCGATGAAGCAAGTCGTCGCCCTGCGCATGACCCAGTTCGGCCAGGCAGGCCACGCAGGCGACTACAAGCCCGTCTCCATCGCCCAGATCGCCAAGGGCTACGCCGACGGCACCCTAAGCACACGCCCACTGGTCGCCGCCAAGTGACTTCGGCTGACTAGCCCGCTTACAAAGGGCCACTCCGCGGTTACGGAGTGGCCCTTTGCTGTTCTACCCGAGCGTTCACTTGGTGCATCGGCAACTATGCAACAGTTGAGAGCGTCCACAAAGCCAACCCGCTGACTCGCCGACTCGCTGACTCGCCGACCGGTCCCGCAGCGGTTTGCAGAGTTTTAACCTCCGGAGGCGCACAATAGAAACAGTCGGGCAGAGCGTCGTCAAACCGATCTCTGACCTCTGATCCCTGATCCCTGCAACGTACCCCCTACCCCCCTACCCTGTGGAGGCATCTTTTGAGTCATCTTTCGCCTATAACCAACATAAAATCAATAACTTGAAATTTCTGCCTGTTAACTATTCAGTAAACTAAAAAGCCGGTTTTTGCCCTTTTTTAGCCTTTTTGTTGCAGAAATAGGGCAGAGAATCGACCAAAATCCTTGATTTTTTCGTAGCGAGAGTCTCAGCGCGCCTAAGTCTTCCTCTCCTGAGA
>JBEKKL010000066.1:0-22415 GCA_050010735.1 Occallatibacter sp. | reverse complement strand
CTTACAACTTCCAGCCTTTCAAACGATGATCGACCGACGATTGCGCCTGCGGCGCGGATGATATCAAGCAACTCTAAACCGGCAACTGATCAGAAAACGACGCTTTCAAATGAGCGATGACACCTCCTCTTCTTCGCTGCCCGTCTCCTCTCCAACGGCCGCTGCATATGCGGCCCTTTCGCGCTTGTCCCGCCGGACATCGAGCAGTTGTTCTCCGACCGTGTGTTTTGGAGAAAAGCAGTATTGGACGTACGCCTCGAAGAGGGCCTGATTCGGAATGCCGCGCTTCAAGACATCGGAATGATGGTGCTTGTAGAGGTTCATCAGCGCCTCAGGTGTGATCACGTAAGATCTCCGCTTGCCGTGACAGACAATGGATGCCTGGAGCCACCCCTGCTCAATCCAGAAGACGACCTCCGCTTTTCGGACCCGCAGGGCACTTGCAAGGCTCTCCACTGAAGACAGATCGCACCGGATCTTGCGCAAGCTGAGGTTGTTTCTCTTCAGCATGTTGCGGATCGCCTTCGGTGTCCGATTGACCTTCTTTGCGACCTCATCGATCGATCGCTTCACAAGCTCTTCGCGAACGATCTCAAACTCGGTCTCGGTCCATCGTCGATGGTCTTGCTGGCCTTTGATTCCGTACTGGATGATGAAGCGCCAGCAGGCCTCCTTTTGGCGCCCACTGTGGCGCTGTAGGCGGACAACAAGCTGCTCAAGTTTGGATCCAGAAAGCACTTTGGCCTGAGCAGCCATGGCCATGGCTTCCGCACTCCACTGTGGGGAGCGCTCTGGCAATTTGGGGAGAGTTGCCATACGCGCCTCGATAGTGATCTTCTCGCGACCAAAGGTGTTTGAAATTGCATTGAGGATCGCACCGTGCCTCCGAACGCAAGGGGATGTCGTCCAGGTACCCCTCGGATTCGGCAAACAGACCCCTCTACCTAGTTAAGGCACCCCAGAAGGAGTTTTGTGGCCGAGAAGTGACATTTTCCCGACACTTGACAACGCAAAGTCCGTATATACTGCGAGTTAACTGGTGGTCAATCCCCCCCGAGCACACACTCGCGAATGCCGCCAAGACGTCGTAACTGGAAAGAGCTGACGTGGAGCTGGGCCTATTCGACTGGGCATCCGGCCTCCGATCAGAAGTTGGAGGCCGCTGCCCAAGCAGCATGGCCATACGCGCTCTTGTGGGCCTGGACGCATCTCAATGACGAGGATGCTGCAGTTGACTTGATGGATCACGCTGTTCATAACGCTTCCCAATACTTTGTGCGCCATAATGGTCCTTCCGAACAAAAGCTGATCGCCCGTATCCGGAGCATCCTCCGTCGGCGCGCCAAACAACTCGCGGCGAAGCGCAGCCGTGAGATGCCTTCTGGGCTGATGTACGATATGGAGCCACTTCAATTTGGCCTTTCAGATTTGGAAGAGAGAACTTTTGAAAGAGAATTGTTTTCGCACCTTTCGCAAACGGCACAATCGATCTTTGACCGGCGCCGGCTCGGATAGGCAGGAAACTGGATCGTCTGCTTCGGCAGCCGGAAAGCTCTGAGAAGCCCTTTTTCTCAGGGGTCATGGGGCATGAGAAAACATTCGCGGATGCGCACCACAAAACAAATAGATGCCTGAAGGGCGCCCGGCGCAACGTGAGCAAGATTTCAATCCTTAGTTCTGTGAACTTCATAGTCGGAGTGACGGTATGAAACGCCTTCGATGTGATGGACTTCCACCGATGAAAGGTCGATTCGTAGAGTCGGCATTGTCTCGGTGCGCTGACTAGCTCTATCTGGCACCGCGGGAGTGTACGGATCAACTTCCTGTGTCGTCTCTTCTTCAGGAGCCGTTCGTTCCAAGACCCAGTACTCGGGCTCAAATCCATCTGCCGTGTGGAGTCCTGTTTCAACAAGAATTGCGGTATCATCCGATATTGTGAGTTGTTCAACGAGCGACGATTCATGAAACAGGACGACATTGTTTTTGCCGTTCTTGGATTGCGCTGATGGATACAAAATCCCGTCCAATTCTGGCGTCACCTGTGAGGCAAGATATTCGGCGATCACTTGCGCAGGCAAATATTCGAAGATCTCTGCGTCAGGCAGCACCGGAGCGGTCATTTTCTGGCTCAGGCTCTGAAGGAAATTGGCCTTCGCCATTTGATATCGATGGTTGTCGTCAAACAGGCTTCCACTTGCGCTAACTTCGCTCAATGCCTCCAAGTCGAGGAGCGATATTGGCCTAAGCAGATCGAACTTCGCAGTGACGACACGGCTTCCCACGAAGGGCCTTACTTCGGAGAGGGCGACCTCTCGATCAGTTGCACCGTAAAAGGTCGATATACCACGTGCATTCATTCTTCCTGCAACCGCGGCGGCGGAGGGCGGCGGCCCCATCTCCAGGTCGGGCCTTTCAAGGGCACGGACAAGTCTTCCCTCGTCTTGGAAAACACGAGCTCTGAAAAGCGACGTGATGCTTGTTCCGGGGCCGGCAGTCAAAATGACCGGACGATTTCCGGCTGTTGTGGATCGGTGGATGCCGTTGAACAAGATCGTGAGTGTCAGAGGTGCGCGTTTGCTGAAATACCTAGATTTGGTTTTCAGGCTCTCCTCGAATCAGGATTTCGCGGGCCTCGTCCTGATACGCCTGCTTGTGCTTATCGACGATGGTTGCGTTTGACAAGGCGATCTAACTGCCTTTCGTTCTCGGATTACTGTTGTTGAAAGTGGAACTTCGCGAAACCTGCATCAGTCATCGCAGACGTGATTTCGGAGGGGACAGAACCATCGAGAGTGAATGGGATCTTCGATTGTGCGGCATCCCGCTCGGCAGCATAGAGCAACTGCAAGGCCGTGATATCCAGCTCTGTTGCATCCTCCAGCATAAGCCTGATCTCTATTTTTGACGCGAGTGCGTCGATGAGAATGCTCTTAACCTCCTCTGAAGAGGCAATGTCGACATCGCCTTCAAGGCGAATCAGGGAGGTGTTCTTCACTTCTTCGATGGTCACGCGCACAATCAAGTCCCTCACTATCTCCAGATGAATTCCAAATCTCACAAGACAGGTCCGAGGAGAGATTGATAATGATTGGCTTCCCGTTACTGCTGCGAATAACCGGTCCAATCACTTACGCATTGCAAAAGGTTCAAAACGAGGTTTCAGAGTTGCGGGCAACGGCTCCATGACTAAGGATTGCGAGTTACCCTGCATGCATTACTATCGGCTTCCTTCGCAGACTGTTCAATAATGCTCATGATTTGCAAATGTAAGTGGATTCAACTTGTCCACATGCAGTGCGGCTTGTAAGCGGCTTTTTTCTGTAGAGTGCTCGGATGGCAAATTGGATGAAATGAGTCCCGGTCTCCTTATTCATAAAACTTAGGTGCATGCTGCGCGATCGTTCTTATATCTCTCGTTGGGGCCTAGAACGACTATGACAGGCTGCGGAAAAACTCCTGGGCTGATGGCGGTCACTGATTTTTGTGAGGATTTGATTTATCAAAGAACCATGCGTGGAAACGATCAGAAAGGCGCGTTGCTTTTGCGCGACAAGGTGAAATCGAGCACAGACCCTGTGGTCGAATAGCCAATCCTTCAGAAAGCTCATGACCTCGAGTGTGAGCGCCGGAGAACCCACATTGAAGCGCGCTTGGATTTCCTTGACCTGTGAAGTCAGGCTGTCATGTTCTACCTTGTGGGCAGCGGCTTCCGCGTAACCGGTTTCTGAAAAGAAACGCTCCTCGCGAGCGAAGTGGAATCGTGTGTATTTCAGTAATTCTTCAAGAGTGTTGCCAGCTGTTCCTTACGTTGATCCACTATTGCGTCGTACAGATCGTTTGCCAGACTCAGCAGCCTTTTGTGCTCGTCGTCGATTACCTTAACGCCTACGCTCAATCTGTTGTTCCAGACCATCAATGGCATTTTGAGCTTAAGGGTGCGCCCATGCTGGGCGCACCAAGGGAACTGCACCGGCAGCACAGCTACCGGGTGAGATTCAATGCCAATCCCCCGGCATCCTCAGATCGAAGAGCTAACCTGCGAGGAACCCATCTGAAAACTCAAGGAGAGGTGACCTGGTTAGATCGGCCCAGATTTCATGTTCTCGATGGCGAAGGCCTGACCGCCGCCCGGGTTATTCCCTGCTGCGTGCCACGGCTATCCAGCGGTTCAACAGTGGCTGAATCTTGCGTCCGTCTCCGTGAGCCGGATGAGGCGTCGAATCGGCGGACGTGCAAGGTTCCGGATCGACACTGCGGGCAGGATCGGTTCAGTCAGACCGTTGCTGTTCGCTGAGTAGCTTGGTCAGATCGACTACGGTGGCATAAAGATGGGTGCGGCACAGCGCCTGAAGACGTTGCGACAGGCCGGCCCATCACGCCGCTGCATGGTGGCCATGTTGGGCTTCTGTGTACCGCGGGCCTCTTGAACGGCGTCTTCGGCCAGGGCGACGACCGGCACATAGCCCGCTGGCGCTCGGTCAAGCATGTGACGACATTCGTGGAACAAGACGGAGACACCGAGATTATCCACCACCGTGAGCGGTGGGCCAATTAGTTGTACCTGGTCTACGCCGATGGGAGGACACTGAAACTTACTGAAACGCCGGCGAAGAAGGAGAGCGACACCGATGGAGAATGCACATCTGCGGCTCGGGCTGCTTGAGTATGTGCGCATCACGGAAAAGGCCTCGACCCGCATTCGCCTGCGGGTCGATCGCTATATAGGAGAAGATCGGCAGGCACATCTTCTGAGCGTCTTCGGCAACGATTCGGATGTCGGCGCGATCACCGCGGCCGTTCACGAGAAGGCCGCCTTCAACTTGACCTTTCCGGACGGTACGGTAAAGGACGTAACGCTCGGCGAACACGCCTCCTGCTACAACGGGGCTCTCACTCTGCCAGGCCGCAAACAGCCGGTGCGTCATCTGCTGGCAGTGTCCGAGGAACTGCACACCAACGGAAGCGCGGGGCGGACGATCCTTTTGCGATACCGACGCGAAGAGGCGTGGGCCACGCTGGTTAGCTTCCTCGGGCTACCGGCCGATCCCTCGTGGGCCGACCACATTCTCGGGATCGTCGAGGGAAAGAAGCGGATTGAGGAAATCGAAGGTATTGGCTGCCGGCCTGTGCTGATTTCGGCGACCAACGATGAGGTGCTCGGGTGGATAGGGGATGGCCTGAAATCCGGTAAAATCGCATTCCCGGACAATGATTGTTTGGTCGCAAATCGGAATTGCGACAACATTGGGACAGAGTGCAACGATTTGAACCGGCCAGGTGCGTTATTGACCCAGGCGCAATTACGGTCTAATATTTAGACAGTAATGGAGGGCCCATGCCGCAGCAAGCACTAAAACTGAAGCAGGCCAGCGCGGTTCTGAAGGTTGAGCCGAAGGAGTTGCAAAACCTGGTGCAATTTGAGGTGGTTAAGCCGAAGTGGGTGGATGGCGCCTATCTCTTTGACAGAGAGGCGCTTCTCACTGCGAAGGTTGCGTTACGCCTGAAGGAGTCTTTGGGAACGCGCGCCAGTATTCTCTCCAGACTCATCACAGTCTTTCGTGCTTCCGAAAAGAGGCTTCGCAAAGAAAACCCGGAGTACGTGGTCTTTACCTGCCGCTTTTCGGCTGCCGAGGAACCAATCAAGTTGGGCATTCCCTTTCGGTCGCTCGGCGAGCAAATCGAGCAGGGTATGAGCCGGGCAGAACTATACCGCGACCTGCCGCGCGGGCGAAAGCGTGCGGGATGGAAGAAGGAGTTTTTGGCAGCACTATATGTTGCGGCCAAGGATATAGGAGAGATTTCCCAAGAAGAGATCCAACGCACGATTCGAGACTGTCGCGCGGAGAAGCGCGTTCCGGAGATCACCGTTGCGGCCGAAACCTAAGAAGAAAAAGCAACGTGCTGTCGTGGACACCAACGTTGTGGTGGCAGGTATCTCCGGTTTCAGGGACCAGTACATTCCTGGCCGAATTCCGAGCGCGGACCTGCTTCACCGCTGGGCAGACGAGGAACACTTTGTTTGGCTCTACTCGGAAGATGTTCTCGCGGAGTACAAAGAAGTCCTGAAACGGTTGCACGTTCGATCCGCCGCAATCGGCACGCTCATCAATTTCATTCGAGAATGCGGAGAGTCGGTCGAGATTCGCTCCTCGGCCCAAATATCGCCCGATCCCAAAGACGATGCGTTCTGTATCTGTGCTGAGGATGGAAGTGCAGACTTCATCTTCACTCTCAACCCGAAAGACTTCCCGCAGAGCCGCCTGAAGGCAAAAGTAATCCAGCCGTAAATCACGAGAAGTTGTCGAGGTCGCTCAAGAATCGCTCTAAACCAGCGATAGCTTTGAAGCGCACCGCCCCTCTCTCAATTCCACCCAAATCTCATCATTTTTACCTCAACGAGGTTTCTCCATGGAGACGACCTTCGACTACTTGCGCCAATTCGGCCCTTTTCTGGCCGAACGGATTCTTGAAACCTATCCTCCGCTGCAGAGTGCAAAGGACCCAGTGGCACCCTGGAGCCTCGCCGATGCTCTTCGGCAAGTTCCTGATGACCACGACGGCGTTTCTGTCGCTTGAGGACATTTCGGACAATCTCCCCGCGTACGACGAGAGCGTCATTTCGGTCAATATGGACAATGCGTTGCAGCAGGCTTACGAGAAGCTGGAGGAGGATATGGTCTCAACCAAGTCAAGGAAGAGGGTTGGCTTCGGCTGGCCCTTTTCTTTTGGTGCGCCCAGCATGGGCGCACTCTTACGGGTGCAAGTCCCGTCACAATCTGGTCACAGTGAGTGAAGTGAAGCGCAACTGCATGAGGGTGACCGATTGTGGGGAGGAAGCGTGGATCGAATCTGCGGGCCGATGAACAAAAACCGGATATGAGGCGGAGCCGAACAGGGCGAGCGGGCCAATGGCCGCGAAGCTTTTGTGACCAAGGTTCGGTGGCGTAGATCCGGCGGTCGTGCAGTGAAGGAGTGCGTTCTTACCTGGGGAGATCTCGCCTTGTGGCTGAAAGGGCGACGGCGTTGAGCCGGAGCGAGAAGTCATTCGATTCACGTTCTCACGCTTGAGAACGACGCGATTTCTGCGGTGGCGCTGTTTTTAGAGCCCCGCCTTTTCCGGGACTTCGCGCTTCCGCTCAGTCTTCCAAACGACGCCGGCGGGGGATTGCCTTCGGCGCCGCACCACTCCTAAGACGCGCCGCTCTGCTGTATGGCGCGCATGGTTTGCGGTGTCTACCCTGATGCGACCGTGTAGGATCGCTTCTGACACGGCGAGCAAAGCAATAAGATGAATTGAGCAGGCCAATGTGACTCACGACGCAATCACAATTTCGCCGGGCCCGCGTCTTCGCGCCGCCATGATTCTTGCCATCATCGCGGACGCGCTACAGATTGTTGTTTTCCCTCTCTTCGTTCCGGGCGCTGAATCGCCGGCCGACGACATCCTCGACTTGGGCGTGGGAGCTGTGCTGACTTACCTTCTCGGTTGGCACTGGGAGTTCCTGCCATCGTTTCTTGGCAAGCTTGTGCCCGGAGTTGATCTGGTTCCTCTCTGGACCTTGGCCGTCGCAAACGTGTATCGCAAGTCGAAGCAAATTGCGGTCGTCAGAGAAGGAATAAGAGAGGAGCGTCCTGTGCCGGAAGATCCTCGAAGTATGTGAACAGCACGCATCGCGCCAAGGAGAAGTGCTGTTGCGGGCCATGAATCAGGCTCGGATCGATTATCGCGAGTTCAGTGCGCAGCGAAAGGCAGGATGGATACAGTACGCGTACGAACCTAGCCCCGCCAGCATTCGCTTTGGGTCATGCTCGAATTGGTAAGAGTAGCGCTCTTCGTCCTCGCTCACGAATATCCCCAGAACCCCAAACCAAACCAACAGGTTGATAACATCTGACAATTCCGCCTCCTGTATGTCGGCAGTACTTAGTAGCCGCTCAACATCTTGTCTGGACATTACGGCTGGTGAATCGATAAACGCATACGGCGCGTCGCCCCCGAGAGAAACTGTGCCTTCTGACGACGGACGATACCGCAAAGCACCTGTGAGGCCATCTCCCAGGAATGCGGAGTGGGCCACGTGTTAACGTCCGACGTCGCGTCCGCCGTATGCAAAAGCTCAGGCTTGAAACGGAGAAAGGCGATGATCTCAGGCCGGACCTGAGCCTTCACAGCCCACCTGCACCAGTCGTCGAGATCCGGTTCAAGGTCCAGATGAACGAATCGGTTGCGCAACGGCCGCGGCATGGAGAAGTGAACGCCACGCTCGGAGGCAGGATTCCCGGCGGCGATGACAACCCAGCGATCAGGCAACACATACTCGCCGAGCTTCCTGTCCAGCACAAGCTGGTAGCAGCCTGCCTGGGTCATCTGCGGCGCAGAGGTCAGCTCATCGAGAAAGAGTATGCCCATGCCTGTGGTGGGGAGGAACCTGGGCGGCACCCATTCCGTCTGGTCCTCTGCTATCCGCGGCAGTCCCCGGAGATCGACCGGGTCAAGCTGCACGGCCCGCACGTCAAGAAAGTCATAGTCGAGATCGTCGGCGACCTGGGAAACGATCTGAGACTTGCCGACTCCGCATGCGCCCCAGATGTGCAGAGGCACACGTTCACCGATCAGCGCGTGAAGCGCCTCATAAAGTCTGGACGGTTTCATGAATAGAATCCTTTTCAAAGAAGTGAATCAAAAAGTGGTGGACAATGTGGAGCGTTCGCGAGAGTTAAGGGCGCGACAGTGCTCGACACCCGGCGCTGTACTCCCAAATAGGCTTTACAGTTCCGCCGTATCCGGTCTGAATAAAGGCGAAGCCAATTTTGCACTGGCGGCTGGAATTTGGTAGCCGAAACACACCCGAAGCGCTAGCGTAAGATAATCCGGGGTACAATTTAGGGGGAAGAAGCTATGGGGCGTCAGGACTATTTCATAGACCGCGAAGCTGAAACGGAAGATGTTGGCACCGCATTGCAATTCGCAAAGGAGATGCTCAAAGATGGGTCTACCTCCTCACTCTGGATTGTGACTTTGACGAAAGCTCAACTGGATGGCGATCTCGGAACGGCTCTTGGCGACGGTGCTGCTTCAAAGTTGAAGAAAGGTATTTCACTAAGCTTCGAAGGAAAGCCAATACGTTTCTACACAAAACTGACACTCCCTTGTTCGGCAACTCGAACGGTCGTCCCCGCGGTTCATCCTGATAAGAAGTTGATGACCTCACTTGATTCGGTTCCTGGCACTCATGCCTTAATTGTTGTTCCGTGGAATATGGACGACATATTGGGCTAGATCGAAGCGCACGGACCGACGGATATCCTATCTTCAACACAGGTGCAGCCAATCTCACTTTCCAATCCGGTTCTTATTGTGGCTCTTCAATCGCTTTTGGGAAGCATCAATCGTTCTACCGGGATCATTCACTCGCTCGACAAGTCCAGGGCAATAGATACGTTCAGGGCTCTTAGCGAGGCTAGCTGGACGTGCACTGGCTGCCCTGCGCCGGAGCCGCCCCCGAGGGCAAAAAGCCGGCGATCACTGAAGTGGCCGCTTTTGGGTGATCACCAAGGGACTTGCTCCGCGCTAAGTTGAGTTTTATCCGGTGGCGCATTGACCCCGAAGCAGTCGCAGTAGTAGGTCAGGTTTAAACCGGCCGGTTGCGAAGAATCACTCAGTTCTCTCGCAAGGACATGACACTCAGCCGAGTAGCCCGTCCCCGTGAGTTCGGTCCTCCACGCTGAGATCTGCCTTGTGCATTGACGAGGTTCCAGAACCGGACAGGGACTTTGCTCTCATTATTGTGACTCATCCAGAACCTCTATTCCTGAAATGGTCGCGTTATTCACGACCGGCTCGAAGGTGAGATTCAATTTGCCTTGTGCCGTGGGTTCCAAGTGATGAAAGGTCTTGGTGACAGAATGAAGAGCCCCCGCCTCCCCGTAGATGTCGAAATGCTTGAGGAGCAGTACGCCGTTGCACATAACGTTGAAGATCCGGCTTCCATTTCCCCCACCACCGGGCGAATTGGGGCCAAAATAGAATTCGGTGAAATGGAGCATGAGAGTGTAGGTGCCGTGCTGGTCAACAGGAATGGCATACGTGAAGTGGCCGTATCTTTCGTAGGAGAACAGGGAAGGATCGGACGTACTTGACACCGTATGCAAAGCGCGGGAGACTCGCCCGCCCGCATAGTAATCATCGGGTTCCCAAAAGTTCCCGGCGTGGTCGGTGTACGGAGTTGGCTGTACGGCAACGCGGATTGGTAGTTGCTCGTTTGTGATACCGGGCAAAACTTCGATGGCGTTCAGAAAAGGAAGCGATTGCTCGCCTTGGAAACGGACGTGGAGTCTCCCGTCCGGCGCGGGATGCACATCTTTGAAAACACGCTCGTCCGCTGTATCTGTTCCCAAAGCATCGGATTCGATGTCGAAGTTGCTCAGTACCAACTTGTCGTTGATGAAAACGGAGAAGGAGTCGCTGTGTTCTGTGTCGACTTCCTGAAGGGGATGAGAAGCGACAAAGTAGAGATGTAGCTCATAGGTTCCCGGCCTGAGCGGGATGTTATAGGAGAACTCCCCATTGCGCCCTTGTCTAAAGAGCATCGCGCGATTTGTGCGCAACGTCGTCACTGTCTGGCGCGCAATAGGCCTTCCGCCGCTGAAGTATTGATCCGACAACCATTGGTTCCCAAAACTGTCCAGTCGCGTAGGGCCAGTGTAACCTGCGATCATGCGAAGCGGAACGGGGGCGGATGCCGTAGACAGGACACCCGTGTCAGTTCTGGCTAGCTTAGGAGAAGCGGCAGCAGGCTGCGACGTGTGTACAACATGGACCCGAAAAAGCAATGCGCTCAACCCCAAGAGTATGGGAGCCGTAGCCAGCACCCAGAAAAGAAGCGCATGACGCGCAGGTTTGAGCGTAGCGGGCCCGATTTCGGCAACGGGCGGTTGAGGAACAGGCGCTTCTGGCGGCACGATGACTGAGTGTTCTATAGCTGTGTGGCGGGAGAACACCGGAACATACGAGCCGACGGGAATACTGATGCGGACCGCGTGATCGCGACCTTCGGTCTCGTAGTATTCCTTCAACCTCTTCCGCAACCGATGTGCCTCTACGCGGGCTATTGCGTCATTGCTCGGGTGGAAGCGGCTGGCCGGCCGGCCAAAGAGGTCAACTGCAATGTTGTATTCCTTAAGCTGATCTTGGTCGCCACCGAAGTATTTTTCGCCCATGAAACGAAGAAGCTTCTCCAAACGAGGCGAACGAACCAGACTCTCCGCCACGTTTTCGAGCTCAGCACGTTCTTCCTGAAAGGTGGACGTGACAGCGCTATCGGACATACAAAATCCCTCGCAACGAGCACGACCCACTATACATGGCTTCGAAACCGCCGCGCAAACCCTGTTACCAATAGCATTCCGCGTCAGCTTAACTCATTAAGAATGAATCATGTACATAAGCAACCAAAGCGAAACGCAGATGGTACAAGATTAACGCTTCCCATCGACCATTAGCTCTGCTCCAATGAATGGGTTTTTGGAGCAGTAACGCTGCTCGAACAGCCAGAATGGGTAAAGAGAGGATTTCGGTGATCACGATCATGATTAAACAGTTCGGTGCAATCGCAATCGGCGTTTTTGCATTTTGCGCGGTCAATTCGGTGTCAGCGAGTGGCCAGGTATGGAGCTCATGCAGTCAATACGCGACCTACACTGAAAACGGTTACAACCTATACACCGATGAATGGGGCGCGACATCGGGCCAGTGCATTTATGCCAACAGTTCCACCAATTGGTGGTCTGTAGCGAACTACTCAGGCAATACCGGTGTCAGGGCGTACCCCGACACGGAAATCGGCCTGGGCAACGTAAATCTCAGTTCCCTTGGTGCCGTAAACTCGTCGTTCAACTTCTCGGTGCCAAGCGGCGCATCTTACGATGCAGCCTACGATCTCTGGACGAACGGTAACGTGGACGAAGTGATGGTCTGGGAGGATTGGAACAGCAACGGCCCGATCGCCAGCTCGTATAATTGCAGCCAACTTGGTGTCACTGGCTGCGCCTTCGCCACCAACGTCTCCATTGATGGTGTTACTTACGACGTCTTTCAGGGCAACACTGGCCACAACGTTGTTTCCTTCCTGCGCGTCTCGAAGACGACGAGCGGCAGTGTGAATCTTCTGGATTTAATGAACTGGCTTGCGAACGAGGGCAAGCTGACCAGCAAGACATTTTCCACGGCAGATTTCGGCTTTGAAATTACGGAAACCAACGGTTCCCAGACCTTCACGGTGAATTCTTACAGCCTCAGCACCAGTTCAGGCGGTTGCACACCCAGTTCGGTCACCCCGTACATTTCGGTGAATAACGGCTCATCATGGGCTGAAGAAAACAGTGCCACTGTCAGCTCCACCAGCACGCAGGTGGACCTAGGCCCGCAGCCCGTCTCCGGTGGATCATGGAGCTGGTCTGGCCCCAAGGGATACACATCCACCTCGCGCCAGATCGACGACATTCCGCTGAGTACAGGCTCCAACGTGTATACGGCTACTTACACCAATTCCTCTGGCTGCAAGAGCACAGAGGCGTTTACGATCACTGTGAACTAACCCCGTAACGGCACTTCATGCTTCACATCCGGTATCGGCGCCGCTGATCGTCTAAGGCGACCACGGTGCCGAGACCGAGAAACTGAGCCGGTCGGCGGTGCAGGAGTATTGCGGGATTCCTTCATGCAAGAGACGAGAAAACGAACTCACCTTTGCGTGGCAACGAAGAGCCGCCGTGCGCTTGTCCTTCTGATGGGTTGTCTGTTCGGTGGAGGGACTAGCTGGCTTCTTGGAGCGCAGACCGTGCATGTATCTGTTTGGTCGGCCGAATTGGACCACAGTCTGGAGTCGGTTCTTGTGTTCCTACCTCAGAGCCGCGAGGAAGCTGAGGCCAGTATCCGGGTCTATGACGATATTCTGGCTCAACAGGTTACCCACATCGATATAACGGGACCGTCCGGCGCTTCGACCGTCGGCAGGACCATCGAGGCACCGCCCTCGATGGATCAAGAAGCCGATACCTTAATCGTTAACCCGCTGAAGACAGGCGCAGAATTCATTAGCTCTCCTTCTTGGTTGAACATAGATTTTGTGCTGATCTCTCAGCTCTCCATGGCTGTGAAGCCAGGGGCATATCGAATTGCCTCCGGGGTTGATCGGTCGGGCGACATCGAATCGCTTGCCTTTCTCAATCCGGACGGCACTCATGTGCTTTTTTACAGTCAACCACTCAAAGTCGCCTGTTAGCCTTGAAGCCTTCTGGAGAGACAGACTGTTCACCTATACCCAAGCCGGCAATTCCATCGCGCTGTTTGTTTGGGATCCAAAGAATCTGTTGGTCTCCCTGTTTCCGCAGATGCCCGGCCTATCGGCAAAGGGTTCCCTATCAATCGAGGCCAAATGTTCGAACGTGTCTCCATTGGGTATCGATCTTCGATGTGAAAGCCAAGCCTTTTCCTGCTCCATCTTTCCCATCCGTTTTAACTGCAGTTCTCAGCGAGACAGCGTAACACTGAGCGTTACTCTCTGGCCCACCGACAAGAACGATGCCAATGGAATCGAGCCGGGTTCGGTGAATATCACCGCGGCTCCCGATGTCGGAGAACCGACAACTCTGCACATACCATGTTGTAGTGCGGAGCGTTGAAAAGGTGGGCGAGGCGGTGATCGAACCCACACCCCCCGGCTTAGAAGGACGGTGCTCTATCCAATTGAGCTACTCGCCCGCACCACCTAGGGGCGGGAAGCGAACTCGAAGTTAGACATCTTTGCCAACCGGCATCCGCCCAATGCGAACCCTCCCTCCGCGCTGCCGGTTGCACGGAGCGAGTTTTCCCACGAAAGGAGTCCAGGTCAATGAATTCGCACACCGCACAACTTCACGCAAACTACTTACCTGCAAGAAGACGTTTTCAGACCATTCTGGCAGCGGCCATTTTGCTTTTTGCAGGCGCCGCATGGTCCCAGACCAGCGCAACCGTTTCCGTCAACGCCACTTCCGTCACCGCCACCGTGTCCTCTGAAGCATACGGTATCGATACCGCGGTCTATGACAACTACCTCACCAGCAGCGGAGTGGCCGGGGAAATCCAGGCCGCCGGCGTGACCGCCCTTCGCTATCCCGGAGGATCTTACGCGGATATCTTCAATTTCATCAGTGGAACCGACCAAACCCTGAACGGAGGCTACTTCGCCGCCAATGCCACCTTCAACGATTGGATGAGCGACCTCGTCATTCCGTCGGGCGCCCATCCTGTCATCACCGTGAACTATGGCTCCAACAACGGAGCGACAGGGCCGGCCCCGACCAGCGAAGCAGCCTCCTGGGTGCAATATGCAAATGTCACCAACAACTACGGCATCGTCTACTGGGAAATCGGCAACGAAGTCTATGGCAATGGCTACTACAGCACCAGTCTTGACTGGGAAGAAGACTTGCATGACACCAACACCACTCCTGCCGACCGCGTAGGCAATTCCGCGCTCTCACCCACCGCCTATGGCACGAATGCCGCCGCCTTCATCAAGGCCATGAAGGCCGTTGATCCCAGCATCAAGTGCGGCGTCTTCGTCAACACCGCCAGTTACTACACCAATTGGGATCAGGATGTTCTCTCCGCAATCTCAAGCGCCCTCAATGGCTCCGGATATACGCTTGACTTCGTCATTGTGCACTGGTATCCCAGCGGCACCGATGCGCAGATCCTGGCCGCGCAGTCCGGAATCCCCGCCATGGTCTCCCAGATCCGCTCCGACATCAACAATTACTACACACTCAGCAACAAAGGCAGCATTCAGATCGCCATCACCGAATCCGGCCCCGGCGCCGCGGGTGGCGATTATCCCTTCCTCTTCGCCACCGACGATTACCTCACCTGGCTTGAAAACGGCGCTTCCAACGTCGAATACCAGGAACTGCACAATGGCTTCCTCGAATCCACCAGTTCCGACTGGACCACTCCCTACGGGCCTTGGTATGGCGCAAGCCTGAGCAGCACCGTTGCGCGCGTCGGAGATAACTTCGTCTCAGCCAGTTCCTCCAATTCGTTGCTCCGAGCCCACGCCGTGAACCGCACCGACGGAAAAGTGGGCGTAGTACTCATCAACGACGACCCCAGCAATAACACCAATGTTAGCGTCAACATCTCCAACGCCACCCTCTCCACCTCTGGCACTCAATACAATTTTGGCAATGCCAACTTTTCCAGCGGCGCTTCCACCGCTAACTCCGGCATCAGTGAAAGCAGCGTCAGCGGTGTGGGAAACACCTTCACGGTCACCGTCCCGGCCTACTCGGCGACCGCAATTCTGATCCCCGTCACCAGCGGTTGCACGCCCACCGCGATAACTCCCTATACCCAGGTAAATGGCGGATCGTGGGAAAATGAGTCATCCGCGACCGTTGCTTCCGGCTCGACCGTCAACCTCGGCCCGCAGCCCGCCAGCGGCGGCATGTGGAACTGGTCCGGCCCTAACGGGTTTACCTCAACATCGCGGCAAATCAACGCTATCCCGCTGACCTCGGGCGCTAACATCTATGCGGCCACTTACTCCAATTCAGGTGGATGCAAGAGCTCTGAGACATTCACCATCACCGTAACCGGGGGCAGCAACCTGATCGCGAATGGCACCTACATCATCACCAGCGCGCACAGCGGATTGGCGCTCGGCGATCCTGGCTCCTCAACCACCGAAGGCACCGACATGGAGCAACTCACGGTCACCGATGGAACTAATCAACAATGGACCGTAAACAACCTCGGCAACAATGTCATTACGCTCACCAATGTCTCAAGCGGCTATTTGCTCGACGTGACCGGCGCTTCCAAATCGAACAGCGCTTTCGTCGACCAATGGCCCGCCAACGGCAATGCCAACCAGCAATGGAATGTGATCTCCCTTGGAGGGGGCTCTTACGAGCTCACCAGCATCAACAGCGGTCTGGCGCTGGACGTCTATGGCGGCTCGACAACGTCCGGGGCTGACATTGATCAGTACACCTATGGCGGCAACGCATGGCAGCAATGGAAATTCACATCCTACTAACCGGATGGGAACAAGCCTCAGGGCCTGTCTTCATGGCGGTCCCTGTTAACCGTCACTCAACAGAGCAATCCACTAAAGAGAGCCTATGAACTCGACCAGAAGAGATTTCCTTGGCACGGCGGTCCTATCGACGGTTTCGGTTGCCCTCGCATCAAGAGACGAATCCCAAACCGCCGACACCCAACGGAGTCACAAGCCAGACGAACATGCGGCTCATATTCACCTTAAGCCGGAGCTGCCGGCTTCGCCCAGACTGCCGACGATTATCTGCAAGGTAACTGGAACCATCGGTATCGACTCAGCTTATCTTATGCTCAAGAGCGGGAGCAACACCCTCGACGCCGCACTGCATATCCGCAAGACCCAGGAAGAAGATCCCAATGATCACTCCACCGGGCCTAGCGGACTACCCGAAGCGGAAGGCGAGGTGCAGCTTGATGCCTGCTGCATGCACGGACCTACTCGCCGCGCAGCCGCGGTTGCCGGCGTGAGAAGCATTCGCAATGCCTCACTGCTGGCGCGCACTGTAATGGAAGAAACCGGAAACTCTCTTATGGTGGGCTCTGCTGCGCAGACCTTCGCACTCGCACACGGTTTCACCGCCGAAAACCTGCTAGAGGAACGCGCCCGCGATAACTGGGAGTTATGGAAGCGCATTCGCTCGTCTCCCGAATTGCTTGGCCTTGGTATCTACGAACCTAACTCGCCCGAACCTGCAAGAAAGGCCCACTTCCTTCCCGGTTCACAGCGCGACCTCGATATGTTGGTCTACAAACTCGAGTCTCTGGCTCTACATGCGGGCTTTGGTCCCGCCTTTTCCTGGCGCGGCCTCTACGATGCTCTGGTCCCCGCCGCCGAACCCATCTACGTATCAACCGTCAATGAGAAACACGAGATGTCTTGCGCCGCCACGACCAGCGGACTTCCCTGGGGGATGCCCGGAGCCTCGGGGGATGTCGCTGTTATCGGAGCCGGAAGCTATCTTGATCCCGAGATAGGTTCCGCCGGCGCCTCCCGCAATGCGGACGCGAACATCAGAATCACCGGAGCCCACACCATTGTCGAGAACATGCGCAAGGGGATGTCGCTGCTAGAGGCGGGCATGGAGGCCTTGCAGCGCATCGCCAATTGGTACAAGAACAAGATGACAGCGCTCGCTTCGTCGAGATCGTTTACTATATCCTGCGCAAGGACGGCGCCTATGCCAGCGCTTCGCTGTGGCGTGGTGATGAGACCGGACAGATCCGCCAATTCACCATTAAGGACGGCGACGGAATGCGGCGCACGAAAGAATGCAAGTATCTCTTCGACGGCAGCCCGCCGAACGGTCGCTCGGACTCCAGACAGAATACTGCGAATTCTTTGTTTCGTATTTCAGCCGCTGGGCCTCACTTTTCTGGATGATGCGAAGTATCTTGCAGATTGATATCTGTCTCTCTCGTCCGCCGAGTAATATCCATCCATTCTCGGCATCTGCATCGAAGAAGGACGCCTTCATGACTACGGGTTAAGACCGGCAAATTCGCCATCGTGGGAAATTCGAATCGTTTCGGCGCTTAACAATCGCAAGTGCCTGGTGTGCTCAGAGACGATCCATTTCGGGTCTTTATGCACATCGCGCCCAATAGGAACGGCTTCATCAAGCTTTTGAAGAAAATCAACGAGTCGTTCAACGCTTTTCTTGACTATGGATTGTTTTTGGGAATAGTGCCGATCTGCGTAATTCGGACGTTTCCCACCCCATCGCAACAATTCACCTCAGCCTGTGGCGTTTGCGGGGCATTCGATTGCTCCAAAATGATAACGCCATCAACCGCGGACAGTCCACCACCCGGAATCACCCCCCGAAAGGAACAACATGATCCTCCAAATGAACTTCCACGAAACATCGAATCTACTGAAACTCGGCGGGCTAATTCCCCGCGGGGTTCTCTCGCTGACATTGGCAATTGTGTCGTCGGCGATCCCCAGCTTCGCTCAGACTAATCTCATTGCCAACGGAACCTACACCATAACCAGCAAAAACAGTGGTCAGGTTATCGACGTAACCGGCGCGTCCAAAACCGAAGGTACCGACCTTGAGCAATGGGACTCGACCGGCAATACCAACCAGCAATGGACGCTCAACAACCTTGGCAACAACTACGTATCGCTGATCAACCTGAACAGCGGCCTGGCGTTGGAAGTCTACGGCGCATCGACGACCGATAGTGCCTTGATCGACCAGTGGCCCTACGACTCTGGCAAAGGCCAGATTTGGCAAGTGGTTAGTAAAGGAGGCGGCTACTATGAGTTGCTTAACGAGAACAGCGGTCAGGCTCTGGATGTAAATGGGGATTCGACGATCGAGGGGTCGGCGATTGACCAGTACCCTGCAAGCGGCAACGCTAACCAATTGTGGTCTTTCACGCTGGTCGGTGGCTCATCCACCTGTACCGCTACGGCAATCACCCCGTATATCTATGTAAACGGAGCCTGGGATGAGGAATCCAGTGCAAGCGTAGCTTCCGGGTCCACGATCGAACTGGGCCCCCAGCCTGCAACCGGCGGATCGTGGAGCTGGACCGGACCTGGCGGATACACTTCCGCATCACGTCAGATTGACGATATTCCCTTGGCTGCTGGCACCAACACGTATGTGGCCACCTACACCAATGCCAGCGGCTGCAACAGCACACAGACGTTTGAAATCACGGTAACCGGCGGTGGATCGACCAGTTGCGGATCAACCTTCTTACCAGTGAATGGCAGTTGCGGCTACATCAAGGGCGCGAACCTGGCTTGGCTGGATGGGGCTTACAATACCTGGCTGGGCGAGGATCCGACGGAGCCGAGTTATGGAGTTGCTTATAACTCCACCAACATGAATGATGCCTTGGCGACTATGCACTCGCTGGGCATTAAAGTTGTGCGTGTATGGATCATGGAAGGCGACATGGGATGCACGATCAACGCCGACGACTATGTCACCGGTGTCACTTCCACCTTCTGGAGCAACCTGGACAACGCCGTGCAGCTTGCACAGAACAACGATATCGCCCTTTACCTGACGATAAACAACGGACGCGAGGATTGGCTGGAAAATCCAGCGCAGGTCCAATCGTTCATCACCAACGCGCTGATCCCGTTAGTCGACAGATACAAGGGCAACAGCGGTGTCTGGGCGATCGATACCATGAACGAAATTGACGGTACGATTGCAGGGGATTCGGGCAACTACACCAGCACCGGAGCCACTTGGGCAGAGGCGCAGGCTTACATGAAGACGGTCGCCTCGGCAATCCATAATGCTGACTCTAATCGCCTAGTAACCACGTCAACCGGCTGGCATACATGGACCAATCTCGATATGTTCAAGGGACTGGGACTCGATTTCTATGACTTCCATGTCTATGCGGACGACGGATATGTTCCAACTGCATCTTCGCTCGGGATGGATAAGCCGATCTATATGGGCGAAAGCGGCCAGGGGACTGACGAATGGAGTGACTCGCTGCAGAACACCGCAGAGGCAAATTTTCTTTCAAATACCAGCAAAGGCGGCTACGCCGGCCTAGGTATCTGGGATTACGGCTACGACTCGGGGAACGAAAGCGATATCTACCAGATGCTGGAAACCAATGGAAGCTTGCGCCCCGTCGCCAACACCATTAAGTCATTCAACCCATAACAGAAGCCTGGTGTACTTTCTTCGTTGACCGTAGAGGCCAGGATTCGGGCCTCTACGTCATTCCTGGATCCAAGGGCACCTGCAGACAACTCACAATTTCCATCGCGGCGCTTACTGTTACTACCTCTTTCAATTCCGCAGGCGACTACGTCTTGACACTTCGGAGTTTGCAATTGGTCATCCTTCGTAAAGTGATTTGCAACGGCCGAAGGATCGCTAAAAACAATGGCCACGCTCGTTCACCTAGTTGAATCTTTACCCTCACCGGACAGGCTCTTGCGAGTACCTGTTCCACGGAGAGCTATTACACCCGATGCGTAAACTCTTGCAACCGTTTTAGGGAACCTCTGCACAGGCGCCTGATTTCGAGCTGGCGAAACAGACGCGAGAGAGTTTCCGCTTTTTCGATCAGAATCAAGACGAAAAACCGCCGGACTTGGGCCTTCTTGGTGATTCATCGGGTCTCCAGAGGCCGTTTTCCGGCCTCCAGAGACACTACGCCCCTTGGGGAACCAGCCGGTTGCGGTGTTGGTACAAGTTCACCAGCGCGAAGGCCGCGCAAAGCCATTGATGATTTTTCCAAATGCCCCGGTAGCGCACTTTGGTAAATCCGAAGATGCGCTTCAAAATCCGGAATGGATGTTCCACCTTCGATCTAACTCGCGCCTTGGTCGTGTTCTTTCGCTTGATTTCTTCGTCTACATAATCCCTGAATCGGGCGCGACGGCTGGTCATATCCTGCGCCCCGGGCGCTGCCTGATGAATCGCCTCGGTCTGTCCCTGATAGCCTGCGTCGCCCCACACCTTTTTCTCCGCGCCATGCAGTAAGTCCGGCAGCATATGTTTGTCCGCCACTCTGGCCGCCGAAGTGATCACAGAATGCACCACTGTTTCCTTGCTGTCCACGCCGATATGCGCCTTGGCGCCGAAGTGGCGAGTCGGCCGGAGGAGTTTCACCTCCAGCCGCTCACAGAACCGTACGTGACACTCTCGCGTCATACGGCTCCCATCATCCGACCTTGTTCCCTACCAACCTCCAGTGATGAAACAACTGCGGTTCGGCATCCTTCATCTTGCGCAACCACTGCACTCCGGCACGCAGTCGCCCCGATAGGGCCTTGTACTTGCGTCTGGCCCATCGTTCAAGCGCACGGTCGATGTGCATGTAAAGATCGAGCATCGCTGTCGGATAAAACGCCCCATAGTAGTTCCACCACCCGCAGATGATCGGGTTGTATAGCTTGGCCAACGCAGCAAGCACCACATGCGTCTGACGATTCAGCCTCCACCCTCGCACTGCCGCCCTCATCTTCTTCAAGGCATCTGCACTTACACCCGGCAGGAAACTGGTGAATATCCGGCGCGTATTGCTTATGGCCTTTCTCGGCTGAAATGTGAAGCCAAGAAATGTGAAATGTACATGCGGGTATGGTTGAGTGCGATTGCTGTCCTTGCAATAGACGATCTTCGACTTTTCCGGGTGCATCATAAGTCCGCATTCGGCCAGCCGCGATGCAATTGCTTGCATCACCTCTCGTGCCTGCTCCTGGCTTCCGCAGTGGACCACGGCGTCATCGGCATAGCGACAGAACTGGCATTGCGGATAGTTCCGATTCATCCAGAGGTCGAACGCGTAATGCATGAACAGATTCATCAGGATCGGTGAAACCACCCCGCCCTGTGGGGTACCGCGTTGTCGCGGCACTTGCTCCCCGCCAGGAGTCTCGAACGGCGCTGTTAACCACCGTTCAAGATAGAGCAGTATCCATCGTTCCTTGATGTGGCTGCGCACAGCCTTGAACACGAGGCCATGATCGACTTGATCGAAGGCCGCCTTGATGTCAAACTCCACCACCCAGTCATATTGCCAACACCGCTTTCTGGTGACGGCAATCGCCTGTTTAGCCGAACGACCCGGTCTATATCCATACGAATCCAGATGAAAGATCGGGTCCAGAAGCGGCTCGATGATGCGCTTGACTACTGTCTGTGCGATTCGGTCCGACACAGTGGGGATACCCAGCTTTCTCGTGCCGCCCTTCGCCTTCGGAATCTCCACCTGTTTTACCGGCGGCGGGAAGTACGATCCCGACGACATGCGGTTCCACAGCTTGTAGAGATTCTTCGACAGGTCCTGCTCGAACATCGCGATGGTTTCCTCATCGACGCCCGCAGCACCTCGGTTGGCCTTGACCTGCTGGTACGCTTCCCACACTGAGCGCTTCGCTATAGCAAAAGGTTTCGTTGATGACATGTCACTCATCCCCGATGAACGGGTTGGTAACCCTCATCAACTGGATAACGCTGATCCTTCGCTCCACCCTCATTACAAGGGCTTCCTCGCTACTATGAACAGCTCCGCCCCTCGTCCCAGCATCGGTATTCTTCCTCATGGTGTCAGCCATTTGTTATTTCCCTTTGCATCCGCAACGAGGTTCTCACGTTCCGTACCAAAGCCCGAATGGAGTTCATGCCGCCTATACACCGGCTGCCGTTGGGTCCGTAAGCAGGCTTCGTCCCAACTGGTCCCGGAACCAATAGTCAACCCCGGTTTTGACAGCACCTTGAGGCAATAACGATGCGTCCTCGACGGTTCGCTTTCGCTCATCTCCTCCATCCACACCTGCCACCTTGCGGTGACTTTTCCTCAATCGCTCACTACC
>JBEKKL010000065.1:0-22869 GCA_050010735.1 Occallatibacter sp. | reverse complement strand
GCGCAAGAAACCATCGCCGCAATCAGATTTTTCCTTGTGCGCGAGAAAATGATGAGTTGATCAGAGGTTCCTTAAAACTTGTTTCATTAGCGTCACACCATGGTCCGGTTACTCGACGAGCCGGATTCGAAGATTCACGAACTTCCGGTTGGTTGGAGGATCGCGCTACCCGCTATCGCGAGTAGCGCAGCTCAAATATCGCTTCTTATCTTGTCAGGTCTAAGAACCTGACGAAAAACTGCGGGCGGAAGAAATAGTTCATTTCGTTCGTTTCAGATCGAGGAGTCCGTGCATCATTTTTCCGTCCGCCATCTCGAAACTCCACACTTCGGCGTAATGAGTGAGAGTACTCACGGCAGAGCCGGGATCTCCCGGTACATTAGAGTCGATGAAGTTGAAGACGATGTGATGCATATGTCCAATTTGCTAACTCTGAAGATTGGCAACGTTGAGAAAATCGAAGGCGATCGTTTTGCCGTCGGGTGAAATCATTCCCACCATGTGTGGCTGGTTTCCTGCGTCGCAATAATGGGTCATGAGCAAGCGGTCGCCGTCCACAGTGAACGTTGTGATCGGGTCTTCGGGAGTATCACTGCGTGTCATCTCATGCATGACCGTATGCCCCATCGAAGCTACGCGAAGCGAGACGTGCATAGGCTTGCCTTGAGTTTGTCGAAGGACTTTCGAGCATGGGAGTGAGCAAAGACCACGGTAGAGAGCGAGATCAGACCAAAGGCCAACGGCAGACGAAGTGATTTCATGTTTCATTCTCCATGAGCTTTTTACATTGGGATTAAGGTTTGAGCGGTCTCTTGCGTATTCAGGGCTAACAATTTTGAGGAAATACTCATCCTAATTCGGCTGCTTCGTCGACGCTGACCCCATGATTCAATAGACCGTCGATGATGTTTGCATAGTAGGAACTATCGAAAAATGCGTCGATCTCTGTAGCACTCGACTGGTCAGCCCTGCTGCCGTGCGCTAAATCAATAACCCGCGATGCCAAACCGCGCACCTGCACACAGACATTGCCGCGCTCATCGCAGAGATCGATATCCAGTTTAAGAAGGCTGTCCGCCGGTTGGCTTGCTACTGAATATCGCACCCAGGCGAACATCTCTTGAGTGCAGTGCGACAGGATACGCAACTTATCCAGCGCGAAGGGTACTCGCGGCTTGACGACACCTTCAGACCAGCCGTCGAGCAACCCTGCGCAGGCCTGCAAAGCGCCGTCGATCAAGCTCGGATGCAAGACATAGTTTTGCAACTCTTTTTCCATCGCGTCCGGCAGATGCAGCTGCACCAGCGATTGATTGCTTCCTTGATCGACGGAGGCAATGACCCGGAAGGCCGGTCCTTGCAGGAAGCCTCTGGTTGCAAACGCCGCGTATACGGCATCCGCCGCCAGCCGGTGCTGCCCAATCTCTTCGCTAATCTCTTCTTTGATTCGGCTGAGATCGAGCTTGTCGGGCGCCGATCGCGAACTCCACTCGCCGCGCCCTTCACAGTGCTCGATCTGGCCGCCTTTGTCCTGGCTATAGACCTCGTATTCGATCTGCTCGTCTTCGTTCCAATGCAATTCGATGCTGATTTGTTTCGTGTCTGCGACGACGAGCGGGCTCATCCACACCATATTGCTCAGTTCCAGAATCACCGGCTCCGGCATCGCCGATTCTGGCTGCGAGGGCCACGCTGCTACGATCGCCGCTCGCGCCATCTCGAGATATGCCGACGCAGGCAATATCTTCTGCATGGTACGGCCATTTACACGCACTTGATGATCTATCAGGAAGAACTCTTCCCCGGTGAAGATCGTACTGTAGCGTTGTCCATTCAGACTGGAGGTATTGGCGTGCAGTAACGGATGCAGCTTTGCAACCGCTGATGCGCCGGAGGTCGAACCAACTGTCAAGATTGCCGATGCAGCGTCAATCCAGTAGCGTTCCTTGGCAAATGGATACGTAGGCAGTGAGATGCGGCGGGGCTTCTCTTCTCCGTATAGTTCACTCCAATCGAAATCGAGCCCCTTTACCCACAGCCCTACGAGCTTCGATAGCTTGCCGCGTTGAACCCACTTTGCAAGGGCCTCCTGGAGTTCTTCATCCGCCTTGAAGAGCGCCAGCGTCTCCTTGTTCCGTTTAACCTCTCCCCGGTAGAAGTCTCTGATCGTCTGCTTTCCACCAATAAACTCTTGCAATTTCTCTTGCGCTTCCTCTATCGATCCAACGACCATGGCGATGCGGTGCTCCATCGCCTCGCGCCCCACTTGCAGCGTATACGCACAATCTGCCAGATCCGCATCGCTGAGTTTCTGCGCGACAATTGCCGCAGAGAGGCGGTTTGCGGCTTCCCGCAGCCGATCTTCGTTTTTGGCCGATAACACAATGACCGCAGGTTCAGTGCCGATTCGCGCCGCTGAGCGCTTGTTTTGTTGAGGCGCGTACTCCTCCAGCACAATATGCGCGTTCACTCCGCCAAATCCGAAGGAGCTTACCCCTGCGCGACGCGGCCATTCCTGGCCATTTTCGCCACAAAGCTGCTGCCACCCCTGCTTTTCTCTGACGATATAGAATGGACTGCCTTCCAGTTGGATATAGGGATTGATCTCATCGCAATGAAGAGTCTTCACAAGCGTCTTATGCCGGAACTGCAACAGAACTTTGATCACTCCGGCTGCGCCCGATGCAAGTTCCAGATGGCCGATGTTGGTCTTCACCGACCCTATGCCGCAATAAGGTTGCACCACGCTTTCATCGGCTGTGGCCCGATGCAACTCGTGGAACGCGCGCTTAAGGCCCTCGATCTCGACGGGGTCACCTAATGCTGTTCCGGTTCCATGCGCCTCGATATACCCTATGCTCCGGTAATCGATGCCAGCTTGCAAATAAGCTCTCTTGATCAGTTCCGCCTGCGCTTTCGGATTCGGAGCCGTCAGAGAATTGGACCGGCCTCCGTGATTTTCCGCGCTACCAACGAGCAACCCATAAATGTGGTCGCCGTCCCTCTCGGCGGCGCTCAGCTTTTTGAGCAGTAACATGCCGGCGCCTTCGCCGCGCACATAGCCGTTGGCCTTGGCCGAGAATGTCTTACAGCGGCCATCCTCGCTCAGCAGACCGGCCCTGCTGTAGCCGACATGCGTTTCAGGGCTCATCAGCGCATTCACGCCGCCGACGATCGCCATCTCGCATTGGCCGCTGACAATCAGCTCTCTGCCCCTGTGAATTGCCACCAGCGAGCTCGAGCAAGCCGTCTCGATCGGTTCACTCGGCCCATGCAAGTTGAGCAGATAACTCATGCGATTCGGTCCGATCGAGGGCACCCATGCCGTTGTGCTGTCGCCTCGAATCGCGGCTTGCGCTTTTATACCGTAGCCGCTATTCACGGTTCCTATCAAGAGCGCCGTATCGCTGCCTGACAGGCTTTGCGGCGAGTAGCCCGCGTCTTCAATCGCCTTCCAGACATGCATCATCAGCAACCGCTGCTGCGGGTCCATCAATTCCGCTTCGCGCGGAGCAATCCCGAAGAATAACGGATCGAACTCATCGACGCCGTCGATAAATCCGCCCCACTTGACATAGAACTTGCTTGCTTCTTCAGGCGTAAGCCCGTCTACCGGCGGCCAATCCCATCGTCCCGCGGGCAACTCGGAGATGCAGTCCTTCCCATCGAGCAGATTGCGCCAAAACGCATCAATGTCTTCCGCCTGCGGAAAGCAGCCGCTCATTCCGATGATGGCGACAGGCTCCGTTGCACGCGTACTAGCCTCAGGCACCGATGCGGCAAAGGGGCTGGAAGACCGTGCGAATCTCGCTTCTAAAGACGGTTCTACCACCGCCTCCGTGTATCTTTCACTTACCTGCGAAATCACGGGCTCCTCGGCTTGCGCCCAGGAATGGAACCTATCCTCCAGCAATTCCCGGTGGTTGCTCATCAGATATGCGCCGAGATTGCGCAGCGTCGGGTTCTCGAAGAACACCGAAGGCATCAGCTCCAGTTGCAATTCTCCGTTCAGATAGTTACTGAAACCCGTCAAGGTGATCGAATCGAAGCCAAACAGGCTCAGCTCGGCATCTAGGTCGATGTCTTCCATCTTGACCTTCATCAGCTGCGACACGGCTTCGATCAGGAAGGCGTGCAGCCCCTCAATCAACTCCTCCTTCGTCTGCGTTGCGGGGTGTACAAAACGACGAGGACTGGCCGCGTCGTTCTCCGACTGGAATTGTGTCTCTTTCACCGATTCTACGGCGACTTTTTGCGCAGCGGTCAACACTTCCGGTTGCGCCCAGGAATGGAACCTATCCTTCAACAATTCCCGGTGCTTACCCGCGAGATAAGCCCCGAAACTGCGCAGCGTCGGGTTCTCGAAGAACACCGAAGGCATAAGTTCCAGTTGCAGCTCCTCGTTCAGATAATTGCTGAAACCAGTCAAGGTGATGGAATCGAAACCGAACAAACTTAGCTCGGCGTCAAGGTCGATATCTTCCGTCTTGACCTTCATCAACTGCGACACAGCTTCGATCAGGAAGGCGTGCACACATTCCTTTAAATCGACCGTCGCTTCCCGTCGAGAGGTCACGAGCGCCGGCTTCTCCTGTGACTCGACACGCGTTAAGCCTCCCCGCTGTGCACTTCCCGCGGTTGCGGACCGTGGAATCGCCCGGTCTTCCCGGATTACGCCGTCGCTCTCCGCCACAATAATCTGCTGCCCCAGCAAAGCGGCCCGATGTGCGGGAAACAGCGCGGGAGAGAAACCCTCGGCAAGCAGCACCTGCCGCCAACCCTGCGGCGATAACGACGGGCTGCCTGGCAATCTGAGGTGTGCGTCTTCGAAACGCCACCAGCCATCGGTCAAGCCAAAGGTCAGATGCACAAACAAGCGCTTCTCGGTGAGTTCATTCAGCAACAGAATTCCGCGCCGTCGCAGCAACGCTTTGGCATGCCGCAGAGTGCGCCGGATGTTCCGGGTTGCATGAAGAACGTTGCCGGCGATCACCACGTCGTAGGCGCCAGTCTCGATCTGCTGCTCATGCAGCGAGCGTTCCACATCGAACAACCGGCATTTCAGATAGGGCAGCTTGCTTCCGTAACGCCGCTCGGCGTGCAGCAAGAAGGCCTTCGAAACATCTGTGTAGGCGTATTCCTCTATGTGCTCTTCCCATTCCGCCAAACTCCTGAAGACGGATTCACTGCTGCCGCCGGTGCCAGCCCCGATCTCCAGTATTCGCAATCTCGCGCTGCCCTCCTGCTTGACTCGTTCCTGCACATAGCCCACCATTACTGCGGACAGCGCTTCATTGAAATAGTCCGCCAATGCATTGTTCTTATAGATTCCTTCGACCAGTTCCATCGATGAATTAGGGAATAACACTTCAGCGGCCTGACGCCGGCCAAGCAGGATTTCCGGCAGCGCGCGGAGGGTCGCCCCCGCCACTCTGATCTGCGCCGCCTGCCTGGGTTCTGTTGTAACCTGCATCCACGATTCCCACTCTGACCATGCCGCCGAAGCATCGATGTTGAGCCCGTCCTGCTTGCGCCAGATTTCTCCGCTGCGGTGAATCAACCTTAGGCCCTCCAAAGCTCTAAGGCTCTCATCGAGCCACGGCGCGTACAATTCCTGAATTCCGGCCCTGCGACGCCACTGCGGAAGGTTTTGGCCGTCAAATCCACGCAGCGATTCCAGTTGCAGGAGGAGGAGTTTTCCCAGCAACTGCTCAAATTCAGCATCCTTCGCTCTTTCCCCAACGAGCGTTTGAGGCGGTTCTCCAGCATCCAATTGCTGCGTTTCGAGTATTGACGCCAGCTCCCTTGCGGCCATTTTCACTTTATCTGCGGGGCGTAACTTCGCCACTGCTTCCGGATCCGTGACTTTTAAAAACACCGCCTGGGATAACGGGTTTGCGAGCAGCCGCTCCAGCGCCAACATTCCCTCACCCGGCTCAATCGATCCCAAGCCGGCCTGCGCCATTCTTTCCTGATGCTCTTTTGTTGCTACAACTCCAACTCCGCCCCAATACCCCCAGTTGATCACCTTCACCGGACAGATCTGTTGCCTTCCGAGCTCATGGGCGTAGGCGTCCACAAAGGCGCATCCCGCGGCGTAGTTACTTTGTCCGGCCGTCTTGTAGAAGCTCTGCACGGAGGAGAAGAACAGAACAAAGTCCAGCTCTTCCTTGCAAAACACTTGCACCGCGCGCACGCTCGTGTCGATTTTCGCAGACAGAGCGCGAGTGAATCTCTCCTCATCCATCTGCCACAAACTCTTATCCAGGAGTTGCAACGCGGAATGAATCACTCCGTGAACCGCGCCAAACCTGCCCCAAATCTCCTCGTAGGCGTGCTGCAACTGCGTGGAATCGCCCGCATCCGCCTGAATATAGTCCGGCGCAGGCCCCAAGTGCGACAGACGCTCGATTTTTTCGGCTATCTTTTTATCTTTTTCCCGGCGCCCGATCCACACGACCTGCGCGCGATACGTGTGGATAAGATATTCGCTAAAGACTTCGCCGACTCCGCCCGCCCCTCCAATCACCACGTAGACGCCGCCAGTGCGATACAACGTCTTTTCCCGGACCGGCAATTCGCATTGGACAAGTCTTTGGCGAAGCCATTCCCCCTGGCGATAGGCCCACGCTTCTCCCTGCGGATCGGCACCCAAACGTAGAATCGCATCGATCGGCCACTCTTCTGCCTTCCCCAGATCCACCAAACGCATTTTCCAACTCGGGTATTCCTTGGCGATCGACCCAATCACACCGTGGACGCTGGCGTGCGCCGGATCGATGACCTCCTCCCTGTGAGTCGCCTGTGTTTGTCTGGTAATCACGGTCCAGATGAGCTTCTTGGCTCCATATCCCGCTTCCAGCAGCGCCTTGACCAGCCGGAAGCAGAAGACGGCCCCGTGTTTTTGATCTTCGATCAATAGGTCATCGCGAACGCTTCCGGCGCGGCCCTCTGGAACGATCCAGAGGAGGTGATCGATCTGCCCCTGCGTCTTCATTTGTTCTGTGATGAATTCCACGCTGTCCGCAGGCCACACATTCATCCTCTGCGCATGCAGATAGAAATGCCGCAAGGCTTCGTGCTGCCGCTCGTCGCCGCCGATTATGACCAGCTTCTCTGTGCTGGGTGATAATTCGGGCCCTTGCTCCGCAGGCATTGCGTCCCACACGGGAGTGAGAGTCAGAGCCGTCACTTCGTTACGGCGCCGCTTCGGGCCGCCGTCCCGTTCGTCGTCCTGCTTCAGAATCCGCGGAATCAGCCCCTTGAAGGCCACGCATACCTTGCCAGCCTCGTCACAGATGTCGATGTCGACCTTCTGTGCTTCGGCGCCACTGTAGCGCACCCACGCCCAGCCATTCGCCGGACATGAGCTGGCAATGTCGAGCTGCTCCAGCGCGAAAGGCAACCACGCCTCCGGCGTCAACTTTCCGTCTCCCGCAATCATCAAGCCAATCGACGCCTGGAGAGCCGCATCCATGACGCTGGGATGCAGCACAAAGCCGGAATCTCCCTTGGCGACGCAACCCGGCAATCTCAGCTTTGCCAGCGCCTGGACGCCACCGGTACCTGCTCCGGAATACAACGCTTCAATCCCGCGATGCGCTGGTCCGTACTCAAGCCCCACGGCTCTCAACGTCTCATAGCACTCTTCCGCGGTCATCACGGTTTGCCCGCACAACGCGCGCAACTTCGGTATGTCCACTGTTGACGGCTCTTGCACTGAGGCTGTCACCAGCGCGCGTCCCTGGCTGTGAACGATCCGCTCTTCGGCATCGCGGGTGCTGTAGATCGCATACTCGATCTCGCCATTCTTCGCCGGATGCAATCCCAAATGAATCTCCACCGGCTCTCCGGACGCCAGTACCGGCTGGACCCAAATGACATCGATCAACCGCAAGCCGAAGGTCCCGTTCAGTTTCTTCTTGGGAACGGCGGCCTGTTCCACTCCGGCTCGCACCATCTCCAGATAGGCCGCGCCCGGCAGCACCCGCTGCCCCTTCACGATGTGGTCGGAGAAGAAGAACTCCTGTCCGGTAAAAGTAGAACTGAATCGCTGCTCAGAAAAATCCGAAGTGTTGCGATGAAGCAGCGCATGGAGGGTGGAAGCCGCTCCCGCGTGCAGCTTCGCCTCGGTCGTCACTTTGGCATCGGGAATCCAATAGCGATCTCTCGCGAACGGATACACCGGCAGGCTGATCCGTTGCGGTTTCGCCTCGGCGTACATCTGGCTCCAGTTGACTTCCAAACCTTTGGACCAAAGGTCCAGCAGCCTGGAGAACTTTTTGCCGGCGATCCATTTATCGACCGCCTGCTGTAGATCGGCATCTGTGTTAAACAGAGTCAAGGCCTCTCTATTGCGTTTGACCTGGCCTTGATATGCACCTTCGATTTCCTGCTCGCCAGCCACGTAAACTTGCAGTTTCTCCACAAGCTGTTCGACCGAATTGACCAGAAAGCCCAGACGCTCTTCCATGGCCTCGCGGCCGACCTGCAGCGTATAAGCCATCGCGACAAGGTCGACATCACCTCTTTGCACGCGAATGAAACCCAGCAACTCGCGCGCCTTCTGGCGTAACTGCTCCGCCGTCCTGGCCGAGAGCAGAATCGCGAACTCCCCGGACATGGCGTACGACGGAAGGGGAGCGACGTACTCCTCCACGATCATGTGGGCATTGGATCCGCCCGCACCGAACGATGAGATGCCCGCGATGCGCGGCAGCTTTCGGCCATCGATCTCCGGCTGCTCCCAGGCCCGCAGCGATTGATTCACTGCGAAGGGACTGTTCTGAAAATCGATGTGCGGATTCAATTTCGCCGAGTGCAGAGAGGGAACAATCTGGCGATACTTCATCTGCAACAGCACCTTGGTTAACCCGGCGACGGCGGCTGCGGATTCGCAATGGCCGATGTTCGATTTCGACGATCCGATCAGACAGAACTGCCTGTCGCTCGTCTGCTGCCGGAAGGCTTTCGTCAAGGCGCCGATTTCAATGGGGTCGCCCAACTTGGTGCCGGTGCCGTGCGTCTCGACATAACTTATGTGCCGTGGATCGGTATGCGACTCTGCCAGGACACGGCTGATGACGCTCGCTTGCGCTTGCGGGTTCGGCACGGTATAGCCTTTGGTTTTGCCGCCATGATTGAGAGCGCAGCCGCGAATCACGCCATAGATTTGATCTCCGTCCCGTTGCGCGTCGGCCAGCCGCTTCAGAACGACGACGCCCACTCCCTCGGCAGGAATGTATCCGTCGCCGCCCTCGCCGAAGCTCTGACATCGGCCTTCCGTTGAGATGGCCTGTAGGGAGCTCAGCACCAGGTACTTATTGGGATGAATGTTGACATTCACGCCTCCCGCAATCGCCATATTGGTCCGGCCGAGCTTCAGGTCCTGACAGGCCGCATGAATGGCCGTCAAAGAGGACGAGCACATGGTGTCCAAAGTCATGCTAGGACCATGCAGATTGAGGAAATAGGACACGCGATTGGCGATGGTAGCCATGCTGCCGGAAACCCCTATGCGCTTGCCCTTTACGCTAACCTCCGCCCCATACAGCTGGTATTCGCTGAACCACACCCCGGCGTAGACTCCGACTTGCCCCGGGAGATCCTGATCGGATGGAGTTTGCAGGCTGGCCCGCGTGTATCCAGCGTCTTCGATGGCCATCCACGCGTGTTGCAAAAACAGGCGTTCCTGGGGATCGATCAGTTCGGCTTCTTTGGGAGAGATATTGAAGAACAGCGGATCGAACTCATCGACGCCTTCAATGAAGCCTCCCCATTTGCTGTAGTGACAGCCGCTCTTGGTGCGGTCCTCGCTGAAGTACTCCCGCCAGTCCCAACGCTCTTTCGGCACTTCGACAATGCAATCCATGCCCTCGCGCAGATTGCGCCAATAGGCTTCGATATTCACCGCCTCCGGATAGCGGCCGCTCAATCCGATAATCGCGATCAACTCGGATTCCGGCGCAACGTTCGGCGCAGCAGCGCACGGACGGCCCAAACGGCGGCGGGACTTTGCCGGAGCTGAAGCGGAAGGCGCAACGCGCGCGGCAGCGGCCGACTCGCCGCCTTTCTCATTCGCGGCTGTCGCAAATAACGCAGTCAGCTGCTTCGGATAATGCGCCAGGAAGTATCCGGTCAACTCGCGAAGCGTCTGATATTCGAAGAACATCGTTTTAGAGAGCGAACCAAATGTCTTTTCCAAATGGTTCGTCATCTTGATCGCCAGAACCGAATCGATTCCGTAGTTCTCCAGAACCGCTTGGGGATCAATTTTGTGTGACGGCAGTTTCAGCAGCCCCGACAGTTGTCTCCGCAAGAAGTCTTGAGTTTTCTCTTGCAGACCTTCCGCATCCTCCCGGCCGGGGTCCACGGTGGGACTTGCCAGCGGTTGGGACGGCGCAGTCGGATCGGCAAGCAACGCCAGGCGCATGCGTTTCAGGTCGCCTTCGGCAAGCAGGATTTGGCTGTAAGGCAGCGCAAGACAATGGCACAGCGCCTCAATGCCGGTGCTCGTCCGCATCGGCTCAATGCCTGTCGTCTGTCGCAGCAGTTCTTGCGTTTCCGCATCAATCTTCATTCCGCCGTCCTGCCACAGCGGCCAATTGATCGTAAGCGTCCGTCCGCTTCTCCGCCCCGCGCCGACTTGCTCATTCCGATAAGCTGCAAAGTGGTCCATAAAACCATTTGCAACCGCGTAATCGGCTTGGCCCAGATTTCCGATGACACTCGTGAGAGAAGAAAACAGCACGAAGAAATCCAAATCAGTGTCTTGCGTAGCCCGATCCAGGTTGTAAGCGCCATTGACCTTCGGGCGCAACACATCACCAAATTCAGAAACGGTCTTCTTGAGGATGAAGCTATCCGCAACGATCCCGGCGCTGTGAAGAACTCCGTTCAATCGGCCATACTGTTCTTGAATGCCCGCAATGAGCCGTTGGACATCATCCGGATCGCCTATGTCCGCTTGCCGATAGCTGAGGCGGCCGGACTCCGCAGACAAGCCATCGATACTCGCTTGTCTTTCCGTGGTCAGCCCCGACCGTCCGCACAATACGACCCGACTTTCGCGTGTCCGGGCCAGAATCTCCCTTGCAAACAGAATTCCGACACCGCCGAGCCCGCCCGTAATCAGATAAACGCCTTGCTCATGAAAAGGACTCGGAGCCGCCGGAGTATCTGCCTCTAGTTCCAGCCAATGCGGGACCCGCCGGACGCCACCCTCGTACTCGACCAGCGTATCCAATCCACGGATTTTCTCCTCCTGGAGTCGCCCACTGAGTTCCTCAAGCGCAATCTCCGCCGGTACGAGAATCATCTGGCCGATGAGAAGCGGATTCTCCTCGGTCGCGGTCTTCAGTAGTCCCGACAAGCCCGCAAAGAGAGCAAACTCTCCTTCTCCGGGAGACACGATCTGTACCAGCACTCTGCCTTGCGGCTTGCTCTGAAGTATTCCCTTTATCGATTCAAAGCACGCGGCCGCGTACTCGCTATAACGCTCCGCAATGTTCTTCTCTTCGCCTGCCTCGAACACCTGCGCATGACAATGTGGAATGAGCGCCTCTAGCTGCTCGCTGCGCGCTTGCGGCAATCCGCACAGAATCACATGATGTTTCGCGTATTCGCCACCGTTGCCCTCAAAGAAAGCATTGCCGCTCGTTTGCCAAACCCTTGTCGCGAGTAGATGACTCTTCGCCGGCTCCTTCACGGATGCGGCTTCGATTCCTTGGCTTAACAGGCGCCAGGAGAATCCATGCATTTGCACGCAGATATTTCCCTGCTCGTCGCAGAGATCCATATCCAGCTTGAGTACGCTGTCCCCAACCTGGCTACCCGAAGAATATCTTGCCCAAACAGACATCTCCGGGACGCAGGGAGAAAGAATCCGCAATGTGTCCAGCGCAAAAGGCAACCGCGGATTCTCAAAGCCCTCCGGCCATCCATTCATCAATACGACACAAGCTTGTAGCGCTCCGTCCATCAGGCTCGGATGTAATACATAATCCGCGGCGTGGCTTTGAAGTTCGCGAGGCACTCGCACGCGCGCCAACACCTGGTCGCCGCCCCGGAGGAGTTCAGTTATCGCGCGGAAACCGGTTCCATAGGCTACACCCATGCGCGCAAACACCACATTCAGGCTGCCTGGCTCGATCTCCTCGCGACCGATCTCTCCCCTGAGCCGGTCAAGATCCAGCTTCGCGCGCAGCGGACGCGGACTCCAGACACCACGCCCCTGGCAGTGCATGGTGTCTTCTTCGTCGCTCCGCGTATATATCTCATAGTCCGCCTGCCCGGCATCGTTGGCCCACAATGCAATGCTGACTTGCCGGTCGCCCCCTACGATGAGTGGTTGCGCCCAGGCGACGTTCCGCAACTCCAATACCATAGCCTCGGACGGCGCGGACCATGCGTCTTCAAGCGCCGCCCGCGCCATCTCCACGTAGGCCACGCCGGGCAGCACTTTTTCCGGCGTTGGCTTGTCCGTTCGTATCCGGTGATCGCTTAAGAAGAACTCCTCCCCGGTGAAGGTAGAACTGTAGCGCTGCTCACTCAGATCGGATGTGTTGGTATGCAACAACGGATGAAGCGCCGCCCCCAGACGAAGAGACGTGCCCGTGCCGACTCCGCTTTCACCGGGCACCGCCTCGATCCAGTAGCGCTCTTTTGCGAATGGGTAGGTCGGCAGGCTTATGCGGCGCGGCTTCACTTCCCCGTACAGTTCGTTCCAATCGAAATCGAGGCCTTTTACCCACATCGCCATGAGCTTGGAGAATTTGCCGCGCTGACCCCACTTGGCCATGGCTTCGAGCATCTCTTCGTCCGCTTTGAAAACCGCAAGCGCTTCTTTGTTTCTCTTCGCCTCTCCACGATAGAAGTTCTCGATGGTCTGCTTGCCGTCAACAAACGCCTGTAGCTTCTGCCGCGCCTCCGCGAGCGAACCCGCTGTCATGGCGATGCGATGCTCCATGGCCTCGCGTCCCACCTGTAGCGTGTATGCCACAGCCTCCAGATCCGCATCGCTGACCGCCGGCGCTGCAATCGCGGCGCACAACCGCTCTGCCTGTCCTCTGAGTTGCTCTTCGCTTTTGGCCGACAGCACGAGAATCGAAGAACCTGGAGCAGCTCGTTTCTGTTGGCGTTTGCCGCGCGCCGAGACATATTCCTCGAGCAAGACATGCGCATTCACTCCGCCAAAACCGAAGGAACTTACGCCGGCCCGGCGGGGTAGTTCAGCGCCACGATCGTCACGAGGGCGCAACCACTCCCGATTCTCACGAACAATAAAGAAGGGGCTGTCTTCCAACTGAATGTAAGGATTGATTTCTTCGCAATGGAGGCTCTTCACAAGAGTCTCGTGCTGGAATTGCAGCAAGACCTTGATCACTCCCGCGGCGCCCGCCGCCAACTCCAGATGGCCGATGTTGGTCTTCACGGAACCAATTCCGCAGTAAGCCTGAGCTGCTCCTTCTCTGCCTGTACGGTCGCGCAGTTGGCGGAATGCGCTCTTCAAGCCGTCGATCTCAATCGGATCGCCCAAGGCAGTTCCGGTCCCGTGCGCTTCGATGTATCCCACGGTCCTGTAGTCGATGCCGCCTTGCAGGATGGCCGTCATGATTAATTCCGCCTGCGCCTTCGGATTTGGCGCGGTGAGAGAATTCGACCGTCCTCCGTGATTTTCGGCGCTGCCCACCACCAGGCCATAGATATGATCGCCAGCTCGCTCGGCGGCGCTCAGCTTTTTGAGCACCAGGATGCCCGTGCCCTCTCCGCGCACATATCCGTTAGCTTGTGCTGAGAACGCTTTGCAGCGGCCATCTTCGCTCAGCATGCCCGCCTTAGCAAAACTAAGATGCGCCTCCGAGCTCACCAGGACATTGACTCCGCCCACAATGGCCATCTCACACTGGTTGCTGAGAATCAACTCCCGGCCCCGGTGAATGGCCACCAGCGAACTCGAACAAGCCGTCTCAATCGGTTCACTCGGACCATGCAAATTGAGTAAATAGCTCATGCGATTCGGCCCGATGGAAGGCACTGTTCCGGTCGCGCTGTCCCCGCGGCTCGCCGCGTCCGCCTTACTGATCGTTTCTCCGTATCCGCTATTGATCGTTCCGACCAGAAGAGCGGTGTTGCTGCCGGACAAGCTTTGCGGCGAGTAGCCCGCGTCTTCAATCGCCTTCCAGACATGCAGCATCAGCAACCGCTGTTGTGGGTCCATCAACTCCGCTTCGCGCGGAGCAATCCCGAAGAACAGCGGATCAAACTCAGCTATGCAATCGATGAATCCGCCCCACTTCACGTGAAACTTGCTCGCCTCTTCAGGCGTAAGCCCGTCCACCGGCGGCCACTCCCATCGTCCTGCGGGCAGCTCGGAGATGCAGTCCTTTCCTTCGAGAAGATTCCGCCAAAACGCGTCGATATCTTCCGCCTGCGGGAAGCAGCCGCTCATTCCGATGATGGCGATCGGCTCTGCGGCGTGATGCTCTTCCGGTCTCTGACCGGCAGGAGCAAGTACCGGGGAAGACTCGTCATGGATGGCATTGTCCCTCTCCGAAAAAACAACAGGAGGTTTGGTGTCAGCCCATGAATGGAACTTATTTCCCATTGCCTCGCGATGCTTGGCCACAAGATAAGCGCCTAAGCCACGCAAAGTTGGATTCTCAAAAAATGCAGCGGGAGTCAGGCCAATCTGCAGTTCTTGATTCAGATACTTGCTAAAGCCGGTCAAGCTAATCGAGTCGAACCCAAATCGGCTTAACTCGGCGTCAAGATCAATGTCTTCCGTCTTGATCTTCATCATCTGAGATACGGCATCGATCAGAAAAGCATGGACCCTCTCCACCAAAGCGCCTGAGTCGGACACGGTGCGCATCGCAGCGAGCGGCGGGCGCTGCAAGTTCGCTAGCGCCGGACCCCGAAGATCTCTTGCATGTGTTACCGCTGCGGCCCGGGTCAGCCGACATTCCTGGATCTCTCCGTCGCTTTCCGCAACGATGATCTGCTGTCCCAAGGCATGCACGGCTTTCGCCGGGAAGAACACGCCACGAAAGCCTTCGGCTTCCAACACGCGTCCCCAAACCTCCGCCTGGAGTCCGGGACAACCGCGAATCCGCAGAGCCTCGTCCTGATGCACCCACCAACCGTCCAGCAACCCGAAGGTTAAATGCAGGAATAGAGTATTGTCGGCCATCTCGTTCAGCAACAGCAAGCCGTTCGTCTTTAGCGCGGCCTTTACATGGCGCAAAGTCCTACGAATGTTCTTGGTTGCGTGCAACACATTGGTCGCGATAACAACGTCGTATCCGTTGATATCGATGTTTTGTTCTGCCGGATGCTCTTCCGCATTGAACAGCCGGCACGTCAGATATGGATTGCCCGCGCCGTACTCCTTTTCGCCGTGAATGAGGAACGCTCTGGAAATGTCGGTGTAGCAATACTCCTCGATCTCTCCCTTGCAGCTTTGCAGGCTCTTCAACAACAGGGCCGTGCTGCCCCCTGTGCCGGCTCCGACTTCCAGAATCCGGATGCGCGAGCCTGGATCTTGCTTGCGCCGTTCCTCCAGATAGGCAAGCAGCGTGTTCGACAATTCTTCATTGAAATAATCGGAGACAGGATTGTTTTTGTAGATGCCCTCCACCAACTCCATTGAGGAATCGGGAAACAGAATACTTGTCGCCGGACAGGCTCCGGTCAATATCTCAGGCAACGCGTGGAGAGCGGTCTCCAGCAACAATCCGGGCGCTTTCAGATGTGGATCCTGCAACCAGCGGTTCTTTTCTGTGTTCCACTCCTCCCACGCACTGTCTCTCTCGTCTGCGACTGGGTCCTTCACTGTGCATAGCCCTGCGTCGTAAACCAGATGTCCTCTCTCTGCGAGCAGCATTAGCGTCTCATGCAGCCAGCGCCCATACACCGCAGGCGATCCCGTTGCAGCCTTCCATTGGGGGATCGACGACTCTCCAATAGAAAAGAGCCCCAGGGACTGCAACTGCACCCAAAGAACTTTTACGATAAGCGCGTCCAGATTTTTCCAATAATTGGCACAATCCCAGGGAACTGGCCGGCTGGGTTCGTTCGCCAGCCTATTTTGCATGTTTCCAATGAGGGAGGGGGAGTTTCTACTCACCGATGCGCGCTTGGTTTCAACCTCCGGTTTTGCACCCGGTATCCAATACCGCTCACGCGCGAACGGATACGACGGCAAGCTGATACGCCGCGGCTTCTTTCCGCTATACATCAGGCTCCAATTGAGGTTTAGCCCCTTCGCCCAGTGCTCCAGCAGCTTAGCGTACTTTCTTTCCGCGACCCATTGATCGACAATAGCGTCGTTCAACTCCGCGTCATCCCCTGCGCTATCCGCGCTCTCCTTGCCATGTCTTACTGACCCCTCATAAACGCCTTCCACACTCTGCTTTCCACGCAGATAAGCGTCCAGCTTCTCCGTCAGATCCTCGACCGAGTTGGTCAGGAAGCCGACGCGCTCCTCCATCGCCTCCCGGCCAATCTGTAACGTGTAGGCTAATTCCATCAGATCGGTGGGAAGTTCTTCCTGGCGAAGATAAGCCAGAAGATCCCGGAGCCGCTGTTGAAGCTGCTCCTTCTTCCGGGCAGATAAAGGAACGATATAAACCGCATCGCGCGAAGCCTTGGACGCAGAGCTGAATTCGCACTGCGGTACATACTCTTCAAGCACCATGTGCGCATTGGTGCCGCTGAATCCGAAAGAGCTGACCGCCGCGCGGCGTGGGAGCCCGCCTGGTGAATTCCAGGATTGCATCTTTTGGTTTACATAAAATGGCGAATTCGCAAAATCGAACTGGACATTCTCTTTGGTTACGTGCAGGGTCGGCGCCAGAGTGCGATGCCGCATCGAAAGCAGAACCTTTTGCAGTCCCGCAACGCCGGCTGCCGCGATCGCGTGGCCGATATTGCTTTTCACAGAGCCCAGTGCGCAGAAATTTCTCTTGTTCGTCCTTTTGCGAAAGACCGTCGCAATCGCTTCTAACTCGATCGGATCGCCTAGCTTCGTCCCCGTACCGTGCGCTTCTACGCAGGTGATTGTTTCAGGATCGATTCCATATCTGGAATAGACGGCTCTTTCCAGATCGATCTGGCTGTTGACGCTCGGAGCCGTGATGCCGTTGGTACGGCCGTCCTGATTGATGCCTGAACCCAGAATCACTCCGTAGATGTTGTCGCCGTCTGCTTCAGCGTCTTTGAGCCGCTTCAGCACCACAACGCCCACGCCTTCGGCGTTCACCATTCCATCCGCCGTATCGTCGAAGGCTTTGCATTGGCCCACCGAGGAAAGCATGCCGGCTTGGCTCATCGCAATAAAAGGCTCCGGAGTCAGCGACAGCGTGACCCCGCCGGCCAATGCCATATCGATCTCGTGGTTACGAAGCGCCTGACACGCCAAGTGAGTCGCCACAAGAGATGACGAACAGGCCGTATCTATGGAAATCGCCGGTCCCTTTAAGTTGAGGAAGTACGCGATCCGGGCTGCGGCGATCGCGATGTTGTTGCTGGTGATTGGAGGCGCAGGCACACCGCATCGCGCCAGAAGCGACGCGTATTCGTTTGTGGTAATTCCGAGGTAGACGCCGCACATCTGGTTGTCCATGGCCCTGGCGGAATAACCCGCATCTTCAAACGCCCTGTAGCTTTCTTCCAAGAAGAGCCGCTGCTGAGGATCCATGTACTCGGCTTCCTGCGGCGAAATACGGAAAAAGAGCGGATCGAAACAATCGATGTCGTCCAAGGCTCCCATCCATTTCGAATAGGTCTTGTCCTTGCGATCGCTGTCGGAATCGTAATACCGATTCACATCCCATCGCGACGGAGAAACCTCGACAATGGCGTTTTTTCCCTGGACCAGATTGTTCCAATACTGTGTCAGGTTGCGGGCCTGAGGATATCTTCCCGACATCCCAATCACTGCAATTGTGTCGTCGGAAACAGCCGGACCGGAAGGCCATCCAGCACCGTTCTTCTCCTCCTGCAAGACTAGCGACGGTCTGGCGATCCGCGCGGGCAGTTCCGCACCGCGAGCTTGCGCCTGCGGCGCAAGAGCCTCTCGTGCCTCCTGGATCTGCTCATGCAAGAAGGCTGCCAACTCTCCTACTGTCGGATAGTCATACAGCTTGATGCTCGAAAGCGCCGTGCCGTATCGTTTATTGATTGCAACCATCAGCTCGGCGCCGAGAAAAGAGTCCAACCCAAGCTCGACAAACGCTCGATCAATGTCGATGCCGGCGGCTTGAATCTGCAGCGTCTTCGCCAACAGCGCTTTCAGTTCTTCCTGTAAATGATCGACCGCGACAACGACTGCCGGCTGCGCACTAGCCGTTTGAGTGACGCTATCGAACCTCATCTCCGCTGTTTGGCCACGCAAGCGGATTTCTTGCAAGTATGCGAGAATCCTTGGCAGATCGCCTTCCACAACCAGAAGCTGATCGGCTGGCCGCGCAAGGCTCCTATAAAACGCCTTGAAGCCCGTTTCTGTTCGCATCGGAGCAACGCCGGTGGCCTGTCGCAGCATCTCCTCGGTCGCCTCCTCGATGCTCATTCCGCCCGCTCTCCACAATGGCCAATTGATCGAGCGCGTCCGTCCGCTCCTTTGTCCGGCAGCAACCAGACGATTGCGGAACGCGGCGAACTGATCCATGAATCCGTTTGCTGCCGCATAGTCGGCCTGCCCCATGTTTCCTGTAGCGGAAGCAATCGAAGAAAACAGCACAAAGAAATCCAACGCCGCGTCTTGGTCTGCTAGATCGAGATTGTACGTTCCGATTACTTTGGGTCGCAGCACATCCTGGAACTGGGCCGCTGTCTTGTTAACGATCAGGTCGTCCGCGATCATCCCGGCGCAGTGAAGAATTCCGTTGAGCCTTCCGTATTCACTGCGCACTGCGGTGATTAGTTCTCTCACCGCGCCGGGATCGCACAGATCCAATTGGCGATAGCTCACTCGGCCTGGTTGCGCATTGAGCGCTTCGATGCGAGCGCTCCTTTCCGCATCTAAAGATGAGCGCCCCGTGATCACCACGCGAGCATCGCGCGCTTGCGCGAGGATTTCGCTTGCGAACAGAACTCCCAAACCTCCCGTGCCGCCGGTGATCAAGTACACTCCGTCATCCTGAAGCGCGATCGGGGCCGTCTCCGCCACGGCCGACACAATATCCCAGCGCTGCACGAGCCGCGTTCCTTGTTCGTAGCGGACCATAACATCCTTGGCCAGAGCGTCCGGGCCATGATGCTTTTCGTTTCGAATCAGCTCGCTCAATCTCTGGGCGCTCGTGTCCGCGGGAACAAGAATGATTTGTCCGGCAAAATGACGGCTCTCGATTGCTGCGGTCTTCAATAATCCCGATAGGCCTGCAAGGAGCGTCGCTTCGCCATCGCCGGGCGCAACGATTTGTACCAGCGCCTTGCCAGCGGGCTTGCCGCGGAGAATACTCTGCACACGCTCAAAGCACGCAAGCGCATATTCGCCAAAACGCTGGGCGATGTTCTTGCTCTCGTCCGCATTCAGCGACATACACCTGCTACCTGTTACCTGTAGTTCCAGTTCGCCCGCATCTATCTTCGGTAACTCACACACGATCACATGGTGCTCTGCGATCGCGGCGCCGGGAGTGGCATCTACCTCACCGGCGTTCTCTTCCCATACGGGCTCCGCCAGCAGGGTATCGACCGTTTGCCCTCCATAGCGCTGTTCGCTGAGATCGGGGGCATTCGTGTATTGCGACGGCTGAATCCAATAATGATCCTTGGCGAAGGGATACGTGGGCAAGCTAACAGATCGGGGCTTGCCCGCTTCGGAATCGCCGGCATTCAGCTTCTTCCAGTCAATCTCCGCGCCCGACGTCCACAGGTGTGCGAGTTGCTCCAGATCCTGATCTGCCAGAGCTTGATCGATTATGCGCTGCGAGCGGGCAAAATGACCAACGCGTCCGATGCTCATATCTTCGGAGATCGCCTGACCGGACCACAGGTCCGGGAGATTCCTGGCGCCGCCTAGCCACTGCCGCAGCTTCTCCCTGAGCTCCTCTGCATCCCGTACTTTGATCGCCAAACGTTCGCGCATCGGGGTGCGTCCAGTCTGCCAGGTGTAAATGGCGTCACCGAAGATAGTGTCTTCCGACCCCGCCTCCAGCCAGTCAATCACTTGAGCCGCGTAGTCTCTTAGGCGTTCCGCATCCATTGCAGAGAGCACAAAAAGATATCTGTCTCCATGCCGGGCGCTGTGCGATGCAGCGCCATACTCCCTAAGCACGACATGAGCGTTAGCCCCGCCGGAACCAAAACTGCTGACGCCGGCTGCACGTGGCCCTTCGACGCTCCAGTCCGTGAGCGTCTGCTGTATATGGAAAGGCGAATCCTCAAGATGGATCTTTGGATTGAGCTGCTGGAAGTTGATCGAAGCGGGCAGCATGCGCCGCTGCATCGAAACAACAACCTTCAACACCCCCGCAACCCCCGCAGCCGACTCCAGGTGTCCGAGGTTAGTTTTCACAGAACCGATTGCGCATGGCTTTGCACCCTCAATGGAGCCGAGCCTGTCATAGGCAGACAGGATACCCTGCACTTCAATCGGATCGCCCAACGGCGTGCCGGTGCCGTGAGCCTCGATATAACTCAACTCCGACGGAGTGATTCCCGCGTTTTTCCAGGCCGCTGCGAGCAATTCGCTTTGTTTGTTTGGATTGGGAACGGTGAGTCCCCCGGCAAGCCCTCCATGGTTGACCGCGCTGCCTTTGATGACAGCATGGATGCGATCACCGTCGGCCACGGCCTTGGTCAGCGGCTTGAGCAATAACAGCACCGCGCCCTCCGCACGAACATAACCGTTGGCAGCAACGTCGAATGCTTTGCACACGCCGTCGGGCGCCAGCATGCCGGCTTCATGATAGGCAATCGCCAAGTCCTGGTGGCAAATCAGGTTGATTCCACCTGCCAGCGCCACCGCGCATTCTCCCGACCGTAAAGATTGAACGGCTGAATGTAAGGCGACAAGCGAAGAGGAGCAGGCCGTATCAATGACCAGGCTAGGACCGGAAAAATCGTAGAAATAAGATATGCGATTAGCCAAAACGGCCAATGAACTGCCCACGCCGTGGTGGGCCTCCACTTTGAGCCCCGCATCCTGGATCAGGCGGCCGTAGTCGCAGTTGCTGGCTCCTATGAATACGCCAGCATTCGTCCCCTTTAGCTCGGCCGGCAGAATGGAGGCGTCTTCAAGGCACGCCCATGCAAGCTGTAGCAGGATGCGCTGCTGGGGATCAATACGCTGCGCTTCTGCGGGGGATATGCGGAAGAAGGAGGCGTCGAAGGCATCCGCGTCATGGACAAAGCCGCCACGCTCTAAGCCGGGCCTCTCGCCTTCCGCCGGCCAAGGCCCTCTCGATCGGGGATAGCACTCGATCACGCTTTTGGCTGTAGCCAGCGCCTGCCATAATTGCGCCGGTGTCTCAATACCTCCAGGGAGTTTGCACGACATGCCGATGATCGCGACATCTTTATCGGAGATAGGACTGCTTCCCGCCTGCAAATTTGCCGATGCATGAATTTCTGAGGCGTATTCGGCGTTGTTCTGCGCGTCGTTACGAATCGCCTCCGAACTCCCATCGACGTGCAGTTTGCTTTCCAGATATCCAATGACTTTCCGCAAGCTATTGTGCTCAAAGAAAAACGCCGCTCCAAGTTTCAGGCCCAACGGTTCTTCCAGGCATCGTTGAAACTTCAACAGGTCCGCAGAATCCAATCCCATCTCCATAAGGGGACGGTCGAGATCGCATACTCCCGCATCGATTCCCAACAGCTTTGCCGCTTCCGCGCAAACAAGATCGCGGAGCGCCTGCGGGTTCATCACCGATTCAGCCGATGTCGCCGCACCCTCGGTCTTGTCTTCTTCCTTCGCGCGCATATGCGATGGAATGCGGTTCGCGATGTCGTAAGCCACCAATACGCCATTTCCGCGGTTCGCATGATCCTCGGGCCGATACCCTGGAACGGCGCCGACGATCCCTGCGCCGTGCGACTGATGAAATGTCAGCACCGGATCCTGGCCGCTACCTTCCAGCCGGATGTATTCCTCAAACGGCATCTCGTGTTCAGTATGATAGTGTTTGCACAACGTCACTCCGACCACCTGAGTAACGCCTGCCATCAAGCCGCAGCGCTGTAGCATGAACTCCAGCAACTGATCGCCATAGCTCACGTCCTGCACTTCCGGATCGATATTGACAGCTAATAACTGAACAATCGGGCCCGACGGGTGGAACAGCTCATGAACATCCGCCGCGGTGCGCGTCATGAGTGCATCAGCCGACGCAATGCGTTGGCTGTAGAGGACGCCGAGTACAACACCGTCCTTTTCCAAAACAAATTGCCCGGCAGGGTGGGTCAGGATGCGATTCCGGATCTTCTCCCGGGAACTGCGCGTGTGCCGCCAACAGAGTTCTTCCAGCCGGCAAAGTGACTCCAGGTCGGCGTCTGTCGCGTTTCGAACGACATAATCGCGTTTCGTGAAGTTGTACAAGCCTGCTTGGTACGGCACATCTGTGCGCGGGTTGCTCCAGACCCGATCGGTATTGAACAATCCCTGTCCGGCAGCCAGCGTTAGGAACGCATCTGCGGTGATGTTGCATTCGCTCGCGAGTCGCTGAACCGCATCGATACACTCCCTCGCCGGATCAGCGTCTGTTCCACCGACGCGACGTGGAACGGCATGGCGCGCCAGGAGAACCGAAGCCGGCTTGCCCAAATCTTCAAACAACCCACGGAGACGATTTCTCCATAACATCAGCGCGCCCAACGGCTCCATTAAGCGTCCTTCCCGATCCAGATAATGGACTGGCTGATCCG
>JBEKKL010000064.1:0-23342 GCA_050010735.1 Occallatibacter sp. | reverse complement strand
GCCGGATAAATCTCGGCAAAGGATTCGTCCGGCGATGTGGCTGGCCAGCCAATCAGAACAAGGAAGACATCAAGAACGAACAGACCGATTGCAATATCGTTGAAGAGAGTTGCTTGAGGCAGAGCCGGCCAGAGTTGGTTGGCGGCCCAGAAGAGAAAGGCGATGGCCAGCAGGATTGCCTTCACGGCCTCCATGTGCGCAGGCCGGTGTGCGCTCTGATAGACGAGGTAGGCGAGAGCAATCATCGCAAGCGGCACTGCGCCCAGAACGTTGTGAGCTCCGGCGGGAAAGAGCAGCGGGCGAGCATCCCAGACGAAGAGCGCGCCGACGCTGGCCAGCGCGACAACGCCTAGGATGACGGGAAGAGCCCGGTGGGCGCGGTTCATTCGACTGAACATAGTCCATTTTCGCCCACTTTTCGTAAAGGGGCCGTAAGGAGGATGGCCGCACGTATTGCCTGCGCTGGCTGCTTCATCGTTCGCATGAATGGAACCATTCATGCCGACGGCACGTATCGATCAGTAACTGCCACGCACTCCAGGGAGCACTATCCATGCCAGAACTGGCCTTCCCAAGCACTGAAACGCATTCCCGCCGCGTTCCCGGCATCGAAAGTTTGCTTAAAGATGTCGATCCAAACTTGCCGCGCATCTTCATCCCCTGGGCGCTCCGGCATCCGCGGCACCTACCGGCGTTTTTCCGCCTCGCGCGAGCGCATCGCAAGACGAGCCGCATGCGCGACGACGCGCTCGAAGTTGGAAGGCAGGTGCCTCCATTTCTCGTTCTCAGCGTCACTTCGCGCTGCAATCTGCGCTGCACAGGCTGTTTTGCCGGAGCAGTTGGAATCACCACGGGCGCTCCGGATGCACGCAAGCCGCTTGGCCTGGATGACTGGAGGAGAGTGATTGCCGAAGCTGCCGAAGTGGGGGTGATGGGTTTTGTAATCGCTGGCGGCGAGCCGTTTATGTTGCCGGGGATCGCTGATCTCTTCCGTGAATTTCCCGATCGCATGTTTCTTGTTTTCACGAATGGAACGGCCTTGCGCGAGCGGCGCGACTACGAGACTCTAAAGCTCTGCCGCAACACCGCCGTTGTTGTGAGCCTTGAGGGCGATCGCCGACTGACCGACGAGCGCAGAGGTCACGGCGTCTACGAGAGCGCGCTGCGCTCGCTCGACCGGCTTCGCGATGCCGGCGTTCTCACTGGCCTCTCCATCACGGTTGGCGCCGCGAATATCGACTACTGGACCGATGAGCGGAAGATCGATGCAATGATGGCCCGCAGCGGACCGCTCGCCTTCTTCATCGAACAGATCCCGACCGGCCAAGGCGATGGCATCGCTCCAATTCCTGAGGTGAAGCGTCTGCGTTTTCGCGAGACGGTCCTTCGCTATCGTAGCCGCGAGACTGGTGCGGCCTATCTCGTTCACTCGCCTGCCGATGAAGAGTTCTTCGGCGGTTGCGTCTCGGCCGGGCGAGGTTTCGCGCATGTCACTCCAGCCGGCGACGTGACGGCTTGCCCCTTCTCGGCGCTGGCCACGCACAACGTGAAGACTTCGTCGGTCTCCGAGGCTCTTGCCGGTTCCTTCTTCACCATGATCCGCGACAACGGGCCGATGCTTGAGACGCACGATCATCCTTGCGCGCTCTCGGCAAATGCCGACAAGCTCGAAAGCATGGCGGCGAGCCTTGGCGCCTACAGCACCGGCGGGGCGAATGCCGAGCCCGAGCGCAAACTCGTCGAGTTGACGGCTGGCTGACGAGCGGCTGGTTGAGTTGATCGAGACGAAAACTCGCACTCCCAGTGAGCCTCGCCCGCGCCCGGCATCGCGCCGCAATCGCTACGACACCGTCTGCTTTGCGCGCGATCCTCGCCAATACAACATCAAGCCAATGAGAACGAAGACTGGCGTTCCCACCAGCAGCGTGACCGCAAATCCAAGCTTGTCGGAGGAATCGCCCGGAGGGATGAAAGAAAGCACAATACCCGCGAGCACGACGATAAATCCGAGGCTTCCACAAATCCAAATGCCAACGATTCCTCCTGGCACCAGCACCGCATGAGGATTCTCATTGCGATCCTTTCGCCGGGCAAGCTTGATGACGGCCGCGAACATGTAAAGAAATGGAATGAAGTAGAGAATGGTTCCAGCAGAGATTAGCTTCTGGTAAGCTCCCAGAGTCGTCTCATTGATCTCGCTTGCAAGCAGAATGACAGCGGAGATTGTGGCCTGCACGAGAATGGACACCCAGGGAGTCTTCCAACGAGGATGAATCTTGCCGAAGGCGGCGGGCAGGTAGCGATCAACACCGACTACAAAGGGTACACGTGAAATGCCTGCCACGGTCGAGCCCACGCCGCCAGCGTTGCCAGCAGTGACTAGCAACGCCGCTACCACGCCCAGGAATCCGAGCTTAAGCGCGACCGACCCGATGGTGATGGCATGAAAGACACCACTCTCTGGGTCGATGTCGGTGGCGGGGACCAATGAGAGAATTGCAAAGGTGCCAACGATATACATGAGTGCAATCAGCACACCCGCGCCAAAGACCGCTCGCGGCAAAGTACGGCGCGGGTCGCGCACCTCTTCGCTCATCGCAGAAACCAACTCGAGACCGGTAAAAGCAAAAGCGATCTGCGACCAGAAGTTGACGGTGCCCAGATTCCACGTAGGCATCATGTTCGTCCAGGTGAAGTGTGTAGCCACGCCCTGCCGAGAACAGACAATCACAGCGATGACAACAAGCATGACCAGCGGTAGGTAGGTGCCAACACCACCGGCGTTCTGCAGCCACTTGCCGATATTCAGTCCGATGATATTCAGAAAGACTGCGACCAGAAGTATGGATAACGAGACCGTCAGTTGAAAGGTTCTGTCCTGCGAAAGAACGGAGCCGCGGCCACCGATGATGTAGGCGGCCATCGAGGCGCTGGCCAAAAGCAAACCGGGAAAATAAAAGAATGTGTATATCCAGTAGGTCCATCCTGCCACAAATCCATGAAAGGGACCGAAGGCCTCTTTAGACCATGCGTAGAGCCCGCCTTCGTCGGGAAAGCGTGATGAAAGCTCATTGATCACAAGCGCACCGGGCACAAAGAAAAAAACCGCGGCGATCGCCCACAGGCTGATCGATGAGGGGCCATTGTGTCCTGCGGCCGCGATCCAGCGAGGCCCCAGGACCGTGGCGATATTGAAGAGCAGCACATCCCAAAAACCCATGGTCTTGCGCAACTGCGATTTGGAATCGAATGCGCCGGGTGCGGAAGCCGTCATAGGATCACCTGGGGTTCTGCGAGGGGACTGAACCTGTAATGGAGATCATATACGGCGGCATCGCGTGCGTTAACTAGACGGCTGGCGCGATCGTTGGCTGACGCACGCCGTTCGCCACCGCGTCGGCCTCCTGGTCCTTGTACTGAAGCTGGTAAAGCTTCCAGTAAAGGCCACGCTGTGCCAGCAGTTGCTGGTGCGAACCCATCTCGCGCAGTTGCGCCTTGTGCATCACGAGAATCGTATCGGCACGCTGCACGGTAGAGAGACGATGCGCGATGAGAACGCTGGTCCTGCCTTCGACCATGCGCTCCAATGCTCCGCGAATGCGCAGTTCGGTGTCGGTGTCCACACTCGATGTGGCCTCGTCGAGGATTAGGATGCGCGGATTGTAAGCTAGTGCGCGGGCAAAATTGATGAGTTGCTTCTGGCCTGTCGAGAGTGAATTGCCGCGCTCCCGCACGGGTTCCTCAAATTGCTTGGGCAGGCTCTCGATGAAGTCCAGCACATTGACGTCGCGCGCGGCCTGGCGAAGGCCTGCATCCGTGATGCTCTCGTTGCCGAATCGAATATTCTCAGTCAGCGTACCGGTGAACAAAAACGGATCCTGCAACACAACAGCGAAGTGACTCCGCAATGCATTCAGATCGTGCTGGCGCAGGTCCACGCCATCCACAACAATCTGCCCGGCCGTCACGTCATAAAAGCGCATCATCAGGCTGATGAGGGTGGTCTTTCCGGCGCCCGTGTGGCCGACGATGGCCACCGTCTGGCCTGGTTCGACAACAAATGAAACGTCTTTCAGAACCCATTCGACGCCGGGGATCGCGGCCAGGCCGCCGAGCGTGGACCCGCCGGCTGCGATCCGCTCCACGTCGGCCTTTTGCTCCTCGCTGAGTTTTTGATAGCTAAACCAGACGTGGCGGAATTCGATTCGATTGCTGCCGTCTCCTGCAAGCGGATGGTCGGGCGAGATAATCTCCGGCTCGATGTCAAGGAGTTTAAAAATGCGCTCGCTGGCCGCCATGGCCGACTGCAGAATGTTGTACTTGTCGCTCATGTCCTGGATCGGCCGCCAGAAGCGCAACGAGTACTGGACAAACATATTGAGCACGCCGATGGTCACCACGCCCGACAGGACGCCGAAGCCGCCGCGCCAGATGACCAGCGCGATGGCTATGGCGGAGAGCAGGTCGACGGCGGGATAAAAAAGCGCGTAGGCGAAGATGGTGTCTTTGAAGGCGATCATGTGCTGACGATTCACATCTTCGAAGTCGTCAAAGGCGCGCTGTTCGCGGTTGAAGAGCTGCACCACGCTCATGCCGGAGATGTGTTCCTGAGTGAAGCTGTTGATGCGTCCGATGGCGGTGCGAACACGCCGGAAGCTGGCGCGAACATGGTCGCGGAACAGGCGCGTCACCACCAGGATCAGCGGCAGCACGCTGAAGGCCAGCAAGGCAAGCCACCAGTTGATCCTCAGCATCAGAATGGCCATGAACGTAAGGTTCAGCGAGTCGTCGACAATGGCCAGCACTCCAGCTGTGAACATCTCGTTGATGGCGTCGACGTCGGAAGTGATGCGGGTAACCAGGCGGCCTACGGGATGCGCGTCAAAAAAACCAACATGCATTTGCTGCATGTGGCGGAAGATGGCCTTCCGCAGATCGAACATAAGCTTCTGGCCGGTCCACTGCATCAGGTAGGTCTGGATGAATTGGAAGAGATAGGCGCAGAGCAGCGCACCGAGATAGATGGCGGCCAGACGGGTGATGCCTTGATAGGGGTCGTCGGGGAGCAGGCGGCCGAGCCAGTTGGTCTTGCTCAGCATCTGGACAACAAATCCGGCGGGGTGGGTTGCGTTCGCTCCTGGGGCGAAGTAGCGGTCGATGCCGACCATCACCAGGTAGGGACCGGCGACATCGCAAAGGGATTTGAGCGAGATGGCCAGAGTCGAGACGGTCGCCTGAATCCAGTAAGGACGCAGGTAGTGGCCGAGCCTTCGGATGAGGCGGAAGTCGTAGACCTTGCCCGCCACTTCATCATCGGGCTTTTTGGGCTTCTTTTGTTGTTCGTCGGCCATCGGCTAAGTCGGGTTCGCCTGTCTCCCCCCATTGTACCGGGACGGTATAGTGCTCTGTTTGTGTGCTTCCCCGCTATCCGGTATACTTCCGGTGAGAGAAGATGCAATGAAGTTGAACAGGCGGCAGCGCGGATGGCTATTGATTGCGGCAATCGCAATTGGAATCGCGCTTGTCTGCCTGCTGATCCCACACAGCAATGCCGGAAGCATGGATTCGCTGGCGATCGTGCCGCTTCTCTTCGTTGGACTCATCTCGCCCCTCAGTCTGCTCGCGCCGCTGACCGATGAGTACACTAGCCGCGCGCCCGAGGCTCCGGCGCTTCCTGCGCTCTTCCAACGCCCACCACCCTTCGCACTCGCTTAACTCTTCCAGTCTGGCCCGGCTTTTGCAGAGCGGCTTTGCGCCGTTTCGCGCCGCGGCTTATCTATTCGGGAAGTTTTGCCTGCTGTTTTGAAAAGGGTGCTTATGAATGTCCATGCGATTTTGGCCTGGTGCATTTGGATCGGGTTCATTCCATCTCTCTTGGTTGTTGTGGCTGTCATTCATTTCTCTTGGATGCGTCTTCGTTTGTGGCGAAGCCGCCGTTCAGCCGGGAAGAGTTCCAGGGTGGTTTCCTGTTGCCTTGCGATGGGGATGGCTCTTCTCCAGGTGATGTGGGTGTTTTACCGGCCCAGCGCTGCTTGCATTCTGAGGATGCAGGCGGACGAGGATGCAGACGAGGATGATGAGGGCGATCCGGAAAATCTGAATAAGCAATTGAACCGGCAGCTCAAGCGGATTTAGGCGGGGCGACCCGGTTGACAGGCTGGTGCTGTGGCTTTGAGTTAGAAGCTGGGTGAAGATGACTGATTGAGGTTCATGGTTTCCCATATCTGACGCGATGAGCGTGCGTCAGACATGGGCACCTGTAGTTCCTTCTGAACCGGCGGTGTACCAACCGCTGCAACCCTCAGCATTTACACTGGTAGACGGAGAATCCTGTGTTTTTCGATAAAGTCTTAACGAAGATTTTTGGCACGGCGAACGAGCGTCTCATCAAGCGGCTGATGCCGATTGTGGCCTTGATCAACGCTCTGGAAGAAGATACGAAGAAGCTTACCGACGAAGAGTTGCGGGCCAAAACGGCGGAGTTTCGGGCACGGATTGCGGAGCGGGTCGCGGAGAGGCTGAAGGGATTTGCAAATCCTGACGAACTGCGTGCCGAAGGGCGCGAGACGGACGCGCGGGAGCTTGCCGATCAGAGAGCCGCGGAGCAGGACAAGGCCGAGCGCGAGGCGCTGGACGAGATTTTGCCCGAGGCCTTTGCGGTGGTGCGCGAGGCGGGCTGGCGGTCGGTGCAGATGCGGCACTTTGACGTGCAGTTGATCGGTGGCATGGTGCTGCACCAGGGCAAGATCTCCGAAATGAAGACGGGCGAAGGCAAAACGCTCGTTGCCACTCTGGCCTGCTATCTGAATGCGCTGGCAGGCCACGGCGTGCATGTTGTGACGGTGAACGACTACCTGGCAAAGCGCGACGCCGAGTGGATGGGCAAAATCTACGAGTTCCTGGGGCTGACAGTGGGCGTGATCGTGCACGACCTGAGCGATGACGAGCGGCGGGCCGCATACGGGGCCGACATCACCTACGGAACGAATAACGAATTTGGCTTCGACTACCTGCGCGACAACATGAAGTTCGAGATCAAAGATTGCGTGCAGCGCGGGCACTACTACTCGATCGTCGACGAGGTGGACTCGATTTTGATCGACGAGGCGCGGACGCCGCTGATCATCTCCGGCCCAACAGACCAGACGACCGACAAGTATGCGCGCGTGCGGAAGATCATTCCTCAACTGGAGAAGGGCGAGGAGATCGAGTATCGCGACACTGAGCGCCAGAAGGAGCTGGGAATACAACTGGGCGAGGGCGAGAAGTATCTGACCGGCGACTACATTGTGGATGAGAAGCAGCGAACGATCGGCGTGACCGACGATGGCTGGGTCACGATTGAAAAGGCGCTGGGGATCGGCAACATTGCAGATGCGGAGAACTGGGAACTGAAGCACTACGTCGAGACGGCGATTAAGGCCCACGCGCTCTATCATCGCGACGTCGAGTATGTGGTGAAGGACGGCGAGGTGATCATCGTCGATACCTTCACTGGCCGCCTGATGCCGGGGCGGCGCTGGTCAGACGGGCTGCACCAGTCGATCGAGGCCAAAGAGGGCGTGAACATCCGCAAGGAAGATCAGACGCTGGCCACGATCACCTTTCAGAATTACTTCCGCCTCTATAAGAAGCTGAGCGGCATGACGGGAACGGCGGAGACCGAAGCGGCTGAGTTCGAGAAGATCTACAAGCTGGAGATCGTCGTCATTCCGACAAACAAGCCGATGCTGAGGCTTGAGAATCCCGATGTGGTCTACCGCACGGAGAAGGAGAAGTTCAAGGCGGCGGCTGAAGAGATCGCCAGGTTGCACGAGAACAAGCAGCCTGTGCTGGTGGGCACGGTCTCGATTGAAAAGTCGGAGCGTTTGTCGGCGATCCTGCAGCGCAAGGGCGTGCGCCACGTGGTGTTGAACGCCAAGTTCCATGAGCGCGAGGCGGAGATCGTGGCGCAGGCCGGAAGGCTCGGAGTGGTGACGATCTCGACCAACATGGCCGGGCGCGGAACCGATATTCTGCTGGGCGGCAATCCCGACTTCATGGCGCGGCAGGAGCTGGTGAAGAAGAGCAAGGCGCGGGCGATCAGCGTAGCCGAGGGCGCGATCAATCCGATGGCGCCGGCGGGATTTTTGCGCTTCTACTATCAGGGCCAGGAGTTTGAGATTGCGGAGCCGGAGTGGGCCGAGGTCTTCAAGGTTCACGCCGATGCTGCGCGAGCCGAACACGACCAGGTGATCGAGGCCGGGGGGCTCTTCATTCTGGGCACGGAGCGGCATGAGTCGCGGCGCATCGACAACCAGTTGCGCGGACGCGCGGGCCGTCAGGGAGATCCCGGCGCGTCTCGTTTTTATCTTTCGCTCGAAGACGATCTGATGCGCATCTTCGCCAAGAACTGGGTGGGGACGATGCTGCACCGGAGCATGGAAGAGGATGTGCCCATCGAGTCGCGGATGGTTTCGAAGCAAATTGAGAATGCGCAGAAGGGCGTCGAGGCGCAGAACTTCGAATCCCGCAAACATCTGCTTGAATACGACGATGTGATGAACAAGCAGCGCGAAGCAGTGTATGGGCTGCGGCGGCAGCTGCTTGAGGGCGTGGATCAACGCGAGCTGATCCTGGAGGATTATGTCGGCGGGATTCTGAGCAGCATCCTGGATGAGTTTGCCGGCGAGAAGCTGCATCCGGACCAGTGGGACATGAAGGGACTGGACGAGAAGCTGACCGACCACTTCGGACTAAAACTCGCATCGCTGAATATCGGCGCCACTGGAGTCGATCCGCGCCAACTGAGCCGGCATGAGCTGGGCGAGACGATCTTCGACAAGCTGAAGGAGCAGTACGCGGCCAAGGAGAAGATACTATCGACCGCGACCATGCGCTATCACGAGCGGATGGTAATGCTGAGCGTGATCGACGGGCTGTGGAAGGACCATCTGCTGTCGATGGACCACCTGAAGGAAGGGATCAATCTGCGTGGTTATGCGCAGCGCGATCCGCTGGTGGAGTACAAGCGCGAGTCCTTCGATATGTTTGAGGCGATGATGCTGAAGTTCCAGGAGGACACAGTCCGGTTCCTCTTCAGAATGCAGATTCTCGGCCCGGACGGAGAACCGCTGGGTAGCACGGCGCCGCGCCGTCCAGTCCCACCAGCGCCGCCGGTTTCCAGCGCCGTACAACCTCCGACGCTGGAGGCGGGCCCGCGAGAGATCTCGATTTCAACGCGCCAGCCCTCGACGACCATCGACGCTCTGGAAAAAGAATTCCAGCGCAAGAAGCAGCGGGAGCTGGAGGCGGCGAGCCGGTCGGGCGGAGATGCGAGCCAGCCCACGCAACGGCGGACGGGCGAGAAGGTGGGGCGCAACGATCCTTGTCCCTGCGGCAGCGGGAAGAAGTACAAGAAGTGCCACGGGGCGGAGAAGTAGAAGGCTGGTTTATCCTTGCACCGCGTCGGCGGTTTCACGAGCTGGCTTGGAAGAGAACCAGAATTCCTTGCGGAAGAGGAAGAAGCCTTTCTTCTCGCGGTTGGCGGGGAGGCCGCAGGCTGTTCTGGCCATGCGGCGGATGACCTTGGAGATGGGTGTGTCCTGAAGCGCGACCGGCTTAGCCGTGTTCTGGGTGCGTCGGGCGTTGGCGTAGTCGTCGGGGATCTTCCAGTGGGCGGGCCGGGTGAGGGCCTTGTTGATCTGCTTTTCATCGAAGACCAGAGCTTGGGGCGTGAATCGATTGAGCACGATCTGGAGCTTGCGATTGCGGTTGCAGAAAAACTGCGTGATCAGGCGATTGGAGTTGCGCAGCTCCGAGACACCAACCTGTGTGATGAGGTAGATGCTGGTGGAGTCATCGAAGAGAGAGGTGCCGCGCAAGTCGACTCTCGAGCCGGCATCGACGACTACATAGTCGAAGGATTGGCGGGCAACGGTCAGCAGCTTATCGATCGCTTCATTGCTGGGCTGCACGGGCGAGAACTCGCCAGGAGAGGCGAGGACCGAGAGGCCTGAGCTGTGCTTGGCAATGAGCGAGCGCAGAAAGTTTGGGTCCAACCGGCTGACATCCTGAAAGGCATTCGCGATAGAGTACTCGGCGGTCATGCCGAGGGTGATAGCGGCGTCTCCCAGAGGCACTCCGAAGTCGATCAGCAGGGTTCGCTGGCCTGACTCCTGCGCCAGCGCGATCGCAAAGTTGGCGGCGATAGTCGTCACCCCGCAACCGCCCTTGGAGCCAAGAAAAACGAAGAGCCTTCTGCCGGTCCGCTTGCCATGGCAGCCCGCCGAGCGGCGGATCGAGGCGCGAGCCAGCGCACCTACGATGTCGGCGCGGAGCAGCGGTACCGTGAGGAATTCGCGAGCGCCCGCGCGCATGAAGCGAATGGCCAGCTCAAGCTGGGTTTGAGCCGAGTAGACCATGACCGCGCTGGAGTTATGGGAACAGATGCTCTCAACTACATCAAAGGCGTACTCCGGGTCGCTGTCGATGCCGATCAGAACGACGTCGTAACGCTTCTCAAGCATCTGCGGCAGATCGTCGAGGTCGGCGGGGAAGGACGAGTATTCGCGCACCGTCGTGCCCTGAAACCCCGCCAGAGCGCCGGCGACGTCCTTGCGGCTCTGGTCGTCTGGATCGATGACTGCTAAAGAGAGCACCACATCGCCAGAGGCGTTGGAGATCGGGTCGGGTACCGGCATTGCATCGGTTGTTTCCATTTGCCTGCTTCGACGCCTCGCTCAGTCTCAGCAAGGTGGAGCGCGCTCCGGCTATTGACCAAGCGCAAAGTTGAGAGAGACCTCCACCGTGGCCGTGCCCGCGCCAGATTCGAACTTCCATTTACGCACGGCATCCTCGGCCGCGGCCGAGAGCATTGTGTTTCCGCTGACCTTCTTAACATCGACTACGTTCCCTTCCGGGTCCACGGTAACCGAGAACTTGACCTCGCCGACGATTCTCATGCGTTTGGCTATCTCGGGGTAGACTGGCGCAACGCGTGTCTTGACGGCGCGCGTGTCGGCCGCACCGGCGGAAATGGCGAGGGCCAACGCCAGCGCGAGCGCAGCCCGTCGAAGGCCCCGCACTCCCGCAGGCCGCAGCTCAATGCAATGAGAACTGAATTGCTTCTTTTTCATGAAAGACCCCTGGGCTTAGATGCCGCTCTTTGGGGTTATCGGCGTCAAATGAACCGCCATTAATCCGTTTTGAGATTCTGATTACTGAAGAAACAGCTAAAAGCAGCTGCTGGCTTTCAGCGGTTAGCTTCTAGCTGGTTGATAGCGTTTGTGCGTCGTCGGCGACGGTAAACGGGGACGGCGATCGGAGTTTTTTGGAGGCAAGGACGGTCCGATGCAGTGACGGTCGAGCTAAGAGCTAATGGCTAAAAGCTGCTCTTTATCGCTTCGAAGGTGAGGTCCTGGATGGCTGAGTGGTGCTGCTCGCGCCATTGGTCGAAGAGCCGGCCGTAGCTGAGGGTGATGTAGTGAGCCGGCGCGACGCCGAGGCGGGCCGCGGCGCTGTCGATCCACTCAGACGAGCCTTCGAGCTCGGCGAAGTTTCCGATGGGGGTTTCGTCGACGACGCAATGGCCATCGCCGTCGGTCCACTCGGCGCGCCACTTTTCATAGCGGAAGGCCGGAATAAGGCCGATCGAAAGAAAGACCTGAGCCATCGCCTCGCCGTCGGCGACTTCGGTTTCGGTCTCGATGCGGTGCTTGTGCGTGTCTTCGCCTGGGCCTGAATCCGGAAGCCGCTTGTGAGTGATGGTCCAGCGGCCGGCGTAGCTGCGGATGCGCAGAATCTCGGTGCGGGCGCGCATCGAGCGGTCGGGCGTGTCGTAGAGGACGTTGCTCTCGAAGGCGCGCGCGGTTTGCAGGGTGAAGCCGGCGGCCTGGAGGCGCTGATTGAGGGCGGCCAGGTCTTCTACGCGAAATTTGATCTCGGTCTCGATGGGCATCGTAAAAGGCGAGTATACGGCAGCGGGCCTGAGGCGGACCGGGAGGCGACAATAGAAGACGTGAAGACATTGCGATTGGCGGTGGAGGCGGCCCATCTCGACACCGCACAGGCTCAGGAGACGCTTGAGCGGGCGGCGGCGATCTTGCGTGGCGGCGGGCTGGTGGCCTTTCCTACCGAGACGGTCTATGGGCTGGGTGCGAATGCGCTGGATGAGAGTGCGGTGGCGCGGATCTTTGCTGCCAAGGAGCGGCCCAAGTGGGATCCGGTGATTGTGCACATCGCCAACGAGGCCGCGCTGGCTGAATTGACGACGGGGTTTCACGAGCGGGCGCGGAAGCTGATGAAGGCCTATTGGCCGGGTCCGCTGACGCTCCTGTTGCCGCGCTCGGAGGTAGTGCCCGATGCAGTCACGGCGGGCCGGCCACTCGTAGGCGTGCGGATGCCGGCCCATCCGGTGGCGCTGGAGCTGATCGGGCGTGCCGGTGTGCCGGTGGCGGCGCCCAGCGCCAATCGCTTTGGCCATATCAGTCCGACCTCGGCCGAGCATGTGCTGGCGGATCTGGACGGCCGCATCGATGCGCTGCTCGACGCCGGAAGGACTGAAACCGGAGTCGAGTCGACGGTGCTCGATCCGTGTGCGGAGCCGATGATCGTCTACCGGCCAGGTGCGGTGACGTTGGAGCAAATTCGTCGAATAGCGGGCCCGGTGGGGCTCTATCGCGATGGCGGAGTTGCGAAGCCCGAGCCGCCGGAGGCGCTGCCTTCGCCGGGTGTGGGACTGCGGCATTACGCGCCGAGGGCGAGGCTGGTGCTGGTTGACAGCGAGTTAGGTGAGTTGGCTGCGCGGCTGACCGAGGCTGCGTGCGGCCTTGCAGCCGAACGAGTCGGAGTGATGCTGCCCGCCGAGGTTTCCGCGCCGGATGGAGTTGCGGCGGTATTCGCATGGGGGCAGTGGGCTGCGCCAGACAAGATGGCTCATGCGCTCTACGCGGGGCTGCGCGAGCTGGACGACCTCGGCTGCACGGTGATTCTGTGCCCGCTGCCGCCGGCCGAAGGAATTGGAATGGCGATCCGCGACCGGCTGAAAAAAGCGGGGACTAAGGGCTGAGGGACTGAGGGATTAAGGGACTAGCCTTGAAGCTGATGCTTTCTTTGGCAAACGTTCGGTAAACTTGTTAACCCGCTGGCCAACTAGTCCCTTAGTCCCTAGTCCCTGCTCTTTTATTGTCCCGCATCGCCCAGCTTGTACATGTACTTGATGGCGGCTTTGTAGACGAGCGTCTTGCTGCGGCCGCGGACCTTGAGTACATTGCGGTCGTACCACTCGATGCAGCCCTCCACGGTCTCGCCGTCTTCAAGCACAAGGACCATCGGTGTCTGCGTCTGAATCTGCTTTTGCATGTAGAAGAGCTCGGCCTGACGTTGAGGCAGATCCTGCTCGTGACCCGCGCCATAGCCGTAGGCGGGCAGACGGAGATTCGAGACGTGAACCGGCCGGTTCTGAGCGCGCTTCGTCGCGCGAGCAGCTGGCTTGGTGCCACTGGAGAGATTGGATTCAAGGTTCATAGGTATGAATTCCTCGTTAGGACTGGGTTGCTAACTGCGTGCAAGGCTGACGGCCATGGCGTCGAGCGAGAGAGAGCGGAGCAGGTTGCGGCGCATGCCTTGTTCGACCTGCGCGAGGGCGTAAGCGGCGGAATCGATCCAATCGACGTTGATGCCCTGTGCCAGGCGGGCCAGTTCGGACTCGATGTCGAGGTTGCGGATCAGCTGCGGCGTGCCAGCGACGATCAAGAGCAGATCTTCGACGAGGCTGCCGAGCGCGCGGAGCAGGTTGATGGTCTTCTCCTGGCCATCGGCGCCGGCGCGGTAGGTTTCGGTTGCGCGGAAGAGCGCGGAGTAGTCGGGCTCACGCATGGCAGTGTGCAGCACAATCAGCGCGTCCTGACGGCTCGCGAGATAGATGTCGAGATCGAGGGTGAGCGCGCGGCCGACAGCACCCTCGGCGAGTCGCGCGGCGAGAGCTCGGTCCTGCTGCTTGAGTCCAGGGCGGCGGCGGGCTAGCAGAGATTCAAGATCGGAGGGTGGAATCGCGCCAAGCCTGTGAACGACGGCGCGGGAGCGGATGGTTTGCAGCAGCTCCTGAGGATTCTCAGTGAGCAGGATCAGCGAGCTGTGCTGGGGTGGCTCTTCTAGAACCTTGAGGAGCGAGTTGGCTGCCTCTTTCATAAACGCCGACGAGGTAAAGATGGTGAAGGTCCGGCGCGACTCGGCCGGCGGGCGGTAGTAGGCCACATGAATGACCTGGCGGACCTGACCCAGCTTGATGAGCAACTGCGGCGGGTCGGGCGGAACGACGAGCAGATCCGGGTGGGTCTGGATGAGGATGCGGGTCTCGCGCTTGTCGATGTCGCGCATCTCGTCGCGGGCGGACACGGCTTCGGCGACGAGGGTTTCCAGATCTGACGACTGGGCGATGCGCGTGCAGTTGGCGCACAAGCCGCAGAAGTCGGGCAAGCTGTCACTTTCAGTGGGGTTGAGGCAGTTGACGGCCTGGGCGAGCATCAGGGCCAGCGTGTACTTCCCCGCTCCGCGTGGGCCAGCCAGTATCAAAGACTGCGGGAATCGCTGCGCACGGATGCTCTCGCGCAAATGCGTGACGGTTGCCGCGTTGCCTAAGAATTGCTGGAATCCCATGGGTTGAGCCTAGAGCATCTGCCGTTGCGTGTCGAGTGGGGAGGACTGAAACGCGCAATGAGTTTTAATATCCTGGGCCGCTACGCTCCATGTTGGCTTACGCGCGCCCCCACCGCTTTGCGCGCGCACAACGACCAGTAGAACAATGGCGATGCTTTCCTGGTTTAGCGGACCGAAGCAGCTCTACATTGGATGCACTCTCATCGTCATTGGGAAACTGGTGAAGCGCGGGGCTAATAAACGCTGCGCCTGCGGCGGGTGAGAAGTGCTGCTGTGAGTAAGCAGCCTTTCTACACAAGGCCTTTGAGGCCGCCAGCCACAGATCCTCCGGCTGTGTCGGCTGATGCTTCTCTGTATCGAATGTCGCCAGCGCCGGAAAGATAGTTGTCAATGAAACTTGACATTTTGCACGCGATGATGTAAAGTTTAATTGTCTTTTTGTAAAGAAGACTAATCGTGATGGGCTGTTTGAAAGGAAAGAGGAGAATCTTCATGAGTTGCATGAGCAATCCCGCTGTACGCCGCTACCTCGTGCGCTTTGCAGTCGCAATGGCGCTTTATGCCGGCTCTCTGGTTCTGTCGGTCTGGTACTTCGTCCACTTTCGTCCCACCGGTCCGCTGGCTTGGCTGCTGGCCGTCCTGCCCTCGCTACCGATCATCGGGCAACTGGCTGTCTTCGGAATGTACCTCGCGGAGGAAAAAGATGAATTCATGCGCAACCTGCAGATCCAGTCGCTGATCTGGGGCATCGGCGCCACGCTCTCAGTGACGGTGGTGTGGGGATTCTTGGAGAGCTTCGTGCGGCTTCAGCACATGAATCTGATCCTGGTGTATCCGCTCTATTGCGTACTGTCGGGCATCTCGCTCGGGGTGCTTCAGTTGAGGTACCGATGAAAAACCGGCTGCGTGTCTTGCGAGCTGAACGGGAGTGGTCGCAGGCCGATCTGGCCGAGCGGCTTCAGGTCTCGCGCCAGTCGGTGAACGCGATCGAGACCGGCAAATTCGATCCGAGCTTGCCGCTGGCTTTCAAGCTGGCGCGACTTTTTGGAACTAATATTGAGGCAATCTTCAGCGATGAGGGCTGACGGCTCCTCCGAGAATTGGGAATGTCAAAAAAATGACAAGCCGGCTTGACATCGGATCGAACTTGCGGGTAGGATGAATGGAAAGTTAGCTTTACGTTCCAGGCTAAAAAAGGAGTCGGATCATGAGAGGTCTTCGTCTTATCGCCATCGTTGGTTTTGTTCAAGCGGGATTGGCGCTGCCCAGCATCCTGTCTTCAGAAACTTTGCCCCCGCCCAAGACGGTGATCTTTGCGCCCGCGCGCTTCACGGTGATGGATCTGGGCACCGCAGGCAAGCCGGATGTGCTGATGATTCCCGGACTCTCTACTTCCCGAGCCGTTTGGGACGCGGAGTCGATGCTGCTGGCCGCGAATTACCGTCTGCATCTCGTGCAGGTGAACGGTTTCGCGGGCACCGAGGCCGGCGCGAATGCCAGCGGGCAGATACTGGTTCCAGTCGTCGAAGAGCTGCATACCTACATTGTGGCGAACAAGATGCACCCAATCGTGATCGGGCACTCACTGGGCGGGCTGCTGACGCTCATGCTGGCCGATAAGCACCCTGGGGATGTGAAGAAGATCGTCATCGTGGACACCCTGCCCTTTACATCGGTGCTGATCGACCCGGCAGCGACTGCGGAGAAGATGATGCCGCAGGCAGAGGCGATCAAGCAGCAGATGATGGCCATGCCCGCGGACCAGTATGCGGCGATGCAGCCGACGATGGCCGCCCGGATGGTGACGAGTCCCGAGGCACAGAAGATGATCGCGGCGAGCTTTGCCGCGAGCGACCGAGGTGTGGCCGTTGAGGCGATGGAGGAGGATCTCGAGACCGATCTGCGCGCCGATGTTGCGTCGATCAAGACGCCCGCGCTGATTCTCTACGCGTATGATCCGGCGGCGCAGCAGCCTGACGCGGCGACCTATGAGGCTACCGTGCGTGCCGCCTACAAATCCATGCCCAACGCAATACTGACGCGGATCGACGACTCGCGGCACTTCATCATGTACGACCAGCCGGCAAAGTTCGATGCGGCGCTGGAGGATTTCCTGAAGTAGCAGGCGTTGCAGAATTTTCAAAAAACCTCCCTGGGACAGCGACCTATACTTGCCTCATGCTGCCTCTTTCCGTCTCTTCCCGACTCGCTGTATCCGCCGTCGCCGCGGCTGGGCTGGTTTGCATGCTGGTTCAGCCACCTGTTGCCAGCGCCTGGGGCAATAGCGGCCATCAGATGATCAACCGGCTGGCGGCAACCACTCTGCCCGCCGATGTGCCAGCTTTTCTACGTTCGCCTGAAGCTGCGGCCGAGATCGAGTATCTGGGTCCGGAGCCGGACCGGTGGCGTTCGCCGGCTGAGCCTGAGCTCAACGCCGCGCAAGCCCCGGAGCACTTCATCGATCTGGAACCGGCCGATGCTCTGGGACCGTTGCCGCACCGCCGGCTCGACTTCGAGGCCAGTGTGTTCGCGTCGGGCCAGCGTCCGGAGAAGATCGGTCTGCAGCCCTGGGAAGCTACTGAGGTCTGGGAGCGTCTCAAGGCCGCGATGCGCGAATATCGCAACCGGAACGCGGCAAAGCAGGATACACGGCCTGTTGAGCAAGCAATCATCTTCTATGCCGGCTGGCTGGGCCACTACGTTGGCGATGCATCGCAACCGCTGCACACGACGATTCAATACAACGGGTGGGTAGGGCCGAATCCGAACGGCTATACAACGGATCACAAGATTCACTGGCAGTTTGAGGGACCGTTTGTCGACGCCAACCTGCGCGAGCCCGAGGTGCGAGCGAAGATGAGCGCGCCAAAAGCTATCGATGGCGACATCTTCGATGCCTATTTGGCTTATCTTCGCCACACGAAGACGTACGTGGAAAAGGTCTACCAGTTGGAGAAGGCTGGCGGCTTCACTGGCGCGGGAACGGTCGAGTCCCGGGAGTTTACCGCTGAGCGGCTGGCTGCGGGAGCCAGCATGTTGCGCGACATGATCTACACCGCTTGGGTTGAGAGCGCGAAGCCAGTGCTCGATCCCTATGCGGCAAAGTGAGCATCATCGGCCTCGGCCACTGCCGGCACATGGCGGAACAGAACGGTCAGCGTTGCCGTCATGAGCAGAACCGCGGGAATGGCGATCACCAGCCACGCCAGCAGCGCCTTCCCGGCTAGCCAGCCCATGCCGGCAATCATCGCAAAGGTCGGCGTGTGCAGCAGCGGCCCCATGGCGACAGCATGGTCCGCGCCAAAGCCAAACAGCCGTCCGCCGAGCCTTACAAATGGAACGATCAGCGCCACTTGAAAGGGCATGGCCACCCAGTTTGCCGCTTGAATGGCGGGAAAGTTGAGCCGCAGACAAGAGGCCACGATCAGGCAGATGCCCGTGGTGATGCCGACCACAGGAAGGCAGCCGATGGCGAAGCCAAGAGCAAGCGTGAGCGCCAGCCGCTCCGGAGTGATGCCCTGGCGCAGCCAGATGACCACCTTCTGTTTGATCACGTTCATTGTCATGATTCTAATTGTTATCGGACGCAGGACGGGGATTGATAACTTTCAAATGAATCTTTGGTAAAGAGACCAAAGTGGGCAACAGAAAGATGCGACTTCTCCAATGTGGGAAGCTTTGGTGAATTTAGAGGCAGGTTATTCAGGGTTGGTGGTCTGCCGCAACCGCCGCATCGAGCAGTCCGGACATTCTCGGCGCAAGCCTGGCCAGCAGACCAGCCAGACGCTCCTCCACCTGCTTGCCGGTCTCGAAGACCTCTTCGTGGCTCAGCGGAGCGGCTCCCAGTCCCGCGGCGAGGTTGGTGACGCAACTCAGAGCGAGCACCTCGATTCCCATGTGCCGGGCAACGATAGTCTCCGGCACAGTGGACATGCCCACCAGAGTCGCTCCCATTGTGCGGAAGGCTCGAATCTCAGCCGGCGTTTCGAAGCTCGGTCCCGTGACCGCAAGATAAACGCCCTCGTCGAGCCCAAATCCCTCTTCGGCGGCAGCATCCTTCGCCAGTATGCGCAGCCGCTTCGAGTAGGCCTCCGTCATGTCGAAAAAGCGCTGCCCCGCGCCGCTGCACACGGCAAAACGCGGTTCATTCGGTCCGACAAGAGGGTTCCAACCCATCAGATTGATGTGGTCAGAGAGCGCCAGCAACTGGCCTTGCTTGTAGCCTCCCGCAATGCCTCCGGCCGCGTTGGTCAACACCACGACACGAATGCCCAGCGCGCCCAGCACACGCATTGGGAAGGTCACCTGCCCCGGCGTGTAGCCCTCATAGAAGTGCACGCGGCCCTGCATCGCCGCGACTGGCGCGCCGCCCAGATTGCCGGCAACAATCCGTCCCGCGTGACCCTCGACGGTCGAGCGCGGAAAGTGCGGAATCTCCGCATAAGGGACGACAATGCGCTCGCTCAGCGAGTCGGCCACCGCGCCCATCCCGGAGCCGAGAACGATGCCGATGCGAGTGCTTAAGGGGCCAAGCATGGCCCGCAAAAAAGCTGCTGCCTCAGAGACTTGATCGAAGTAGTTCATCATTTTTTGTGCCCGCCGGTGCGCTTCGGGCATTCTACAGGGAGAGAAAGAGTGTTGAACAGACGGGATCGCTCGCACCGCTCCGGTCGCAGGAGGTGATAAATAGATGTGCCGGAATATCAAGCTGCTTTTTAACTTCCATCCTCCTGTCACAGAAGAGGAGATTCGCGCTGCTTCGCTGCAGTTTGTGCGCAAGGTCAGCGGATTCAATAGACCCTCAAGGGTCAACGAGGCGGCATTCCTGAAGGCGGTGGAAGAGGTCGCGGCTGCGTCAGCAAGGTTGCTGAGCGCTCTCGAGACGAGTGCTCCGCCCAGGAATCGGGAGGAGGAGGCAGCCAAGGCGAAGGCACGCGGAGCAACGAGATTTGGCGATGCGCGCGAAGCGCAGGGATCTCCTGATGGGAGGAACGCGGCATGAAAGAGATTGTCGCAGTGATCTTTGGCCTTGGGTTGGGATGCAATGCACTGCTCTTTGTGCCGCAGGTGCTGGCCATTTGGCGGAAGAAGAGCGATGAGGGGATCTCGTTGATCACTTTTGGCGGCTTCAGCGTGCTGCAGGTGGTTGGGATTGCGCATGGCGTTTTTCAGCGCGATCTGTCGCTGATTCTCGGGATGGCGGCTAGTTTGCTGACATGCGGGTCGGTGACGGCGCTTACGCTCTACTATCGCGTAAAGAGAATACGCTGAAGCCGGTGATGGGCCTTCGTTCCAGAGTGCGTTTACTTTAATGCGAAGCGCGCTAGCAACAGGCCGCCGATGCCGTCTTGCAGGAAGTGCGCCATCATGCCTGACCGCAGGCTCTTGCGCCAGAGCGCGAAGAGTCCAAAGAGGCATCCGTAGACTGAGATGACAATCACCTGGATCGAGCCCTGGTAGGCGTGGGCCACGCCAAAGCCGATGGCCTGTGCAACGATTCCGACGGCCGCGCTGCGGGTCCAGGCCGTGAACTGGCGCTGCAAGTAGCCGCGAAAGATCATCTCCTCGCAGATGCCCGCGTTGAGTGCGAGGAGGAGGAAGACTGCGACCTCTGGCTGCGTGCGGGGTAGGAGATTCTTGAGTGCCTCGCTTGACGCTGGATGCATCAGCCGAGTGAGTACAAAGTTTGTGATCCCCAGGATGATATTTGCCAGAATTAGAAAGGCCACGGCCAAGCCGAGGTCACGCGCAATCGTTCGGATTGCCGGCAGGTTGGCGCCCATGAGCGTCTCGAGCGTCGCGCCACCCCAGCGCGCGCCGAGCCAGATAAAGGCTACAATGATCCACTCGGCGACGAGGGTGAATGTGTAACCGATTAAACGATGCTCGGAGAAAGCGGCATGGCTTCCCCCGCGTTGAAAGAGGCTGAGCAAGACCACACCGAGCAGTAGTAGGCAGACTCCTGCTGTGTGCCAGGCCGGGGCGATTCCTCTCGCTGCCGGTTGTTGTTGCGGCTGCTCGCCGGGTGATGCCGGAGCGGTTAACATGCGATCTCCCTTCGGGGTTCAACCTATCTATACGCAAAATCGAGGAAAGCTGCCGAGCAAACCAAGATGTTTTTTGGAATTACGCGATCCGGCCATGTGGCGTGAGGCTTTACAATCTTCTCTGGCATGTCCAATAAACTCGCTTTTCTCTTTCCGGGGCAAGGTTCGCAGGCAGTCGGCATGGGCCGCGAACTTGCCGAGCGTTATCCTGTTGTCCGCGAGACCTTTGCCGAGGCCGATGAAGCGGCCGGCTTTGCGCTCTCAAAGCTGATCTTCGAAGGGCCCGAGGAGGATCTAAGGCTCACCGAGAACACCCAGCCTGCCATCCTGACAGTCAGCGTCGCCGCGCTGCGCGTGCTCGCTCTCCATGGCATCGAGCCGGACCTGGCCGCCGGTCACTCGCTGGGCGAGTGGTCGGCCCACGTCGCCGCCGGGACTTACAGCTTTGCCGACGCCGTGCGCTTCGTCAAGGCGCGCGGAAAGGCCATGCAAGAGGCGATTCCTCCCGGCCAGGGCGGTATGGCGGCCATCCTCTCGCTCACTCCCGAAGTGGTCGCCGAGGTCTGCGCCGAGGTGGCAACCGAGACCGGTCTCACCGTCTCGCCCGCCAACTTCAACTCTCCCACACAGACGGTGGTCTCGGGCGCTCTGGCCGCAGTCGAGAAGGCCGCCGCGCTGGCCAAGACCAAAGGCGCCCGCCGCGCCGTCATGCTTCCCGTCAGCGCTCCATTCCACTGTGCGCTGATGCAGCCGGCCCAGGAGGAGGTAGCCCGCGTCCTCGGCTCCCTCACGCTCTCCGATCCGAAGTTCCCGGTCGCCTCCAACGTCACCGGCGGCCTTGTACACACCGCCGCCGAGGTCCTCGAAGCTCTCACTCACCAGGTCACTGGCACGGTGCGTTGGGTCGATTGCGTCAAGACGCTGATCGCCGAAGGGCCGCAGTTCTACATCGAACTCGCCCCCGGCAAGGTGCTCTGCGGTCTGCTCAAGCAGATCGACCCGGAGCAGAAATCGCTGAATGTGGAAGACCTCGCCAGCCTGGAGAAGACGCTGACCGAGCTGCAAGCAGCAGACTCAGCCGAATAATGCTGACTCGGCTGATTTGCTACGAAATCCCTCCGGGGCCTTCGAGGAATTGCACATCTTCAGGCGAAAAGTGCAGCGTGTGGTCTCGCGGGTCGTAGTCCAGATTGATCGCCTTGCTCTTGCGCCCGTTCACAAACGTCCCCGTCTGCAGCATGTTTCCAACCATGCGCGTTGCTGCAACCCTGTGGCTGTGAATCGCGCCGTAATCGTTGTCGGGACTCATGGGGCTCCAGTCCTTTTCAAAGCGATCGAAGGGGTAAGCGCTGTACTGCGCCTGATGCTGCTGCCAGTTCGGATCGTGCATCCAGACGCCATAGGCCGCGGGCAGATCGTTCTTCTCAAGCGCGGTAAAGAATGCGTTCACCGCGCTTCTGCCGCGCAGGTGCGCGTTCCAGTTCCAGGGCCAATCAATTGGAAGCCCCGCTACGAGCCACCAGCCAACAAAGAGAACAAAGAGGCCGCCAGCCGCGCCCAGAGCTATCGTGCGGCGGCGGCGATCGCGAACTTCGTCAAATGCAGGAGCGTCGAGCAGGGTCATGATGCACTTTCCTTGAATCAAGAATACGGCAACGCAGGGATTAAGAACCAAGGGACTAGGGACTAAAAGACTAGGGACTTGCAACCCGGTCTCTCAGAGCTATTGAACTTTGTGCCTCCCTCGTTGCTGTCCGATCCTGTAAGGTTAGACACCGCCAGCAGGCCGGCTGTTCCCAGATCCCTCAGTCCCAAGTCCCTTAGTCCCTGTTCTTCTCACTCTTCCCGGCTATAGGTCGTCCGGCTCTTCTCCGCCTGTCGCTCCAGGGCCAGCTCGATCAGCCGCGTGATCAGATCGGTGTAGCTGACCCCCGTCGCCTCCCACAGCTTCGGATACATGCTGATGCTGGTGAAGCCCGGCAGCGTATTCACCTCGTTCAAAAAGATCCGCCGCTTCCCGTCCGGCTCCATCAGGAAGTCGACGCGCGCCAGCCCCGACAGATCGCAAGCCCTGAATGCAGCGACAGCCATCTCCCGGATCTGCTTCGCCTCGGCCTTCGTCAGCTTCGCGGGAATCACCGCTGCCGAGCCCTCGCAGAGATACTTCGCTTCGTAGTCGTAGAACTCTTTGCCCGGAATAATCTCGCCCACCACGCTTGCCTTCGGGTCATTGTTGCCCAGCACGGCAACCTCAAGCTCGCGAGCCTTGGACCTCCTGCCGCCTACACCTTGCTCCACCACCAGCTTGCGGTCATACTTTGCGGCGAGATCGAGCGCCGGGCCGAGCTCCTTCCGGTCGTGAGCCTTCGAGATTCCCACCGATGAGCCCAGATTCGCAGGCTTCACAAAGACCGGGTACTTCAGCGCAGCCTCGATCTGTGCCGTGGCATTCTTCGGCGACCTCTCCCACTCCGTCCGCAGCAGCGTCACGTGTTTGACCATGGGCAGCTTGGCCTGCGCGAAGAGCCTCTTCATCACATCCTTGTCCATGCCCGCGGCCGAGCCCAGCACACCCGAGCCGACATAGGCAATCCCCGCCAGCTCAAAGAGCCCCTGTATCGTGCCATCCTCACCGAAGGTCCCGTGCAGCACCGGAAA
>JBEKKL010000063.1:0-23505 GCA_050010735.1 Occallatibacter sp. | reverse complement strand
CGCGGGCAGCCTTCGCCGGATCATGATCATCCTGTGCGGTGCAGAAGGGTGACGAAAGCAGCGCGACAACAAACAAGCCAATCGGCAACGCCAGGGAGGATTTCGATTTGGCACGTTGGGGAGTCATGAGGGCCTCACTTCGGAATATTGATCCGCGATGCGAGCGAGGAATGAAGGCTGCTATCGGCCGTGCGGACTTCGTCGAAGGCCTGCGCGGCAACGGCAATCTGGGTGCGAAGATTCAGCATGAGAGTGTGGAGCGCGGGCTTGTCCCAGTATTGAGGCCGTCCAGCCTGAGTAGTGAATTCGTCAACCCAGAGAAATGCCAGATCGGGTGTCACGCCCGACAGATCCTCGATCAGCAGATGTCCACTATCGATCGAAGAAGCGGCAGAGAGCGGAGAGCTGTAGGAAACGATGTATGGCCCCACCGGGCGATCCATCAGCTTGGCCAGAATAATCTGGGAGCGAGCGAAGTCATAGTGATCGAGATACCAGTCCACTGTTGCGCCGGTAGAAGGCAACTCCTGCAAAGGAAGATAGGTGACGTTAAGGTTGGCCCTTGGTTGATCCGCTGCTTCGAAGCGGCGCGTTTCCACGATATTGAGAAATGCATCCAACGCGGCTAGATAAAGGCTGCGATTGGCAGAATTGGCAGGCGCGCCGAAAAGAAGATAACTGTAGAGGCCATATCCAGATCCTTCGGCCTTCCCTGGACGAAGAAAATCGCGGCCCGTGAGACGGCGATCGCCACGCACCGGTTCGGCTGGTGCGGCCGAAGGACTCATCTGCTTATCGAGAGAAGAGACCAGCGCGGCAGAGCCGGCTGATAGATCCTGCACGAGCAAATCGTTTTGGTCAATCGGCGGCTTTCCCGGTAACGGACCTGTATAAGAGACAAGTGCCGGTGAACTCAGACCGGCAGTTCCCACCGCATCAAGAATGCCCTGCGCCCGTTTCGAATCATAATGCGCGAGGAGCCATGAAGCTGAAGGATTAACAGGCGGAGACTCCAGCAGAGGCAAGTAAACGATATTGAGATCCTGCGGCTCAGCGCCTGCGGCCCGCACGCGACCGACCTCATCGAGCGCGAGGAAAGCCGAGAGAATTGACTCGTTGGCGGATCGGTTGGCTGGGATTGAAGGTGCGAGAATCAGGTAGCTGTAGACGCGATAACCAGGCGCCTCGCTTTCGGCAGCCGGGAGAAATGAGCGCCCGAAGAAGTGGCGATCCGCTGGCACGGCTAAGGAAGCCGCTTGACCGTCGAGAGCCGCGGATTGCATGGCCGCACCGGAGACCAGCGCCAACAACATGAAGAACACGATGCGTTCACTTGTGTGTCTCATGGATCTCCTTCGTTTGGCGGCTCCGGCGGCGCTTCCAGACAAACTGAACGGTAGTGGTTGCAATCGTGCACAGAAAGACGATCAGGACGGTCTCACGCGGCCTGAGTGGAGCCTCGGGAAATTCGAAGTACACCGCGACCCAGATCAGCGTGGATAGCAGCAGGACAACTGAGATTGTCGTCGTTATAGTTTTCATGGCAGTTCAGAGTGGCGCTTCTGCTGGGGAATCCTAAAACCACCACTCCTGTTAGTGCTCGCCTGAGAGCGAGCGTTACACGGAGCACATGTTTGTCAATCATCAAGTCAGAAAGCTCGGACGAGCGACGCAGGACACGGTACAGTAAAGGGGATGAGCCGTTGGAGAGCAATAGGGGAATGAATCCGCAGGCGCCAATTGCTGATAATCCTACCGCGAATGTCGCTGATGCACCAGTGTTTTTCGTTGACAACTGGCGCCTGCTCACGGTTTTCTCGAACAATCCCTCTGCTTCGCAAGGTCAGACAGCTTCATCGAGGCGATCGCTCGGTAGCGTCACTGGTCAGGCCGCGAAAAGGCCATGAGCGGCTCACCGATCCAGAGCCGGTTTGAGGCGCGGGTCAATCTACTTGCTCGACGACCGTCCATGCGTTCTCGTGCTTCATGGTAGGGGCCTGCAAATCGTAAGATCGACGGGAGCCTTCGGTAAATCCTTGGGAGCCATCTTTGCGCTTTAGCCGCTGCGGCCTTTTCCTCTTCGCCATACGCCAGTGAAAACTCTATGCGGAACCGCTCCGGCATCATGGCCGTGGTGAGCCCTTTATACCAGAGCGGAACCGGCACTCTCGATCCACCGCAATGAAGGATGCGTTGCGCCAATTCACGAGCGACAGAGTTAGCTCCCAACATATCTGAGGTCCACATCGTCCGGTTGTAAGCGTCGAAAGCAGACCAATTCACCGGCAAGGAATCTGGCGGAATGCCGAAGAGCGCAGCTACGGTCTTGCTCTCGGCATAATAAGTCTCGCGCTCATTAATGGAGAGCGGTGGCAGCACGCTTTCGTACGCCACCACTGCGCTGTCTACCAGAGTGGCATACACCCAGCGAAGCGCGCTCACATCATTCGCCTGATAGCGGGAACTCCGCGCGTATGCGGCGACGCCCTCACTAAGCTCGCCTTGAATCCGACTGTGCAGAGCGTAGACGTGACGAGACGCGGCCAGTGCCTGCTGAAGACTCCCGAAGATCATGGTGTACAAGAAACGGAAGGTGTTATGGAACCGCGCGAGCGGGGCATTTCGTAGATTGGAGTGTTCGTCCAGCGCCGTCGCGACCCAGGGATGCGCCAACTGCAATAGCGCAGCCCGGCCCGCCCCCAGAAATACCGCAGATTCGCGATTGACCTTCCAACTGACTGAAGTCGGCCCGAAGATGCCCGCGATTGGGCTCTCCGCGTGATCTGCAGCGGATCTCCAAAGACTCTCGATCCCCTCTCGCAAGACAGGCTGCTCGTTGACCTTCATACACTGATTTGACTCGTTGGATCGTCTCGAGTTCCAAAGATTGCAATCATCCTCCGGGTCGCCCGCCAACAAGCAAAGCCAACCGATGGCGAGTTCATGCCTCTGGAGGAAATCGCTTATCAACAGGTACGCTCACCATTCAGATGGCGATTCGGTTTTCTCTTATTAGCTGACAATTCCTGACTTGTATCGCTAGACTTGCGGGCCGAGCTGAAGATCGCAAGCGCGAAAAAATCAAGCCGCGGTTCATGTCGGCGAGTCAGGCATCTGATTCGCCCGCATCGTTTGTCATCCAGGGCAAAGGCGCCTGTCATACTCGCCGGTTCTTACCTCAAAACGCTTCGTATCGCCAGGTTCAATGCAACCATCAGGGCGCCTGAGGCGGGAATTACCAGCAAGGCCTTCTTGAGCCGCTGCGGATCGGGGCCGGCGATTGCCCCGATGATGCGCGAACTGACCGCCAGACCAATCCATCCAAATGTGATCACGATTCCCATCGCTGTGCTGGTCATGCGCGGAAAGGCCGAGCCGACGATGGCCAATGTGGTCGGAAACACCGGCGCCATTGAAACTCCTGCGACGAAGACCAGAGCAGCAGCCGTGATTGGTCTGCTGGTCCGCAGCATAAGATAAGTGGTCACCGCCATGGCGGCGGATGCAACCAGTGTAACGTCGATCGCGGCGACACCCATCAGAATGGGCGAAACGCCGACACGGCCTACTAGCAGGCCGAGCGCAAATCCCAGCGAGAGAATATTCAGCGCGCGCGACTCGGGAATTCCTTGGGCGATCAAGTGGCGAGGCAGCCAGTTCCATACGCCCACCTCGCAGGTGATGTAGAGGAAGAGGAACAGTCCGATCAAAAAGAGCAGCGGCTGACCGAGCACCGGTCCTGCTTCGGCGAGCAGAAAGCGAGCGTCGCCGCTGGGCGGCGGCATGGTGGTGACGGCTTGAACAGCGGCCGCCACGACCGTGAGCGTGGCAACCAGGTAGCAGAGGCGAATCCAGTTTCTCTTGAAGAGATTGGCCGAGATGAACGGCGTGGCCAGTCCACCGAGACCAAAGAAGAGATTGACCAAATTCATCGCTGTTGCGCGATGCGCACCGCCGGCATCGCTGGCCAGAGCGTTGGCTCCCGTAACGACAATGCCGCCGCCAACTCCGAGCAGGAAGAGCAGGAAAAGAATGCTGCGGAAACCCGGAGAACGCGGCAGAGCATAGAGAGCAGCCGCGATCAGCGCCAAGCCAAGAATCAAGCCGATCTTCTTGCCCTCACTGTCGAGCAGCGGCCCCACTGCAAGCGAGGCGATGATGAGCCCAAGTGCCTGCGCAAAAGCGAGGGTGCCATTTTGCGTTGGAGTGAGCTTGAAGCGCTCCGACAGGTTGGGCAGAATGGTGCCCAGCATAGCGGCATTCATTCCGTAGACGAAGATGGCGACGATGGCGGCGAAGATCAACATGTGGCCTTTCCTGCGAATTCGGAACTAAGGTTTCGGTACGTCGATCCAGCCGCGCCTCCTGTCGCTTTCGAGTTCCGCTTGCAGAATCGTGAGTTGCCGTAACCCATCGGCAAATTGCGGATACTCGGGCGCAAGCCCAGGATCGGCGATCGATGCATAGAAACGGCGCAGCAGCTGTTTGTGGCTGTCGTCGTAGCCCTCTGCATGGCCGCCAGGCAAATCGGCATAACTGCGCGCCTCGGGGCTGAGCAGGGCCGGATCTTTAATAATGATCTCGTTGCCTCTGTCGCGATGGCCGATCCAGAGTTCGTTCGGCCGCTCCTGGTCCCATGCTGCTCCGGCCTTGCTACCATAAACCTCGATAGAGAGCCGGTTCTTGCGTCCAGCAGCAACTTGGCTGGCAACCATCGTCCCGCGAGCACGCGAGCCCATGCGGAAAATAACAGCCCCGAAGTCCTCCGTGTCGACCTCGCGCTCTATATACTCCTCGCCCTCCAGCAATTTATTCGCAAAGGTTTCGACCGAGTGCCTGGGCTGCTTGCGCGTGCGATGAAAGGTCTGAAGATCGGCGGCCAGCGAAGAGACGCGCAGGCCGGCAACATGTTCGGCCATGTCGAAAAAATGCGACCCGATGTCGGCAAGGCAGCGCGAGGCTCCTGCGGCCTTCGCGTCGATGCGCCAATTCCAATCCGTGTCATAAAGCAGCCAATCCTGCGAGTAGCCGCCTTGCACGGAGAGAATCTCCCCCAGATCTCCAGCCTCCCTCATGCGGCGCAACTGCTGCACCATTGGGTAGTAGCGCAGATTGTGGCAGACGCAGTTGCGCAAGCCCTTCTGTGCCGCCAGCTCCACAAGCCCCTCAGCCTCTTCCACCGTGATGGTCAAAGGTTTTTCGCAGGCCACGTGCTTTCCGGCTTCGAGCGCCTCCTTGGCCATCGAGTAGTGCAATGCGTTGGGAGTGAGAATATGAACCGCATCGACGGTTGAGTCGCGCAGAATCTCCCGATAGTCCGCTGTGAAAACCGAGATGCCAAACCCCTCACCCAGTCGCTGCGCGGACTCAAGCTTTGTTGCCGCGATGGCAACAACCTCAACGGACTCGAGCCGGCGCAGCGCATCGAGGTGAACGCGGCCCATGAACCCGGTGCCGAAGATCGCCGTCCTCATTGGTCTCATCCTCTTCTCCATGCCGTTCTAAACCCACCACGCTGCGCCCGGCTTTTCGCGAATTACGATACCGTTCAGGAAATTGGCCGCTTTGGTCAGACCCTCTTCCGGCGCGAGCAGGCTGTCTTCATGCTCGATCGAGAGCACGTAATCGTATCCATAAATACGCAGCGTGGAAATGAACTCAGTCCACCATTCGGCGCCGTGCCCATATCCGCAAGTCCTGAAGATCCATCCGCGCTCACGCTCCTCGGTGTAAGGCTTGGTGTCGAGCACTCCTGTGCGCGGCAGATTGGCCTTATAGATCTGCGTGTCCTTCGCATGAACGTAAAAGATCGCATCGCCCAGCACGCGAATGGCCGCGATTGGATCGATGCCTTGCCAGAACAAATGGCTCGGATCGAGGTTGGCGCCGACGCCTGGGCCCGCAATCGCGCGCAGCCGCAGCATCGTCTCAGGGCTGTAAACGACGAAGCCCGGATGCATCTCGATGGCGATCTTCACGCCATGGTCGGCGGCGAACTTGCCGTGCTCGATCCAGTAAGGAGTCACGACTTCGTTCCATTGCCAGTCGAGAACTTTGAGAAAATCCGTCGGCCAGGGGCAGGTAACCCAATTCGGAGCCGCCGAATTCGGCGAGTCGCCGGGGCAGCCCGCAAAATCGACTACCACAGGGATTCCAAGCTTTTCGGCCAGCAGAATCGTCTTGCGGCTCACCTCGCGATCGTGCGTGGCGCGAGCCTTGTCAGGATGCAGCGCGTTGCCGTGGCAACTGAGCGCGCTAATCGATGCGCCATGTTTGGCCAGCACCTTTTGAAACTCGGCCAGCGCGGAGCCGTCGTCGAGCATCGCCAGCTTGCAGTGCGCGTCGCCGGGATAGTTGCCCGTGCCCAACTCAACCGTCGTGATGCCGAGAGCCTTGAGCTTTTCAAGAACCGAAGCAAGCGGAAGCTGCGAGAGAAGCGGTGTGAAGACGCCGATGCGCATAATCAGTATTCTCCCGTCGGAATAGTACACGTGCCTCCCGTCCTTCGCAAAAATGCGCAGAGAGCGGCAGGCTGGAAGCCGGCTAGTTCAGCGTCAGGTTGGCGCTGATCGGTGTGTCTTCGCTGGAGTCGCCAACGCGGATCACAAACTTGCCCGGATCGATCGTCCACTTGTGACCGGCCGTATCCCAGTAGCTGAAGGCGCGGCTGTCGAGTTCCATCGTGATGTGCTTCATCTCGCCGGGAATCAGACTGACCTTCTGAAAGCCTTTGAGTTCACGCTCGGGACGGTTCACCTTGGCCGATGGATCGGAGATGTAAAGTTGAGCCACATCGGTCCCGGACACCTTGCCTGTATTGGTTACGTCGAAGCTGACCTCAATGGTCGATCCCGACGCAGCCATCGTGGGCACTTGCAAGTTGGCGAAGCGGAAGGTGGTGTAGCTGAGACCGCAGCCAAAGGGAAAGAGCGGATGCTTGTGGTTGGTGGTCCAGTAACGGTAGCCCACCATCAGGCGATCCTCGTACTTCACGTGGGGAATGACATAATCGACCGGCGGCTTGTCATCCTCGATCACGTGCAGCTTTGTGTCGGCTCCCTTGATCGGATAGTAGTACTGCGACGACGGGTTCTCTTCCCAACTGCGATCGAAGCTTACCGGCAGCTTGCCCTCGGGATTGTGCTTGCCAAAGAGCACCTGCGCGATGGCATTCCCGCCCTCCTGGCCCGGATAGTAAGTGTGCAACAGCGCGGGTACCTTACCCAGCCACGGTCGTGCATCCGCTCCGCCGCCGGCCGTCAGTGTGACGACGGTGCGAGGATTAATCGCAGCAATCGTGTTGATCAGCGCGTCCTGGCCCCAGGGCAACTCGAAGGTTCGGTCGCTGCCCTCGTGTTCTGTTCCAGGGTTGAAGCCCACTGAGAGAACAACCACATCCGCGGCCGCCGCCATGGCCCTCGCTTCCGCCGGAATCAGATCTGGCTCATAGGCAACGCCAACGCCAAAGTGAACAACCGGAGATCCCGGCTGATAGTCGATCTCGATTCTCACCGTCTGGCCTGCAAACAGGTCGAGTGTCCAGGATTCCGGAACCTGGCCCTCCGCATGAGGCGGCGCTGGCATCTCCTTGCCGTCAACCGTCACCTTGTACTGATCGCGTCCCCACGATTCAGAGGAGGAGAGAATCAGATACTTGCCCGCTTTGTCTGCCTTGTAGTTTCCCGCATAGCGGACGCTGTGCGGTCCCGCGTCATCGAGCCGCTGTGATTGGTTCTCAATGTTGGCAATCTCCCGCTGAGACCTCGTTTCGGGCGTGCCGGTGAAGTCCTTGCTGGGAAAAACCTCGACCTCGACTTCGCCCTGCCATTTCGTCTTCTTGAAGAGATCCATCATCTCCGGAAGACCGCGGCTGTAAAGCACGCTGACGTTGGGGCCCACCAGGTTGGCGATGCCGGTGACGATGCTCACCGGCTCGAATCCTTGCGTCTCCGCCGAGCCGCCGCCGCTGGGGACCGCCGGATAAGCATCCGGTCCGATCACGGCAATCGTCTTGATCTTTGTCGCGTCGAGCGGCAGCAGCGGAGGCTCGTTCTTCAGCCCTTCGTTCTTGAGCAAGGTCAGGCTTTCCAGTGCGCCGTCCAATGCCACCGCGCGATCGGCGACCGAGTAGCTCGCATCGGCCGGATCGAACTGCGGCCGATTGAGAAAGCCGTAGCGAAGCTCAGTGCGGATGAGCCGCAACACCTTGTCATCGATGGTGGCTTCCTTTATCTCGCCCGCCCTGATTGCGGCCAGCAGCGTTGCGGCATTCATAAAACGCGCTGAGGGCATCTCGAGATCCAGGCCGTTGTTAACCGCCTCGACGCCATCGTAGGTCGCGTCCCAGTCCGACATCAGAATGCCCTGAAAGCCCCACTCCCCCTTGAGCACCTTGAGATTCAAAAACTCATTCTGCGTCGCGTGCGTCCCGTTGACCAGGTTGTAGGAGTTCATCACTGCGTCCACGTGGGCTTTGGTCACCGCGGCCTCGAAGGCGGGCAGGTAGATTTCGCGCATCGTCCGTTCGTCGATCTCGACGTCCACGTTATGCCGGTTGTACTCCTGATTGTTGAGCGCATAGTGCTTGACCGTGGCGACGACGCCCTGCGACTGCACGCCCTCGATGTACCCGGTCGCCAGACTCGCATTCAGAAATGGATCTTCCGAAAAATACTCAAAGTTGCGGCCGTTGAGCGGAGAGCGGGCGATGTTGACGCCGGGGCCCAGCAGAAAGTTGACGCCGCGAGCACGTGCATCGCGGCCCAGTCCCTCGCCGATCCTGCGGGCCAGCGCCGGATCCCAGCTTGCTGCCAGGGCTGCTCCGCCGGGAAAGGCGGTTGAGGGTCCCCATGAGCGTACGCCCACTGGTCCGTCTGACATCTTGAATCTTGGCAAGCCAACCGGCGGAATGGGGCGGGTGAACATGCTTTCTTCACCGCCAAGGAGCTCGATCTTCTCTTCGAGGGAGAGCTTGGCCAGCATGGCCTGGGCCTTGGCCTCAATCGCGGGTGAGTCTGGGATGGGAGCTTGCGAAACAGCCGATGACTGAAAACAGAGCAAGAGCGGCAGCAAGCAGACTGCGCCCAGAAAAAACGATTGAACAGAGGGCTTCGGTTGGCTCTTCATAACCGAAAAAGCCTATCTTATTAGACCTTTGGATGTACACGTACCTTTAGTTTCGCTTGCCGCGGCCGTTCCGGGAGTTGCAAGCGCCGGTCGACTCTCGCACCACAAGCTCCGGTTGGATCGGCACCCAGTCCGGGAAGCTCGCCTGCCCGCGAATCCGCTGAAGCAGAATGCGCGAGGCCACTACGCCAATCTGATTGAGCGGCTGGCGAATGGTGGTCAAGCTCGGGTTGTGATACGAGGCGCCCTCGATGTCATCGAATCCGACGACAGAGACGTCGTGCGGCACCCGAAGGCCATGGTCCATAAAGGCTCGGATGGCGCCGATGGCAGCCACGTCGTTAAAACAGACCAAAGCGGTGAAGTTCACGCCCCGGCTGATCAGCTCGCTCGCCGGAACAAACCCCAGCTCCGGCGTTGAGGTCATCAGCGTCAGTTGCAGTGTCAAATCTTGCGAAACCTCGAGATTCAGCTCTCGCGCCACCGCCATCAGGCACTCCCAGCGGTCATCGGCATCGGAGCTGTGCCGCCCGCCGCGCATGAATGCGATCCTTCGATGCCCGAGGTTGTAGAGATGCCGCAACGACAGCTCGGCCGCCCGCCGCTGATCCAGAACCACGTTCGTGACGCCTTCGATATTGCGATGCCCGGCAACCGCCACCACCGGCAGCCGCATCTTGTGGGCCAGCACCGTGTCGATCACGATCAGCCCTTCGATCGAGCGGTCCAGCAGTAGCCGCGGATACTCCTCAATGAGGTCCGGGTTGCGCCGGTGGCAGGCCGTCAGATAGAAGTAACCTTCCTCGACGAGATACTCCTCTACGCCCGACATCACCTGCGCTACATAGTGATCGTTCAGGTCCGGAACCAGCACGCCCACCGAAAACGACTGCCGCTTGCGCAGCGACCGCGCATAGAAGCTCGGTCTGTACTCGAACTTCGTCGCCGCCGCGATTACCCGGTCCCGCGTCTCCTGCGGAATCGAGCGCACCCCGGGCGCATTGTTGAGCACCAGCGAGATCGTCGCCGGTGACAGATTGAGATAATCCCCCAGCGTCCGCAGACTGACAGCCTGTCCCAACTGCGGCTTGGTCCCTGGTCCTACTCGTTTTGACATGCGCACCTACTATAGCACCGATCGCCACCGCGGCGGTGATGTTTCAGCTCCCTACATATCAGACTAACTCATTGGCTCAACATATGTTGCAAGTGCGAGGAGCCAGGCATTCGCAAACCGCTGTACAATGCTATCGGGTTTCCAACAACAGCGATGCCCCGGGCAGCGCGTACAGAAAATACTGATGCGACTATCTGCAACGGATCTCGGGTGATGCGCAAGCTGTGAAATTCAAAAAGAAATTGCAGCCGCGATGGTACAAGGTGGGTGAACCGATCCGGCCGGCGGGTCTTGAAAGTGAGAGGAGAACTGGCATGACAGATTTGAGGCGAAGCGCAGTATTTTATCTTGGACTGGCATTGAGTCTTTCGATCGCAGCCTGCGGAGGCGGCGGCAGTAACAGCACCCCTCCTCCTCCGTCGACTTATACATTGACGGTGAACTCGGTGAATCCCGCCACTGGCATGGCCATCACCGTGACTCCGGCGGATAACAACGGCGCAACCAACGGCACCACTAGCTTCACGCGCACCTATAACTCCGGCGCCTCCGTGACTCTCACCGCGCCCGCTACTTCCGGCAGCAACGCATTCTCCTCATGGAGTGGCTGTACAAGCGCAACCACCGTCACCTGCAATGTCACGCTGAGCGCCAACACGACCGTCACCGCTACCTACGTTACGCCCTACACCTTGACGGTCAACTCGACCAACCCGGCCAGCGGCGTGGCCATCACCGTCTCTCCCGCCGACAACAATAACGCGACAAATGGAACCACCAGTTTCACGCGCACCTACTACGGGGGCACATCCGTCACGCTTACAGCTCCGGCCACCTCGGGCACCAATACCTTTAGCTCATGGACCGGATGCTCCACAGCCGCGACCGTCACCTGCTCGGTCACGGTCAGCGCCAACACGACCGTCACCGCCGCCTACACGACACCCGCGGTCATCGTCTCTCCCAATCCGGCGGCCGTGACCATCGGCAGCCAGCTTCAGTTCTCGGCCACCGTAAACGGCGTGGCCAGCTCAGCGGTCACTTGGACAGTCGCCGCGCCTTCAGGCAGTGCTCTGAGCCCAGGTACCATCAGCTCCACTGGCCTCTACACCACGCCCTATCCTGCCCCTGCGACGGTAACCGTCACAGCCACCAGCACGGCAAACACGGCCAACAGCGGCAGCGTCGTGGCAACCCTCAGCGCGCCGGCCAAAACCACCGGCCCCGCTTTAAGCGTCGATACAACCAACCAGACCCACGCCATCAGCCCATACATCTACGGCTGGAATGCCTATACGCTGATCACCACCTCGGCCAAAACAGCCAACATCACGGTCGATCGCTTTGGCGGGGACGCCACCTCGCGCTACAACTACCAGTTGGACGTGACCAGCTCCGCCAGCGACTGGTGGTTTGAAAATCAGGTCGGCAACACCGGTGTCGAGGCAACGAGCGAGTTCAATACCCAGGTCACCAATGATGCCTCGATTGGGGCCAAGACCCTGGGTACGGTTCCGGTCCTCGGCTGGGTCGCCAAAGACGGCACCTCGTGCAGCTTCCCCAAAACCACCTACGCCAGCCAATACGCCTTCTCGCCTGACAGGGCCGGCAACTGCGGCGATGGCGAAACCACTGCCCAAGTTGATATCACTGGAAACGATCCGACGGTCACCAGCACGGCGGTGGGTCCCTCATGGGCGGGTGGTTGGGTGACATATCTGGTAGGCAAATTCGGCACAGCGGCCAATGGCGGCGTGGCCTTCTACGACCTGGACAACGAGCCCGCCTGGTGGGATGCAGTCCATCGCGATGTCCATCCTGTGGCTTCGACCTACGACGAGGTCACGAACAACGGCATTGCCACCGCGCTCGCCATCAAGACCGCCGATTCCACCGCCGCGGTGAACGGGCCGGTGATCGACTACTGGTGGAATTATTTTTACTCAAAGAAGGACATCGAGAGCGGGTGGGATAGCGGCGCCATCAGCAGCCCTTGTTGGCAGCCATGGAGCAATCCGGTCGATCGCGCTGCACACAGCGGCATTCCATTCATCGAGTACTACCTGCAGCAATTCAAGGCAGCGGGAACCACCAACGGGAAACGGCTGTTGGATTACCTGGACCTGCATACCTACTTCGCGCCAACCTATAACGGCAACGGCCTCGGTTTCGCAACTGCGGGGGACACTGGAGCACAGCAAGCCCGCCTGAACTCGACGCGCGTCTTCTGGGATCCGACTTATACCGATCCCAATTATCCGCAGCCGAACTACACCACCGACGCGAACTACTACAATCCCACGACCAATGGCAATTGCAACATTCCGTTGCAGGCTCCGCAGTTGATTCCGATGGCGCAAGGCTGGATCGCAAAGGACTACCCCGGCACCAAGGTGGCGTTCACCGAATTCAACTGGGGCGGCTTGGAGCACATCAACGGCGCGCTGACTCAGGCCGACATTTTAGGCATCTTCGGCGCCTATGGCCTCGATCTGGCCACTCTCTGGGGCGCGCCCGACGCAACCCAGGTACCCGGCCTGATGGCCTATGAGATCTACCGCAACTATGACGGCAGCAATTCGACCTTCGGCGACACGGCTCTGGCCTCGACTAGCGCGAACCAAGGCAAACTCTCGGTCTATGGCGCTTTGCGCACCGCCGACAACAAGCTGACCATCATAGTCATCAATAAGACTTACGGCGATCTCACCAGCACGCTTTCGATTGCGGGACTGCCGGCCAGCGTCACCACCGGACAAGCCTACCTCTACAGCAACGCCAACCTCAACGCCATCGTCGCCCAGCCGGCCGTGACCGTAACCCCCGGCTCGGGAAGCGCTGCCAGCACCATCGCCAACTACACCTTCCCGGCGCAGTCGATCACGCTCTTTATCGTGGCGAACTGAGAACCGCGCGACCTTCGCCCAGCCGAAAGCCTTGGCTGGGCAAAGGCCGCGCAGCACTCCTTCAGAGCCCGGGATGGAAGAATTGTGGAAGGGTTTGGTGGAGCTGAGCGGGATCGAACCGCTGGCCTCCTCGTTGCGAACGAGGCGCTCTCCCAGCTGAGCTACAGCCCCACGACTTCATTATCTTACCAGCGATTCACGGTTCGTGGAAGTCCCGAGCCATCGCGAACCAAGCCCCGCCGGCCCAATCCGTTCGTTTCCCATTTGGGACCGTCAACGTACATAAGTGTAGGTACCGCAAAGCTCAGTCGACTTCGCCAGAGCGTCCATGGTGAACTCAGGCGCGTCAACTCCCGAGAAGAAGGCAACCTGCATGGTTTTTCCTGAGACGTACGTCGCCATCCACTGCGTGTCTTCGCTCCCGCAGAGCGTGTTGTGATGCAGAAAGCGCTTGGCAGCGGGCACCATCAGTCGATGGAGCGTTCCCGTGCCGCCGGCGTTCACGTCCGCATCGAATACTGCGCTCACTTCCTCCGGCTTCAGAGTGCGTACCTGCGACATCGGAAATGCCGTGAAATCGATCGTGAGCTTCGATTCGGAGATCGTGAGATCGCCGGTGATGCTCGCTGCCGTATTGCTCGCCGCCCGCCAGTAGCCCTTGTTCTGCGCCGCGCTCGTGAAGGAGCAGGCCAAGATCAAAATCGCTTCCGCCGCTCCGAATACGCCCCGTCTTGCCACGCTTCATCTCCCCTGGACAGAGAAGGCCGGGATCGCCCGGCCTCTCACATCCAGCTTTTTTCATCCGGCTCCAACTACAGCTGATTCATATTCGCCAGGAACTCCGCATTGTTGCGCACCTTCTCCAGGCGGCTGATCAGCAACTCCATCGCCTCAACCGGGGAGAGCGGGTTGAGAACCTTGCGCAGAATCCAGATGCGCTGCAAATCTTCCTTGGGAATCAGCAGCTCTTCCTTGCGCGTGCCCGAGCGCTGGATGTCGATTGCCGGGAAGACGCGCTTGTCCACCAGCTTGCGATCCAGGATGATTTCCATGTTGCCGGTGCCCTTGAATTCCTCAAAGATGACTTCGTCCATGCGCGACCCTGTATCGATCAACGCCGTCGAAATAATCGTCAGCGAGCCGCCCTCTTCGATATTTCTCGCCGCGCCAAAAAATCTCTTCGGCCGCTGCAGCGCATTCGAGTCCACGCCGCCCGAGAGCACCTTGCCCGACGGCGGCACGATCGTGTTGTAAGCGCGTGCCAGGCGCGTAATCGAATCGAGCAGAATCACCACATCCCGCTTGTGCTCGACCAGCCGCTTGGCCTTCTCGATCACCATCTCTGCCACCTGCACGTGGCGCGCCGCCGGCTCGTCAAACGTGGAACTGATCACCTCGCCCTTCACCGATCTCTGCATGTCGGTGACTTCCTCAGGCCGCTCGTCGATCAGCAGGACGATCAGGACCACGTCTGGATGGTTGGTCGAAATCGAGTTGGCCAGCGCTTGCAGCAGCATCGTCTTGCCGGTGCGCGGCGGAGCCACGATCAGCCCGCGCTGGCCCCGGCCAACGGGAGTCAGCAGGTCCATGACCCGGCCGCTGACGGCCTCGCGAACCGTCTCCAGTTTGATCCGGTCCTGCGGATAGAGCGGCGTCAGGTTGTCGAAGAGAATCTTGTTGCGCGTCTCCTCGGGCGACTCGAAGTTGATGGCTTCGATCTTCACCAGGGCAAAATACTTCTCGCCTTCATGCGGCGGCCTGACGTTCCCAGAGATCGAATCGCCGGTCTTGAGATCGAACTTCCGGATCTGCGAGGGGGATACATAGATATCGTCCGGGCCGGGCAGATAGTTGTAATCGGGCGAGCGCAAGAAGCCGTAGCCGTCAGGCAAAATCTCCAGCACGCCCTCGGCAAAGATGTGGCCTTCCTTTTCGCTTTGTGCCTGCAGAATCTTGAAGATCAGATCCTGCTTGCGAAGGCCGCTCGTGCCCGGGATCTCCAGGGTGCGCGCGATGCGGCTCAATTCAGTAATGTTCTTTTCTTTGAGTTCTGCGATGGTCATGTTCACCTGCAACTAGAGAGGATGGGAGTGGGAGGATCCGGAAGGGGGAGGTGTTCCGGTAGAAGTGGGCGGGAACTTAAAGCCTGCGGCCGTTCTGCGCCTTGCGGGCACCCCCGAATTCTAAACCGGGGATTGCGATGCGCACCTGCCGGAAATGGATGCCTTCAAACCTTGCTACTTGACTCAACAATATCCTTCTGCGGGCGCCGTTATGCAGCTCGGCGGGCTTCGAGCGGTTGCGACGCCGACGCCACAACCGGCGCCGGCGTGCCGGGGCTGGTGGTATGGAACCGGCCCAGAACTTCGTTGGTCGTATCCTGCAGCCGTGTATTCGGCTTGTGCAGCTTGCGGGTTGCCTTGCTGGCCAGCTGGCAAAGCTGGTAGCGGTTGGAGACGTGAGAAAGTGCTCCAAAAACCAAATCAGAACGCATATCGAGTTTCTCCTTCAAAGAATCTCTGCCAGCCGGAACTCAACCGGCCGTGCAGCAGGGGAGCCAGCTCATCGCGGAGCGCCCCCAAGTTACCGCTCCCCCAATCCTTAGACGCGCGAAATGAGCCCGGAGTTCAGAATCATGACGCACTTTCGCGCAATGTGAAACAGGCATGTTGCCGTATCAGTGATACAGTTTTCCGCCTGGGGGACCAACCATTCTGCATTCCCGTTCCGGTTGCAACCAAAGACACCGGATCATCAAAGGATGAGCAACTGCTCAAAACTGATGTGGAAAGCGGCAGATGAGCACAGATTCGCACTCTGCAATCTGCCCTTTGTGGATGGCTTCAATGAATGTATAACGAGTTCGCATCCAGGTCAATACTTTTTTCGTGGCAGCAAACCCTCGATCCCGGCTCTAGCCACCCAATTCTCTTGGATGCAAGAACTATTTGTTAAGTCAACAACTTAAAGCAAGTTTCGTTTCGACGCCTCGCCTTTTTGGTGAAGTGACTGCACAGCTGCGGCCGCTTGCAAGCCTCTTCGAACCCGATTGGTTGCTTTCAGTTCCCAGTCCCTCAGTCCCCAGCCCCTCAGTCCCTATTCTGTCACGCCCAATAGCTCCGATCCAGCGTCCGGTACTGAATCGCCTCAGCCAGGTGGGTCACCGCCAGTTGCTCGGCCCCCTCCAGATCCGCAATCGTCCTCGCGACCTTGAGAATGCGGTCGTGGGCCCGTGCGGTCAGCCCCTGCTGTTGCATCGCCCGCTCCAGCAGCCGTTCGGCGTCGGCACCCAGCTCGCAGTAGGCGCGAATCTGCCGGGTGGTCATCTGCGCATTCGAATAGATCTTCTCGCCGTGCTTCCTGAAGCGCTCCCGCTGCCGTTCCCGCGCGGCCAGCACCCGTCCCCGAATCTCCGCCGAGCCCTCCGTCGCCGCCCCGCCGCGCAACTCCTTATACTTCACCGCCGGAACCTCGATGTGAATGTCGATCCGGTCCAGCAGCGGCCCCGAGATCTTGGCCACGTACCGCTGGATCATCGGCGGCGTGCACATGCACTCCCGCGACTTGTCGTTGAAGTAGCCGCAGGGCTGCGGGTATCTTCGTTGCTGAATCCAGCCTCATCTATCTGCCCATCACTCTTCCAAGTCGATTAAAGAAAATATCTTAACAGGAGACTGGTCGCTGGAGATTCAGCCGGCGACCAGATCGGATGATAGTCGGGCGTGCGCGCGAGAAGGATTAGCGGATCTACCCCATGAACCACGTTGCCTGCGCAATCCAGCTCATGAAACAAAGATCCGGAATGTCGGCTTAACTTTTCCTTCATTCTTCTCATCAGGGGCCAAAATGTGACCAAAGTTATGGCGCACTGGGGAAAAGCCTGCACATAGGTAACTTAAAGTGTTAGAAATAGACTTGCCTCATTCCAAAAGGGTATTGGCCTACGAGTACCTAAAGATGGAACCTGAAATGCGGCTTTCGTTTACTGCGGCGGGATCTTTAAGACCGTGCTTATCAAAATTGACGTCATGCGGCGTTGAACGGCAGGTGCATATGGTGGTCAAAACGCAAAGCAAAGGACGCGGAGTCACAGGACTTCATGTGGGCGTGAAAAACGTTCGCCGTTATTTCCCAATTAGCACCTCTAGCATCGAGTTGGTGTTGGATAATCTTCAGATTGAGTGCGGTCTGACGCCAGCATTTTGGCAAGGCGAGCCGGAGATATTCGATCCCCGACTGTGCACATGGCTGGAATCCCGGTATATGCACTCAAAACAGGATCGAACGTCTGTCGCAATGGCAATGATTCCAGAAGGGTGGAACACCTTCCGTCTGCAGCCGATTCGGCTGAGCGGCCGGGATCGCCGCCAACTCGCGAATTGGGTAGCGGCCTGAAATAGCAGATGTCCATAGGACGCAGCAGAAGATAGGGCTCAGCAACCGATGCTAGGTTCCAGTCGAGCAGAGAGCTGCGATTCCTATTCATTTCAAGGAGGGTAACGTTGAAAATCAGTGGGTTGTCGCAGTGCTCCACAAAAATCGAGTTGGATGGAACAAAGGTCAAGAAGCCGAATTTTGCTGAAGACTTCCTGCTGGAGCACTCCCACTTCGGTCGGCGCATCGCCTTGATTGGGATTTCTGCCGGTTATGGAGCCGCAGCCAAAGAACTGCAACAGTCAACCCAGTCTTACGGATTTCCTTCTTGAAGACGTACAACATGGACGGCTTAGGTTGTGCTTCGGAGAGGATCGTCGGCAATACTTCCGGATTTCTCCAACACCTGGTATTGGACTTGAGACAGCGAAATACGGGGTACGGGAAGGCCGGCCGGTGAAACGACCGCGATCTCTGCCCATGGCCGGTCGTACATCCAGAATGAACAAGACTGGTTCGGATAGTAGCCTAGAATCAATAGGCGTTGCCAATCCAGAATCGAGATTTTCGTGAATTTGCTGCACGCTTGGCAGGACCATTAACCAGTAAGAGAATTCGGTCAGCTCCGTGGCATCACAACTGCAACAGTGGGAGACGCTGTTGCAGTTGCCGTCAACTCAACGCTGGTAATAAATCATAGAGCGAACGAAACTTCTCAGCAAATGCGGACGCACTCGAGGGTCTGCTGAAAAGATAACCCTGGTCGCGAATGAACTTGTTCGGAGGTTCCCCAAACAGTTCCGACCTTATTCAGCCGCAGGCCTTGGCGGGACTAGCGGATGCCATGCTCATTCAACCAGGGGCCATACTTCTTGTCCTCGCCCTGGATGTGCTTGGTCAGCCAGTCTGAGAGAAAACTAAGCAAATGCACGCCCAAGGTGATATCGCCCTTCTCCAGCCGAGCGACATACCCCCCTACCTCCTTGGTCAGTTCCTGGTGTGCGAGGCGGTGAGTGGACAGCCCCGGATATTTGGTCTGCTCCATCGCAGCTTCTTCCGACGCGAAGTGTTCGACTGTATACGCCACGAGATCATTGAGGATCTTCCCGGCTACAGCGCGCGCCTGGCCCTTCATCATGGCGGCATGAAGATCGTTGAGAGTTTCAATCAGGACTGTGTGCTGATTGTCGAGGGTTTGAACCCCCACGGAAAGCTTGTCGTTCCAGGTCATGAAAGCCATCAGTTACTCCAGGCGGCTTGCGCCGGCAATGCGTGGTTCGGTCAAGGTTGAGAAAAGGTTGAACGGCAACTCCGGCTTCGCAGCGCTCCGGGAGTGAGTCCCCGGAAGGCGCCGCTGGCAACTCACCGTATGCCGTGCTGATTCATGCAGGGTCCGTAGGACTGATCCACGGCCAGAATGTGATCTGTGAGCCAGTCGGAGAGGAAACCAGCCAGGTCGGTGCTGAGGAAGAGATCGTCGTTTTGGAGGCGGGCAATGTAGTCCTCGACCTGTTTCGCCAAATTGCGGTGCAGAAGCCGGTGCTGAGGCAGATTGACGTAGCCTGCGGTCTCCATCATCCGCTCTTCGTCTGAGAAGTGATCGCGGGTATAGGTTAGAAGCCGGGCCAGCAGGTCGCCAATAATGGTCCGTGCTTTTCCTTTCATCATTGCTGCGTGTAGCTCGTTAATCGTGTCGAACAAAACGGTGTGCTGCTCGTCTAAGGCCATGACCCCAACGGAAAACTTTTCGGACCAGACTACAAGTGGCATGAAGATTCTCCCGCCGGAACGTGCCGGTAGGAGAAAGATCGGCCATTTGAGCTAGAGAGTTGAGTAAGGGAGTCCAAAAAGACGGATGGGGCCTGAATGACCCGAATTATTCATGCAAACCGAGCAATCGCCGGCCCCCTGCCGGCGGCTCTGGCTGTCGCTCCACTCTAAGCGGCCGTTTGTGCTGCAAGGGCCGAGTTGGCGGCCAGTACCAACGGCAATAAGAGGGACAGCGCAAAATCCTTCTTTGGCAAATGCATCAAAGGAACCTCCGCACGAATTTAGACGTGACGACGCGGGCACCGAATCTCTATCGCTTCAAGCTGCCGGTGGCCGCTCACACGACCGTCAAGCTTGAGGTACGCGAACGCGGACCGGTACAGACGACCGTTTCCCTGAATGCCTACTATGACCCCAAAACGTATATGCTCGATCTGGTGAAGCGCGTCCCCGATGCGCTCGACAAGCTGAAGCCGGTGATCGATGCAGAGACAACCGTAGCCGATCTGGACGACCGCATCAGTGAGTCCAAAGAGACAGAAAAGACCGCCTCAGCCGACGAGGCGCGCGACCGCGAAAACCTCACTGCCCTCAAAGGCAACGACGCCGCCAAGCGCTTTGTCGACGAGCTGAATCGCGCCGAGGATCTCTTGCAGACCACGCGCAAACAGACCGCCGACCTCGAACAGCAAAAGAGAGTTGCAACCGCAAGACTGATGGTTCTGATCTCTCAAATCAGCCTCGATTGGGATGTGATGGCCGAGAAGTGAAAAGCAGGGACTAAAGAAGAAAGACCAAGGATGGCCAAGAGCCGGATCGGAGCGTTGTCGCCGGATGGGAAGTGACCCCACCTTGTGGCATCATCTCCGGAATGCCGGTCGTACGTCCGCGACCGCGGCCCATGGCCGGTCGTTCAGAATGGGCCAAATCGATTTGGATCGGCGCTCTAGCCCTCTTCGGTGCCCCACCTTTGCTTCCTCAGTCGATAGAGGTCAGTCTTTCTATATTTCTCTTCCCATAATTCTGCTTCTGCAGCGTCAGCCGACACACCGCATAAGCCGTTGCGATAAAGATCTGCCAGAAGTCGAACAGACTGCTCGTCTCCTTGCTCTGCTGAGCTTTGTAGCCAGCGCAACCCTTCATCAGGATCGGCTTGAACACCTTCTCCGAGTAAATACATGGACCCGAGATTGTACTGTGCGTCCGCGTGACCGCGTTCTGCGGCGCGACGATACCACTCTACAGCACGAACGGAATCGCGCGGCCCGGTCCAATCTCCTGTTGCAAAAAGAGCACCGAAATCACGCTGTGCTTCCAAGCTACCCAATTCCCCTGCTTTGAGTAGGAGCGCGTCTCCCTCTACTTTTTCAGAGCATTGGCGGCTCAGCCGGTAGATCGCATCAGGTTGGCTCCGGCTGGCCGCTCTCTCTAGGAGGTCTTGAATCTCGCGGTCCTTCGCTGCTCCACTGTCGAATCCGTAATCGAGGTAAAACTCCGACATGTTGAATTCAGCGTCCTCATCTCCTTGATCAACATGAGGTCGCCACAAAGCTTCCACGGCGGACCATTCAGCGGCATCATTTTCAAGCAGGAGCTTGGTCGCTTCAACCAGTCGGTTTATAGTCTGCGCATCCATGTTGACACTTAGAAGTGTAATGTTGGCGCTTCCGGTTGAATAGTCGCCCAACCTTCCCCGACCGAGCCTGGGGCCTGCCCGCACCCCTGGGGAGGGACGAAGCGGCATCGGCGACGAGTTGCCGTTCGCTCATTCCAACGCGCTTAAAGGCTGACCGCCATTCAGATGTCCTCATTGCACAAAGGACCCTTTGGGAGACACGCAGCGGCAAGCGAGGTCCTGTGCAGCGTCATCCCCGCGCGCTTAGTGCTAACTTAATAGCTCCCACAAGAGCTCAAGGACAAGTTGTTCACCGCCGGCCAAGATGGGCGGTGTGCTTAGCGTGAGGCGACTACCCTGCAGCTTGGCAAAACGGATTTGGTCGGTGCCCACCCAGTTTTGGAACAACGAGACTTCAACATGATGAGTGATCCGGTCCCCGTCAGATGTGTACCTCCCCGCGTATGCGGAAAAGGTAGCAAAAGCTTCCGCCCGTTCCGCGGCAGGCGCAGCGACCGGATCAGCGACCGAAAGCGGTTGCCGTCCGCTCATCGCAATGATTGCCGTCATCCGCCCCTCACCGGTGTACGTGAGAAAGCCGTTCGGATTTTCGCCCAACAGATTGCGGGTCTCGCCACCCAGAGTGGCGACCAGAGCAGAAACCAACTTCCATGTGCCGATGATGCCTTTCATACTGTGGCGAGTATACCAAGAGCGGAAATGGCGTCGTAATCGATTTTGTCGTGTAGCGTAAAGGACCCTTCTTGAGACAGGTTTTTGGCGATCCCTTCGCGTCCCAAGAGCCGCGAACTCTAGACTTGGGCGACCGCGTGCTGCCCCGCCATCAGCGGACGTATCGTCGCTAGCCGTCTCCGACCCGTTGCCGGAGTCTGCCGGGTTCAAAATCAACGATGTGTGGTCCGTCGAGCAATTCGCACAACACTTTGGCAAGTCGCCTGACTAGATTGGTCTAGAAGAAGTTCACAGCTACCAGAGATCAGGGCAAGGCCGAATTCTCATGCAGCCCGTTCTTATGCAGGGTAGGAACAGGCTCAACTTTTCGATCGTTCCCCCTGATGTTCCGAGGCAAGAATGCCGATTCTACTTGGAGGAGGATGAATATCGTGATCCCGCATTGGACCATACCATTCTTGTGCAATTGCGTCTTGCCTGTTGTGCTCCTCCTTGTTCTGTTCGCCGCACCTCTCGCTCTCATCCGTTTCAACGACTGGTACATTCTCAGTCGAGCGGCTCAACGGGAATCGAGCGCCGAAGACTTGGAAGCTTTGTTTGCCCTGGAGGACTCTCGAGCAATCGGCCATCTCCATCCCTGGAGCCGGAGGTAGGCCCGCCACCCTGTCAGATTGGCTGAGAATCGCCAACTCCACTTGGATCGGGCGCCGTGATCGGACCATGCTTTTACTCGCAGTGCAGACCGGGCTCCGAGTCTCCGAGTTGGTCGGCTTGCGTTGTGAGGACATCTTCCTGGGAACCGGCGCTCATGTGCACTGCCTGGGAAAAGGCAGAAAAGAGCGGTGCACACCTCTGCGTGCAGAAACAGCAAAAATGCTGGACGCCTGGCTGCGCCAACGCCACGGCCATCCAGAGGATCCGTTGTTTCTCAGTATCCGAGGCGGGAAGCTCAGTCGCGACGCAATCGAGCGCCTTCTCAGAAAATATGCGGCCGCCGCTGCACGAGCCTGCGCATCGCTCAAAAGAAAGAATGTCAGCCCTCATGTGCTGCGACACGCCGCTGCCATGGACCTTCTTCAGCATGGCGTCGACCGCTCCGTGATTGCTCTCTGGTTGGGTCACGAATCGGTCGAGACCACGCAAATGTATCTCCACGCCGACATGCGACTGAAAGAACAAGCCCTATCGCGCACAAAGCCGCTCGCTGCCAGGCCAGGACGATTCCGCCCCAACGACAAACTCTTGGGCTTCCTGGAGAGCCTCTGATTATGCCGATTCCAAATGCGTCTCGGGCGCCACCAGCGCTGGCTTGGAGCATCGAGTCGGCATGATCAGGAAATCGGCATGCTGGCGCAGGTCATGAATGCGAGGTCCCGGAGTTCCAGGCGCCCCCCGAATACCGACTCGCCGCGCGATGCCCAAGAAAGTTGCGATAGTGGCTGGATATGTGCTGCTTCAGTGCGCTATTGAACGTAACCAGGCAATCGTCGAGGTCCACCGACCAAATCAGGTCTTCGGTGCTCTCTATTAAGGCCGACAAATTCGCTTCTGCTTGAATTGGCATTTGAGATCTTCCTGGTTCGGTTGAAACTCTGCGCGATCATTTGGAAACACAGCACCTTAAGCATATTTGCGAACCAACCAGTTTGGCTGACGCGCCCACAATCCCACAAACCGCTTTGCGTTTCTTCAACGGTATTCCATATTTATCGGAAAAAGCCAATCTAGCGTTTAGGGAAGCTCTGAAAAACTCTTTGATCCTTATGGTTTCTGAGTAAAGCTCATTGCTGTCCGGTTAAAAGTCGAACAGAATCAACTGGTTGGAATCTTCAGTTAGCTGACTTCTGTAGTCTTTCTGCTGAAGTGCCTGTGAAATGGGGGTTTTCTCGAACAGAGTTACCGAG
>JBEKKL010000062.1:0-23878 GCA_050010735.1 Occallatibacter sp. | reverse complement strand
CTGCCTCTTTTTCACGCTGAATTCGCGACGCCGCAATTACACTCTACGCATGGCTCTTCGCCTGTATGTTGCCACTACAAGCCAGGGTAAGCTGCGTGATTTTCGCACGGCAGCCGCGGCCCATTCGCTGCTCATCGAGCCCTTGCCGGCGCTCAAGTCCATTCCGGCTCCCGAAGAAGACGGCGCCACCTTTGCCGCGAACGCTACGCTCAAGGCCGTCTACTATTCGGGATTTGCGCCGGGCACACTTGTTCTGGCCGATGACTCGGGGCTTGAGGTGGATGCGCTCGGGGGTGCTCCCGGCGTGCGTTCGGCGCGTTTCGCGGCCGACTCAGGCCTCGTCGACTCGCCCGACGCCAACGACAATACCGATGTCTGGAACAATATGGTCCTGCTGCAGCGAATGGCGCGCGTTCCTGCGGTCGAGCGCACGGGGCGCTATCGTTGCGTGCTTGTTGCTGCGCGCGACGGGGTCGCGCTGCATACCGCTGAAGGATCAGTCGAGGGTATGATTCTTGAAGCGCCGCGCGGGACAGGCGGCTTTGGCTACGATCCGCTCTTCTATCTACCTGCCCTCAACCGTACCATGGCCGAACTCGACCTCGAAACAAAGCACACGCTCAGCCATCGCGGGCGGGCAATCGCCGCCCTGCTGCCGATGCTTGGCGCATAGGGCGCTGAATCTTCCATTGAATGCCTGAATCCAAAAATGAGCGGGTTGACGAGGGTGATGCACGGCACGAATAATGGACCAAATTCAGGGCGTGCTACTCGACTCCCAAACCGAAACCTCCGTCTCTCGAAACCTGACTCGAAACTGGACTCGAAACATGGCCCTCGAAGCCTCTAGGAGTTGACACTGTCATGGCAACCGCTCAAACCTCGGCTACGCCCACTGTTCGAAGAGGCGTTGAGCCGCTGCGCGCCGCCGAGGGCTCGTCCTTCCTCTGGCGCAAGCTGCACTCGCTTTTGGGCATCATTCCGATTGGCGCGTTTTTGCTGGAGCACCTACTCTCGAACTTCGAGGCACTCAAAGGCCCCATCGCCTATGGGGAGCAGGTTCGCTTCCTCAATAGCCTGCCGATGGTGCGCGTGCTGGAGTGGGTCTTCATCTTTCTGCCGCTGATTTATCACGGTTGCTATGGTGTGTGGATCTGGCTGCGCGGCAAGTCCAATATCGTCTACTACCCCTGGGCGGGGAACTGGCTCTACGTGGCTCAGCGATATACCGGGCTGATCGCCTTTGCCTATATCGTGCAACATGTGGCACGGCAGCGCTTCATGGGTGTAAGCCTTCCCGAGCATCCTATGGCCGCCTTCGCCAAGGTGCAACAGGAGTTGGCCAGTCCGTGGATGCTGGCCGTCTACATCGTCGCTATGATCGCCATCTGTTGGCACTTCGCTTATGGCGTCTGGCTCTTCGCGGCCAAGTGGGGCATTACACCTGGCGCAACGGCCCGGAAGCGCTTCGGCTATGCCTGTGTCGCGCTGGGGTTGGGTCTGGCGGTGATGGGGTTGATGAGTATTTGGGCGTTTGTCGGCCACTGATCTCCGATCTCCAGGCCTCGACTCTCGATCATTGGTTCTCGTCCGAAAGGAAAAGTAAGCATGGCAGCACCCAGGATCATTGTGGTTGGTGGAGGGCTGGCCGGACTTGCGGCGGTGATCAAGATCGCCGAGGCGGGTGGGTCGGTTGACTTGTTCTCGATTGTCCCGGTGAAGCGTTCGCACTCGGTCTGCGCGCAGGGCGGCATCAACGCGGCCAAGAATCTGAAGGGCGAAGGCGACACCACCGATAAGCACTTCGACGACACAATCTACGGCGGCGACTTTCTGGCCAATCAGACTCCAGTCAAAGCGATGTGCGAGGCAGCCCCCGGCATCATCGATCTGCTGGATCGGATGGGCGTTCCCTTTAACCGCACACCCGAGGGGCTGCTCGACTTCCGCCGCTTTGGCGGAACGCTCTACAACCGCACGGCCTTTGCCGGCGCTACGACCGGGCAGCAGTTGCTCTATGCGCTCGACGAGCAGGTCCGCCGCCACGAGTCTGAAGGCAAGGTCAAGAAGTACGAAGGCTGGGAGTTTCTCTCGGCGGTGATTGACTCGAAGGGCGTGGCACGCGGCATTACCGCACTCGATTTACGCACGATGGAGCTGCGCGGCTTTCCCGCGGACGCGATCATTCTGGCGACAGGCGGCATCGGGGCCATCTTCGGCAAGAGTACAAACTCGGTGGTCTGCACGGGCTCGGCACAATCGGCCGTTTATCAGCAAGGCGTCGACTATGCCAATGGCGAGCTGATTCAGGTGCACCCGACCGCGATTCCCGGCGAGGACAAGCTGCGGCTGATGTCGGAGTCGGCACGCGGCGAAGGCGGCCGGATCTGGGTTCCGCGGACTCCGGGCGACAAGCGCACTGTAAAGTCGATTCCCGAGGCTGAGCGCTTTTATTTCCTCGAAGAGTGGTACCCGAAGTACGGCAACCTCGTTCCGCGCGATATTGCCACGCGCGCGATTCACAAGGTCGTTTATGAGGAAGGACTGGGGATCGACGGCCAGCCGATGGTCTATCTCGACCTCTCGCACATCGACCGCGCAACGCTCGATCGCAAACTCGGCGGCATCCTCGACATCTACGAAAAGTTTGTTGGCGACGATCCGCACGAGGTGCCGATGAAGATCTTTCCCGGCATGCACTACACGATGGGCGGCCTGTGGGTGGACTTCGATCAGATGACGAACGTTCCCGGCATCTTTGCTGCCGGCGAGTGCGAGTATCAGTACCATGGAGCCAATCGCCTGGGGGCAAACTCGCTGGTGAGTTGTATCTTCGGAGGATTTGTTGCCGGGCCCAATGCCGTGAGTTATGCGAAGAATCTGCGGGCGCTGGATGGCGACGGCGGCCATGCGAAGGAGTTAGCGCGCCAAGGCGAGATCAATGCTAACTTGATGAAGAGCGATGGCAAGGAGAATCCCTTCAAGTTATGGCGCGAGTTAGGCGAGGTCATGACCAAGCAGGCGACGGTCATTCGCTATAACAAAGGGCTGGAAGAGGCGGATAAGAAGATTGTCGAGTTACTCGATCGCTATAAGAACATTAATCTTGCCGACCGAAGCCAGTGGGCTAACACCAGCTTCGCATTTGCGCGCCAGCTTTATAACATGCTGGAGTTAGCTCGGGTGGTGGTTCAGGGAGCGATCTTACGCGACGAGTCGCGCGGGGCCCACTATAAGCCCGACTTTCCAGAGCGCAACGACGAGTTATTTCTCAAGACCACCAAGGCAAGTTTTACCGATTCTGGTCCGCGTTTTCAGTACGAGGCTGTCGATACACAATACATCAGGCCGCGCCCGCGCCGTTACGACGCGGTCAAATAGGCTGAGGGAGACTGACAATGGCAAACAAGATCGTGCAATTCGAAATCAAGCGCCAGGCCAGCCCCGATGCTCCCGCGGTTTGGGAGAGCTTTGAGATCGAGTGGCGGCCGGGCATGAATGTTACCTCGGCGCTGATGGAGATCGCGGCGAACCCTGTGACCGCCGATCGGAAGCCGACGACACCGGTGACCTACGATTCCAATTGTCTGGAGGAGATTTGCGGCTCGTGCGCCATGCGCATCAACGGCAAAGCCCGCATGGCCTGTTCAGCTCTGATCGACAATCTCGAACAGCCGATTCGCATCGAGCCGCTGAGCAAGTTTCCACTGGTGCGAGACCTACAGGTGGACCGGTCTGTGTTGTTCGAGAATCTGAAGGCCGTGAAGGCCTGGATTCCTATCGACGGCACCTATGATCTTGGCTCAGGCCCACGTGTTCTGCCCCAGCAGCAGGAGATTAACTATCCGTTGTCGAATTGCATCTCGTGCACCTGCTGCATGGAGGTCTGCCCGCAGTTCAACGAGGAGACGGGCTTTGTGGGCGCGGCTACCATCGCTCAGGTCAAGCTCTTCAATAACCACCCCACCGGCAAGGTTCTTGCCGCGGAACGCCTGCGCGCATTGGCTGGTGATGGGGGCATTCAAGAGTGCGGCTTTGCGCAAAACTGCGTTGAAGTTTGTCCCAAGCGTATTCCACTTACGAATGCGATCTCAGATGTTGGCCGCGACGTTCTAGTTCAGAAGGCGAAGGACTTTTTGGGAAGTTAGCGCAGCTCTCCTGTTGCTGTGGAGTCTTTCGCCCGGTTTCGCGGCGCCCCTACGGGGCTTTGAGGTCTTTTTGTGACGGCAAACCCAGAGTTTCGTCCGCTCATAGCGGACTTCACCCTGGGCTACTTTCGCTCGCCCCTATGGGGCAATCATTGCGAACTGATACGGTTGTTGCTCTACACCAGCAAGAGATGTCGGTTTGCCTGGAGGAGCTACTGCGCGTTGGGGCCTTGTTTTTGCTGCTGGGCCTCGATGCGCTGCACGATGTCGCGTTCGCGCTGTCCGTCGTCGGTGCGGTGGAGCTTGTAATAGAGAGAAGCGAGCTGGATGTGGGGGTCGAGCCAGTCCGGGTCTTGCTTTTCCAACTGCTCTAACGCGGCGGCAGCTTCGGCATATTCTCCGGTCATGCCGTTGAGCACAGCCATCTGGTAGACCGCCTGCGGCACGTCGGGGTGCAGCTTGAGGGCCAGCTCCAGCATCGGACGCGCACCGTCGAGGTCCCGCTGATTCATGCGCATCGTTCCGAGATAGAGATTGGCGTTAAAGTCCTGTGGGTCTTGGCGCAGGGCCGCCTCGAAGGCAACTCTGGCGTCTTCAGTATCTCCGTTGGCATCGCGGGCCTGGCCTGCCAACGAGTTTAGGCCGGGCATATTGGGATTGATAGCGAGCGCGGCATCGAGGTCGGCGCGCGCTTCGTGGAATTCGCGGCGGTGAAGCCGCGTGGAACCTGCAATGAACCAGGCATCGACGGCGTTGTTGGCCTTGGCCGATTTTTCCATTCGCGGCAGGCCCTCTGCCTCGTGATCCGAGGCGATCATGGCTGCGGCAAGCACAAATTCAAAGTCGGGATTGTTTTCATTGCCCGGTTCGAGGGGCGCGAGCAGATCCGCGGCGGCGCTGGCCTGGTTGAGCTTGAGCTCCGAGTAGCCCAGCAGCATGGCTGCGGTTAGATCCTTGGGGCGCACCGCGTGGACTTGCTTGAACTGCTCACTGGCATTTTCCCAATCACCCTTCTTATAGTAGGCCAGCGCGAGGTTCATGCGGATGTCGGTCTGATTGGGTATGGCTACTAGGAGGTGTTTGTTCTCCTCGATGGCTGCGTCAAACTGGCCGTTGGCCGAGAGCGCGGCAGCCAGGTTCGCACGGGCTTCGATGGACTCGGGACGGATGGCCAGAGACTTGCGATAGTCCTCGATGGCGGTGTGCAGATCCCCATGGCGTTGTGCAGAGAGGCCGTCGCGCATGAGTTCGTCGGCGGTGGCTGGAGGAGGCGCCTGGCCGGCGGCAGGGACGAAGCATAGAAGAAGAAGCGAGGCGGCCAGTGTGCGCATATGGCTAGGATAGTACAGGAGTTCGAGACAAAGCTAACGGGCCAGCCGAGGAATAGAATAGAATCGGCTCGACAGATTCGGTTGAGTCCTTTTTTTGAGGGGGCGGTGCTTCATCAATGAATATGCGCGCGTGCGCTAGGTGGTGGCTGGCGTTGACGGTGATTCTTGCGATCGAGCCGGCGAGCCTGCCGGGACAAAAAAGCGAATCCACTAAGGCGGAATCTCCGATTCGTTTTGAATTGAAGACGCTTCCCTTCAAGCTGGAGAGCGACGAGAGCCAGTCGCGCAACGCCCCTGAGACGATGGCCGGCGGCGTTGCCGTTTTCGACTACGACGGCGACGGGCGACCCGATATCTTCTTTGCGAACGGCGCCGATCTGGCGACGATGAAGAAGACCGGTGAGAAGCACTGGGACCGGCTCTATCACAACAACGGCGACGGCACGTTTACCGATGTGACGGCCAAGGCCGGTGTGATGGGCACGGGCTTCGACGTTGGTGTCGCGGTGGGGGATTACGACAATGACGGAAGGCCAGATTTGTTTGTGACCGGAGTACGCGGAAACACTCTTTATCACAACAACGGAGACGGCACGTTTACCGACGTGACCCATAAGGCAGGATTGGACAAGTGGAACGATCCGGAGTTTGGGCCGCTGTGGGCCGTAGCCGCTGTATGGGTGGACGTCAACAACGACGGGCTACTCGACCTCTTTGTCGTCAATTACCTGCAATGGACTTATGACAAGAAGCCGCTATGCGTGATCGATGAGATTCCGGAGTATTGCCACCCGCGTTTCTACAAGGGACTTCCCGATCAGCTATTTCTCAATCAGGGGGATGGAACCTTCAAGGATGTCTCGAAAGAATGGGGAATCCGCGACCACATCGGCAAGGGAATGGGAGTGGGAATGGCGGACTTCGATCTGGACGGCAAGCCGGACCTCTTCGTCACCAACGACTCGGAGTATAACTTCCTCTTCCACAACCTGGGCGATAAGTTCGAGGAGATTGCCTTCCAGACAAATACCGCGCTGGCTGAGGAGGGCGCGTTCATCTCGGGTATGGGTCTGGATTTCAGGGACATCAACAACGACGGCTTCCCGGATATTGCTTACGTGGCTCTGAACCGGCAGACTTTTCCGGTGCTGCTGAATACGGGCAAGGGCGATTTTCGCGAAGTGACCTCGTCGAGCAAGATGGGCGCCTATAGCATGGGTATGTCGGGCTTCGGTCCGGCGCTCTACGACTTCGACAACGATGGATGGAAGGATCTGTTTGTCTCACGCGGGCATGTCTCAGCGACGCATCCGCCGGGCGCGACGGTCAAACAGCCGAATACGGTCTTTCGCAATCTGGGCGCCAGCGGGCAATGGCAGCCGCTAACGGAGGAAGCTGGTTTCACCGAGGAAACGGCGGCTCGTCACCGCGGATGCGCCTTAGGGGATTTTGATGGCGATGGACGGATCGATATTGTCGTCACCTCGATGGATCATCCGGCTGAGCTTTGGTTGAACCGGAGCCCGCATTCGGGGCACTGGCTGGGAGTTGCGCTGGAGGGAGTGAAGAGCAATCGGGACGGAATTGGCGCGCTGGTGAAGGTGACGAGTAAATCGGGCACACAGTACAACCACCAGACGTCGAGCGTCTGTTATGCGTCGTCGAGCCTGGGGCCGGTGCACTTCGGACTTGGTCCGGATGCGACTGCAGACGAGATCGAGATTCGCTGGCCAAGCGGCATCGTGCAGAAGATGGAGCATGTGCAGGCAGATCGGATCGTTCACGTGAAGGAGGCGGTTCCACAGGCCGCTGCAGGGAAGAAATAAGGGCGCAAGCAGGAGTGCCCATTGTGCAGAAGAGAAGGGACGTTTGCGCATTTGTTTTTGACTTGATGAGGAGAAGAGAGATGAATATGGCAATCGGCGCCACAAAGCGGATTCTGCTGACAGTGGTCGCAGGTGTGTCGGTTGCAAGCGGCGTGGCGTGCTGGTCTCAGAGCGGCGGGCAAGCTCCGGCGCCGGAGTACATGCTGGCGCCGTCGATGTACGCGCCTATGACAGGGGCTCCGAATTTCGTGGTGATCGACATGCCTGCCAAAGGGACGATCTATCCGCCGGAGATTACGGCACCGCAGTTTGCCTGGCGAGACGGAAATTCAGAGTCGCAGGTGTGGCGGATCGAGATCGAATTTAGCGGGCATGGACGTCCGATGCGGCTGTGGTCCAACGGCGAGAAGATGGTGGTGGGCCCGCAGGACACAACGCTGCAGGGGTATGTAGAGCCGACGCTGACGGCCGAGGAACAGGTGATGCACACCTGGCGGCCCGACGAAAAGATGTGGGAGGAGATCAAGAAACGCTCGAGCGAGGGGCCTGCGATGCTGACGATCAGCGGCTTCGCCAGCCAGAGGGATTCCAAAGTTCTATCGAGCGCACGGACTACATTCGAGACTTCGAAGGATCCGGTGGGCGCACCAATCTTTTACCGCGATGTGCCGCTGATTCCGCCGCCGCCGGAGTCGGAACGACGCGGTGTGATCAAGCCGCTGCCTGACTCGGTTCTGCCCAAGATCCGCTGGGAACTGCGCTACATCAACGAGACCAAGAGCCACCTGATGATGACGAACCTGCCGACCTGCGGAAACTGCCACTCGTTTTCGAGCGATGGCAAGGTGATGGGCATTGACGTCGACGGGCCGGCAAACGACAAGGGGCTTTATGCGCTGGTGCCGCTCAAGAAGGTGAGTTCGATCTCGAACGAGTACATTGTTCGCTGGAGCGCATTCTCCGAGACCCGTTCGCAGAAGCGCTTTGGCTTCATGAGCCAGGTATCGCCGGACGGCAAATACGTGGTCAACTCCATCGATGTTCCGTATGCCCACGGTGTGCGAGTGCTGGACCGGCTCTACAACGGATTTTACGAGTTCTACGGTTTCGGACAGGTCTTCTATCCAACGCGGGGAGTGCTGGCCTGGTACAGCAAAGAGACCGGCAAACTGCAGCCCCTGCCCGGTGCCGACGATCCGCATTATGTGCAGACTTCGGCCTTCTGGAGCCCGGACGGGAAGTACCTGGTCTTTTCGCGCGCGGATGCGCGGGATCCCTACCCGCCGGGCGTGCAAAGGGCCACTTACGCAAACGACCCGAATGAGACTCAGGTGCAGTATGACTTGTACCGGATCCCTTTCAATAACGGGAAGGGCGGCACGCCGGAGCGGATCGTCGGCGCCTCGGAGAATGGGATGAGCAATAACTTCCCCAAAGTGTCTCCAGATGGCAAGTGGATCGTTTTCGTGCGTTGCAAGAATGGGTTGCTGATGCGACCCGACAGCAAGCTGTACATTGTGCCCTTTGCCGGGGGTGAGGCGCGGCCGCTCGAATCGAATCTGCCGGTGATGAACTCCTGGCACAGCTGGTCGCCAAACGGGCGGTGGCTGGTCTTTTCGTCGAAGAGCCCGTCGTTCTATACGCGTCTCTACCTGACCCACATCGATGAAGATGGGCATGCCAGCCCGCCGGTAGTGATTGAGAATGCGACGGCATCCAATCGAGCGGTCAATATTCCAGAGTTCCTGAATATCGGGCCGGACCAGCTCGACCACATCGAGACTCCGGCGATCGATTTTTATCGTGAGTTTGATACGGCCGAACAGTTGCAGGAGCAGCAAAAGTACGTCGAGGCCGTTCCCGCCTGGCAGCTCGCGGCGGCCAAGGATCCGACTGATGCTCGTCCGCTGAACAACATGGGAGTCGCTCTGGATGCTTCGGGACGCAACGCGGAGGCTATTGAGGCCTACGAGAAGTCGCTGGCGATTAGCCCTGACAGCTCTCAGACGCAGAATAACCTAAGCAGCGCTTTGGCCGAATCGGGCCGCCTCGACGAGGCGCTCTTGCATATCCGCCGCGCAGTCGAGCTGGATTCCGACAACGGCTCGGCGCATGTGAATCTTGGGCACATTCTGCTGCAGATGGGGGGGCATGAAGATGAGGCGGTCGCCGAGCTGAAAAAAGGCATCGAGCTGTCTCCCCGCGCTTCGGACGGGTACAACGTTTATGGTGTACACCTGGCTCACGAGGGCCGGCTTGAGGAGGCGATCGTCCTGCTCGGGAAGGCGGTTGAGCTTTCGCCGCGCTCGTCAGAGTACCGGTATAACCTGGGCCGGGCTCTGGCGGCTGCCGGACGTTTCACCGAGGCGCTACCCAACTTCGAGGCAGCGGATGAGATTACCGGGCACAAAGAGCCTGGAACCATGCAGATGCTGGCGGCCATGTGCTTCGAGACGGGGGACCGGCAGCGGGCGATTTCCACCGCCCGGGAGGCGCTGCGGCTGGCCGCGGAGGAGAATGACAGCCAACTGGAGGAGACGCTGCGCAAGGACCTGGCGCGTTATCAGACGCAAGACGCGGCGCCGAGGTAGGGGGAGCTGCCGGAGAGGCGATTCCCGGCCAGCTGAGCTGGGAAAGCGAACGAAAGTTTCGTTTTGCGGTAACGATAACATGAATAATCGGGTTACCAGCTTAACCGTTTTTGTAGCGGCCCGGTGGTAACGATAAAATACTTGACAAGGCAACGTTTACAAGATTATTGTCGTCGCCGTGAAGCTTTCATGAGCCTCGTGTCGCCCGACGCCGAAGTTCGCGAGCAGTTCTCCGCGAGATTCGGCGTTTAGCATGACTGGGCTGTCCGGTACAAGAAGGACAAAAGCCGGCAGAGCAAGAGGACTCAGAAGTTATCACGAATTCCAGTTGGAGGCAGAACGTGAATTCAAATAAAGGTGCAGCAAAGTGCTGGTACCATGATTCTCTGTTCGGAATCGGCTGTCTAGTGGCTGTTATAGCCATGATTCTGATCGGGTTTCAGGGAGTTCCTGCATCGGCGCAGCAATTGACAGGCTCCTTGAGCGGTATTGTTGTTGACCAAATGGGCGCGAGGATTCCGGACGCCAAGGTCGAGCTCAGGAATGAAGCCAGCGGCGATGCACGTGCGACAGTGTGCGATAAGGAGGGCTATTTCAACATCGCGGCTATTCAGCCGGCCACCTATTCGCTCTTTGTCTCGGCTAGTGGTTTCACCAAGTGGCAGGCCAAAGGTATTGTGATCAACCTGGGCGACCAACGGTCGATTCCCAGCATCACGCTGAAGGTCTCTGCCAATGCCAATGAAACGGTCACGGTGGTCTCCGGTGAAGATGTAACGGTTCCGCTGGACACGGCCGAAATCAGCGAGACGCTGAACGAGAAGATGATCAGCGATCTTCCGATCGGCGGGCGTAATGCCGGCGAACTGATGAAGATCATGCCGGGCTTTGCACGTACCAGCAACGGAAACGGTTTGAGCCAGACAGCGGCCTTCAATTCGACTGGCGCCGTACAGAGTAACTCGGGTCCGGTGGGTGATTTCTCGGCCAACGGCACACAGCCCAACGGCACCATGGCCTTCATGCTCGACGGCTCGAACCTGCTCGACCCGGGCAACATGGGAACCCAGATCGCCAACATCAATCAGGACATGGTTTCCGAAGTCAAGGTTCTGACCTCGTCCTACTCTGCCGAATATGCCAAGGGCCCGGTGGTCTTCCAGGCCTTTAGCAAGACCGGCGGCAACCACTATCACGGCGAAGGTTACATGTATGCCCGCAACAACGCTCTGGAATCCTGGGATTGGTACACGAAGCAGTCGTACCTGGAGGCGCTCGCGGCTGCGCCGGGCACCGGTTCGGCTCTTGCGGCGACGCTGCGTCCTGACGAGAAGTACTACTACATGGGCGGCAACGTCGGCGGCCCTATCCTTCTGCCATTCACCAGCTTCAATAAAAACCACGACAAGCTGTTCTTCTGGGTTGGTTACGAGTACATGGATCAGCATCCGGCAGCTGCTCCGGTGTTGATGGACGTTCCAACCACGGATGAGTTGAATGGAAACTTCAGCTTTTCCGATATCAACCCCCAACTCCTGAACAGTCTACAAAACAGCAGCAACAGCCAGCTCTACCATGTGTTGTATAGCAGCCCTGACCCGAATGGCACTACGTCGGTTCGTCCTGCTTACTGGGATCCAAACATCAAGGGCCTGATCGCCGAGAATGCGTATCCTGCCCCGAACGTTACGCCGAGCGCGAACAACTCGTGGAACAACTACGACTACGCTGCCTCGAATCCGCTGAACCGGTATGAGGTTACCGGCAAGGTGACGTATGCATTCAGCGAAAACACCAAGTTGAATGCCTCCTACACGCGCCAGGTTGAAAAGGACTATCATCCTCTCTCGATCTGGTGGGCTCCGCAGTGGACTGTGCCGTATCCGTCACCGGTCACGGCGACTCCAGTCGGCAACTTCGTCATGGGCAACCTGACCCATGTCTTCAACCCGACGACAACCAACGAGTTTGTTTACAACTACTCGCGCTGGATCAATCCCAGCACGCTGACTAATCCGGCGGCGGTTGACCGCACTGCATTGAACTTCAACGTTCCTCACCTCTTCGGCGGAAAGAGCGCGAACAATCAGATCCCGAACATTGAAGGTCCGTGGGGTGGAGCGCTCTCTAACATCTCCGAGGAGGCGTTTTACGACGGCTTCGACGGGGGTAAGGGCTTCGGCGGCATCAAGCTGGGCTGGGCGTTCTATGACAACTTCACCAAGAACGTTGGCACCCACTCGATGAAGGCTGGCTTCTATTGGGACTATGAAGGCAACCAGCAGTCAGGTGGCAACGCCAACAACGGCACCTACAACCTGGGTTGGGGTGGCGGTTCGACAGGCAATGTGGTAGCCGACATGTTGATTGGCTCAGTCTCCAACTACCAGGAATCCAGCACGGATCCGACCTCGCAGGTCGGCTTCCATCAGTGGTCGATGTACGCGCAGGACTCCTGGAAGGTCAACAAGCAGCTCACTTTGAACTACGGCCTCCGCTTCGACCATGAAGGTCAGTGGTCTGGCGGCGTTGCGGACGGAAACTTCTGGCTTGGCGGCCCCGGCAATAACAATCTCGGCTTCCAAGTTTGGGATCCGGCCAGCTTCGTCAACGCTGCCCCGGGCACTGCGCCGGGCAATACGGGTCTGAAGTGGCACGCCATCGATTCGTCGATTCCTCTTTCGGGCTTCCCGTCGAAGTTCCTCACAGTCAACCCGCGCCTCGGCTTCGCGTATGACATTCTGGGCGACGGCAAGACTGTGCTCCGCGGCGGCTACTCAGTCTTCCAGTATCAGATCAGCACCCAGGCAAATAACGCTTGGGGCGGACCTCAAGGAGCGTTCACCTACCAGACGCCAGGCGGTCCAAACATGGTGGGCGGTGTGAACAAGGGATACGCAGGAATCGCTACGATCACGCCGCCGGGCGGCTCGACGCAAAACGGCTCGAAGATCTTCATGATGCAGCAGGGCGACAACAAGAACCCCTACACCGCGGACTGGAACGTCACCATTTCGCGGTCGATGCCCTGGCGCTCAGTGGCTGAGGTTTCTTACGTAGCCAACAAGAGCCGGGATCTCTATGCGGACGGGTCAAACAGCGGCATCGGCGACCAGAACCTGGTCCAACCAGGCACGGTCTTCCTGCCCGACCCGACCGAAACAGGCCAGATCTACAACCCAACCAACGGCACGCTTAACGGCCTGAAGCCAAATCCCCCGATCGCCAACGGCGTAGCGTTCGATGGCCGGCGAACTCCTGCCGGACCCAACTGTACGATCAACAGCACCACCACGGCGAGTTCTGCTGGGAACAGCACCTACTGCGCGGCGGACGAGACCCATTACTCTAGCGCCCTTCCGGGTTGGACCAACCTTGATTGGGCTCCTTACCAGACGTATCAGCAGATGTTGCTGATGAATCACAGCGGCTACGCGAACTACAACTCACTGCAGGCGAGCTGGCAGAAGCAGTCCGGCCAGGTGCTTTGGGTCACAAACTACACCTTCAGCAAGGCCATGGGCATCTGGGACTATGTCTCGGAGAACGGCAACAACAGCGGTCCGAACGTGGATACCTTCAATCTGAAGGACAACTACGGCCCGTTGTCTTATGATCACAGCCAAATCATCAACCTGACGTACATCTGGAACATGGCGAACTATGTCAAGAACGGCAATGTGATTGTGCGCCAGGCCGTCAACGGATGGCAGCTCTCCGGCATTACCGGCTTCCAGAGCGGTCCTCCGCTGCAACCCAACACGGGCGGCAACCTGAATGCAAGCTTCCCGTCAAGCCTGTCGGTGCCTTACAACGATGTACCCCTCGCACCGGATTACAGCATTCCGCTTCCGAACGGACTGCGTTCTGTGAATATGAACCAAGCGACATGGTTCGGCACCGGATCTCAGCGCATCCTTCTGCCCAACGTTATCTGCGATCCTCGCAAGGGGTTGCAGAAGGGGCAGTACTTCAACACGGCCTGCTTTGCGCCTCCGGCGTATGGCCAGCAGGGTACTCTGGAATGGCCCTACATCAAAGGGCCGGCCTACTTCGACAGTGATCTGGCGCTTTACAAGAGCTTCAAGATCACCGAAAACCAGAGCGTCCAATTCCGTGTGTCGTCGACGAACTTCCTGAACCACCCGTTGAGGGAGTTCAATGCCGCGGGCGGCAATGCGGACGTACAGTTGAACTTTGCCCAGAACCTTACCAAAACACAGGTTCCGACTAACACCCCTAACTACAATCTGCAGGCGATTTCGCAGACCAACACGAACACCGCGACGACCGGTACTCCGACTGCCAAGGTCGGCAACCGGTCGACGCTGTTCTCCGTCAAGTACCTCTTCTAACCCGGAGTCTTGTTCCGTCGGTGCGGGCCCGGTTCTCCGGGTCCGCGCCGAAGAGGTCAAGGCTCTCTAGCTCGTGAAGACGTCAATTCAGTTCATGCAGTCAACCGAGCGGCGCCCCTCCGGTGCCGCTTTGCCTTGTGTGGCAGTACGTGCCGGGTGCCGCACGAAGGACGATGTTCCGGTCGAGAGCAGCCCATGCACGGGCGAGGTCGCTTAAGATGAATCTTTCATACGCTATGATTTATGCATTTCAATGCCGTGAAGCCAGACGCCGCGCGCGGCTCATGACGATTTCCTTCGCATTTCTTGTTAGCGGGGCTTTCCTTGTTTTCGCCCAGAACAAGACCCAGGTGCAAATCGATCTCACGAAAGATAGGGCGATGGTGTACACCACGTCGATCGGCGCCGCGGCTGACCGGTGGGACAACACGGCTTTTAGCCCGGAGGCTCTGAACACTCTGCAGGATGCGGGTTTTACGCTGCTTCGGCTGCCGGGCAGCCAAGGCATCGACGCGCTGTATCACTGGTCAACAGGCAAGCTGGTCAACCCCTATCAGAACGACCGTCTTCCGGCATTCGCGGACCAGAACAAGTTTCCTGCGGTGGTGCCAGCAATCGACAAGCTGGGCTCGGCTCTGGTGGCGGTCAACTACGGCACCAACCTGGATGGATCCGGCGGCGGCGAGCCGGCAGAGGCCGCGGCCTGGGTAGCCTATGCCAATGGCCAGCCCTCGAACACGCAGGAGATCGGCAAAGATTCTAAGGGGAATGATTGGAAGACGGTTGGCTTCTGGGCTGGACTGCGAGCTGCGACACCGCTGGCGACCGACGATGGCTACAACCATTTGCGCATTGGCCATCCAGACCCGCTGGGCATCATGCTGTGGACCGTCGGCGAAGATCCGTACAATAACGGTTTCTATGGCCAGGACCACACGCCAGGATCGGATGCGGACGCATCCGGTAAATATGGTGAGGTAGGATCGCCCGAGCCGGATCTGCACGCCGGCAAACCCAACAACTCCAAGGATTGGGGCCGCTTTGAAAACAACGCCAAGATGGGGCCGCAGGCTTACGGTACAGCGGTGGTGGCCTATGCCAAAGCAATGAAGGCCGTCGATCCCACGATTCTTGTGGGCGCTTACGTCGTCCAGCCGCCAGTTTCGGGTTGGACGGCACATCTCTTCGGCTCCAAGTGGAACGAAGGCGTACTCAAGAATGCCTGCGCCAGCATGGATTTCAGCGCGGTGGACGGTTGGTTCGGACTTGCCCCTCAACAGTTCCCAGACCGGATGGATGAGGACGACCTTTTGTTGCACGCCCGTTTCGGAGGGGATGAACACAATCACGCACCGGACAAGAATGCTGTTGCGTACTGGTATGGCCTGGTTGTGGGTGACCTCGCCGAGAAGTACAAAAAGTATTGCCCCGCCGGACACACGCCTCCGTTGGCGATTACAGGAATCGGCTCCGATCTCTGGAAGCCGGCCCAAAACCCGACTGCTATAGGAATGTTTGCCGCCGATTCGATTGCAACGCTGCTCGAGCAGCAAGTCTACACCGTGATCTGGTCGCCGATTCATGGTCCCAAGGGATCGACCGCCTTTACGCTGATGGACAGCCAGGGGAAGACCGGATCAGCCTATGAGGGTATCCGGCTGCTGCACACGGCAGCCGGGGTCGGCGATACTCTTGTGCAGGCCGATTCCAATCTCCAGACATTGTCAGTGCATGCAGTGAAGCGGCGCGACGGTGGAATGGCTCTGGTCTTCATCAACAAGAATCTCGAACATGCGATTACGACATCGGTGGCAATCAAGGGTTACAACTTTGCCGACAAGGGGGTCCGTTACGATTGGAACAAGGAAACGGTATCGGCAGGCAAGGGCGTGACGCAGGCTCCCATTGAGAATCTGGGCGCGAACTTTACGATCGATGTGCCCCGCTACGGAATTACTGTGGTTGTGATCCCCGCAAAATAGAATAGAAGAGAGCGTGCCGCCGAAGAGTTTTCTCCGGCGGCACGCCTCGATTTCCTGTTAATGATCGAGGAGTTTTCCGCTCACATGGCCGCCCGCAGAAGATGGTTTGAGGTTTTGTATGGAGTCGCGGCGGCGCTTGCATCCCATTTGGCCTGTGGACAAGCGGCGGTGAAGCCCGAGGCGTGCCAGGGGCCGCAAGCCATCGAATCCCGAGTGCAAGCTCAGCACGACGAGCGGTCATACATTGAACTGGGCAACTGGTTTGGCGATCATCATAGATTTGTCTGCGCGGAGCAAGCCTACGGGAAAGGCCTGAAGCGTTACACACGATCCGCGCCACTGAACTACCTGCTGGGACTCGCGCTGTATTCAGAGGGCAAATTCCAAGCGGCGGTAGATCCGCTGCTGATCTCGGTGAAGCTTGATGGAAAAGAGATCAAGTCCTATCTGCTGCTCGGCGAAGCGCTGAGCCGGCTGGGGCGAATCCCAGATGCAGCCCAGGCGTGGCAGGCGGCCCTGCAGATCGATCCTCATTCGAAGATCGCGCTGGACGGAATGGCCCAGGCGCTGATCTCGATCCACGCATACGACGAAGTGATAGCGTTGCTTTCCCAAGAACAAGCGGATGAGAATCTGAGTCTCGATCTGGGTGTAGCCCTGGGAGGCGCTGGCCGGTTCGATGAAGGCGCGCGTGTGCTGGGCGAAGCTGTCAAGAAGTATCCCGACTCTACCCGTCTCGTGGATGCATTGGTAACAATCTTCGTGCATCAGCTTCGCTATCGCGAGGCGGTGGAGGTCTCTGGTGCGCTGGCAAACCGCAGGCCTGCCGATCTGGATGCGCAGCGAATCTATCTGCGTGTCCTGCTCATTGACAGCAACCAAGACATCTCAATCCCCTTGGCGCACAAGCTAGTGCTGCGCGCTCCCAGCGACGCGGACATTCTCTTCTTGTGCGGTGCAGCGGAGCGACAGGCGGGCGACTTCGAGGACGCGCGCAAGCATCTGGAAAAGGCTGCCTCGATCAATCCCAAGCACTACAATACGCACTTCGATCTTGGAGCGGTGCTGGCTGAGCTGCGAGAGTATGGCGAGGCTGAGAAGCAATTCAAGCTAGCCATCGACATGGGAGACACGGATCCCGAAGCACGCTCCCAACTTGCCCAGATGCTGCGCAAACAGGGTAAGACCGAAGAAGCCGCGGAGCAGCTTAAGGTCTACCAGGTCCTGCTGAAGCAGAAATCGGACAATACATTGGCTGCGCAGAAGTCAACGCAGGCTGCCGAAGCTGCTGCCAAGGGGGATAAAAAGCAAGCCGCTGCACTGTATCGCGAAGCCAGCGACACGACGCCCAACGATGCCAGGCTGGCGTATCGCTGGGCGATGGTTCTGAACGACTTGGACGATTATGCGGCCGAACGGATTGCGCTAGAACGCGCAGTGCAAGGCGATCCTTCGTTTGCCCTGGCCCATAATCAGCTTGGCTATGTCTACTCGAAGCTCGACGAGAACGGGTTGGCCGAAGAGCAGTTCCGGCAGGCGGTCAAAACGGCTCCCAACTATGTATCTGCCTGGATCTCTCTGGCCGCGACCCTGGCTACTGAGTCGAAGTTCGCCGATGCGCGACAGGCGGTCGATAGCGCACTGAAGATCGATCCAGAAAACCAAAGCGCGCAGGAGCTGAAAAACAGCCTTCCACCATTGACGCAGTAGATTTCGGCAATAGAAGTAAAGATTTGCTCTCGGTGCGAATTGTGACAGACTAAACTTGTCAGGTTATATCTGTGAAGCCAGAAAAGAACGTCGATCAACCAAAGCTCCCTTTGCGCCGCGATCTGCTCCGCACTATTCCTGCGGCAGTTCTCGCTTCTCTTCTGCCCAGGCGCATACAAGCTGCTGTGGCTCCCAAAACCGCGCTGCCGCCATTTTCGCGATTCGTCGATGTAGGCAAATTGGCGGGGTTGACCGAGCCGACTATCTACGGAGAGGTGGACGGATTCACTTACATTATCGAGTCGATGGCGTGCGGCATAGCCTTCGTCGATTATGACAACGATGGCTGGCTCGACATCTTCATTCCGAGCGGCCGCCGCCTGGTCGACACTCCTGCTTCGGCCACCAATCGCCTCTATAAGAACAATCGCGACGGCACGTTCGCCGATGTTACGGCCAAAGCGGGAATGCTTCACGCCGGCTGGGCGCAGGGTGTCTGTGTGGGCGATTACAACAACGACGGCTGGGAGGATATCTTCATTACCTACTATGGCCAGAACCAGCTTTATCGCAATAATGGCGACGGCACGTTTACCGACGTGACTGAAAAGTCAGGTCTGCTTCATCCCGAGACGCGCTTCAGCAGCGGATGTACCTTTGTGGACTACAATCGCGATGGTTTCCTCGATCTGTTCGTTGCCAACTATGTTGATATCGACCTAGCCACGGCGCCCAAGCCCTCACTCTCTGTGGTGAACTGCAACTATGAGGGTGTACCCGTCAATTGCGGTCCCAACGGGTTGCCGAAGGCGAAGAACTACCTCTATCGCAACAATGGGGACGGCACATTCACAGATGTTTCGGTAATATCGGGCGTTGACAAAGCGCGCGGATCCTATTCGCTTACAGCGGTGGCCTTCGACGCCGACGAGGATGGCTGGCCGGATATCTTTGTCGCATGCGATTCGACGCCATCGTTGCTGCTGATGAACAACCACGATGGAACTTTTCGTGAGGAGGCCCTTCTCCGCGGGGTGGCCCTCAGCAACGACGGACGGCAACTGGGTGGCATGGGGGTTGGTTTGGGCGATTACGATTTGGCCGGTCACCTAGACATTGTGAAGACCCATTTCGTCCACCAGGCTCCGGGGATCTACAAGAACGATGGCAAGGGCAACTTCGACGATCTGACGAACGAGACGGGCCTGAATGTAGAGTCGCGATACATCGACTTCGGTGCGGGTATGTTTGACTTCGACAACGACGGCTACCCTGACATCATGATCAGCAGCGGCTCAGTCTATCCAGAACTCACGGGCCGCGTGCCAGGCTATGCCACCCGCACCCCCCGTGTGCTCTTTCGGAATCTCAGGAACGGGACCTTCGCCGAGGTCGCCAACGAGTCGGGCCCTGACGTCAATGCGGGACACTGTAGCCGCGGAATGGCCTTCGGCGACTTCGATAACGACGGCGACATCGACGTTCTGATCATGAACGTCAACGAGCCGCCGACGCTGCTGCGCAACGATGCCCCGAAGGAGAATCACTGGATCAAGTTGCGCCTCGTAGGCGTAAAGAGCAACCGAAGCGCCATTGGCGCACGGGTGATTGCGCGCTACGGAGGAAAGCTCCAGGTGCAGGAGGTGCTCAGTCAATCGAGCTTCCAGTCTGTCTGTGACCTCAGAGTTCACTTCGGGTTGGGTACGGCCAAAACGGCAGATATCGAGATTCGCTGGCCCTCCGGAATCGTGCAAAAGATGACCGGAGTTGTCGCTGACCAGATTCTCACGGTTCGCGAGAATGTAGAGAGCCTGGCGCATTGAGCGGGCGCGAGGAATAATTCTCATGTCATAAAAGTAGATTGAGTCTCCGAACTCTTATTTCTTGCGATCGGGTTTATTCATACAAACGATCAGCTCATAACTGAATCTAAGCTACATTCAATTCAACGACCCAATACCTTAAGGAAGCGAATCATACCAACCCAGCACAACGAACAGGCATCCTATCTCTTCGTCGTCTCGCAACCGCAATATGCGGCAAAACGACGAAGGCTATGCTAGTTCTCTGACCGAATGAATTCGTACCGCGTGCGGGTCTGGACACCGGCGCTACAGATACAGAATCATGCGGTCAGAGAACTAGCCACTAAGGCCATTCTTCTTAGAAGGAGCGAGAGATGAAACGCTTTGTTGTGCTCATTGGGTTATGTTTTTCCTTTGTTCTGACGTTGCCATCAAAGTGTGCGGCTCAGGACCATCAGCCAACCATGCACTTGTCCACAGCAACGAATCAGTCAGCGGCACCGCAGACCTCGACGGTATCGGAGCAAGCGGCCCAACCGCCATCGACTGCCACTTCCGATCAAGCAACCCAGTCGTCGACCGATCAATCGACTCAATCCAGCCAGTATTCTTCGTCGGCGTATCAACCACCGCCCCCCGATTCACACCAGCAGACTCCGCCGGCGCAGTCGAACAGATTCGAAAGGGACCACGGAGAAATAGAAGCGTTTGCCGAGTATCTTCGATTTAGCCCGGCAGGTTCGACAACCAACTATGTCGGTCTAGGTGGACTTGTGGGCTTCAACGCTCATCCAAACCTAGCGCTCGAAGCCCAGATGAGTTATGACTTTGCTCGTAATTTCTCCACGAGCACGACCAACGGAGTTACAACGACATTTACGACTACTAGCGTAAGGCCTCTTGTAGGACTCTTCGGACCCAAACTACAGTTCGGAACAAGCGGACCTGTCCGGGTCTTCGTGGCGGGAAAAGTAGGCTTTATCGATTTCAGCACAAACACTTCTGGAGCGGTCTCGGGAACTTCCGTTAGCGGCGCTGTTGCGGGTGTGGGCGGGAGTGGCACACATCTTGCAGTCTATCCTGGCGGAGGTATTGAAATGTTTGCGAACTGGCTTGGATTGCGTCTCGAAGCGGGAGACGAAGTTTACCTCAACAATGGAACGTACAACAATCTGCGCGTGACTGCAGGACCGGTCATTCGTTTCTAGCCAGTCCTTCGCGCTGATCACGACCGCGGGACCGGTGGATACAAAGGCGAAAGATGAAGATTGCTCAGATAGCACCTCTGCATGAAAGTGTTCCACCGCGCCTGTATGGGGGCACGGAGCGCGTAATCTCTTACCTCACCGAGGAACTCGTGAGCCAGGGACATGATGTGACGCTTTTTGCAAGCGGCGACTCCATCACTTCCGCTCACCTGTGCACGGTATGCGATCAGGCGCTGCGGTTGCGCAAAGCGCAGCTGCCTGATCCGTTAGCACGACATATGCAACTCATCGAGTCCGTCGCAAAAAGGGCCAGGGAGTTCGATGTCATGCATTTCCATCTTGATTACCTTCCCTTTTCGCACATTCGGCGCCAGTCGACTCCCGCCGTTACGACGCTTCATGGACGACTCGACATTCCCGATCTATTTCCGATCTTCCGCGAGTTCAATGACATGAATCTGATCTCGATCTCGAATGCGCAGAGAAGACCAATGCCGTGGGCCTCTTGGCTGACATCGGTGCATCACGGGTTGCCCGAAAGGCTTCATCAGATTGGCCGGGGCGAAGGGGGGTATTTGGCGTTTCTGGGCCGCATCTCCCCGGAAAAACGGGTCGATCGCGCCATTGAGATCGCGAAGCGCGTTGGTCTGCCGCTTCGGATCGCAGCAAAGGTCGATCCTACCGATCAAGACTATTACGATCGTTGCATCAGGTCTTTGCTGAAAGAGTCGCTTGCTGAATTCATCGGGGAGATAGCAGAGCACGAGAAGACTGAGTTTCTCGGTAATGCGCGAGCTCTTTTGTTTCCGATCGATTGGCCTGAGCCGTTTGGTCTCGTAATGATCGAGGCGATGTCCTGCGGTACTCCCGTGATTGCCTTTGGCGGTGGCTCGGTCGAGGAGATCATCGAAGACGGAGTCACAGGTTTCGTGGTAGGCAGTATTGAAGAAGCGACAGAGGCCGTGAAGAACGTAGCGGCGATTGATCGGAATGTGTGCCGCGCGACGTTTGAACGACGATTTAGCGCACGGAGGATGTGTCATGATTATGTTCGGGCGTATGAACGAACCATCGAGAGAGTGCGAACCGGAGAAGGGAACGGATTCCACCAACTAACGGCGGGAGGGGTCGGCATTGGCACAGTATCCGGTCAAGGATTCAAGCAGTGATATCATCGAAGTCGGTCAACAATTCTACATTAGGGCTTCGTCCTCACTTGCCGACGATCGAACTCGAGTACTGTTGAACGGGGACACGTTCGCCGTCTTCGATCGCAGCGGAGACATTCAGCCTGTCGGATTTGGGCAGCAAGGGATTTTTCATAAAGAGACGCGTTATCTTTCGCGGCTTGAATTACTTCTGGCCGGCACTCGCCCACTTCTTCTGAGTTCGACGATACGAGAAGACAATGTGCTGTTTGCCGTGGACATGACCAATCCAGAGCTGCGGCTCTCAACGGGAAGTCTTCTCCCTCGCGGCACGCTGCACATCTATCGGCGTAAGTTTCTGACCGACGGCATGGTGTACGAGCAAATTGTGGTGAACAACTACGGAAACGATCCGGTCGAAGTGCAATTATCGGTCACGTTTGGAGCGGATTTTGCCGACATCTTTGAGGTGCGTGGCGAGAAACGCAAACGCCATGGCGAAACGCTTCCTGCCAAAGTCAGCCAGGGTGCTGCAACACTGATCTATGTGGGCCTGGACGGCGTGCGACGCCTGACACGGATCGAATGCTCGGCGTCATCGTGCAGCATTCAGCCTGGGGAGCTTGTGATTCCGATTCATGTTGCGGCGAAAGAGCAAACGGAATTTGTGTTGACTGTGGAGTGCACGCAACGCGACGGTGAACGAGCCGCGGAAACGTATGGCCAGGCACTCCACCGAACCACGGAGCGGCGTCTTCATGGTCCGCTCGCCAATGCGCGGATCGAGACCTCCAACGATCAGGTCAATCAGTGGTTGAGCCGCTCTAGTTCTGATCTGGCGATGATGATCACCGAGACGCCCTTCGGGCCTTATCCTTACGCCGGCGTGCCGTGGTTCAGTACTGTGTTTGGCAGGGATGGCATCATCACCGCACTTGAGACGTTGTGGCTGGCGCCGGCGATTGCGAGGGGCGTGCTTTCGTATCTGGCGGCGACTCAGGCCACAATGCATGATCCGAAACGCGAAGCCGAGCCTGGTAAGATCTTGCACGAAATGCGCAAAGGTGAGATGGCGGAGTTGGGCGAGGTGCCTTTCGGGCGCTATTACGGCGCAGTAGATGCGACACCGCTCTTCCTGGTTCTGGCGGCCGCCTACTATCAACGGACGGGAGATATCGAGTTCGTGCGTAGTATATGGAGCAATCTGCTGGCCGCACTCGATTGGATCGACCGATACGGGGACCTGGATGGCGACGGATTTGTGGAGTATGCCAGGCAATCGACGAACGGTTTGGTGCAGCAAGGATGGAAGGACTCGGACGATTCTGTGTTTTACATCGACGGGAGGCTCGCGGCCCCTCCGATTGCTCTGTGCGAAGTGCAGTCGTATGTCTACGCCGCACAGCGTGGCATGGCGACGGTTGCGAAGGGTCTGGGTGATGCTGCTTTGGTGGAGCGCCTGAACCAACAGGCTGCGCAGCTCAGGAATAAGTTCCAGTCGATGTTCTGGTCCGATGATCTATCGATGTTTGTTCTGGCGCTCGATGGTGAGAAGAGGCAATGCAAAGTGCGCAGTTCCAATGCAGGTCATTGCCTGTTTTCAGGCATTGCTTCCGATACCCAGCATCGTGCTGTATTCGAGGCGCTTTTATCACCCGCTTTCTATTCCGGATGGGGTATTCGAACCATTGTTACAAACGAGAAAAGATATAATCCCATGTCCTATCACAACGGATCGATGTGGCCGCACGACAATGCGGTGATCGCATGGGGA
>JBEKKL010000061.1:0-45458 GCA_050010735.1 Occallatibacter sp. | reverse complement strand
GCAGGGACCACCAGCCGAGAGGCACACGTGCGCAGACGGATGACCGGATCAGACGCAACGCGCGCTCTCCTGAGCGCGTCCCGAAATTTCGTGCTTTTTACTTGACAGATGACTTACATGGAAGCCGGTCATTCGCTCACAACACATCACGCGACTGTCATCCTGAGCCGCAGGCGAAGGATCTGCGGTTGCTTCCCGGTCGAACGCCCTTCGATCGAGCCAACAGGCTGGGCCTTCGCCGACTTCATTGCTTTGCCCAGACGCGGCTGCAGTCCTAGGAGGGGCTGGTGTCTTGGGCCGTGGTGTCCAGCTCGAACCGATAGACTCCAAGCATTTTGTCGATGAGTACCGAAGCTTCTGCCGGTGTAATCCCCTTGGCGAATTTGCGGAGCGCGTTGTTTTCTATGAACCAGATGCCGCTTGGCCGTTTCGACCAGAAACGCGTAACGGCAGGAACAAACCTCATCAGCCGCACACTTTCGTTGGCGTAGGATCGCCGCTTCAAGTCCAGTTCCATGATCCAGCTGCAAAGGACCATGCGATTCGGGTCGATTGTGAGGATCGTCTTGCTGGCGACTTCCCAGAGGATCCGAACGATGGTCGAGAGGAGGCCAGAAATCAAGAATACCCATACAAACCGCAGTTCAAAAGCAGTGGCGCCTTTGTCAGGGATGCCTACGAACAACAACGCGGGGCCAGCAAAGAGGAAGAACCCGGCCACCTGACTCAGTACAGGATCGCTTCCCCGCGCCGGGATTTCCACGCGAATGCCATCCCCCGTTCGTTCCCACTTCAGCCGTCCCGCCAGCGTTTCGAGCATCGTTCGCTCCCGTGCCTTCCGATTGTAGCCTCGATCACCGGGCTTTGGTTGGTTGTCGCCTACATCGGAGACTAGAGTCGCGCGAGATTCTCTCCTGAAAGGAATCGATTTTTTTACTTGACAATAACCACTCATAGCACTATACATAGTTATACGAGGTATAGTGCTATGGCGAAGTCTAAAACGCTGCCTGCTGATGGCGATGGGCCGGATCGCTGGGAGGCTCAGTTGCGTAAGGGGGCCGTGGAGATGGCGGCGCTGGCGAGCCTCTGGCAGGGACGGCTGTATGGTCTTGAAATCATTCGCTTTCTGGAGAACCGTTCGCAGCTGGATCTTGCGGAGGGGACGATTTACCCGATTTTGAACCGGCTCAAAGCTGAAGGGCTGCTGACATCTGAGTGGGTGGAGGCCGAGGCCGGGCACCCGCGCAAGTACTACGCTCTGACGGATGCCGGTCGATTACGGCTGCGGCTGATGGCGGAGGCGTGGACGAGTTTCTCTGGCGGGCTGAGCCGCCTGCTTGAACCTGTATTACGCCCCGCGGACGAAGACCTGTCCGCGGGGACCCCGGTACTTGAAGAGAAGGAGATAGCCCGATGACTTCAGAGATGCAGATCGATAACTATTTGACGGCGCTGCGCATTCATCTTGGTCCTCTCACGATCGCCGAGCGGGAGGAGATTATTCGTGAGATCAGCGCGCACATCCGCGACTCTGCGGAGGAGCCAGGCGTTTCTGTTGAAAGCGTACTCGCGCGGCTGGGGCCTGCGCAGAGGCTGGCCGCACAGTATCGCGATGGGCTTCTGATTCGGAGGGCCAGCCGCAGCATCTCGCCGCTGTTGCTGCTGCGCGCCACGCTGCGGCTTGCCACGAAGAGCGTCTCCTGGATCTTCGTTCTCTTTTGCAGCGTCTTTGGCTATTTATCGGGAGCTGGATTTGTCGTTATCGCTCTGGCCAAGACCATCGCCCCGGCGCACGCCGGCGCGTGGGTTCAAGATGGGCAACTGGTCTCGGCCGGAGCGTTTATCTACGGCGTGCCTCCAATGGCCCACGAGGTTCTCGGCATGTGGATCATTCCGCTGGGGCTTACCGCGGGAAGCCTTACACTGCTGCTCACGACCTATCTCATTCGCAGTTCGCTGCGGATCTCTCAGCGTGTGCAGGCGAGGTTGTAGAGCAACTCTGCTGAAGGTCTAAAGGCAAACGTTGACCGGGAGGTCCACGCTACAGCCGGCCAGGAGGCAGCGCGACCCGATCTTGCCCATGATTGGCGGTGCTTTTCACGCTCCGCAGAAAAGCGTAAACGGGGATTTGAGCTTGTTCGCGTCTCACGGAGATGATCTATCCCCGCCCGGTGCTAGAGTGGTTCCATCCCCACTTTTTTGCCGGAGTTGGCTTTTTTGCTGGGTCCTCGTACGCTGCTCGTTGCTTTACTCGCGCTTCCCACCACTGCGCACGCCACCGCGCGCATGCAGGCCGCGCCGGTTCCGGCGGAGATGCGCTCGACGGCTTTCACCGTGACTGTGAGTGGCACTCCGGTGGACGTGGCACATGCAGCGGCAAGCTATGAATATGTCAGCTTCGACATGACAGGCCCGGTGACGGTGGAGATTACAGCCGCCGAGGCCGGATTCTGGGACAAGGGCGTGGACATTGAGCCGTGGCGGCTGGGGCTGCGCCCGAGCAGGCAGGGGCGGACGATTCGTTTCCGGCTGACAGAGCCAGCGAAGCTCTCGATCTCACGGCCCGGTGATTTTCTCAATCACGCAAAGATACTGTTTCTCTTTGCAGGCTCACCGCCGCCGCCGATGCCTCGGAAGAGGGCGATTCACGCTTATATGCCGGGGGTCTATCACGAAAGCCTGAATCCAAAGAGCGGCGAGACTCTGTATCTGGCGCCTGGTTCCTACTTCTATGGAAGCCTCAATTTGTGGCAGGTGCACGATGTAACTGTGCTGGGACGCGGGACGATTGTCTACGAAGGTTCGCAAGATCCGAATGCGGACGAGGGCTGGATGCAAAAGCCCGACTGGCATTGCATTGGCGCGCTCGGGGCCCGCAACGTGGAGATCGATGGGCTGACGTGCATTGTGAGGGCGCGAACGTGGTCGATTCAGATGAAGGATTCGACGGGATTCGCGTTTGACGATCTGCGGCTGATCGGCGGCAATACGGCCAACGCCAACCAGGACGGCATGGATTGGCTGGGTGGAGGCGACACGATTGTGCGGGACTCATTGTTGCGCGCTTCGGACGATGTCTTCGCCATTCAGGGCAACTGGGATGGCTATAAGGATGAGGAGATTGTGCGGCCGGGGCACGATGTGAACAACATCACGATCGAGCACAGCGTGCTGTCGACGAGCATCTCGAATATTGTGCGGGCGGGGTGGCCGCAAAAGACATTCAACTCGAAGGGATTTACGCTGCGCGACTCGGATATTCTGCACGGTGGGATCGGGGCGTGCGGGCAGAGCTTTGGAGTGCTTGGCTTCTGGGGTGCTAAAGGCGCGAAGGGCGATCACTCGGAGTTCGATTTTGAGAATCTGTTTTTGGACAATTGGTATTCGCTGCTGCAATTGGAGCAGGAAGAGCCGGCCGTGCATGGAGTCACATTTCGTAACGTGTGGGCACTGGATCAGCCTCCGCTCGCCGAGTCAACGATCACCGGCAAGGTAATGGACGTGACTCTCGACAATGTGAAATATGGGCAGAGCCGCGTGAACGGTAATGCCGATGTTCCGCTGATGGTCTCGGGCGGCGCGCCGGGGGTGGAGTTTGTTGCTCCGCACGGGCCTGTGGCGGCATTCACAGTGGACCCACCAGTCGTCGCTCCGGGGCATGACGTGACGTTTACGGCGCAGGCTTCGCGAGGCGCGCGCTACACGTGGCTCTTTGGCGATGGAACGCAGGCTACAGGGCGACGGGTGCGGCACAGATTCCCGGATGCCGAGGGGACCGAGTTGGATGGGGTGGCATATGGAGCTGGACGGTTCAGGGTTTTGCTGCATGTGGAGAGCAGCGATCGCAGTCCTGATTCGACCGATCAGGATTGGGCTGCTCAGAATATAGTGGCCGTGGCCCGTTGGCATGACGCAGCAAGCATTGCCGGTCCGACGGCAGCGGGACTCGCATGGCAGATTTACCCAGGTTCGTGGACGGAGCTGCCGGAATTGGTGAATGAACATGCGGTCTTCTCGGGCGACGGGCCGAATCTGCAGGCGGATGCGCACGGCTTTACTCGCTACGCCACAGCCTGGGACGGCTTCATCGACATTCCTGTGGATGGCGGATACACCTTTTACCTGGAGGCGCGAGACGGCGCGCGGCTGGTGATTGACGGTGTGGAGTTAGCGCGGACGGGGCCGCCGTTTGCGCAGGTCTGCGGGGCGCCGGGGAATGCGATGCGCTATGATCGCGGATCGCTGGGGCTGCGTGCCGGAAGACACACTCTTCATTTGGAAGGATTGCACTCGCTGAGCGATGGCGCGCCACGGCTGCTATGGGAGGGGCCGGGGCTGCCGCTGACGGATGTGCCGGCTACGGCTTATAGCCATCTGCGGATGGATTCGGTGAAGCAGGGAATAGGGAAAAGGGAATAGGGAACAGGCGTTTGGATGACAAGAGAAAGATGTTGACGCATTTTATTGCAGCGCTGGCCTATAAGACACGGAACGCGCTGCGCGATGCTCTGACAGAAAACGCGTGGACTCCCTATGGCCTCGAACCAGGTGTGGCTGCATTTGCAGAGAGCCGGCTATAAAAATCCTGCGGAGCACCTCGGTGTCCATTGCAGCGCGCGTAAAGTTGAAGAGCTAGAGTGGTGGGCGTGATATTTGCTACAGGCATCAGGGCTCTTGCGGGGAAACCGCCCTGAACAGTGAACAAACCAAGACTGGAGAGGCGGTCCATTTCGCGATCTAGCCGAGGAACATCCTGCAATCCTGAAATGCTACAAAGCTCTTCTGCCGTGCAATATAGTTCATTTGAATGAATCCATCCCATCGGCGACAAGACGACTTCAGCCCTGGCGCACGCAACTGCGAGTATGCGGACCTGAATCGAAGTGAGTTGGTTGAGCAAGTTTATGAAGATCAAATTCGACTCATCTGTTCCTTCTGCCGTACAGGATGTGGCCAATAGCCCTGCCCATAATTGTTGTATAGAATCATCTTCTGTCCATGACCCATCTTCAAGGATTTGCCAAACGAGGCGTGGATGCGCATGCACGGAGTCGGCATCAGACTCTGTAGACAGAAGCTTCTCTGCTTTGAGAAGAATATGGGTTGCGTTAGCGCTTCTCCAGTTGTGGACCTTGTCGCGCAGTAGCAAACCAAATTCTTCGGCTACAGGAAGACAAATTCGGCTTAGGAATGCTCCGGCTCCGCCTACCGCCCCTTTCGCCACAGTATTGAGTGCCTTTCCGTACGGTGCAAGTCCGAGAAGATCCCCTGTCTTTTGTCCATCACTCATACCGACCCAGCTTTCCATTTTGCCTTTTCGGCTGGCAGCAATTATACCCTTGACAGCTTTCATTGAGACAGTTCTGAGTTCTCATTAAGTGGCACCGATTTGCCGATTGCCGAAGTCTGACTCTTTGAGGTCACTTAGGCAACTGTGTCGTGTCCCAGCTGCCGCCGAGGGCGCGGACCAGGCCTACGCTGGCTACGAATTGGCGGGTTTGTAGGTCGATGGCGGTGCGTTGATTTTGTAGCAGCGCCTGCTCGGCGGTGAGGACTTCCAAGTAGCTAGTCACGCCGCCTCGGTAGCGCTGGTTCGACAGATCAAAAGAGTGCTGTGCGGAGTCTACGGCACGCTGCTCGACGCCTGATTCCTGTTCGAGGATTCGCAGGCCGGAGAGCTGATCTTCGACGTCGCTGAAGGCCTGAAGGACCTGACTGCGATAGGCGGCTGCCTGGGCCTCGTAACTGTGGCGGGCGGCGTCGGTGAGGGCGTGGCGCTGGCCTGCGTCGAAGAGGAGCTCCGCTCCTTGAGCCCCCAAAGTCCAGAGCGCACTGGGGCCTTGAATCCAAGTGCCGGCGTGCTCGCTTTCAAGGCCGCCTGTGCCGTTGAGAGAGATATTGGGATAGAAGGCGCTGGTTGCAATGCCGATCTGCGCGTTGGCCTGCGCGGCGCGGCGCTCGGCAGCGGCGATGTCGGGGCGGCGCTCGAGGAGTTGCGAGGGGACACCGAGTGGAACATTGGGCAACGGAAGATCGAGGGGCGCAGGCGGAATGCTGAAGCCGGAGAGATCGAGGTTGGCGATGGTGCCAATGGCGTGTTCAAACTGGGCGCGGGCCACGCCGACGTCGACGAGCTGGGCGCGGACGGTTTCAAGCTGTGTGCGGGCCTGGGCTACGTCGGCTTCGGTGGCTACTCCGCCATCGAGACGGCGCTGGGTGAGATCGAGCTGATCTTGGAGCGTGGTGATGGTGGCTTGCAGCAGCTTGCTCTCGGCATCGAGACCACGGAGCTGGAAGTAGTCGGCGGCCATCTCGGCATGAAGGCTGAGATCGATGTTGGCCTGATCGGCGGCGGTGGCCTGCGCGCCGGAGCGGGCAGCCTCAACAGTGCGGCGAATGCGGCCCCAGAGGTCGGGCTCCCAACTTGCCTGGCTGCCGATGACGAGATCGTTGTAGCTGGTCGCTTTTCCTGCGGCGTAACTGGGGCCGTTCTTCGAGATATTGTCGCGCGTGGCGCTCACGTTGGCAGAGAGAGTGGGAAAGAGCGCAGAACGAGCGGCGGTGACTTGATCACGAGCGGCGAGATAGTTTTCCGCGGCCTGACGCAGGGTCTGGTTGTCGGTGACGATGCGCTCTTCGAGCTTGTCGAGCTGCGGGTCTTGATAGATCTCCCACCAGCGGCCGCGCAACATGCCGTCGGAGGGGTTGGCGGGCTGCCATGCTCCTCCGGCGGGGTTGGGCGGGGGGACGACTGTTGATGCGCCGGCTTCTTTGTAGGCTGGCGGGGCCTGGTAGACGGGGCGATTGTAGTTCGGGCCTACGGGCTTGCAGGCGGTTAACAGGGTGAGCAGGACTGAGAGAGTGAGGAGGGTTTGGGTTCGTGGTTTCCCACCCTTCGCAAAGAGCGCGAAGGATGGGGCATCCAAGGTTGTCGGAGTCCTGTGAGTGAGGGTGGTTTGGGTTCGTGGTTTCCCACCCTTCGCAAAGAGCGCGAAGGATGGGGCACCCAAGGTTGTCGGAGTCTTGTGAGTGAGGGTGGTTTGGGTTCGTGTTTTCCCACCCCTTCGCCAGAAAGAAGGCGAAAGGATGGGGCACGGGGAGTTTGAACGCCGGCCCGAAAAAAAACAAACGCAGGTCCTTCGACTGCGCCGCGCTCCGCTCAAGATGACAGATCTTGGTGATTCGAAGTTTGGAAGGTGGAGCGGCGGCATGGTCACTTGCCTCCGGCGTTGGTTTGGCTGGCGGGGGTGACTACCTGGAGCTTTTCGCCTTCGATGAGGGAGTCGGGCGGGTCCTGGATGACTTGATTGTTAGGACCCAGGCCGGAGACGATCTGCACATTTGCTCCGTCGTCTTCGCCGATGACGACCGGGACCAGATGCGCCACACTGCCGTTGACCACGGTGCCGACGCGCAGACCCTCTTTGCGGAAGATGAGCGCGGCGGCGGGCACGATGTACGTTGGACCTGCCGGCGGGGTTTTGAAGTGAACTTCGGCGAGCGAGCCGGGCAGTAGTTCGCCGGCCCCGTTGTCGACGTCGATCTCCACCAATAGGGTGCGGCTAACCGGATCGATGGCGTCGGCGGTGCGGGCCAGAGTGCCGTAGTAGACCTTGCCCGCGTGCTCGGCAAACGTCAGGCCGATCTTCTCACCGTGTTTTACATTCGCCGAGTAGATCTGCGGCAGGTTGGCATAGACGCGCAGGGTTTGGATGGCCTGCAGATGAAAGAGCTCCTTGGCAGCGCCGGAGTCGATCAATTGTCCCGTGTCGATGTTGCGGGCGGTGACCACGCCGTCGAAGGGCGCATAGATCTTTTCGAAAGACTGCAGTTCGCGCAGCCGCTGAACGTTGGCCTGGGCGGAGCGGACCTGTGCGGCGGTGGAGGTGGCCTGATTGACGAAGGTGTCGGTATCCTGGCGGGAGACGGCGTTGGATTGGACGAGGCCGGTGTAGCGATCGGCCTGGATGTGAGCATTGTTGGCGTTGGCCTGGGCCGTATTGAGGTCGGCCTCGGCCTGAGCGAGTTGCTGATCGACCTCGGGTGTGGCGATCTCGGCCAGCAGAGCGCCCTTTTTGACGCGCGCGCCGATGTCGAAGTACCACTTGGTCAGGTAGCCGTTGGTCCGTGCGTAGATAGGCGAATCCGTCCAGGCGGTGACGTTGCCGGGGAGCACGAAGCTGTCAACCGGCGCACCGGGCTTAGGAGTGGCGACGATGACCGAGGGGGCGGCAAGCTGACGTGTGGTGTCGGCGAGGACCTTATTTGCATTCCACCGGCGCAGAATGCCAATTCCAGCCAAAGCCGCGAAAACGACGAGAATCAACGCTACACCCACGAGAGCTTTGCGTGGCGCAATAGGCTTCTGCTCGGGTGCGGTCTCGTGATGGCCGGCCGCTGGCTGGGTCGGATTAGGTACGTTGGGCATAAGAATTACTCCGAAATCTCGTCAAACTCGTCTGGCGCTCCGGCGGGCTGAAGGCCGTGGGGCGCCTTGCGGCGGCTTTCGAGCCAGCCGTGAACCAGAGAGAAGAATGCGGGTACAAAAAAGAGCGTGGCCACTGTCGCTAACAACAGGCCGCCAATGACGGCGCGGCCCAGAGGGGCGTTTTGCTCGCCGCCGTCGCCGAGGCCGAGGGCCATGGGCACCATGCCGATGATCATGGCCAGCGCCGTCATCACCACCGGGCGCAGGCGGACAAATCCGGCATTGAGCGCGGCACGGCGCGCGTCGCCTACCAGGATCTCAAGCTGCTCGCGGGCGAAGGTGACGACAAGAATGGAGTTGGAAGTCGCCACGCCCATGCACATAATTGCGCCGGTCAGGGCGGGCACGCTGAGGCGGGTGCCGGTGAGAAACAGAAACCAGACGATGCCGGCCAGCGCGGCAGGCAGCGCCGAGATGATCAGGAAGGGATCGAGCCAGGACTGGAAGTTGACGACGATCAGCAGGTAGACGAGCAGGATGGAAAAGGCCAGGCCGCCCAGCAGGCCGACGTAGGACTTTCGCATCGTGTCGCTCTGGCCGCGCAGAATGAAGTGCGACCCGCGGGGCAGATCGGCCTTGTGATGGTCGATGATCGCTTCCATCGAGCGGGTCACACTGCCCAGATCGGTCCCGTCGACATTGGTATAGATATCGAGCACCGGTTGGACGTCATAGTGGCTCACGGTTCCCAACTCTGTCCCTGGATCGATGGATGCGAGGTTGCCCAAGATCTGCATCGGCAGGGGCCCGCTAAGAGTGCCGGAGGGCTGCTGGGCCGTCGAAGAGGGGCTGGTGACGGGCAGGCTCTGAAGCTGTGCGACCGAGTCGAGCGCGTATTGCGGAGCTTGAATGGCGACGTTGTAACTGACGCCGTTGTTGGGGTCGAGATAGAAACTCGGGCTGGTCTGGAAACTGCCGCTGAGAGCCACGAGGACGCTTTGCGCAACGTTCTGCTGCGTCAGGCCGACGTCCCGTGCGCGAGTACGGTCCACATTCACCGTCATCTTTGGGTAATCGAAAGGCTGCTGGATGCGGGCGTCGGCTGCGCCGGGAACATAGCGGACCTCATTGAGCATACGTTCGGCGAGGGCACGGTTGGCGTAGAGATTTGGCCCGACGATCTGAATATCGATGGGCGCGGAGAGACCGAAGTTGAGAATCTGGGTGACGATGTCCACGGGCAGCACGTAAAACGTGACACCCGGGTATTGATGCTCCAGCACGGCGCGCAGCCGCTCGACATAGGCCGCGGTGGGGTGGTGATCTTTGGTCAACTGCACCTGGATATCGGCGTCGGCAGGACCGATGGGGGCAGAGGTCGAGTAGGAGAGGTTCAGGCCCGAGTAGGGCAGGCCAATGTTGTCAACAATGGTCACAATTTCTTTGGCAGGAAGATTCTCGCGGATGGTCGAGTCGATGTGGTCGCAGAGCGCGGCGGTCTCTTCGATGCGCGTGCCGGTGCGGGCACGGACGTGAATCTTGAACTGGCCGGAGTCCACAGAAGGAAAGAAGTCCTGGCCGAGCCAGGGCAACAACAACCCGAGCGAGCCAAGCGCCAGCAGGGTGAAGCCGATGAGAAAGCCCCCCGCATGATCAATGCACAGGGTCAGCAGGCGCAGATAGCCGTGGCGGAAGCTGTCAAAGGCTGCTTCGAAGCCGAGTTGAAAGCGGGTGAACAGATTGCGGCTGGAGAGCTTCCTTTGGACCTCGTCGTCGTCGTGCTCTTTGAGGAGATATTTGGCCATGGTGGGCACGACGGTTCGGGACAAAAGATAGCTGGCAAGCATGGCAAAGACGACCGCCTCGGCCATGGGTACAAAGAGGTATTTGGCCACCCCGCTCAGGAAGAACATGGGAACGAAGACGATGCAGATCGAGAGGGTGGAAACGAGAGCCGGTGTGGCAATCTGCGCGGCGCCGTCGAGGATGGCCTGCTCGATTTCTTTACCCGATTCTATGTTGCGATTGATGTTCTCGATCTCGACGGTTGCGTCGTCGACCAGAATGCCGACGGCGAGGGCCAGGCCGCCCAGCGTCATGATGTTGATGGTCTCGTGCAACGCGGCGAGCGCGGCAAGCGAACAGAGAATGGAGAGCGGAATGGAGACCGCGATGATCAAGGTGGAGCGCCAACTGCCGAGAAAGATAAGAACCATGAGTGCGGTAAGACAGGCCGCGATGATGGCCTCGCGAACCACGCCACTGATGGCGCCGCGGACGAAGATCGACTGATCGGAGAGCGGATCGATATGAAGTTGCTTCGGCAGCTGGTCCTTGATATATGCGAGCTTGTCTTGCACGCCGCTGATGATGTCGAGCGTGGAGGACGAACCGGTCTTCATAATGCTCATCAAGATCGCGCGCTTGCCGTCGACGCGAACGATGTTGGTCTGGGGAGGATAGCCGTCGCGTACGTGAGCCACATCGCGGACGTAGATGACCGCGCCGTTGACGCTGCGGATAGGAAGATTATTCAGATCGTTGATAATGTCGGGTGCGGAGTTGGTCTCAATCGCGTACTCGAAACGGTCGATCTTCATCGTGCCGGAGGGGGCGATCAGGTTTTGCGCGGAGACGGCGTTGACCACATCGACCGGCGAAAGCCCCTTGGCTTGCAGGGCTGGCAGGTCCAGATCGACCTGAATCTGGCGTTGCTTACCGCCGTAGGGAAAGGGCGTCTGCGCTCCCTCGATGGTGGCCAGTTGGGTGCGGATGTTGTTGGTGCCGAGGTCGGAAAGTTGCTGTTCGTTCAGACCCTGCCCGGAGAGTCCCAACTGCAGCACAGGCACGCTGGAGGCATTGTATTGAATGATGAAGGGCGGAGTGGTTCCGGGCGGCAGTGACCGCAACTGGACTTGGGAAATTGAGGTGACCTGGGCCACGGCGCTGCCGATGTTCACATGCGGCTGAAAGAAGATCTTGATGATGGCGATGCCATTGAGCGATTGCGATTCGATGTGCTCGATATCGTTGACCGTGGTGGTCATGCCGCGTTCGCTGTTGGAGACGATGCGGTTGGCCATCTGATTGGCGGAGAGACCGGTGTACTGCCAGACAACCGTGACGACTGGGATATCGATATTCGGGAAGATGTCCGTGGGCATCGTCTCGATGCTGAAGACGCCAAGGATCAGAATCAAGAGCGCAAAGACGGCAAAGGTGTAAGGCCGCCTCAGCGCAAGCCGGACAATCCACATCATAGGGCAGGTACTCGCTCCTGAGCCGGATTTTGGTCTGAAGGGTCTGCGCGGCCAGGGTGTGCTCGAAGGAGCCCTAATTGCCCTGGTCCGGTCTCGACCGGCTCAATCGGGTTTCAGAACCAGACGGCAGTTTCCACCCGGTTCTCTTCCAACAACCTTTTGATATTCAATGGTAAATGAAGACGGCCAAGCGAAAACGGCGCGGTATGGCCAGGCTATTTCACTTTGTTTTTAGGACGTTTGAGCGAGGGTACAGGACTCAGGAGGGATCGGCGAGTCCGGCTCGACAGTCTCCCATCGTTCGCCAGGAAGAAGGCGAAAGGGTGGGCACGGGGCGTGGCCGGTTGCCGCGAAATGGAGAGACTTGGCGGCTACAGGGCCATGATGGCCACGGCGAGTACAGCGACTCCCACCAAGAGGCTGAGGCGGTCGCGGAGAGCGAAGATGACCGGGTCGACATCCATCTCGCCGCGGGAGCCGAGCAGCCAAACGCGATAGAGCCAGTAAAGCATCAGCGGGACGATCAGCCACAGACGCCCGGCGTGCTTGTAGAGAGCCTCAACGTCGGGGCGCGAGATATACAAGGAAAAAACCACGACGGCGGCGGTTGCGCTGGCGGTGCCGAAGCTGCGTATCTGTTCGAGGTCGGCGACCAGATAGCCACGACCGTGGGTTCTGGGAAGGCCGCGCTCGCGGAGATTCTCGAGCTCGCTGAAGCGCTTGACCATGGCCAGCGAGAGAAAGAGAAAGATGGCGAAGCCGGCGAGCCAGGGCGAGATCTGGGTTCCCGTGGCCGCGCCGCCGGCGAGCAGGCGCAGGGTATAGAGGCCGGAGAGCATCAGAACGTCCACGAGGACCACTTGTTTGAGATAGAAGGAGTAGGCGGTGGTGGCCACGATGTAGATCCCCAGCCAGATTGCGAAGTGATGGGAAAGCAGGGGCAGAATCGCCAGCGATGCCGCGACAAGCAGCAGTGCGAGAGCCACTCCCGCGGTGACCGGAAGATCGCCCGCCGCAAAGGGGCGCAAGCGCTTGACCGGATGCCGGCGGTCGCTGTCGATGTCGAGCAGATCGTTGACCAGATAGCTGGCCGAGGCCATGAAGCTGAAGCAGAAAAATGCGGCGATGACCGCGACGACAGCCACCGGTTGCAGCTTGTGCGACATCAGAAGCGGCGCAAACAACAGGACATTTTTGGACCACTGGTGGATGCGGATCGCTTTGAGGAGCGTGCGAGGCAGAGGGCGCCGATCGAGGATGGTGCGCGCGACTTGAATTCCCCGCAGACTGAGCGCAACACGCAGGCCAAGGGTGGGATTGACCACGATGGCCTGACGCGCTTGAGCCAGCAGGGGCAGGTCGGCTCGTGAGTTGCCGATGTAGTCGAATTTGCCAAAGCGGGCCTTGAGGAGTGCCAGCTTTTTTCCGCTGGTCAGATTGGTCGTGCCGTCAGATGCGAGAACACCGGCGAAGATGCCCAAATGCGCCGCCACCCGCTCCGCCAGCGGACCATCCGCGCCAGTGGCCAGGTAGAGCTGGCGGCCCTCTCGGCGCTTGCCTCTCAGGTAACTTACGAGTTGGGTGTTATAGGGCAGCCGGACGGGGTCGAGAGGGGCGCGGCGGGCCACCTCAGCCTTGAGGCGAGCGCGTCCGCCAACCAGCCAGAGAGGCAACTGCCAGCAGCGGAGCGGATCGTGGCGCATGAATTGGCAGACTGCGTCAAAGAGAGAGTCGGACTTGATGAGGGTGCCGTCGAGATCGACGCAGAGCGGAGGCGCCAGATCGGTGTGCCCGATCTGCTCGACAGGCTCGGCAATCTCGGGATTCTGGAGCACGGTGTCCGTGGATTAACTCTCGGTCAAGTATACCGTCAAACGGGAGCCGGCCGACGGCGGGCAGCTGTCCTCGATGCGCTCTGCTCGCTTACAATGGTTGCGGTCTTCGTCTGCGAGTCATCTGTTTCTGACTCGCGCTTTGTCGCCATGGAAGGAGCCGGATCTCCTTCATCAGGCGAAACCTTTCAGGAAACTCAAGCGTCCGTAGAATTGATGCGGGCAGCGGTACACTGCCCGATTTGGTCATCATCGCTGTGCGCTGAGCGGACATCGATGCACGAGAAAACGACGGGAAGTAAACAACCATGTCCTACGAAGGCACCCCAGTGTCGTATTTGCCCGAAGCTGGCTTGCAGCACCAACCGCCGGTCCGCAAGGGCTCGCCGGTTCGTATCGTCATCTACCTGGTGCTGGTGGCCGCATTGGGCCTGATTGTCTGGAAGATCTACCAGAACCAGAAGCAGAACGCGGCCAACAGCGCGAGCCAGGCGGCAGCGCTGATGAGCCGGCCGATTCCAGTGCAGGTGACGGCAGTCGAGCAAAAGCCGATGCCGGTTTACCTCACGGCTCTGGGTACGGTCACGCCTTACATGAGCGTGACGGTGAAGGCACGGGTGAGCGGCGAATTGCTGCCAGTGAAGTTCACCGAGGGCCAGCAGGTGAGACAGGGCGAGACGATTATGACGATCGACCCCAAGCCCTACCAGGCGGCGCTGGACCAGGCCAAGGGAACATTGGCGCACGATGAGGCTCTGCTGAAGAATGCACAAGCGGAATATGCGCGCTACAAGGCGCTTTTCGACGCCGGCGTAGTCTCGAAAGAGTCCATGCAAGGCTACGAGTCCTCGCAGGGCCAGTACCAGGGCGCCATCGAGTCAGACAAGGCCGCGATTGAGACTGCGCAATTGCAGCTCAGCTGGTGCTCGATCCAGTCGCCGATCGACGGCAAGATCGGCCTGCGGCTGGTTGATCCGGGAAACATCATCGCGGCCAATACGACAAACCTGGTGGTCATCAATCAGCTTGAGCCGATCGCGGTTGACTTCACGCTTCCCGAAGACCAGCTTCCGCCGGTGCTCGAAAAGCTGCGCGCAGAGAAGCGGATGCCGGTCGAGGCCTATAACCAGGGCGATACACAGAAGCTGGCCAGCGGCTATCTGCTCACTGCCGACAACCAGATCGACACAACTACTGGAACCGACAAACTGAAGGCCGTCTTCGATAACAAGGATCAGGCGTTGTTCCCCAATCAGTTTGTCAACATTCACCTGGTGATGGAACAGCGGCAGAGCGCACTGGTCGTGCCATCGGCTGCGATTCAGTCGGGCAATCAGGGACCGTATGTTTGGGTGATCGACACCGACGCGACCAAGAAGACTGCGACGGCGAGAATCCAGACTGTGAAGATCGCTCTGGCTGAAGGACAGGTGACGATTCTCGACAGCGGAGTACAGGCGGGCCAGCAGGTTGTTGTGGATGGAGCGGACCGGCTGCGCGCAGGACAGGCAGTGACGATGAGCGCGGGCCACCAGCACGGCGGCGGGCAGGGGTCCGGTCAGGGAGCTGGAGGCGGGCACAACGGAAATCCTAAGGAGAAGCAGTGAGCCTGAGTCCTTCCCGGCCGTTCATTCTCCGCCCGGTGGCGACCTCGCTGCTCATGGCCGCGATCCTGCTGGCGGGCGCAGTTGGCTACCTTCAGCTGCCGGTTTCGGCGCTTCCCGAGGTGGATTACCCGATCATCCAGGTGCTCACCTTTTATCCGGGCGCGGGGCCCGAGGTGATGGCCTCGTCGGTGACTGCGCCGCTGGAGCGGCAGTTTGGCCAGATGCCGGGATTGAAGCAGATGACCTCGGTGAGTTCGGGCGGCGGCTCGGTCATCACGCTCGAATTCAATCTCGACGAAAACATCGACGTGGCCGAGCAGGAGGTGCAAGCGGCGATCAACGCGGCCAACAGCTTCCTGCCAAGCGACCTGCCCAATCCGCCCATTTACTCCAAAGTTAACCCGGCCGATGCGCCGATTATGACGCTAGCGCTGACATCGGATTCGCTGCCGCTGGACAAGATCGAAGATGCGGCCGACACGAATCTCGCGCAGAAGATCTCGCAGGTGACCGGGGTGGGATTGGTCTCGATCGCTGGCGGACAAAAGCCGTCGGTGCGCATTCAAGCGAATCCGGCCCAACTGGCGTCCTACAACCTGAGCCTTGAGGATCTGCGTACCGCGTTGGCAGCAGCCAATGTCGACCAGGCCAAGGGCTCGCTGAATGGCTCGCGGCAATCGTACACAATTGGCGCTAACGATCAGCTGATCTCCAGCGGTGACTACAAGCCGGTGATCGTGGCGTATCGCAACGGCGCCGCGGTGCGCGCGTCGGACGTGGCAACCATTGTCGACGCCGCCGAGAACTCACAGCAGGCGGCATGGATGGATCGCCAGCCCGCGGTGATCGTGAACATTCAGCGGCAGCCCGGAGCCAACATCATTGCCGTGGTGGACCGCATCAAGTCGCTGCTGCCGCAGTTGAAGGCCAGCCTGCCGGCCTCGGTGCAGGTGAAGGTGCTGACCGACCGCACGATCACGATTCGCGCCTCGGTGAAGGACGTAGAATTTGAGTTGATGCTCACCGTCGCCCTGGTCGTGATGGTGATCTTCCTCTTCCTGCGCAACCTGGCGGCGACGATCATTCCATCGGTCGCGGTGCCGTTGTCGATTGTTGGAACCTTTGGCGTGATGTACCTGCTGGGGTACTCTCTGAACAATCTGACGCTGATGGCGCTGACCATTTCGACCGGCTTCGTTGTGGACGATGCCATCGTGATGATCGAGAATATCTCGCGCTTCATCGAAGAGGGCGACAGCCCGATGCGCGCGGCGCTCAAGGGCAGCGAGCAGATCGGCTTCACGATCATGTCGCTGACGGTTTCGCTGATCGCTGTGCTGATCCCCCTGCTCTTCATGAGCGACGTTGTGGGACGGCTCTTCCGCGAGTTTGCGATCACGCTGGCCGTAACGATTTTGGTCTCAGCCTTCGTATCGCTGACCCTGACGCCGATGATGTGCTCGCGGATTTTGAAGGACAAGAAAGTTGCCCGGCAAACGCGCTTCTATCACTGGTCTGAGAATGTCTTCAATCGGATCATCGCGTTTTATGGGCGAACGCTGCGGGTTGTTCTTCGCTACCGGTTCATTACGCTGCTGGTGACGATCTCGACCTTTGTGGCCACGGTGCTGCTGTTCATTGTGGTTCCGAAGGGTTTCTTTCCGGTGCAGGACACGGGCGTGATTCTCGGCATCAGCGAAGCGCCGCAGACGGTGAGCTTCGCCTCGATGGCAGAGAGGCAACAGAAACTTGTGGACATTCTGTTGCAAGATCCGGCGGTTGATAACGTCTCGTCGTTTATCGGAGTCGATGGAACGAACACGACGCTCAACTCGGGGCGTATTCAGATCAACCTGAAGCCACTCGACCAGCGCAAGATTTCCGCGACTGAAGTGATTCGGCGACTGCAGTCTAGCCTGACGGATGTCGAAGGCGCGCAGAATATTCAACTCTTTCTGCAGCCGCTGCAGGACTTGACGGTGGAAGACCGCGTGAGCCGGACCGAGTTTCAATATTCGCTGGAAGATCCCGACCCGGTCGAACTGGCCAGATATACGCGCCGGATGGTGAATGAACTGGCCAAGGAGCCTGTGGTTACCGATGTCGCCAGCGATCTGCAAGATCAGGGCTTGGGCGCGAAACTGGTGATCGACCGCGACACCGCGGCGCGGCTCGGGGTGGCGATGGCCGACGTGGATAACACGCTCTACGACGCCTTCGGGCAGCGGCAGGTTTCGACGATCTTCACGCAGCTCAATCAGTATCACGTGGTGATGGAGGTTGGACAGAACTTCCAGACCGATCCGTCGACGCTGAACGCTCTGTATGTGAAATCTGGCAACGGCACGCAGGTTCCGCTCGGCCAACTTGCCCACTGGGAGCAATCGACCTCGCAACTGGCAATCGGCCACCAGGGACAGTTTCCATCGACGGTGATCAGTTTTAATCTTGCGCCGGGCAAGGCCCTGGGCGATGCGGTGACAGCGGTGAAACGTGTGGAGCAACGCATCCAGATGCCGGCGTCGATCAACGCCAGCTTCCAAGGTACGGCCGCAGCCTTTCAAACTTCGCTGGCCAACGAGCCGCTGCTGATACTGGCCGCTCTGGTGACGGTTTACATCGTGCTCGGTGTGCTCTACGAGAGCTACATCCACCCGATCACGATTATCTCCTCGCTTCCGTCGGCTGGCGTGGGAGCGCTGCTTGCGCTGCTGATCACACGCGTGGACTTCAGTGTGATTGCGCTGATCGGAATCATTCTGCTGATCGGCATTGTGCAGAAGAACGCCATCATGATGATCGACTTTGCGCTGCAGGCGGAGCGCAACGAGAACAAGCCGGCCGAGGCTGCGATCTTCCAGGCCTGCCAGTTGCGCTTCCGGCCGATCCTGATGACGACGATGGCCGCGATGCTGGGCGGATTACCGCTGGCCTTGGGCGGCGGTGTGGGCGCGGAGTTGCGCATGCCGCTGGGCGTGACGATCGTGGGCGGATTGATCTTGTCGCAGCTGCTCACGCTCTACACTGTGCCGGTGACTTATCTCTATTTTGACAAGCTGGCCCAGCGCCTGAAGCCGCGCGAGCTTGAGGTGAGTCATGAACAGGCTGTGAGCGCGGACTGAAAAAGGCAGGGACTGAGGGACTAGGGAACAGGGAACAGGCTGGCGATGCATCTTTCCGCACCATTCATTCGGCGACCGGTAGCGACTTCGCTACTCAGCCTGGCTCTGCTGCTGGCCGGCTCGGTGGCGTACTCGATTTTGCCGGTGGCCTCGCTGCCGAATGTCGACTTTCCCGTGATCAGCGTGGGCGCCGGACTGCCCGGCGCGAGCCCGGAGACGATGGCCTCGGCGGTGGCCACTCCGCTGGAGCGGCAGTTTGGACGCATCGCAGGGGTGAACCAGATGACGTCGTCGAGTTCGCTGGGAGCGGCATCGGTTACGCTGCAATTCGACATCAATCGCAACATCGACGCAGCGGCTCGCGATGTGCAGGCCTCGATCAACGCGGCGCGGAGCCAGCTTCCCTCTTATCTTCCGCAGAATCCAAGTTATCGCAAGGCCAATCCGGCGGAGGCGCCGATTCTGATTCTTACGCTGACCTCCGACGTGGTGACGAAGCCGCAAATCTACGACATGGCCAACTCGATCCTGTCGCAGAAGATCTCTCAGATTCAGGGAGTGGGGCAGGTATTTGTCGGCGGCAGTTCAAGCCCGGCGGTGCGGGTTGAGCTGAATCCGATGGAACTGGGCGCGAACGGTGTCGGTCTTGAGGCAGTGCGCACGGCGCTCTCCGGCGCAAATGCCAATCGCCCCAAAGGCGCATTTCAAGACGCAGATCATCGCTGGCAGATCAACGATAACGACCAGATCTTCACGGCCCGCGACTACGCGCCGATTATCGCAGGCTACAACCGGCAGACTGGCGCGCCGGTGCGCATCGCCGACATCGGCAAGGTGGCAGACAGCGTCGCCGACATCCACACCGCAGGCGTTTCGGGAATCAATCCGGACAAAGGGCCTTCGGGCCAGCTCAAAGACGCGATTCTGATTGTCATCTTCAAGATCCCCGGCGCGAATGTTATCTCGACGGTAGACAGTGTGATGGCGGAGATGCCTCGCCTGCAAGCCGCGATTCCACCCACAATTCACATTGATGTGGCCGTGGACCGCACGACCACGATTCGCTCGAGCGTGCGCGATGTTGAAATCTCTCTGATGATCAGCGTGTTGCTGGTGGTGCTGGTGGTGTTTCTGTTCCTGCGCGAGGTGTGGGCCACCATCATTCCGTCGATCGCCGTTCCGCTCTCGCTGCTGGGCACATTTGGCGTGATGTGGCTGGTGGGCTACACGATCGACAACCTCTCGCTGATGGCGTTGACGATCGCTACGGGCTTCGTAGTCGATGACGCGATCGTGGTGATCGAGAACATCACACGCTATCTCGAGATGGGAGACAGGCCCTTCGAAGCGGCGATGAAGGGCTCGAAGGAGATCGGGTTCACGGTGCTGTCCATGAGTTTGTCCTTGATCGCCGTCTTCATTCCGATTCTGTTGATGGGCGGCATCGTGGGCAAGCTCTTCCGCGAGTTTGCGGTGACGTTGAGCGTGGCCATCGCGGTGTCGCTGCTGGTATCGCTGACGACGACGCCGATGCTCTGCGCGCGTTTTCTCAAGTCGAGGGACGAGAGCCGGCACGGCCGCATCTATCGCGCCAGCGAGCGGGCCTTTCAATGGCTGCACAACGAGTATGCAGCGGGACTGCGCACGGTGTTGCGCCATCAGTGGCTGGTGCTGTTCGTCGTGATCGGCACGATCGGGCTGAATGTCTTCCTTTTTAGGATCGTACCCAAGGACTTCTTTCCTCAGCAGGACACCGGGCGTCTGAGTGGCCGTACGATGGCCGCGCAGGACATCAGTTTTCCTGCGATGCGCGACAAGCAGCGGGAGCTGGCGCAGATGGTGCTGCAAGATCCCGCCGTCAAGTCCGTCACAGCCTTTGCGGGCGGCTCAGGCCCTGGCGGCGGCAGCAACAATGTCGGTTTCATGTTTATCGCCCTCAAGGATCTCAGCCAGCGGCCCTACCGCGCAGTCAGCGACGATTGGGTCGGTCGTGTGCGGAGTTTTCTCCATCTGCGTCCCGACCATGTTTCTGCCGATGATGTGGTCAACGGCCTTCGCAGGAAGCTGACGAGCGTTCCCGGCGCCATTCTTTACCTGCAGGCGCAACAGGACATTGTGATCGGCGGGCGCGGCGGCGCGGCGCAATATCAGTACACGCTCTCAGACGAAAACCTGAACGAGCTGAACAGCTGGGCGCCGCAACTGCTGGCGCGCATGAGATCCATGCCTGAGTTGCGCGACGTCTCGACGGATCAGCAGAATCAGGGCCTCGCGGCCAACCTCGTAATCGACCGCGACGCTGCCTCGCGGCTGGGCATCAGCGCGGCGGCTATCGACAGCGTGCTCTACGACGCCTTTGGCCAGCGCGAAGTCTCGACCATGTATACCGCTCTGAACGAGTACTTCGTGGTGATGGAGGTGGACCCGATCTATCAGCAGAGCCCGGACTCGCTCAACGGCATTTTTGTGAAATCGCCGACCGGCTCGATGGTTCCGCTCTCGACCATCGCACACTTCGAAGACCAACGGACGCCGCTCCAGGTCAACCATCAGGGGCAGTATCCGGCGGTGACGCTGAGCTTCAATCTTGCCCCCAACTATGCTTTGGGCGACGCGGTCACAGCTCTCGAAAAAGTGCAGGCTGAGATGAATATGCCTCCGTCGGTTCACCCATCGTTTCAGGGAACCACGCAGGCCTTCAAGGACTCGCTCTCCAACGAACTCTGGCTGATTCTCGCCGCGCTCATCGCTGTCTATATCGTGCTAGGCATTCTCTACGAGAGCCTGATTCATCCGCTTACGATTCTCTCCACGCTGCCTCCCGCCGGAGTGGGCGCCGTGCTGGCCCTGATGCTGACTGGGACGCCGCTGACGATCATCGCGACGATCGGCATTATTCTGCTGATCGGCATTGTGAAGAAGAATGCCATCATGATGATCGACTTTGCTCTGCAGGCCGAGCGCGATCAGGGGCTGCCGCCAGTCGAAGCAATTTATCAGGCGTGCCTGCTGCGCTTTCGCCCGATCATGATGACGACGATGGCCGCGCTCTTTGGCGGGCTGCCGCTGGCGATCGGGATGGGTGTGGGCTCGGAGATCGTTTCGCAGATGCTGACGTTGTTCACAACGCCGGTAGTCTACCTCTTCTTCGACTGGGTGAAACGGTGGCTGATCTATCTATTCCGGATCGGGACGAGGTTGGAAGAGGCGCCGGGGGACTAGGGAATAGGGACTAGGGAATAGGGGCCAGGGAATAGGGGCCAGATGCTCGATTAGATTGAGGTGATTTCTTGGGATTGTCTATATTTATTGTCACGTCAATTAGATTTGGACTCAATGAACCGCGCCCATTGATGGTATGAAATAAAGTCAGAGATGACGCGCATCAGGCGAATGGTCTTTGTTTAACGGCGAATTAATGATATTGTCAATGTCATCCCGGTTTGACGCACGACGGGAATCTTCCTCTCATTAACCACAGTGACTCCGGCAGTCAATCGATCCAGCGGCTGGACCGGATGCATACCTACACCTTTATTGAGGTGGCGTACCGGTTTCGGCGAGACCCCCAATCCATGAACGGAAAGGCGAGTGCACAGCGATGACCCACTCTTACGATGCCACTGATGAAAGGCTGGTCTTGACTTTGGAGGAGATTACTAGTCTCACCGAGGAAGGCGGCAAGCCTGCCGATACGCTGCTCAACGTTGCGGCTTTGATCGCCTCGCGCTTCAGGACGGATGTCTGCTCGGCTTATCTGCTCGAGCCGGACCGATCGAATCTCGTTTTGGCCGCTACGCTCGGCCTTCACCCGCAATGCATCGGTACCTTGCGCATGCCTCTCAACGAAGGGCTTACGGGGTTGGTAGCGGAGCGAGTGCTTCCAGTGGCCGTCGAGGACGTGAGGAATCATCCGCGCTTCAAATATTTCAAAGAATCGGGAGAGGAGGAGTATCTCTCATTTCTTGGAGTGCCGCTGATCGACCGTGGAGTCTTGCAGGGGGTTCTCGTGGTTCAGACGAGGGAACCGCGAAGCTTCCGTGAAAATGAGATTCGCATGCTGGTGGAGGCGGCGACCCAGGTTGCGCCCGTGGTGAGCGAGGCACGCACGCTCGATCGGTTCATTGCTCCGGTCCAGGAGCGGCTGTGGGCTCTGGCGAGAAATGTGTGGTGGAGCTGGGACCCGGACTGCATCAGCCTGTTTCGCGATTTGAATCCTGCGCGCTGGAGACAATTGAATCAGAATCCGATCGCCATGTTGAACGAGATGCCGCTGGGCGAGATCGAACGGCGGGCAAACGAACTCGTATTGCATAGCCGTATCAACTATGTGTATCGCAGGCAGCAGGAGTATCTGCTTGCGGACAGGACGTGGGGCGCGGCAAACGCCGGCGTGCTGCGACCGCGGCCGGTGGCATATTTTTCGGCCGAGTTTGGGATGCACGAGTCTCTGCCTATATACTCGGGCGGGCTTGGCGTGCTCTCGGGAGATCACATCAAGAGCGCATCGGACCTGGATATTCCGCTGGTCGGCGTCGGGCTGTTTTACGGGCAGGGCTACTTTTTGCAACGCCTCGACAAGAGCGGATGGCAGCGGGAAGAGTACGTGGTAACTGACGTCAACCAGCTTCCCATGCAACCGGCGATTGGGCAGAACGGCAAGCCGGTGGTGGTGGAGATCAGAACGCGCGGCGGGGTGATTCGAGCGAAGGTGTGGCGGGTGAAGGTGGGGCGCTGCGACCTGCTGCTGCTGGACTCGAACGTTGCGGGCAATGCGCCGGAGGATCTTGAAACGACATCGCGCCTCTACGGCGGAGATGCGCGGACGCGCATCCGGCAAGAGCTGCTGCTGGGTGTGGGTGGTTTTCGCGCGCTCAAGGCGATGGGAATTACGCCGGGCGTGCTGCATCTGAACGAGGGACATAGCGGCTTCGCAGTCTTCGAGGCGATTCGCGATTGCATGGTAGAAGAGGGCATCGATTTCAACGCGGCGGCCAGCCAGGTGGCGCGGGAGGTGGTCTTCACTACGCATACGCCGGTGCCGGCAGGTCATGACCGCTTCCATGCGGACCTGATCGAAGAGCATCTTGGTCTTCTGCGCGAGCAGATGGGGCTCACGCAGGATAACTTCATGGGCTTCGGGCGTGAGCAGCCGACCGATCATCAAGAACCGTTTTGCATGACGGTGCTGGGACTGAAGCTCTCGCGACATGCCAACGCGGTTTCATCGCTGCATGGCGAGGTTTCGAGATCGATGTGGTGGGGGCTGTATCCGGGGAAGCCGCAGGATGCGGTGCCGATCGGGCACATCACAAACGGCGTGCATGTGCCATCGTGGCTTGCGCCGCAGATGGGGCGTCTCTACGATCGGCATCTCGGCGTCGGCTGGCAGGCGAACAGCGGGTCTTCCCGCACGTGGGAGGAGATCGAGAACGTCGATGACGGAGAGCTTTGGGAGACTCATCTCAGCTTGAAGTCGCAACTGATCGACTTTGCGCGCCGCCGGGCGAGGGAGCAGGCCGAGCGGCGCAATGAGCCGCCGGAGAGTCTGCGCAGGCTCGACAAGGTGCTTTCGCCGGATGCGCTGACGATCGGCTTTGCGCGGCGGTTTGCGACCTATAAGCGGGCCAATCTGCTGCTTGCCGATATCGAGAGGCTGGCGTCGATGGCGAACGATCCGAAGCGGCCGGTGCAGTTCCTTTTTGCGGGCAAGGCTCATCCGCATGACGAGCCGGGAAAGAAGGTGCTGCAGCAGATCGCCGAGATGATGCGCGACGCGGAGTTCGCGGACAAGTTCGTCTTCATCGAGGACTATGACATCAACGTTGGACGGTATCTGGTCCAGGGTGTGGATGTGTGGCTTAATAATCCGCGGCGGCCGCTCGAAGCTTCTGGAACCAGCGGGCAGAAGGTTGTTTTGAACGGCGGGCTGAATCTCTCTGTACTGGATGGCTGGTGGGCCGAGGCCTATGACGGGCTGAACGGGTTTGCGATTGGAACGGGCAGAACCCACTCGAATATGGATGTGCACGACAGCCGCGACGGCGAGGATCTGTACCGGGTGCTGCACGATGAGTTGATTCCGCTTTTCTACCAGCGCGACCGCGACGGGCTACCGAGGGGCTGGATCAAACGGATGAAGCGGACGATTCGGACATTGGGGTGGCGGTTCAATGCGGATCGCATGGTGATGGATTACACGCTGAAGTGCTATATTCCGGCGGCTGGAGGGACGTCTAGCGAGATCCGGCTGGTGACGTAGCGGCGGATGCTATTTGCGCGCCGCGGTCCTATCGATCAGTTTGACCGGGTAGTAGGCGTTGCGTGCGTATTGCCGCGCCATGCGGTTGGTATTAAAGAATGATCCATTGAGGGCGACCGTGTTGCGCATGAGGCGGGCCCACTTTGCGGGGGCATCGAGATAGAGCGCAATCACAGACGATTCAAGCTTGTGGTAGAGCGAGTTGGCCTCTTCGGCATCGTCTGCGCCGTCTTCGATGGCCCAACCGGTGAAGCCCTCGATGCAGCCCTCGATCCACCAGCCGTCGAGGATTGAGAGGCTGGGAACGCCATTGAGCGCGGCCTTCATGCCGCTGGTGCCCGAGGCCTCGTAGGGACGGCGTGGAGTGTTGATCCAGACGTCAACTCCAGCGGTGAGAAGCGCGCCAAGATTCCAGTCGTAGTTTTCCAGATAGACGATGCGCAGGTGATCGTTCGACAGCTTGGCCGCATCTTCCACGACTTGCTGGATCAGCGCCTTTCCGGGTTCGTCCTGGGGATGGGCCTTGCCGGCGTAGAGAATCTGCAGGCCTCCTGCCGCTTCGGCGATCTCGGCCAGGCGATTGGGATCGGTGAAGAGAAGAGTCGCTCGTTTGTAAGTGGCTACGCGCCGGGCAAAGCCGAGAGTCAGCACCTTGGGATTGAGCGCCAGGTGTGTGCGCGAAGCCACCTCGGCGAGCAGAGCCTCTTTGTTGCGGGCATGCGCGTCGAGAATTGCCTGATCGGGCAGGTCGATGGCCGTGCGCAGGTAGAGCGTGTCGCGCCGCCACGAGGGCAACAACTCGTCGAACATCGTCTGGAAGTGCCCGGAGACCCAGGTTGGCGCGTGGACGCCGTTGGTGATCGAGTCGATGGTGAACTCGGGAAACATTTCGCGCGAGACCTTGGCATGCTGCATGGCTACGGCGTTGGCATAGCGCGAGAAGCGCAGCGCCAGCAGGGTCATATTGAGCATTCCATCGTGAAAGCAGCCCAGCCGTTCGAGGCGTGCGGTGCGGTCGCCTCCGAGGATGCGAATGGCCTGTTCAGTAGAGAAGCGGTCGTGGCCCGCGGGCACCGGAGTGTGCGTAGTGAAGACGCAGCGTTTGCGCACCTGCTGCATATCGGCTTCGGTGGCCGCGCCCAGCGGTCCGCCGCCCAACTGGCGCTCGAGCAGGCCGAGAGTCAGCAGCGCCGCGTGACCTTCGTTCATGTGGTAAACATTGACTCGGTGACCCAACGCATGGACCATGCGCACGCCGCCCATGCCGAGCACAATCTCTTGCTGCAGGCGGTAGTTGGTGTCGCCGCCGTAGAGGTGATCGGTGAGGCCGCGATCCCAGCCCGAGTTTTCGTCGAGATCGGTGTCGAGCAGGTAAATCGGGACGACGTGCCCGTAGCGGCCCACCAGGTCATAACGCCAGCAGCGAATGGTGACGATGCGGTCTTCGACAGAGACTGTGACGCGCGCCTTCTCTTCGGTGCAGAAGTCGGCTGGATTCCAGGGCTGAATATCCTCGCTCTGCATGCCGGCTTCGTTGAGATGCTGCTGGAAGTAGCCCTTGCGATGAACCAGAGAAAAAGCTACCAGAGGCACGCCGAGGTCGGCGGTGGAGCGCAGCGTATCGCCGGCGAGAACGCCAAGGCCGCCCGAGTATGTGGGCATGCCGGGGTCGATCGCAATCTCCATCGAGAAGTATGCGACAACACCTGATGAGGGAAAAGTCTCGTAGGAAAATGGCTTGGATGATGTCGGTTGCATCGTTGCTGGTGTCCCCGCTGCGACCCGGATAAGAAGGGAAGCTCTGGAAATAGAAGTCCCCGGATGCTGAACGGGCGATAGCCATCCCTCCCGAACGTCATCGTGTCAGGGGTCCCTTCGATTCTAACAAGGAAGGCCGTTGGAAAACCTTTTCCGGTCTCGGACCGCCATCAATCGGCAGTGCCGGATGGAATCTTGGCGAAGAATTGCCTGACGGGCCGGAGCTTTCCCTTTTTCGCGTCGTCGAGGCCCTGGCGAATGCCCTCTTTGGCATCGGCGCGCGCGACGATGTCGAGCAGTCGCTGATAGGCTTTGACGTCTTGAACCACGGCTGCGGCCTTGCCGTTGACGGTCAGTATCATGGGACGCTTGCTCTTTTTGAGGTGCTTCATGAAGTCGCCTGAGGAACGGCGGAAGGTTGTGAGGGATTGGATGTCTGTCGTGAGGTTGAGCATATTCGCCTCCGTTTGGAGCACCTTATTCGGTGCTCATAGGATAGCGCGTTTCGGCGAGGGTGAAAGGAAATCACGTTTGATTGCAGAGGTGCGGTCTCCGAATAGCCAACAATTCAACCGGAACCAATGATCATCACCGTTCGGAGCGGTAGACTGGTACCACATGATTCCCATGGGCTACATGGCAAAGCATTTAGAAGTTAGTTCCGGTTGGCACGAACACATGCGGCCAGAGGTTCTCGACGTTTATTCGGTGAGCGCCTGCGTGAATGACGACTTCGCAGACTACGTTGATTACTGGAAACACAACTGCTGGTGGTTCTTTGATTCTCCTGAGGTGATCCAAAGCGTCGCGCAGGAAAACTCCATCGACCTCCAGGGCACAAAGCTGTTCTATTACGAGGCACACGAACTAGAGCTTGCCGACAGTGTTTGGCGGCCCTTGTCGCCGAATCGATTCTGGCACATCGAGCCACATGTGGTCCCGCCGACTCAGAAGCAACTAGAGGGTTTCGATGTCGTCGAATTCTGGGTAGAGAATTCGCCCGCCCCTGAATATTCGCCACTTTCCGGCAGTGGTCTAGCGAATAAACTGAACACGAATTCTCATTGCTTGTTCGATTCGTTTGATGAGACGTACAACGCATTGGTCAGTGGCCAATTCGATGGCGGCGATTTTGATGTTTTTCGCATCTTCGCGGTGTATTCCGTTGACTGGCCATTGCTCTGATTGCTTTTTATTTGGGTTACAGCCGGTTGACCGGCTGACCGGAAGTTGCAGGACTACTCATTTGCGGCGCCCTACGCGAGCCGATGAGCGCCGTCTGAGGCGTGGCAGATGTGAATCTGCGGTTCAATGCCGGTTTTGGCGGCGTAGCTGCTGGCCAGAGCCTCGGCAAAGGCCTTGGCCTCGGTTTGTTCCACCAGATTGATGGTGCAGCCGCCGAAGCCTCCGCCGGTGAGGCGCGCGCCGATCAGGCCGGGCAACTGGTTTGCCAGCTCGACCATCACATCGGCCTCGGCGCAACTGCCCTCGAAGTCCCGGCTATAACTCCAGTGGGCCTCGGCCATCAGGCGGCCCACCTCGGTCATATCGCCCTTGGCCAGCGCCTCGGCGGCGGCCAGAGTGCGCAGGTTTTCACTGATGATGTGGCGGGCGCGCAGCAGCGATTTCGGCTCCATCTCGTGACCCCATTGGGCGAGATCGGCAAGCGTGGCATCGCGCAGAAAGGGGACACCGGGCCGATGGCTGGCGATGACGGCGCAGGCGGCCTCGGACTCGGCGCGGCGCGTCCGGTAGTCGCCCCCGGCAACGGAGTGTTTCACCATGGTATTGGCGATCACCAGCGCGACATTGGCCGGAATTGGCGCCAGCTTGAAGCTGAGGTCGCGGCAGTCAAGCAGCAGAGCGTGGTCTTCTTTGCCGTTGGCGGAGATGAACTGGTCCATGATGCCGCAGTTGGCGCCTACGAACTCGTTCTCAGCACGCTGGCAGAGGCGGGCCAGCGCAGGACCCGGATAGCTCGCGCCGGTGAGCGAGAGAACGGCCAGTGCAGTGGCCACTTCGAGGGCGGCCGAGCTCGAGAGCCCCGAACCGAGCGGCACATCGCCCCACAGGCTCAGGCTGAAGGGCGGAATCGCATGGCCTTCGCCGGCGAGAATGGCAACCACTCCGAGCGGATAGTCGCTCCAGTGCTGGCCGGCTTTGGCAGGCAGAGCGGCTGCCTCAAAGCTTTTTTCTTCATCGTAGTTTTGCGCGTAGATGACGATCTTTCCGTCGGCGCGCGGTGAGATAGCGGCAAGGGTCGCGAAGTCGATCGCCGCGGGCATGACAAATCCCTCGGCGTAGTCGGTGTGTTCGCCAATGAGGTTGACGCGGCCCGGTGCGACGAAGATCGCCGGTTGGGCTGCAAAGCGGGCGAGGTGCCTGGAACGAAGTACGGCTGGGTCATGCATGGAGTAGATCCTTGGTCCTATGATAACGTTTTCTTCCCGGGTGCCAGCCTAGCTTCCCCGCGCCATTTTGCCTATTTCCCGATCACCTCGGCAGAGGCAGCTGTCAATCTTTCCCAGATTCTGTCGAGCCAAGCATGGTGCTCGGGCTTCATCAGGACTGAGCGCAGGCAGGTGACCATGCCGGCGCCGTTTACCGCGCTTGTCTCTGGCTCAAACCAGTGGAGCGGAAGTTGGGCCAGCGCCAGATGCAGGTCCCTCGCAGAGCAGGCGTCGAAGATCCGCTGGGCGAGCCGGGAGGCCTGATCCGGCATCTCGGCCCTCAGCTTCCAGACGACGATGTCCAGTTCGGGTTCGCCGGCTGCAAGTGGCTGGAAACGGCTGCCTTCATCGGCCCGCAATCTGCGGTCCAGCTCCAGGGCTGCGGCCCGGCCGTGAGCAAGTCCACAGGCGAAGTCGCCCCCCGGTGTGAGGGGCAAAAGCCGTTGTGTCGCCCACAAGGCCACCGCCGCCGCGCCGGCCCGGGAGCACTCCAGGCTGATCTCGCCGAGGTGCAACTGCTTTGAGGTGAAGTAGGTATACGGCGAGTCGTGCTTATAGAAGCGGCCCACGGCCGGATCGCGAAAGAGCACGCAGCCGCAGCCGTAGGGCTGAAGACCGTGCTTGTGCGGATCGACGACGATCGAATCGGCCTGGCTGATGGCCCCGTAAGCGCGACGTGCCGGTTCGGCCAAGTCATTCAATATAAGGCGGAAGTAGCCGCCATAGGCTCCGTCAACGTGGACGCGAAAGCCGTAGCGTTCGCGCAGCGTCAGCACTTCATCGAGCGGGTCTACGGCACCGATCGCGGTCGTGCCCAGGGTGACGACCACCGTACCGACGTCGCCCTTGCGCAGCTCGGCTTCCAGAGCATTGAGGTCCATGCGCGCGCGGCTGTCAGTGGCGATGGCTGTAAAGTCGAGCTTCAAGACAGCGGTGATGCGGCTATGGGTGTAGTGCGCCTGCTCGGAGGCGACGATGCGCTTGCCGGGGGCCGACTGACCCGCGATCCAGAGCGCCTCAAGGTTGGCCAACGTACCACTCGATGTCAAGTGGCCCAGATACTCCGTCCAACCGAAGATGCCGGCTATGCCTTGAACGGCCTCGATCTCCATCTCGGAGCTGGCGCGGCCACCATCGCGGGCGTGGTTGTTGGGGTTGATCATCATGGCCAGGGCATAGGCGGCGCGAGCGGCGGGGTGCGGCGGCTTGAGCATCTGCCCGGCATAGAGTGGGTGGAAGTAGGGATAGTTGTCACCCAGCCGGCGAGCGACCTCGGCCAGCAGCAGCTCGATCGCGGCAGGGTTTGTTGCGGTGCTCTGGGCTGGTTCGATTGCGGGGAGGGCGGCGAACTGAGCCTCAAGCAGCTCGGTGGCGCGCGACAACAGACGAGGTACCTGGTCGTTCAACATGACAGCCTCTTACCGTACCACAGATGAATGTTTCATTATAAAACCATGCAGATCAATGGGTTCTGGGAGCGGAAAAAGCGCGAGGAAACGAAATAATTGACGATTGCAACCCCGAATTCATCGGAAGAATGCTACACTGTCTGCAGCGTTAGAGCCGAACCGGACGTGAGCAGCACTCGCCCAACCAAGCAAGATTCTGCCAGTGGTCGCCTCGATTCATCCAGCGCAATTCAATTCAGGAAACACGATCAAAATGGAACAAGGGACTGTGAAGTGGTTCAATGACGCGAAGGGCTTCGGCTTCATTTCGCGCCAGAACGGCGAAGATGTGTTCGTGCACTACTCTGCGATCAATTCCAGCGGTTTCAAGAGCTTGCAGGAAGGTCAGGCAGTGCAGTTCAACGTGGTGAAGGGGCCCAAGGGCTGGCAGGCTGCCGACGTGCAGCCGCTCTAAACAGGTAAGCCGGATTCCGGCAGAATCTAGCAGACGCAAGCGAGGGCAGGGAGTGATCCCTGCCCTTGTTTGCGTCGTGGCCCTGGTTGACTTATTCCACGGGGAATCATTTACTCACGGATCGAAGTGGATGCGAACGAGTTACATGGCGTTAGCTTCCTGAGCTATATTGGCACGTAGCCTCGACCGCGACATAAGAGCCCCTCTGCGGGATCGAAGGCAAGGAGATCGCCATGGCAAGCTACTGCGCGAAGTGTGGGACTGAACTCTCCCCCGACAAGCAACTTTGCCCGACATGTGGCGCGCCTGCAGGCTCTGCCGGCGCGGGTTCTGTTTCGCCGATCGTTCCGCCGGCTCGCTCCGGCAACAGCGCACTGAAGATCATTCTCATCGTTGTGGCCGTCTTTGTGGCGCTGGGTATTCTGGGAGTTGGAGCCGTTGGGTACATGTTCTGGCGCGTCGCGCACAATGTGCGGGTGAGCGATAACGGCCAGCATGTATCGCTTAGCGGGCCGGGCGGTTCGTTGGACCTCGCCGCGGAGACACCGAGCGCATCGGAGCTGGGCACGGATATCTATCCCGGGGCTGAGGCGATCAAGGGCGGCATGAATTGGAAGACATCGTCCGGCTCGATGGTGACTGGAATGTTCATCACTTCGGACTCGAAGGAGCAGGTGGTCGACTTTTACAAGGGCAAGCTCGGCTCGGAGGCGTCGGTGATGGATATGCAGGAGACCGCGATCATGACGCTGAAGAAGAGCGATCAGGAATCTGTCATGTTAACCATGACCAGCAAGTCTTCGCAGCACCCGGGCAAGACGCAGATCTCGATCACGCATACGACAAAGACGAAGTCCTCTTAGGCAGGAGCGGTTGCGCGCTTTTGCCCGCATCTGCTGGTTGATGGAGCGCCGAGCTTTACCGAAGACGGACGCGACGGTACAATCTGAAAAGGAAGGCCGAAGTAGCTCAGTTGGTAGAGCAGCTGATTCGTAATCAGCAGGTCATCGGTTCAAGTCCGATCTTCGGCTCCATATCAATCTTAAAAAATAGCTACCGAATCTCTCCCGCGCTGCGTGAAGAAGTCTTTGCAGATGATTCCCTTGAGCTAGCGCATACTTTCCAGAAGAGTGGGCGGGTCCGAGGACAGGCGCTCGCCACGAACAGGTTTTTGGCCCCAAAGCCCGTTCTTTTGAGGGCTCTCAGCCGAGAATCGCTCCAGCGCCGCTCTTTCAGTCCAGGACATTTCAGGGAAATTCATGGAATGCTCGCCGCGCTCCGAGTATACTGTCGGCAAGGAGGCGCATAACCAGTTGCGCCGACTCTTGCTCCTAAGCGAGGTGCGTCTTCCGCAGGGACTCCGGTTCGCTGACGTTCGACGTTCCACCCTCTGAGACTTCCCGCTGGCGCGCGGTCGCCCGCGTCCTTCGAAGTCCCATTGACGTAGTTGGTTGCGCCCTCTTTCCCACCTCGTGCCTGCTCTGCGGCTCCCCGCTGCCGAAACTCTCTTCCGTGCCAATCTGCGAGCTTTGCTGGACGGAGTTTCCCGTTCAGAGCGGAGATCTCTGCGCGCGCTGCGGCGATCCTCTCGACGCCGCCTTATCCTCTAACCTATGCCGAAGCTGCCGCTTAGCGCCGCCTCCCTTCGAGCGAGCCGTCTCCTACGGCCCGTATGAAGGCCGCATGCGCGCCGCCATCCACGCGCTCAAATACGGCCGTCTGCACGGCGCGGCAAAGCGTCTGGGCGCGATGCTCGCTGCGGCAATCGACTCTCTGGCGGCCGAAGCTCCAGCCGACATGCTGGTGATTCCAGTGCCGCTCCACCGCTCGAGACACTTCGAGCGCGGCTTCAATCAGGCTCGCTCTCTGGCTGTGAGTGCGCTGGCCGGGCTCGCCAAGACGCACCCGGAGTGGCATCTCACGCTAACCTCGAAGACCCTGATGCGCCTGCGCCCCACTGCGAGCCAGGCTGGTCTAACGCCACGCCAGCGCCGCCTGAATGTGCGCCAAGCCTTCACCGTCTCCGATCCGGCAGCCATTGCCGGCAAGGATGTACTGGTAATCGATGACATTTTCACGACGGGAGCGACGGCCCGAGCCGCGGCCAAAGCACTCCTGGATGCGGGAGCTGAATCCGTCTGGGTGGCGACGCTGGCCCGGGCGCGAATGCGCGACAGCCGCCTGAAATCGGCCCGCTTTGACGATGCGGATGAGAAGACAGATATGGCCGGTAACGCGCTGGCCGCCACTTTGCAACAGGCAAGCATTTTTCCATTGCACGACCAATCATCTTTTTGACGAGGGAAAAAGGATGTCGCTGGGAAAAGCTATGATTCATGCACGCAAGCAGAAATCGATCGCCCGGGCCGCGGCCTTCGCCGGCGAACAAGCCACGGCGCAGTCGGCCCACATTTTGCAGATGCCGGTGCTGGTCCTCAACGCATCCTATGAGCCCATCAACATCTGTGGCGCGCGCCGCGCGCTGGTGCTGGTACTTAAAGGTATCGCGCGCACCGAAGAGGAGCATGGCCTCACCCTGCACGCCCAACGCAGCCGCATCGCCATGCCCTCGGTGATTCGCCTGCTCGAATATCGCCGCATCCCCTACCAGACACGCGCCCTTTCGCGTAAAAACATCCTGCTCCGCGACCGCAACACCTGCCAGTATTGCGGCGAGATCTTCCCGCCCAGCGAACTGACGCTCGATCACGTGATTCCCCGCTCCAGGGGCGGCAACTCGACTTGGGAGAACCTCGTAGCCTGCTGCCACTCCTGCAATCGCCAGAAGGGCAACCGGTTGCTCCACGAGATCGACGACATGATCCTGCTGCGCGAACCACGGCCATTCTCACTGCATACCAGCCGCCAGATCATGCGTATGCTGGGGCGGGGCGATGACCGCTGGCGGAAGTACCTGTTCTATTAAGACGAACCTACTTTTTCGGCTGCTGATCCGGCTGTTTTGCCGTGGGGGTGATGTCCTGGCCTTCGTAGATCACCTTCATCGTCGAGCCGAAGCGCTTGTAGTCGGTGTACTTTATGGTGTCGCGCATGTGCACGTCCTGGCCCATGTAGCCGTTGCCGCCCGAGAAGTGCAGCACGCCCTCGCCCTTGGTGTAGACAGGAAACCAGTAGTGCCCATCCACCTGCGCTCGCCACGTCATGAACGGCGGATGCAGGTCTTCGCTGCCCTTGCGCGTGTCGTCGGGGACCATGCGGCCGTTGGTCACCACGATCTGCAGATCGGTCGCGTCTACCCAGATGCGGCCGAGCAGATAGCGATGCTTTTTCTCGATAGTTTTGGGGCTGACATCGAAGACGTAGCAATCCAGCTCGTCGACCTTTTGCCGGCCGACGTATTTCACGTCATACTGGCCGATCTCCTCGGCGGTGAGGACAAACGGATATCCGTGCTCGATGTCCTCCATATCCGAGGGGCTCATCATCACCCGCTGCAGCGTGCTCTCTGGAGCGTAGACGGTCTTCTCGGTGCGCTGTCCGCTGGGGTCGAAGATGACATCGTCCACCCGGTACCATTCGCCATCCACCTTGTTATCGTCGTCGATCGTCTGCACTCGCGCGACACGGCGATAGGTGTAGTGATTCAGCGCCTGCTGGAACTCGCTCTCCTTGGCGGCAAACTGCTTGATGATCTCATCAGGAGCTTTGGCTGGCTCCGAGATGTCCATCGGCCCGAAGCCGGCGTCGAGCGCCATGGGCGTGAAGCTATCTTTGCCTTGCGCCGCCGCGGTCAGGGAGAACCCCAATACCATCATCAAAGCTAAAGTCCATCGACCTCTCATCAACCCTCATCTCCCGGTTGCCATCTGCCTCTAGGTTAGACGCGAAAACTTCGCGCCCGGATTGTTTCAATCCGCCGATTGATGGCACCGCTCGCGCCGATCGCTTGATCGATGGGATGAATGTCTCTCGTGGGTTATCTGGCCCAGAGCGGGGTCGAGTCGGGATCTTCCTTCCAGCTCACGACTTTGTTGTTGCGGAAGACGATCACCGAGTTGCCATAATAAAACTGGTTGTCTGTAAATGCCGTTGGTGTTCCTTGCACGGTCAGCACAACATCCTTGGTCGAACCGACCGTATACGACGTCAGGCTGGGGTCGACGGCAGTGGAAGGCCATATCTTGACCCTGATTGGGGATGAAGGATCGATCCGCCAGCCCACGACCGATCCGTCTTTGAGATAGAGCTCGGACTTGCCGTAGACGAGCTTGTCGTCCGAAGCCGAGGTCGGAGGTCCCTGCTGTTGCAAAACCTCCTCTTTGGTCGAGCCCAGCGTGACGTAAGGAAGAAGGAGCTTGGAGGGCTTTTTTGAGGCCCGGTCGGGGCGCGAATCGTCGGTCTTCTTTGCCTGCTGGCTTGTTTGCGGCTCGGTCTGTGGCGTCGCTGGCTGCGCCTTTGTGGAATCGGACGGAACGAATCGTTGGATGTCTCGCTTGACTGCGGCCAGGAACCTTTCACCCGGTCCTTCGGTTCCGGCGAGAGTGCCCTTTTGATCTCGCGCCTCACTTCCGCCGGCGGAACCAGGAGCACCGAAGGCAATCCAAGCGTACCTGCCAAGAAAGAGGGTGATGAGAAGAGCCACGGCGATCAAGGCGAATCGGATCGTTCGCCGAAGCGGTGAGGGAGAGGTCGAATCCACTAGTTCGATCAGCGCTTGTGCCGCGGCCACGGGGTCGTTTGAATCGGCTCGTTCCGGTGCAGCGTTGGCAGAATAGGCCTCATTCTCTGAAGTGGGGCGCGATGGCGGACGCCACGGTCCGCGCTGGTCAATCGTGGAAGTGAGGTAATCGAAGGCGCTTTCGATGTCTTTGAGTTTTTCTGCGGCTTCCGCTTGCTGCTTCTCATCGTCTTGGAAGCGCTCAGGCTGCCAGGCTTCGGCAAGCCGACGATAGGCCTTCCTGACGTCGGCCTCGTTGGCGTCTGCGGAAAGATCGAGTATATGTAGGGCGGCGCATCGGGAGCAGATCGTGCCGTCATCCTGAATCAAGTCGCCGCAAGGGCAGATCTTCATCGCGCACTTCCTTGTAATTTAAGGATCGGCATCATTATAGAAGAGGTTTAGCATCGCTGCGGTAGGGGGACAGACTATGCCCTGGGCAATTGAATGAACACGGATTGGAGGATCATGGGACGAGTTTGCTCCGTCCCTATGGGACTGCCAGGTCAATTGGGGTAAGCTTCCCAGCGCTGAAGCGCTGGGCTAACAACCTCCGCGCCTCCGACGCGGTAAGAAACGAGCCGATTTCGCCAATAAACTGCGTTCATGCGATTGTCCTGCAGACGACGCAGAACCGGGCGGCATGTCTCGGTCAAAGACAGCGAGCTAGCCTCCGCTGCGCGGAGATCGCAAGTTAGCGAGTTGGCCAGGTCCGTAGAATAGCTATGTCGGACCTTGTGGGGCAGAATGGCTTTTACCGAACAATACGACGTGGTGGTCGTGGGAGCTGGTCACGCCGGCTGCGAGGCGGCGATGGCTGCCGCGCGCATGGGCCTCAAGACCGCGCTGATCACCATGAACATGGATCTTATCGCCCAGATGAGCTGCAATCCAGCGGTCGGCGGCGTGGCGAAAGGCCATCTCGTTCGCGAAGTCGACGCCTTGGGCGGCATTATGGGCGAGGTTGCCGACGCGGTAGGCATTCAGTTCCGCCTGCTGAACTCTTCGCGCGGCCCAGCGGTCTGGAGTCCGCGCGCACAGTGCGACAAGCAGCTCTATCGCGTGAAGATGCGTGAGGTGCTGGAATCGCAGCCGGGATTGCATATTCGGCAAGCCGAGGTCGTGGGACTGGTGATCGAAGAGGAACCAGGGTCCGAGAGCCACAGAAAGGCTCGGGGGCTAAAACTGCGAGACGGACGCCAACTGCTCGCTGGAGCCACCATCATTACAACTGGCACGTTTTTGAATGGTCTGATTCACTGCGGCGAAGAGCGCTATCCGGCAGGCCGGAGCGGCGAGCCAGCCTCGGTGCTTCTCGGCGAGGCGTTGCGCGCGCTGGGCCTGCGGACCTGCCGTCTCAAGACCGGGACACCGCCGCGCCTGGATGGGCGGACGATCCGCTGGGAGGCCTTTGAAGAACAGCCGGGCGACGCGGAGCCGACACCTTTCAGCTTCCGGACCAAGAGAATTGTCCAGCCGCAGATCTCCTGCCACATCGCATTCACGACGCCGGAGACCTTGCGCATCATTCGCGAGAATGTCCATCGGTCGGCGATGTATTCAGGGCGGATCGAAGGGATCGGGCCGCGCTATTGCCCATCAATCGAGGACAAGATCGTCAAGTTCCCCGACAAAACGCAGCACCAGTTCTTCCTCGAGCCTGAAGGGCTGAAGACGCACGAGGTCTACATCAACGGCATGTCCACTTCGCTGCCGATGGAGGTGCAGTGGCAGGTTGTTCATTCGATCCCAGGGCTTGAAGAGGCAGAGATGCTGCGCCCTGGATACGCGATCGAATACGACAGCATCGACGCAACCGAGCTCGACCGCTCGCTGCGCGTGAAGAGCATGGAAGGGCTCTATCTGGCCGGGCAGATCAACGGGACCAGCGGATATGAAGAGGCCGCCTGCCAGGGAATCATGGCCGGAATCAACGCCGCGCTTTGGCTGAAAGGCGAGCCATCATTCACGCTCGACCGGAGCGAAGGCTACACCGGAGTTCTGATCGACGATCTGATCTCAAAGGGAACGAACGAGCCTTACCGGATGTTTACCTCGCGGGCCGAGTTTCGACTGCACTTGCGCATTGACAACTCCGACCGCCGGCTCACCCCCCATGGGCGCAGGCTGGGGCTCATCAACGATGAGACTTGGGCGGAGTACGAAAAAAAGCAAGCAAGAATGAGTGCGCTCGAAGGCCTGCTGATGACTCGCAAGGTGGACGGCGAGCGGCTGGGATCGGCGGGGCTTGGCGAGCTGACAGCGACGGCCGGATTGACGTGGGCACAACTGCTGAAGCGGCCGGAGGTGAGCATCGATGTGGTGCTGGGCGCGATGCGCGAAGAGCTTGGACGCTCAGAAAACCCGCTCATTGCAGAGATGGCCGCGGTGCTCAACGAAAACGATGAAGGAACGAAGGTAATCGAGCGCCGTGGTCTTCGCAATGAAGCTCGCGCCGTCGAAACCGAGATCAAGTTTGCCGGCTACCTCGACCAGCAAAAGAAATCAATCGGCAAGCTGAAGTCCGCCGAGGCGGTCGCGATTCCCGAGTGGCTGGAATACGGCGTGATCAGCGGGCTCTCACGCGAGATGCGTGAGAAGCTCGAACGCGTGCGCCCAGCGACGATCGGCCAGGCAAGCCGTATTCCGGGCGTCACACCGGCTGCTCTAAGCCTCGTCCACGTCTCAATCAGGCTGCAAGGCGAGAAACGGCCGGCGAGCCAGGAAGCTGCTCATTCCTAAATCGCACTATCTTCCAGCGTAGTCTTGCGGCAGTTCAGCGAGATGAAACTCCTCGACCATATTTTCGAGAGTCCGCGCGGTGCCTAACAACTCGCCGGTTGCAGCGACCACCTGCTCCGCGCCTCTGGAACTCTCTTTTGCGGTTGTTGCAACCTGGCGCATCGTATCGTTTGCCGCAGTGGCGGCGTCGGCCTCATGGTTGGCTGCCTGAGCAATCTGCGCAACACGCCCGTCCACCTCGACGACCATTTCAACAATATGCGCGAAGGTGCGGTTGAGGCTGGCGACCGTTTCGGCTCCTTCGATGGCATGCTGGTAGGCGCAATCGATGCCGCCGGCGGTTTCTTCGGTTTGGTTGGCGATTCCGGTGACCAGATCGGCCACCTGCCTGGTCGCTTGGGCTGTGCGTTCGGCCAAACGGCGCACCTCTCCAGCGACTACGGCAAAGCCGCGTCCGTGCTCTCCGGCGCGAGCGGCCTCGATAGAGGCGTTGAGAGCCAGCAAATTGGTGCCCGCCGCGATCTCGTTGATGACCTCGACAATTGTTCCAATCTGTTTTGCATGTTCGGTCAGTGTGGCAATGCGGCCGACGCTCTGCTGTGTCTCCTCGGCAAGGCCCTTGATATGGCTCACCGCGGCATTGACCAGGTCGCCGCCCTGGCGGGCCGCATCCGCGGCTGCCCGCGCCTGCTTTGACGCGTCCAGAGTGTGGTTGGAGATCAATGCAATTTCGCGGGAGAGCCCTGCGACGGCTTCGGCGGCATTCTCGGCAGACCGGCATTGTTGTTCCATCAGGACGACGGCATCCTCCGAGATGCTGCGAATCTCGCCCGACTTGCCGCTGGTGGCTGCCGAACCATCACGTACCTGCATCAATGTCTGGCGCAGCCGGAGAACGTATTGGTTAAAACTTAGCGCCAACGCGCCAATCTCGTCGTTCCGTTCAGAGGAGAGCAGCGTGTTCAAGTTGGCATTCATAAGATGATTTGTCAGTGAGCCGACCGGACGCAGCACCAGGCGCTTCAAGAGGAAGAGCTGCAGCCCGATGATGAGAGAGACCATCATTGCCGTGCCCAATGCCGGCAGGCTGAGGATCTTGATCTCCCGTTGCACGACATCGGAATCGGGATAAGCGGTCATGACCTTGTATCCCCAAGCGGGAAAACTCTCCTCGTGGATCACCCAGCCATCGGGATGGCGGAGAAGCTGCCCGAGTTTCTCATCCGAAATCCGGTTGCCGTGGAAGACGACCGCTCCCGAAGGCTTGAACAAGGCAACGAAACCGTGGTCCAGAATGCCAGCCTCTTCGATGCTCTTGCCGAGCGCTTCGATCGAACTGAGCCGGTAGCCTGTGTACCAGGCGCCAACCAGGTGGCCGCCGGTATCCATCATGGGTACATAGCTGGTGGTATAAGGCAGGTCAAGAATCTCGACGACACCGGCGAAGGGCTGCCCATGACTTAGCGCGGCAAATGCCTTGCCCCTCGGATCGAGCACAGTGCCGACGGCTCGCGAACCATCGGGCTTGAGCACATTGGTTGTCACGCGGATGAAATTGATTCCATCCCATGCAAACAGAGTGGCTGTGCCGCCAGCCAGCTCTTTTACGTGATCGACGATGGAAAAGTTTAGATTCTGGGATTCGGTTCCGAAGTACAGATTGGGAACGGTCTTTCCAGCAATCAGGGAAGTTCCCGAGAGCGACGGCGCTCCCTTCATGCGGCTTTGGTCCTCGAGTGTCCGCATGGAACTCTCCACTTGGGCATGGGAGAACTGGTCGATGATACTTAACTGCCGAGCCATCTGGCCCGACTGACGGGCCGCCTCCTCGGCGGCTCCGCTGTAAATCCACATCGAAGCGATGCGCCATGCGACACCACCGCAGAGGGCGCAGGCGATGGAAACCACAATCAGAGTGAAGACAACCAGACGCATTCCCAGCGAAGCGCGCTTCATAAATAGGACCGGGCCTCTCTTGTGCTGGAGCGCAATTCCGTTGGAGCGGAATGCCGCCACATAAAAGGTGTATCGGCGTCGATCGGCTTCGCGTGAGGGTAGAGCTTGGCCGAATGCGGCCGGAGATCCCGCCATTGCGGCTATCTGGAGCAAGATAGGATTACTTCCAAATCAACGGCAAGCTCCTCGCTGAGCCCTTTCAAGAATGCCTAAAAGGGCGGCTATCTCAGAAAACGCTGATCCTATTTGTCGCCCTTGCTGAAGATTGGAATGTGGAAGGGCATCTCGGCGTTCGATTGCTTCTTGGGCTTGGCGTTTGAGTCATCACGAAGCGAGGTGCGCTGCGAGTTGATGCATAGCCATCCGCTGTGCGATCGCTCGAAGACGTGGGTAAAGACCCCCTTCTCGTCCCGCTCGGCCGAGCCGACCTTATGGTGCATCACATAGGTGCCGTTGGCAACCGCAATGTCGCCGAGCATGCGCACGGTGATGACCCGCTGCTCAAGATGCAGTGTCTTGTCTTCGCCGGTGATCAGCGCGGCCAGTTGCTGGTTGCGGGTGGTGATGTCGCCGCTCGCGGCAACGTCAACAAATAACGGCGACAGCACAAGCTCCAGAGCATACTGATCGCGCTGGTTGATGGCGTCGGCCCAGGAGTTTTCGATCTTCTGAAAATCACGAATCTCGGGGCTCTCGGCCGAGGTGACGGCAGGCTGAACCGGCGCGGGTGCCGGAGTCTGTGCAAACGCAAAGCTGGACGCGAGCAGGACAACAGAAAAACCACCCACAAGACGGGTCATACGCACGATGAACTCCCCTACTCGATGATAGCTCTTGGACTCGGCGGAGAGGCCGTGGAAAGCATTAAAAATGCGTTTGAAACCCTAGCTCAGCGTCTGTAACTCTTCGGGTTGAAGGACAGTCACCAGCGAGTCTTCGATGGAGATCCAGCCGTCTTTGCGGAACTGGCCGAGCGTGCGAGTCACTGTTTCGCGGGTCGTGCAAGCCATCGAGGCCATCTCTTCGTGGGTGAGCAACAGCGGGAAGCGGAAGCCGCCCCCATCCAGATGTTCGCCGATCTGGTGAGCCAGTTCCAGAAGCAGGCGCCCCAGGCGCGCGGCCACCGTGTCGGCCAGCGCAATGCGGCAAGCGTCCTGCAATGCGAAGCGGTACTCCTGGCAGATGCACTGAACGGCGCGCATCTGCGCTTCCTTGTGGCTGCGCAGAAAGGTGAGAAAGCTGTCTCGCTCGACCGCCCGGAGCTGCGCGGAGGTGAGCGTTTCGGCTGAAACCTCGTAGACGCCGTGGGAGAGCACCGCGTAGAGGCCCAGCATCGAGCCGGGACCGGCGACCCGGACAATCATCTGGCGATCACGTGAGTTTCCCGCGGTGAGTTTGAGATAGCCGCCGCAGATGAGGTAAAGGCAGCGCGCGTCCTCGCCCTGGGTAAAGAGCGCGGACTGGACGGGCAACGTGATGGTGGTCGTGACAAGTTCAAGGTCGGCCAGTACGGCGCTGCCCAGTGAGCAGAACCACCCGGGGCGGCGATTCGCGCATGCCGCACATCCCACTGGAATCTGCCGGGCCATGTGCCTCTGCCGCAGTGGAGCTAATACCGAGTTCTCTGTCTGCGCCATCGTCGTGCGCCGTCCGCGCCAGTTCAAGATCTTCCACTCGGCCATCCCTTGCAGTTGCAAGGGCGGATTCGAAGGAAGAACGCTCTGGCCTCCAGGGGAAGAGACTCGTGCCTCATATGAGTTTGCAGGAGCGGCTATTTCCATGAATGTGACGGGCCTCACGTCTATAGAAAACCCCGGAGCCGGAAATGCCTCTCGTTGTGGCGCCAAGTGACGCAGCCTCAACTCTTTCGCTGATCTCGATCGCAAAAACCAGGAGATGTGTTTCCGCCGCACTGCATCCTCGGCTGTGGCCGCAGGGGTCTGCCGCGGCAATTTGTTTTCGCGTCGAAAAAAGACCCTGTCGATCCCTATTTTTTATGTGACACGGATCACGTTTTGATGTATGAATGGGATGATTAAATGGACAAATCGGATCAACTCATGCGGAAAGAGATCCTTCCGCATGTCCACTTCGGGGAGGATCTGCTGGACCTCTGGAACGTGGCTTGTTGCGCCGATGAACCAACCAGATCGATCAAGGCGGTGTTCGATGCATAGAGATGAACCTGTCATGCAATTGCCGTTCGGTGCGGCCTGGGGCCGGATGCGGGGAGCGCGAGCTTGTTGGATGCCGTTGCTGGCTGCGGCCTTTCTGTGCGTTCCGGCTTCCGCGGCTTCGGCGCCTGGCGACAAGCCAGTCCCCTCGCAGGTGAAGGATGTTGCGCCTGGGGATTTCGTGGGCTCCGAGACGTGCACCACCTGCCACGAAGAGGTGGCCAAGAACTTCGCCACCAATCCGCACACAAAGATGGCGCTGATGCATGGGAGCGCCGGTATCACCTGCGAGAACTGTCACGGCGCAGGCAAGGCGCACGTCGAGGGCGGCGGGGACGCAACCAAGATCTTCAATCCCGCCAAGGCTGAGATGAAAGAGGTGGATGACAAGTGCCTGAGCTGCCATGCGGGGGCTCATCCCAACTTCGATCGTTCTCCGCACGCCAAGGCCAGTGTCGGCTGCACGAGCTGCCATGACATTCACGGCAGCAAGGACGAGCAATTGTTGAAGGCTGCCGAGCCCACGCTCTGCTACCAGTGCCATGCCGACCAGAAGGCGCAGTTCAACATGCCGATCCACCACCGGGTGAACGAGGGCCTGGTCAAGTGCAGCGACTGCCACGACGTGCATGGCACGTTCTTGCCCACCAACCAGAGATCTACCGAAGACCAGAATGCGGTCTGCACCAAGTGCCACACCGATGTGCGTGGGCCGTTCACCTATGAACATGCCCCGGTCAGGGCCGAAGGTTGCACGACCTGCCATACGCCCCATGGAACGCAGAACCCGCGACTGCTCAACATGCCGTCCATCGCCACGCTGTGCAACCAGTGCCATAGCCCGCTTTCGGCAGGAGGAGTGCACGGTCTCGATCCGGGTTCTACGACGGTCACGCCTTGCGTCACCTGTCACACGTTCATCCACGGCTCAAACGTAAGCCCGGCATTCACACGGTAACGGAGTGTGCCGCCGCTACGATGCGGTGGCACACCCAGCAATTCAAAAGTGCACGAACGTAAGAATTCTAATGTGACGAGTTTTTCAAGTGAGGCTTCACATGAGGAATAACGGTTGGTTTACAGGGATTCTCGGCCATCGGCCCTCTTCCGCCAGGGTTTCCAGCGCTGTATGCGCCATGGCGGCATTTGTGCTCCTTGTCCCGGCAGGAATCGCGCAGGATGCCAAACCTGCCGGTCCGGCCCCGGAGGCGAAGTTCACTACGCCGGAGGGTTATACGAGCCACCATACGATTGACATGGGCGGGCGCATGACCAATCTCTCGGGTAGCAGCGCCATGTACGACACGCTCGTGAATCTCCAAAGCGGTCCGCGTGTGCAGGGCGAGACCTTTGAGATGCACGCGCTGCCCAGCAACAAGCACAGCTTGGCCGACACGATCACTGCATTTGGCACGGGCTTTGGCGGCGATCCGAATATTATGGCCCGGTTGAACGCGTCCAAGGGCAAAGTCTACGAGTTTTCGGGCTTGTTCCGGCGCGACCGGCTCTTCTCGAATTACGATCTGCTGGCCAACCCGAACCTCCCGAGCGGAGAGTCCATTCCCATTGGCCCTGCGAACGCGCGGACCGGTTCGCTGGCCTGGCCACTGGTGAACAATTCGCCCGTCATGTTCAACGTCGTCCGCCGGATGACGGATACGAACCTCACACTGCGGCCGCTGAGCACGATCACATATCGGTTTGCATACTCGCACAGCACGATGGAGGGTCCGACACTCAGCCCGTCCTACACCCTGTTCGGAATGAAGTACAACGCGCTGCTAGACCAGTATGAGCGCAACGGAAACGACAACTTCATGGGTGGGATTGACTGGAAGCCCTCGCCACGCACGAAGATCAGTTTTGAGATGCAGGGGAACCACTACAAGGCCGACACATTCTTCACGCTGAGCCCGAATGGCTTTCTGGTGCAGGAGGCGGATGGAACGCCTGCTTACCTGGGCAACTTCACCTCTCTTACTCCCTACGGCATCGCGGCCTGCAACACGACCAGCATGGGAACGGCGTATACCAGTTCCACGGTCTATACTCTGCTGTCGCCTGCGAACAAGCCCGGCGGGCTGCCGATCATCAATCCGGCTTGCGATGTGGTTACCGGCTACATGCGCTCGCAGCCAACACGCATCTGGACGCCGACGGGGACGATTCGGCTACAGAGCACGGCGGTCAAGAATATTACGATGAACGGCAACGTTCACTACACGCTTGGCACGGCGAACATGCCCAACTACTTCGAGAGCTCTCAGGGGCTGAACGGTGCGATTCGCTCGGCCATCTCTTCGGGCGGATATGCCAACGTGCACCGGGCGGTGTTTGGCGCCGATTATGGGTTCACCTGGCAGCTCTCTCCGAAGCTCAGCCTCGGCGACCAGGCGAGCTACTCCAGCATTCAGGAGCCGGGATACGCCAACATTCCCGCACCGGTGACTCTGAATACACCAGCGGCGCCCAACCAGACCATCAACTACTCTGGCCCGCTGACCGCCGGTACTGGTTCGCTGCCCCACGGCAATACCGGCGCTCTGGCTTATAACTTCTTCGGTCAGGAGTACATCACCAACATCGCGATTGCGAGCTGGGATGCAACGGCGCGCGCCCGGTTTTCATTCGCCTACCGCTTCACCAACCGCAACATCGGTCAGGGCACTCCGCATCGCGGGCCGATTCCAATCGTGGTCAGCGACCCGGTGAGTGGAAACATCGCCATCACTGAAAACGCCGGAGTCTTAACTGCCGCGCTGCGCCCCGCGAAAAACTGGAGCCTGAATGGTTCGGCCGAAGTCGGCTATGCGGACAACGCATTCACGGCCGTGGGCCAGCGTCAGTTCAGGACCTTCCGGGTGCACACGATCTACCGGCCGAAGAGCTGGGCGACCATCTCAGGATCCTACAGCGACCGCGAGCGCCACAATAACACGAACAACAACCAGGATGTCGTGGCGGCGGGCGATCAGAACTACGCCGGACCGATCAACCACGTCGACTACAACCGCATCGGCAGCATGGACTTGGCGCTGACGCCGAATGAGCACTACGGAATTAATCTGGACTACTCCTACAGCGACGTGTATTCGGCAACCAACACCTGCTATAGCAGCGGGGCTGCGGCGGCTACCGCCACCACTCCCGCCATCGCCGGCGCGGCCACCGTCACCAGCACTGGAGCACCCAACCTTTGCTACAACCTCAATAATCCGACGACAGTTCCAGCGACATGGCTGGCCAGGGATTTCATGGATGCGCCGACTCAGTTCGGATCGGTGTCCTTCGCCTATAACCCGACCACCAAGGTCCACTCGAAT
>JBEKKL010000060.1:0-24251 GCA_050010735.1 Occallatibacter sp. | reverse complement strand
CCGATATAGTACATATCGTCCATGAGGAGCCTCCGAGGTCGTTCTCTGAATCAGCGTCCAACTGAGTTCAGCTTATGCAACACCTCGTGCTCCTCCTAGACTTAGCATTCAAACAAACCGGAAGTAATTCCAAATTGATGCCAGCGACCCCTAACGCAATATCTCTCCGCAACGGTTTAGAAGAGATGCAGGCTGGCCAGGACCTATGGGCAGTGCGGCCTAGATCCCCTCGCCCATCGAGACATACTGTCGCTGCTCCAACTCCGCGCGATAAGCCTCGCGCTCGGCATCTTCGACGGTGAACTGATCGGCCGGTCTGTGCGCGCTGCCCAACCGCTCCTCCAACTCGTCCACTCGCGCAGCCAATGCAATCAGCGAATCCGAGAGCGGGTCCTTGATGTCGTGCGGATCGGTAATCAGCACCCTCTCGCCGTTGCGATAGACAATGTGCGCCGGCACTCCCACCACCGTCGAATTCGGCGGCACATCCGACAGCACCACCGAGCCAGCGCCCACGCGCGAGTTCTCACCCACCGTGATGTTGCCCAATATGTTGGCGTTATTACCCACAAAGACGCCGTCGCACAGCGTCGGATGCCGCTTGCCATGCTGCTTTCCCGTGCCGCCCAGCGTGACGCCCTGGTACATCGTCACGTCGCTGCCCACAATTGCCGTCTCGCCGATCACCACGCCGGTCGCGTGATCGATAAAGAGCCTTCGTCCCAGCAGCGCGCCCGGATGAATATCCACTCCAGTATAGAAGCGGCCAACCTGCGAGAGCATCCGCGCCGATAGCCGCAACCGCCAACCCCATAGCCGGTGCGAGACGCGATGAATCCACACCGCCCAAAGCCCCGGATAGCAAAGCAAAACCTCCACGCGCGACCGCGCGGCCGGATCACGCTCCATGATGGAGTTGATGTCTTCGCGAATGCGTGCAAACAGAGACATACGGGCGTATTCTCACGACAACGGTAGCAGAGCCGGCCCGAGCTTTTTTGCTACGAGTGCAAGGTCGGTCCGTGCCCCATCCTTGCGCCTTTCTTCTGGCGCAAGGGTGGGAAACCTCAAACCAACTTCGGGCCGGATCAAGAACTCAACTGGTGCCGGCGGAACGGGACTCGCTCCTCCGGCGATGGAACTGCCTACACCGCAACCGCGATCTGCTCGGTCGGCAGAGCCAGCGCCTGCTGGCGCAGCGGCTCGAAAAGAACACTCGACAAATAGCGCTCACCGAAATCGGGCAGCACCACTACGATCAGCTTGCCGGCATTCTCAGGCCGTGCGGCCACCTTCAGCGCCGCCGCCGCCGCCGCTCCCGAGCTGATGCCCACAAACAGGCCTTCTTCGAGCGCCAACCGGCGCGCCAGCGCGATCGATTCGTCGTTGGTCACCTGCACGATCTCGTCGATCAATTTGGTATCCAGCACTCCAGGCACAAAACCAGCGCCGATCCCCTGGATCTTGTGCGGCCCCGGCTTGCCGCCCGAGAGCACAGGGCTATCGGCAGGCTCGACGGCGATGGCCTTGAATCCCGGCTTCTGTTCCTTGATGTACTTGCCCGCGCCGGTAATCGTACCGCCCGTTCCCACGCCCGAGATGAGAATGTCCACCTTGCCGTCCGTGTCGTTCCAGATCTCGGGGCCGGTCGTGGCATAGTGAATGGCCGGGTTCGCGGGATTGTTGAACTGCTGCAGAACATAACCGTTCGGCGTCTTGGATAGAATCTCTTCAGCCTTGGCCACGGCGCCTTTCATCCCGTTGGGGCCGGGGGTAAGCACAATCTCCGCGCCAAAGGCAAGCAACACCGTGCGGCGCTCAAGGCTCATCGTCTCCGGCATGGTCAGGATCAGCCGGTAACCCTTCACTGCAGCTACAAAGGCCAGGGCAATCCCGGTGTTGCCGCTCGTGGGCTCAATCAGCACGGTCTTGCCCGGTGTGATCTTGCCGGCCTTCTCGGCGGACTCGATCAGCGCCAGCCCTATGCGGTCTTTCACGCTCGAAACCGGGTTCTGGCTCTCCAGCTTCGCAACGACGGTCGCAGGCAACCCGGCCGCCACTCTGTTCAACCGCACCAGGGGTGTGCGGCCAATCAACTCCGTTACATTCGCAGCAATGTGCGCCATGATGATGATCTCCTCGTTCCGGGATTTCAACCCCGGAGCATTCGTTTCAATTTTTCTCGGGTTTGTGTCGATCTGTCGGGCGGGGAAGCCACTGCGCGAACTCGGGCGCAACTCTCCGTCGCAACTGGCACCAGGGCGGTGTTAGCGACATCGACGCATAGCAAGAGCATAGTACCTTTTGCCTCTCGTTGCAAGCCAGCCACCTGCGACACCCACCCGGCTTCTTGCTCTAAAGCAAGGAGATAGAGTTGGCCCCTGACCTCCCTGCAATGGCTCCTCCGATTCGAATACCTCACGCGACGGGTCGATGGGAATCTCAGACATAGAGAGAACAAGTTCGTCAGGAGTACGTTTGGCTCGACCTGGCAGACAGAAACTGGCCGACAGAAATCGAAGGAGTCTTTGCAATGTTTAAGACGTATCGATCCCAGCTGGTGTTGGCCATCGTAGTCGCGCTTGCCGGCACTGTGAGCTTTGCGCAATCCAGAGGCGAAGTGGTCTACAAAACGACATGCAAAATGTGCCATGGAGCCACCGGCGCAGCCGACACACCGACAGCTCGGATGTTCAACGTGAAACCTGTCACCGATCCCGACATTATGAAACTCACCGACCACCAGATGTTTCCCTCCGTCAAAAATGGCAAGGGGGCGATGAAGCCGATGCCGGCTCTCACCGACACTCAGATCGAGGATTCAATCTTCTACTTCCGCGGTTTTGCCAAGTAACAAAAGAATCTCGCGCTTCTATTTGCTGAGTCTCCCAGATCCTGATTCTCAGACCTGGGATGCTCGGCAAAACCATCCGCACTCTCCCCGCCCCGCACAAGCAATCCCCAACCAATCAGCCAATATCCGAGTCACAAACCATGTAGCAGTCCGATCTCAACATGTGACTAGCCGGGTCTCGCGTCTGAGACCCGGGATTCGTGCGTCCTCATTGTCCTGCTGCTGTCACCGTCAGGTTGAGGGTTGCGGTCGCGGTGTACGTGCCGTATCCCTGGACCACCATAGTCCCGGTGACCGCGACGGGATAGGCGCCCGCTGTCGTCCCCGGATTCGTAATGTTGTACTTTCCACCCCCGCCCCCACCGCAGCCGCCAAGGCCCAGGAAGAAAGTGAGCATCGCCAACGCCCCCAGTGCTGCGAACAGCCGGCGCCAGCGCCGGCGGAAACCGAACGTCAGCAATCCAGCCGTCGCCAGTGCCCCAAAACCACCCCATGGTTTCCGCGGAGGCGCGATTGCCGCTTGTTGAAGCGTTGGCCCGTTCGTGAAAATGCTCATGGTCGATGAGCCGGCAAGGCCGCCGTTCGTTGAGTTGGGTGTGGGATCGAAGGAGCCGGGCGTAAAGACGCACGTTGCGCCCGTCGGCAAGCCGGAGCAAGAGAGGTTTACCCACCAATAGACATAGTCATAGGTGGTGGAGTTGGGATTCGTCGAAAACGAAATCGAAATCGGAGCCGTGTTTTGCCCCGCCGTCACCGTAGCCGACGATTGGCTCAGAGAAAGCGCCATGGCAATGATGTCGACTTGCGCCGCCATTGACGTTGAGCCGTTATAATTCGCATCCCCCGAATATGTCGCCGTGATGTTGTGCATGCCCGCGGGGCTCAACGCGCTTGTGATCAACAAAGCCTGCGCCTGTCCGTCCACCGGCGAGCCCAGAGTCGCGGTGCCGAGGGTTGCGCCCGCTCCGTTGTTGGCCAAGGCATCGGTAAACGTTACGATCCCGGTGGGCGCGGTACCGGTGAAGTCCCCGACGACCAATGCCGTCAGCGTGATCGGGCTGGAGGAGTAGGTCCAGCCTCGCGAACTGACAATCGTGGCCGTCGGAACCTTCGTGCCCACCGTAATGTCCACGGTTCCAGAAGAGTTGGCGAGGTCGTTGGCATCGCCGTCGTATTGCGCGATGATCGCGTGCAGGCCTGTGGTGCTGAAAGTGACTGGAAGCGCGCCAGCGCTATCTGACAGCGTTACGGTACCGAGTTTCGTCTGCGGATTTGTGCTGGTGTCGTAGAAGTCCACGTTGCCCGTGGCGGGAGCCACGTCCACGAAGATCTCGTTATTAGTCTCGTACGAGGGCATAACGGTAACCGCCAGATTGACTGTCTTATTCACTGCCGGGTTGTTGTAGCCAGGAGCGAGTGCCACCAGCACCGGGCTCTTGGTCACTACCACAGTGGCGGGCGCAGAGGCGCTGGCTTGAAAGCTGGCGCTTGCCGCCGGCGATGCCGCGACAATCTGATACGTGCCCGCGCCCAGAGTCGGGCAGATGACTGTGGTCAGCACGCTTTGCACACCGCAGACGAGGCTTGCCGTGGCGTTGTCTGTCACAAACGCCATACCCTCGCCTGCCGCTGCGAGGGTAGCGGTTCCCAGCGTGGTTGTGCCTTGAGTGAATTTGTATGTGCCGGGAACCGCGTATCCGGTTCCGCTGTTGTTGCCGTACGCCGTGGCCATAAGCGTAATTGGTGTGCCATACGGGACCGCGCCGGTCACATTGGCGGAGACTACCGTCGTGGTCGGCTCAGGACTGACGGTGAGGGCCACCGCGTTCGAGGTGGCCGCCGCAAAGTTTGTGTCGCCGGCGTAGTGTGCGGTCAGGTTGTACGTGCCGCCAGGGAGTTCCACCCCAGAGGTCGCGCCGTATGTCACCGTTGCCATGCCTGTCCCACTCAGCGTGATTCGGTTCACGCCTTGCGATCCGGCCATCAGCACCACGTCGCCTGTGGGCGCTGTCGCTCCGCTGCTCGTCACCGTCACCGTCGCTGTTAGCGGATCACCGTGCATCATGCTGGTCACGCCGCCGGTACTCAGGGTAACGGTGGCCGCTGCTGTACCTGTGGGCGGCAGCCAATTCGTCACCAGCTTATTCACATCCACCGAACCCAGGCCCGTCGCCAGGTCGTAGCCTGGCGTCGCTTCGTAGCCCACCAGGTCGGGGGCGCCGTCGCAAAATTCAGAGAGGATCTCGTAGAAGCAATTATCGGGAACATTCGTATCACCCACAGTAACGTCGTGGAAGGGCGAGTTCGATCCCGCAGCCAGGCGATAGTAGGTCGGATTGGGATTGCCCGCCCCACCCACTTCGTTGTTCTTCTGGTTGACGAGCGCCTGGATGCCCGCCCACACGGGCGAAGCCAGCGAGGTGCCGATCAGCCCAATCGCATAGCCTTGCGAACAGACGCCGCCCTCATCGGCCTCGCACACCATGTAATCCAGGTTGTCGCCTGCCACAAGGGAGACGTCGGGCACGTCGCGCGCGCCATCTGCCGGAACCCCGGGCCCCGTCTGCCATGCCGGCTTGGTGAAATTGATCGAAACGCCTCCGCCGCCCGCCAGCGGCCGTCCATCTTCAGGATTCTCGGAGTCGTTCCAGGTGCTCTCCGGGATGTAAGCGGTTGCGGTATAGCTTGGCGGAGGAAAATAAGCGCTTGGATCGGGCATGATGAACTCAGTGCCTCCAACCGACACATTCCATGGCGAGTCGCCGATCGCGTTTACTCCGAATCCGAGACTCAGGCCGGTATACCCGCAGGCATCGCCGCCATAATCGCCTGCAGAAACAAAGTGGCTGATCCCTTCGGCAGCCCCCTGCTCGTAGGCTGCCTTAAACAGCGCCACTGCGTTGGGCGCGAAGGTGTCGTTCAGCGTCTCGCACCCTCCATAGCTGAGCGATGTGACGGGCGAGATTTCATTATCGACCGCGTAGGCCGTGGAAAGGTCGATGCCCTGGTTCAGTTCCGTCGTCGCGGTCACGATCACATTTAACACCGCATCTGGCGCAAGCGCGCCCGCGTACTCCACATCGGCGATGGCTTCGGTCTCTTCGCCAAAGACCAGGCCGGGATCCTGTCCGTTCACGATCACGTTCACTGTTGCAGCGGGAAGCCCGGCGATGGTCCTGAAATCCTTCACGTCCTGCAGCACGATGTTGCTCTCTTCGATGAGCGCAATGGACTGCCCCTGGCCCAGCACGTTGGCTTCTGCGAGCGGCCCAGCGTCGTAAATCGCGCTCAAATCGGCTGGCCCCGTCATTGCCGTGTTTTGAATCTTGATCTGCGGAATCGTCCCGGTGCTCTGAACTCCATTCTGCGAATTCGCCGCTAAGTGGTATTGGGGCGTGAACTGCGCGAAGGAGTTCAGACTCGCGAACCCGCTCACTGCCGGCGCGAGCGCCGTGGGAATGCTGGCCGGCGTGGCGTTGGCAAAATACGCCTTGCCCTTCACGCCATACCGGTGCATCTCCGTCTGGAACGCCGACTCCAACTGCGCGCTCGTGCCTGTGAAAAGGATGTACTGGCGGCCATTCGACGGCTTTTCCACCGTGAAGCCCTGCGCCTGCAGCCAACTCGTAATCTTCGCCATATCGTTCGCGCTGGGACCAAAGCGCGCTCCGAATGCAGTGGGCGTCAGCCACCGGTGATACTGCGGCGAATTTGAGTCCTGCTGTTCCTGAAGCAGTTCCTCGAGATCAGCTTCCTGAGCAGCGCTGCGCTTCGTCAACAAAACCAACCGATGAAAGACTTCCGTTCCAGCTACTCTGCCAAGATCATTCTGCTTCGTTGCTTGGGAATGCACACCGTTGGTGACGGTGCGCCTTGCGGCGACAATGGGCGAGGTCAGGCGGTCTGCGCTCTCGCTTTGCGAAAGTCCCGGAACAGCGCAAAGCAGAATGATGACGGCCACTGAAAGGAATCGATCGGTTCGGTAGAGCATATGCATCTCCAGGTGCGTTGCAAGTGCCTGTGTGAGTGGGCAGATGCTTGTTTGCAAGAATTGCGTTATGGTGACATCGAAAGTTCTGCGCGTCCTCGATTCTTGAAAGAGGCCGTTCCCACGTGCGCAACTCCGGTTGGTTTGGAAGCGTGAATCCGGGGTGCGATGATTCCGGATCATGCATTTGGCAGATGCAGCCTTCCTGTTCTAAGTGGAGAACAGCAACATTGTACAATCATCCCCGCGGTGCGCGATTCCCGGGTTGCCATTTGCGAACAATCGGCTCCTGGGCCCGAATTTAATGATCGGTTCAGCGCTGCGGCGACGGCGATTTTGGAGCGGCGGAATCACCCGCCGAAACGCGCTTCGCCGCTCCATCAGCCCGTATTCCTCAGCCCCGACGCAATCCCGCTGATCGTCGCGGCAATCGCGCGATTCACCTCCGGTGTATCTTCGCCGGCCCGCTTACGCCGCAGCATGTCAACTTGTATGAGGTGCATCGGATCGACATACGGGTTGCGCAGCTTGATCGACCGCCCCAGCACCGGATTCGACTCCAGCAGCTCCTTCTGCTCCGTCACTGCCAGCACCGCCCTCACCGTCCGATGTAACTCCGACTCAAACAAATCGTAGACACGCTCGCGCAGCTTCTTGTCCTCCACCAGTTCCGAATAAAGCCGCGCCGTCGCCAGATCCACCTTGCCCAGCGCCAGCTCCACATTGCGCAGCAGGTCGATAAACAGTGGCAGTTCGCGCTTCATCGTCTGCAATAGCTCCAACGCGCCCGGCCGCGTGAGATACTCCTCCAGCGCAAACCCCACACCAAACCACGCCGGCACCAGCAGCCGCGACTGCGTCCACCCAAAGACCCATGGAATCGCCCGCAAATCGCTCAGCTTCGGTGACGAATTTCTCCGCGAAGGCCGCGAGCCAATCTTCGCCTGCTCCAACTCGCCCACCGGAGTCGATTGCTCAAAATAAGTCACCACTTCCGCGTCATCGAGAATATGTTGCCGATAATACCCAAACGCAATCACCGATAACTCATCGAGCGCAGCCTCCCACTCCGGTTTCAAGATCCCCGTGAAATGCCCCTCCGGATCGCGCGCATTGGGCCGCGCCAGCGCATCGAGAGAAGCTGCGATCATCAGCTCCAAATTCCGCTCCGCCAGCACCTCATCCGCATACTTGAAGTTCAACACCTCGCCCTGCTCCGTAATCCGCAACTGCCCGTCAAATGAATCCATCGGCTGCGCGAAGATCGCGCGATGCGTCGGCCCTCCGCCGCGTCCCACCGTTCCCCCGCGCCCATGAAAGAGCCGCAGCCTCACTCCGCAATCGCGCGCCACCACATGCAGATCGCGATGCGCGCGAAAGATCTCCCATGTCGAGGTCAGCATCCCGCCGTCCTTATTCGAATCCGAATACCCCAGCATGACCTCCTGCCAGTGATCCCAGGTCGCCATCAGCTTGCGATAATCCGGCCGGCTCCACAGTTCGCGGCACACCGCCGGAGCCCTCCGCAAATCCTCGATCGACTCAAAGAGTGGCACCGGCATCAAGCCAGGATCTCGCCCCGAACCCTCGACCCGCACGCCGCCCAGCCGAGCCAGCCGCACCACCGTCAGCACATCCTCCACCGTCGAAGCCCCACTGATTACATACTGCCGCACAGCCTCCGGCGAACAACCATCCTTGATCTCCGCCACCACGCGCATCGTCTCCAGCACGCTGGCCGTTTCCTCCGACAACTCACCTGCCAGCGACTCCGCAGCCGTATCGGCAATCGCCTCCTTCAGTGCCGCCGCATGCACCCGCGCATGTTGCCTGATGTCCAGCGTATGCAGATGCAATCCAAACGTCCTCACCTGCAAGATCAGCGGATCGACGAGCGTCCGCGCAATCCGCACGCCGCGATTCGCCGTGAGCGACTCCCTCAGCACCTCCATATCATCGATAAAATCCAGCACTGAACAATAAGCCGGCAGCGCATTCGCCAGCTTGCCCAGGCCATCGTCGACCCGCGCCAGCGTATACGGCATCACCGGCAGCGCCGAGTTCGCCGCACCCGCCTGCGCCGCCGCCTTATCCAGCGTGCGCCGCAGCCGCGCCTTCAGGCAGATCGCAAATCGCCGATAGTACTCAAACTGATACTGCCGCTCAAAGGCCTCCGCCTCGGGCGTGTGCACCAGGGCGACATAAGCTTCGAGCCGCTTCACCAGCGCATCGCTCACCCCAATCTGCTGAGCGCTCGTCGTCAGCAGATCGATAATCTCATCCAGTTGCCGCTGGTAGTAGAGCAGCAGATGCCCCCGCGCCAGCCGGATCGACTCCCGTGTCACCTCCGGAGTCACAAACGGATTTCCATCGCGATCCCCGCCGATCCACGAACCAAACATCAGCACCTGCGGCAGCGCCAGCGTCTCCATCTCCAGCCCATACGCGCCCTTGAGCGCCTCGGCAATCTCGCGATAGAGGCTCGGCAGCGTCGCAAAGATCGAGACGTCATAATAGTCCAGCCCCATCTTCACTTCGTCGTAGACCGTCGGCCGCCGCGACCTCACCTCATCCGTCTGCCACAGGCTGGTAATCTCCGCGCGGATCGCATCTTCCAGCCGCGCCATCTCCTGCTCCGGCACCGGAATCCGATCGAGTCCCTCCAGGAACTCCCCAATCCGCCGCCGCTTGAACATCACCGACCGCCGCGCCACCTCAGTCGGATGCGCCGTAAACACCGGCACAATCAGCACGCGCCCAAGCCACTCCAGAGCCTCCTCCGCGCTGATGCCTACGCGCTTCATCTCGCAGAGAGTCCCAAGCAAGCTCCCACGCTGACGACCTGCCTCTCCGCTCATATGCAGAGCCACGCGCCGCCGTTTGCGATGGTTCGTCTCCGCCAGATTGATCAATTCAAAATAAAATGCAAAGGCCCGCGTCAGCAGAATCGCCCGCTCCACCGGCAGCGAATGCACCAGCTCGAGCGCCGTAGCCGCATGACGCGCGGCCTCTTCATGCCGCCCCCGCGCCTCTTCATCGCGCCGCCGGATCGTGCCCTGCCGCAGCGCCTCCACATGCGCAAACAGATCCACGCCCGCCTGCTCGCGCAACACCTCGCCCAGCAGCATGCCCAGCGAACGCACATCGCGCCGCAACGGAGCCTCCTTCAGCTCCCCCGTCTGCGCCTCCAGCTCCGCCAGCCGCAACGACCAACTCTCGGGACTCCACAATAAACTCATCGTGCCTACAATTATGCACGACAGCCATTCCATCCCTCTTTGCACTGCCGATAGCATGGTTCACCGTGTCGTAGATCTGGCTCTCGAGTCGCTCACCAATGACCCATGAAGAGTCGATCCGCGTGAACAATCTTTAAAAAAACGATTCACTTCTCTCAATTGTCATTTGATTGTTAAGAGATCGCGATACATCTTGTCGGCGGTCAAAAGCCTGGGCTAGCATCATGCCGGTGTTGCGGTCAGCCACCATGTTAAGCAAACTCGACCGCGTCTGTTCGAGAATCACAAACTTCAAAAACAGGTGACTCCCCCATGATGTTACGAAGCGATGGCACGATCCTCTCGTCCAACGGCGTTCAATCATTGACGTCTCGCCTTCACCGTCCGGCAACCTTTGCAATCACGACGCTTCTCTGCTTGATCGCGTGCTCAGGCATCGCGATTGCTCAGCAAGCTCTTATGATCGAAGATCGATCGCACGACAACGATTCGCCCGACACCTCGTTGTATGGTGACTACGAACTCTTCAACACCGCCACAACCGCTGTGCCGCTGAGTTCGGTGACCTTCCGCTACTGGTTTGTCAACTCCAACCCCGGCGACCCCTTGGTCCTCTCCTGCGACTATGCCGCCGTCAACTGCGCCAACGTCACCTCCGCCTTCGTCAAGCTGGCCACGCCTGTTGCCCAGGCGGACACCTACGCGCAAATCGGATTTACCGCCGCCGCCGGATCGCTCTTGCCCGGTCAACAGACCGGCGAGATTCAGACTCGAATCCACAACGTCGACTACGCGCCGCAGTTCGGAGCCAATGACTATTCCTTCATCACAGACGAGAGCTTCGTCTACAAAAGCACAACAACCATCACCGTCTACATCAATGGCGTGCTGGTTTGGGGAGTTGAGCCCAGCGGGTCGGCCTCTGGCGGCAACGGCGGCGGACCCGCTGTCACAGCTCTCCAGGTGCAAGACAGATCGCACGACAACGATTCGCCCGACAACTCACTCTACGCAGACTATGAACTCTTCAACACCGGCACAACGGCAATTCCGCTCAGCAGCGTGACCTTTCGTTATTGGTTTGTCAACTCCAATCCCGGCGATCCGCTCGTCCTTAGCTGCGACTACGCGCAAGTGAACTGCGCCAACATCACAAGCACCTTCGTGGGGCTTGATCCGCCGCGAAACATGGCCGATACCTACGTGCAGCTCGGCTTCACCTCCGCCGCCGGATCGATTGGTGCGAGCCAACAGACGGGAGAGATCCAGACCAGGGTCCACAACGTCGATTACGCGCTCCAATTCGGAGCCAATGACTACTCCTTCATCACAGACGAGAGCTTCGTCTACAAACCCACGCAGACCGTGACGGCCTACATCAACGGCATCCTGGTCTGGGGTGTCGAACCAAAATAACTCGCTAGAAAAGAGGCTGCCCCGCGTTAGCCATTCACCAGACAACGTGGGCCAGCCCCTATCTGCAAGCTGCCCCAGGGCCCCATCCGGAACGAAGTGAAGGACGGGACCTGGTAAACCACGAACCTCGAACAACAATGTGCTGTGTCAGGGCACGGCTTCAGCCGTGAGCAAGGACTGGGCCACACAGCGCCTACCTCATGTCCGCCTAAGCTGCTTGTCGCGCGCGACATCTATGGCCCTGCAGCAATCGCCGTACGGCTTGCCGCTCCAGCACCAACATTCGTCCTCGCGCTTGATTGTTGCAAGATGCTGCGCCGGCCATGACGGTGCTATTGGACCAGGCCAATATCCGTCCCAGTAGAGGTCACGTGACTGCACAAGATCGATTTCCGTGAAAGTCTCTTGTGGTTTTCTCTTGTATACGAAATGCCGCATGCCGTCTGGTGAGTCAAAGAAAAGTTGGCGTGTGCGCAACCAGATCAAGTACTTTGCCAGATAGGTTGATGTTTGATCTAAGAACTGTTCCAGAGGATCTCTGTCGGTTCGATATTGGAAGAGACTCCCCGAGTAAACGCAGAGCGCCGGTTGGGAGCGTCCGTCGATCCGGACGGATTTATCCGTGCGAAGATGAGGGCTCAGGCTGTAGCGAGGCACCATCCTCGGGCGGAGCAAAAACGCCCTCGGGTGCTCTGTTCCTTTGAACTCAACGACCATAATGACGAATGGCACCGCCATTCCGACCAGGAAGTCTTCGAATGGATGCTTCTGAATGTGCGAGGATTCCAGAGAGAGGCGACCTTCAGAGATTTGGAGAGGGATGTGTGATTCAATCGCGCGCAGAATATCGCGAGCTGTTTGGTCGTCTGAGAATGGCCGTATATAGCCCTTGTAAGCTCGGATGGCCCCACTCTCTTCTGGGGAATCACACGGCTTGAATTGCGGGTAGTCGGTCAGCTCTGGTGCCGCGTCCCGCGGCACCAGAGATAACGGCGAAAGAACGGGGGCGGCCATCTAGTGCCGCCACCAATCATTTCCGTGGGAAGCGGCAGGAACCACCGTCCGCGTAGGTGTGATCACGTGGTGTGCCTTCGGTGGGCAGTCAGGTAACCAGTCCAAGTTGTTCGGCCGTTCGCCATCTGGTTTGGTTTTCAGGTACTTTTCGCCGTTGCGGGTCTCGACAACGATCTCTGCGACGTGGCCGTCCGGGCGATCGGAATAGAAGGTATCTCCGAGGTGCTCAATGCGGTCGATCACTTCCTCTTCGCTGAAGTTGTGGAAGATGTTGCCCGGCCCGTAGCAGCCAAGGCTGACGATGTGTTCATTTTTTTCGCGCTTTTGGGTGCACGAAACCCTGTATCTTTCCATGATGGACCTCCTTGAGTCCTTGTGAGGTCCGCCAATTCGAGATGGTTCTTGCCGATTCCAATTATGTGGGACATAATCGGATTGGGATACTATCCAGCAGGAACGGGTAGCTGGCGGAGATTCGCCACCAGCCGGTTGTGGTTCCAGCCACAACCGGCTTCATCATCTAAATCCTAAGGCTCTTTCGTATGTCCCGATTCGGTACGTAGCGGACTCGATCGAGACACCAAAATGCTCGGCTATCGCGTTTGCACTCTGCCTCCCAAGCCTAGCGAAAATTCTCTCGACTCCTTCTGCCGGCATCAACAAAGCGCTTCCAAAAGCGTTCGCCTGCCACTCGGTGTCTTGACAAGCGTCATGGGGACTCTTATCCCGATGGAACGCAACCTGGGACGTGAGGCTCATTCCATGCAGACGAATGATCTGATCCGTATGCAAGCAAGCGTGTCCGGCCTCATGCGCCACCGTCGAGCGTGCCCGAACATGACCCGCAAGCAACAACTCGTGTGTGCGCGCTGACAATACGATTTGAAGAAACCCAGATTCCGCATCCCATCGCGTGCACCCCTCTTGCTGGCAGTCCTCGACCACTTCATAGAGCTGTATTTCTTTCATTCCGCATTTCACGGTCATGTCGGGGACGATCTGGTCAAAAAAGTTCAACGCATCAAATTGATCGAGTAGCTCAAGACCGATCATTTTCCGTAGCGCACCCGCATACAGCTCAATCGAGCGATAACTTTCCTTGTTGTCTGCACAGATCCCAGTTAAGGGTCGATTCATGGGTCACCTCTGACTAGACAATCTTCAATTTCAACTCCATCTGTTTTCTGTTTACGATGGTGAGTATCTCGTCGAGTTCGCTGTCCAAGAGCCCACCGCGTGCAAGAGCGACAAGGGCCTCAATCTCCTTATCGCTCGCGGCGGGGGTCAATTCGATCATTCGCTTTTCTTGCCACGCAGCAAACTTGAGCTGGTCAGGATCAAGCTCAAGGACCTGGGCAAGCGCAGGCAGCCTCTCTGTTGTAAAGGGTGGCCGCTTGCCTCTCTCCACCTCAGAAACGTAAACTGCAGATACGCCTAGCGCGTCGGCGACGTCCTGCAATGATTTGTTCAGCCTTCTTCGACTCGCTCTGATGAGTTCTCCGAAGGACTCGCCGTTCATGGTCCCTCCTCTCCGGTCTTGCTTGCTAGGGCAATCTTAACAACCTGCTTTAATTATTAAAGCTGTAGCCTCAGAAAGTCAAGAGAGATGGAGAGAATTTCATGAGAAACCGCAAATTCCAGCTATTTCTGGACCGGTGAGCGCTGGGTGCTCATCCTTGAGGCGCGTTCGATTCAAGGATGGGAATCAAAAATCCTCTCCGTTTTGCAGATAATTAAGTCCCCATGGCGCACCCTATCCATAGGGAGAACCACCATGACACCAGAACCAACACCGGAATCCACACCCAACCCCACCCACATCGAGGCCGTTCCGCAACCAGCGGTCGACACCACCTCCAAACAAACCAAGACCGCCATCAAGCGCTGCGCCTCTCCCTTCCGGCGCGCCTATGAGGCATACCTGAGAAGCAAGCCAGGCGACGAATACGACAAAACTATCGCATCCCAACGCGCAAGTCCCGCCTACTGCAAGGCCTTGCCCCCACTCGTCGGCCGCGAAAACATTCGTGACTTCATCGCCTGCGTAGCCCACGGCATCCTCATTGATGCGATTCCAGAGAAGAAGGCAAACCAGCTCCTCTACGCCGCCCAGGTCGCTCTCGCAACCCTCCAACGCGAGCAAAGACCAAGAAAAACCGCCTGACCCCACCCCCCACCCGCTGGAACCACGGTTTTTTGCTTTTGGCATCTTATAACTAACGCGCAATCAGTAATTTGTGATTTCTACCCGTTAACTGATCGGTAACCGCAAACTCCGGATCGTGCGCCGTTTTTGACCTAAAAAGCAGTCGTTTTCAGCCAAAATCCCTTGTTTTTGCGCACTTTCGCAAAGCCCTCTGCCGAGGTCTCCGCAGCACCGTTCCTGTTATCCTTTAAAGGTGATTCAATGCTCGAAACTCCATAGATTCGCCGCGATGGGCCTGCTGTTGGCCGTGGCCGTCATCGCCTGTCACAAGGAAGAACAGGCAGTCGTCGGCGTCGCCAAAACCGCCGTCAACGCCGAAAAGCAGGCTCAGGCTGCGGCTCAGGAAAACGCATCTGAGAGCGACCGCCAGCGCGCCGCCTTGGCCCTGATTCCGCTGCCAACCAAGAGCATGTATGTCGATGTGCACGAGCCCGCCGCGTGGGCCAATCCGTTCCTCTCGGTCGACGCCGACAGCCTCAACCTGCGGGTCACGATGGCCGACGCCAACCCCAGCACCCTGGGCCAGGGAACCATGCTCCGCCCCGAGGCCGCCCGCCGCCAGGAGATCCAGATTCGCCCCGCCGATCTTCCCAAGGCCCTCATCGCTCTGCCCTCCGGCGCCTGGCGCTACGGTCGTGTAATCGCCGTGGCAGAATCGCCAGTCGCGAGCAAAAAAGACCGGCCCACCGTCCGCCGAAATGTCGAGGCCGCCATCAAGCAACTCAACGACCTCGGAGTTGTCGTCGAAGAGTGGCCCACGCGATAGCGTGACTTAGATTGCACCCACCCGCTGCCGCATCCTTCCCAGCGCCAGCAAAATCCCATGCAGCAGCGCCTCCGGCCGAGGCGGACATCCAGGAATGTAGACGTCAACAGGAATCACAGCATCCACCCCCCCAAGCGAAGCATAATTAACTCCAAAAATCCCGCCACTAATACCGCAAGCTCCGACGGCAACCACGATCCTCGGCTCTGGTGTCGCAGCCCACGTCTTGCGCAGCGCCAACTCCATATTGCGAGTCACCGGCCCCGTCACCAGCAGCATGTCGGCGTGGCGAGGCGAAGCAACAAAGTGAATGCCGAAGCGCTCAATGTCGTGCACTGGATTATTCAGTGCAACGATCTCCTGCTCGCAGCCGTTGCACGAGCCCGCATCAACCTGGCGAATTGCCAGCGATCGCCCTAACAGGCTCTGAATCGCCTCCGAAACTCGCTTGCCGATCAATACGTCGCCGCGGCCGCTGGTGCTCGACTCCAACTCCGCGTGCGTGCCATCGGCATTCAGCTTGTATTGCGCGGTTAGAAATAGATCGCGCCGGTCGCTCGACGCCAGCTCAAACCTTCGCGTCATGCGCGCCGCGCCGTCGGCCGATGCGGCCTCGCACTCACCGCAAAAAATGCAACGGCCATAATCGACCGTGACTGTGCGCAGGCCATCGGAATCGCGAAATGCGATGGCTCCTGTTGGGCAGGCTTCGGCCGCCGGACGCGCATCGCTCCACGCCTCGAAGTCGAACTCTGGGCATCCTCGAAACTCCTCGGCTAGACGAGGCGATAGGTTCGGATAATCGGCAGTCGCGGAGCCTACATGGAACGATTTTTGCAAAATCTTGAACATTGAGTTACCGATCGGTCCCCGAGTAGGACAAATTGAAGCTCTTGTTGATCACCGGAAAATCCGCAACGATATTGCCTTCGACGGCCTCCACGATTGCCGGCCAATTATTGATTGATGGATCCTTGACCTTGCAGCGCTCAATGCGATTCCCCTCCCCCGTGCGAATCCAGTGCACAATCTCGCCGCGCCAGCCTTCGACAGCGCTCATCGCGCAGCGGCCCGGCGGTATCGGGTGAGTTGGAGCGCGATGCGAGCCCTCGGGCAGGCGCGCGACCGCTGCGCGGATCAACTGGATCGACTCGCCAACCTCATCGATGCGAACCTGCATGCGATGGCGCACATCTCCCGCCTGGTAGACAGGAACCTTGAATGTAAGTCCGCCGTAAGCCTCGTAAGGGTGATCGCGTCGAATGTCGCGATCGACGCCCGAGGCGCGCCCCGCCACACCGACAACTCCCAGCGTACGCGCCTTCTCAGGGCGCAGAACTCCGGTGTGCTCAAGACGGTCGCGCGTCGAGTCGGACGATTGAATGATTGCTACCAGATCGCGGAACTCGCCCTCCACTATTGCGAGCCTTCCTTCGATAGCCTCGGCCTGGCCGGGCTGCCATTCTCTGCGCACGCCGCCGATGGCAACCGTTCCGCGCAGCACTCGGCTTCCGGTGAGAGTCTCGTTCAGCCCCAACACCATCTCGCGGACCCGTCCCGCGTGAGCGTTGGCGATCACGAAGCCGGCATCGGTGGCGATGGCGCCAACATCGGCGACGTGATTCGCGATGCGTTCGAGTTCAAGCAGGATCACGCGCATCCATTGTGCGCGCTGCGGAACCTCGATCCCAGCCGCCCTCTCGACAGCCTCGCAAAATGCCGTGCCATGAGAAACAGCCGAGTCGCCTGAAATGCTCTCGGCAAGAAAGACACCGCGGTGGATCGGCATATTCTCAAAGAGCTTCTCGGTTCCCTTGTGCGTGTAAAACATGCGTAGTTGCAAATACAAGATCGGTTCGCCGGCAACGGCAAAGTTGAAGTGCCCAGGCTCGATGATTCCCGCGTGAACCGGGCCGACTGGAATCTGAAAGACTCCCTCGCCATACGTCGGACGGTAGACATGCTGTTCGCCTTCAAACGGTGCCAGCTCCGTATCGAGCGCAAAGCTCTTGCGCAGCGGATGAACGTCGGGCCAGTTATCGTGCAGCGCGACGCGGCGCGGATTCGGATGACCGGCAGCTTCCAGCCCAAACCAATCCTGAATCTCGCGCTCCTGCCAGTTGATCGCGGGCAGTTCCGCGGCCAGCGATGGGAACGATGGGAATCGCTCGGGAATGGGAACCTTCACAATGACCCAGCTTGGATCACCGGCCCGATCGAAGATGTAGTAGTTGTAGAAGACGCCTTCCGCGCTTACCCGGTCTTCCGCGAAGACACTCACGATTCTCGCCTGGTGCTCGGCGATAAAATGACGGACGATTGCCGTAACGTCAGGGCCATTCAAAAGAACGACCGCCTGATCGGCGACAGGTTCTTCCACAGATCGGACCAGATCCGGAAAGCGATCGTGAAGTTCGTCAAAGAAGGTTGTCATCTTCCGCTCACCACCTGTGCCGCTCTATGGGTCAGTTCAAGCAGAGGAGCCGGAATCCAGAATCCGATCACGACGAGTGCGGCAGCAAGAGCGACAATCGAACCATCGCGCCACGGCCGCCGTGGTGCGACCGGTCTTTCGTCGCCGCGACCAAGGATCATCCTCACTACGTGCAGCACAACACCTGCGAATACGCCGGTGGCAAAGAAGACGAAGAGAGCAACCGCAAGCAGATGCCCTCCATCCAGAGCCGCCCGCACAATGATGAACTCGCTCTGAAAGAGGCTGAAGGGTGGCATGCCGACGATGGCCAGCATCGCGATAAAAAAAACGGCTCCGGTCAAAGGCATCGCTCGCAGCACGCCGCCCTCGATCTCATCAAAGAGATCGGTTTTGTAATATTGCCGCACACTGCCCGCGCAGAAAAAGATCAGCGGCTTCGCCAGCGTATGATAGGTCATGTGCAGCATCAAGCCAAAGCTGCCGAGCGCGCCGCCAACCCCCAGCGCCGTGACCATGATGCCGCCGTGATCGATTGTGGAATAGGCTAGCAAGCGGCGAAGATTCTTCTGCACCAGGATGAACGGCACCGAGATCCCCATGGAGAGCAGCCCAAAGAGCAGCAGCAAACGGCTTGGGTACTCTGTTCCCAGACAGCGGCTGGTCAGAATGTAAAAGCGAATGAGACCATAGAGCGCGCAGTTGAGCATCGCCGAAGAGAGAATCGCGGCAGAGGGCACCGGTGCTTCGCTGTAGGCATCCGGCTTCCACGTATGCATTGGCGCAAGGCCTGCCTTTGTTCCATAGCCCATCAGAATAAGAACAAAGGCCAGCCGCATCGAGGTCTTGTCGAGCAACTCGGCATGCTGCGCCAACACCGACCAGTTCAACCCCGCCAGCGCATCGGAGCCGGCCAGGCCATGCCCTGCATAGTAGGCCACCAGCGTGCCAAAGAGCGCCATCGACAACCCCACGCCGCCGATGATCGCATACTTCCATGCGGCCTCAAGCGAGGTGACTTTGCCATAGAAGGTGACCATAAAAACCGAGACCAGTGTCGTTGCTTCGATCGCCGCCCACATGACACCCAGATTGTTGGCCACCGCGACGAACATCATCGAGAAGACGAACAACGGCGTCAGCGTGTAAATCATGCGAAGCTGCGCGAGCTGTTCCGCTTCTTCATCGCCGAGCTCACCGCTTTGCTGGTCGTCGCGCAGGTAACCGATCGAGTAAGTCGCGCAGAGCAGCGCCACCAGCGCCGTAAGCAGAATCACCAGCGCACTGAGCGCGTCGGCATAAAAGAAACCTTTCGCCAGCGAGAGCGCGCCGCTCGCGAGCACCTGCCCAGCCAGAGCGATCGCGACGATAAACACCAGGCTGAAGCCGGCTAGGTTAGCCCGTTCCATCTCCACCCGTCGACGCGCAAAGTAAGACGCAACGGCGGTGGCGACGGGAATCAGCAGTAGAGCGATCAGCAGCATCCTATCCTCGCAGCCTCCGCAAGCGGCTCACATCCATTGACTCGAAGGTCTCGCGGATGCGGTAAACGAGAATCCCAAGCACCATCGCCGCAACCAGCACGTCGAATAGAATTCCCAACTCCACAATTAACGGCATTCCATAGGTGAGCGATATCGCTGCGAGAAAGAGCCCGTTCTCCAGAGACAACAGGGCCAGCACCTGCGTAAGCGCCTTGCGTCGATTGATCATCGTAAAGAAGCCGATCAGGAAGAGCGAGATGGCGACAGCAAGCTCGTTGTGCCCCAGGCCGGGCTGGTCCGGGTGATAAAACGACTCGGCCACCACATAGCCCAGCAGCGTGAGCCCGCCGGCGATCACCACAGAGAGCGGCACGTTGATGATCGGCTTGATCTCTTCGCGAATCTCCATCCGCACGACCAAGCGTTCCAGAAAGATCGGCACCAGAATCACCTTGACGATCAGCGTGAGCAAGGCCGCGGCATAAATATGCGGCGCATGGTTAAACCAGGCGATCGTCGCCGCAATCGCCGCGAGGAAGAATGATTGAATCGCGAAGATGCGGATATGCGTGATGATCCAGCGCTGGGCCACAACGGCGATTTGCAGCACCAGCACCAGCGCCGCCATCAGAGTGATGATTCTTTCGCCGAGTTGCAGATCCAGAAACGGTCTCATAAGCATCAGAAGAGGAAGGTGGATACCAGAGCGAGCGATCCAAGAGTAAATGCCACGGCAAGCAGCTCCGGCACGCGGAAGAGCCGCATCTTGGCGTTGACGGTTTCGACGAGAACAATGGCGCAACTCAACAAAAGCAGCTTTGCAAGCAGCCAACCGATTCCGATGAGCGCTCCGAATCCGAACCATGTGTGCTGCAAACCGACAGGCCAGAAGCAGTTGATCAACAGTGTCATGAGCACCAGCTGCTTGATCGAGGCCGCCCATTCGACAAGAGCCAGATAAGGGCCCGAATACTCGAGGATCATCCCCTCATGGATCATCGTAAGTTCGAGGTGAGTGGCAGGGTTGTCGACCGGAATGCGGCCCGTCTCCGCAATCAGTACAACCGCGAGCGCGGCGAAGGCGAACATCTGCGCTGGCGCCAGAAAGCGCCAGGTCTGTCCGATCGCGGCTCCGGCAATCTCGGTGAGTCCAGTCGAGCCGGCTCCGATAGCAACTGTGAAGATGGCCATCATCATGGCCGGCTCGGCGAGAGCCGAGATCGTCATCTCGCGGCTGCTGCCGAGCCCTCCGAAGGAACTGCCGGTGTCGAGTCCGCTGAGCGCGAGAAAGAAGCGTCCCAGGCCAAGCAGGTAGATCACGGCGAGCGCTCCGCCAATCAGGCCGAGTGGCGCATCGGCAGCAACCATCGGAATCATCAGGCCCGCGAGTATCGTGCTGAAGAAGACCACCCAAGGCGTCGCCGCGAAGATCCACGATGCGGTCTGCGGTATCACCATGCCCTTGCGAAAGAGCTTGAAGAGATTTCGGTACGGCTGAAAGATTTGAGGGCCGCGCCTCGTTTGCAGCCGCGCCTTCAGCGTGCGAATCACTCCCGTAACCAGCGGCGCGAGCGCCACGAGCAAGACCAGCTGGGCTGCGGATTCGACCATTCTCTCCATCATCCGCGCACCCCGAACAGCAGCAGAACGATCAGTGTAATGAAGATGTAGGCAAGATAGGCGTTGATGCTGCCCGCCTGAATCGCCCTCATGCGCCGTGCTGCAGCCAACACCCGCTGCTTCACCGGTTCGTAGAGATGCTTTTCAATGGTGGGCTCGATCTCGCTCTCGAATCGGATTGCGCTGGGATAGTAAGGCGACACTTCATACTCCGCCTGTATCTCCCGTCGCGGACGGTAAAGAGCGGAGAAGATCAGCCGCAGTGCCTTCGAAAATGCCGTGGCCGTGTACTCGTTATCGGCAGTCAATCCTGGCAGGCCGCAATCCCATGCAGGCCCTTTCACGCTGCATCGCCGCCAGCGCAATGCAAGCGGTAGCGCAAATGCCGCGCCTGCAAACACGAAGATCAACGCCATTCCGAAGGTCGAAATCGTGCCGCCATGAGGCGTTCCCGGCGAGAGAGCCATGCCGCGAGCCGTTACCAATGCCGAACTGGCGCTCACTCCGATCGTCTGCTGTGTAATGGGATCGAAGATCCGAATCAGCCATGTCGCTCCCAGGCCTAGCGCGATGCACGCCACCGCCAGTGTCGCCATTCCGGCGCGCATCGTGGGCGAGGCCTCCCGCGCATTCGAAGCCTGTTCGCTGCGCGGCAGTGCAAGAAACGGAATCGCAAAGGCCTTGACGAAACACGCCGCAGCCAGCGCAGCAGTCAGCGCCAACAGCGAGCCCGCGATGGGGAACATCAGTCGCGTGAGGCTTTGCGTAGTGCCAAATCCCGCCAGCAGCGCCTGATAGGTCAGCCATTCACTCACAAATCCGTTCAGCGGTGGCAGTCCCGAGATCGCCACAGCACCCACGAGAAAACAGATCGCAGTCACCGGCATCAGCCGGATGAGCCCGCCCATCTTCTCCATGTTGCGCGTGTGCGTTGACTGCACCACCGAGCCTGCGCCGAGAAAGAGCAGGCCCTTGAAAGTTGCATGATTGAAGGTGTGATAGAGTCCGGCGATCAGTGCGAGGGCCGCAAGATTCGGCTGGTCCAGCGCGCGAAACATCAGTGCCGCGCCAAATCCCATGAGTATGATGCCGATGTTCTCGATGCTGTGCCAGGCCAACAGGCGCTTCAGGTCGTGCTCCATCAGCGCATAGAGCACTCCGAGCAACGCCGACACCACGCCCAAAGCCAGCACCACCGTTCCCATCCAGATCGGAGTGGGCCCGTAGAAATCGAAGAAGACCCTCGCCATCCCATAGATGCCCGTCTTGATCACGATGCCCGACATCAGTGCCGAAACATTGCTGGGCGCCACCGGATGAGCATCGGGAAGCCAGATGTGCACCGGCACTAACCCCGCCTTCACGCCAAAGCCAAACAGAAAAAGCAAAAAGACCGCGCTCTGCCAGAGTGGCGACATCGCGGAAGCCAGATGATGGAAGCTCGAGAACTCAAGGGTGGCGCCAACAGACGCAAGCATGAGAAATGCGATCAGCAGCAGCCCTGTGCCCGCGTGCGACATCACGAGAAAGAGCACTCCGGCCTTGCGCGCCTCTTCCTTCTCGTCTTCGAAGCTAACCAGGCAAAAAGCCGAGAGAGCCATCACCTCCCACGCCACGAGGAAGAAGAAAACATTCGACGCGGTGAAGACCAGCGCCAGGCTCAGCAGCAACAGGTTGAAAAAGAATCCGAAGGCGCTCAGGTTGCGCCGCCCTTCCATCTCTCGCAGGTAGCCGAAGGAATAGAGCGACACAGCGGAAGCCAACACCGCCAACGTCACATTGAAGTAGGCCGAAAGCGGATCGATTCGGATAGCCCAAGAAAGAATCGCATTGCCCAGGTGAAGGTCGATCGTCGCGGAGCTGCCGTTTACGAGCGCGGCAGAAGAGCCGACGAGATCGAGCAGCGAACCCGTCAGCGCCGCCGCGCACCCGACCCGTCGTGCCTCTACCGGCCTGCGCCACAGCGCCAGACAGGCCAGGGCACCCGCAACCCAGACCACAACTCCACTTAGAAAAAACACAGAGGTCATTGGTGCGAGACCTCGCATTTCGCTTTCCCGAGCACTTGAACCGCGTCGGCAGCGATCGCCATGCGTGTAGGGCAGGAGAACGCACGAAAGATTTTCGCTTTGTAAGTGCGCAATTTCTCCTGCATATCTGCCAGTATATTCGACGATGCGAATATGCGTACGGTGTTATCGCGATCGTTTCGAAGCTATACTGATTCACAGAGCCCAGTACCGGAGAGAGCATGGCAAACCCAGGAAGCCGGTGGATCTTCTCGTGCGTGTGTCTCTGCACTCTCTTCGCGTTTTTCCGTCCGTTTGAATACCGGGCGCAGCAGCCTGCGGCTCGAAGCGCCGGAGCGCCTAAGAACGAGCAGAGTGCGGAAGCCAATGGCGACCCCGGTAACTCAGGCCGGAAGCTATCCGGCTTGGCCGTAATCGTCAAAATCGACTTGATCGCAGGAGACCGGTTGTTCCACGCGGATGGATATGTCATTCGTGTCCGGCCCGAAAGTGTGCCCACATTCTCAGGTAACTTGAAAACCCTAGCCGACGTTGAACCCGGCACATGGCTACATTTTGAAGGAGTGCGCGATGGTGCCGGAGTGCTCGTCGCCCGCACGGCTGAATTCTTCCCCTTGGGGCCGCGCGACTCTCCTGCGGCAATCGGCGCCAGTAAAGCGCGCCACGTCTCCGATTATCAGTCTGTCACGCAAGATAGCCTGCTTGACGCCAACGGGCACTTGGTCAAGCTCCCCGCGAAGGTCCGCTACAGTGAGGCCGGTGGTCCCTGCGGGTGGCACAGGGTTCCCGCCGACGCGCCCCTGCAGGAGCGCGTGGAGCGGATCGGAATGCGGCTCGTCCCCGACTTCCAGAAACAACTCCCGCCCGACAACCACTCCCGTATTCCTTTCCGGTTTTATGCCGTTACAGACGACAAGATCAGGTCCGTGTTCGGCTGCAATGCGGGACTGGTCCTCATTCCGAGGAATGTTGTGGCACGCCTGCAAAATGATGACCAGCTGGCTGCAGTACTGGCTGACGGTGTCGCGTTCTACTTACAACGACCACAAGTTTCCACGCTCGACTTGGCAGCTTTGGGAGCCGAAGCAGCATCGTTCATACCTCCCTTGTCTCCCGCGGGGTTCATAGCTGGGGATGTCGTAGAAGGAATTGCGGAACACGTGAAGGAAACTAGATATCAGCAAGGAGAAGCGCGGATCG
>JBEKKL010000059.1:0-25099 GCA_050010735.1 Occallatibacter sp. | reverse complement strand
GTTTTGGAATTTGTTGTTTTCAGGCCAGGACCGTTCCACGAGTTGGCTGAACTGCTCGCGACTGTGAATTCTTGACAAGTCCCCAAGCTTTGACCAACCGATCGCAATCATCTGATGGGAGAGGAACTCGTCAATGAAGACTGAATCCCTTCCAGCACGAACCATCCATACTTGTTTTGGCATGCCTTGCAGTATACAAGCGCGCAGCGACGATGCTCATTCACTTCGCGTACCGGCGTAGCTTCGCGAACCTCAAGACCTTCGCACTCACCTTTGCAGCTTCAGTGTACGTAAATACGCCATTGCACTCACGACGCGCTGGTTCACGGGCGACGCTTGCCGTAGACTGGCCGAAGAAGTCCTATGTCCGAACTGACGCCACCAGCCCGCATCGTCCTCACCACCACGGCCAATCCCGAAGAAGCCGCGCGTCTGGGCCGCACGCTCGTCGAAGAGCAACTCGCCGCCTGCGCCACGCTGATTCCCGCCGTCCAATCCATCTACCGCTGGAAGGGCGAGATCGAGTCTGCCACGGAGACGCTGCTCATGCTCAAGACCGGCCCCGAACAGCTCACCGCACTCGAAGCTCGTCTGCGCAAATTGCACAGCTACGAGACACCCGAGTTTCTTGTCTTCAAGGTCGATGCCGCAAGCCAGCCCTACCTCGATTGGCTCCAATCCTGCCTGCGCCAGCCGTAAGCTCCGCCCTCCGGTCTCCGCTCCAGAAATCAGCCTTCAACCAGTGCTCGGTCTGATATTCTGGCCTAGCTCGATGCTCATGCGCTGGTTATTGATTGCCCTTCTCGTTTCGCTCGCGGCGCTGCTGATGGCAGCCGCTGGAATGACAATCCATATCTGGGTGCAGCGCGCTCGATTCCGTTCAAAGCCTTCGGCCGGCGCAGGCCATGCGCTCGAAGCCTCCGTCGACCAGGCTGAAGAAACAGACGTAGAAACAGATATTTAGGGTCGTGATCAGGCCCCGAGGAAACCCACGTGAGCAAACTACTTTCAGCACAGCTGGCTACCGTCGAAGCCCCGGCTTGGCTCCGCTCCACCGGCATCGTGCTCGCCGCAAGCATTCTGGTAGGCATCTGCGCCCACATCGCCGTTCCCTTTTACTTCACCCCGGTACCTCTCACGATGGCGCCCTTTGCCGTCTTGCTGCTGGGCCTTCTGCTCTCGCCTCGGCTCGCTGCGGCGTCTCTCTGTGCTTACCTGATCGAGGGTTCGCTCGGTCTGCCAGTCTTCGTTCCCAGTCCGCTCTACGGCCTGGCCCACTTGCTCGGCCCCACCGGCGGTTATCTCATCGCATATCCCCCTGCCGCGGCCATCATCGCGATCCTTTTCAGGCGTAGCGGACGCACTTTCACGGCTGCACTGGCCAGCGCCGCCGCGGGTAACGTCGTCATTCTCTTCTGCGGCGCTCTGTGGATGGCCGCACTGACCCATGCGTCAGCTCGAGTGGTCTTCACCATTGCCGTGCTTCCCTTTCTTGCGGGTGACGCATTGAAGGTCGCAGCGGCCGCCGGCATTGCCGCCGGTTTCGAGCGCCTGCGCAACTTTGCCCGATGATCACTCGAAGCCTCAGGCTCTTTGGCGGAAACGCCAACCATCGTGGCACACACTATTCAACCGTAGTAAGACCTTTCTAGACATTGCCGTTCTTTTCCGAAAGGACCTTGGTTCCCCAATGGATACTTCAAAAAACGCATCTGCAAGTCCGGCAGAGACGATGGAGATCTCCATCGCTCACAGCCCCGACTCCGATGACGCCTTCATGTTCTACGGCCTGGCCACCAACAAGGTGCGCGTGCCTGGGTATCGCTTCACTCATACCTTGTGCGACATCGAGACGCTCAACCGCCGCGCGCAGGATGAGGCATTCTTTGACGTCACCGCCATCAGCTTCCACGCCTACCCATACCTTCAGCAGAACTACACGCTGATGGGCTGCGGCGGCAGCGTCGGCGAGGGCTACGGCCCCATGATCGTCTCGCGTAATCCGCTCACGCTCGAAGACCTGAGCCGCATCAAGATCGCCGTCCCCGGCACGCTCACAACCGCCTATCTGGCTCTGAAGATCTTCAATCCCGAGCTGCGCACCGAGACCGTCGCTTTCGACAAGATCATTCCCGCCATCATCGCGGGCGACTTCGATGCCGGACTCATCATCCACGAAGGTCAGCTCACCTACTCGACCAGCGGCCTCTACAAGGTCCTCGATCTCGGCGTCTGGTGGCGCGAAACCACCGGCCTCGTCCTGCCTCTGGGCGGAAACGCCATCCGCCGCTCGCTCGGCGCCGAGGCCCACAAGATCCTCTCCAAGGCCCTGCGCGATAGCATCCAGCATGCCCTCGATCATCGCGAAGCCGCTCTCGAATACGCCATGCAATTTGCCCGCGACCTCGATACGCGCCTCGCGAGCCGCTTCGTCAGTATGTACGTCAACGACCGCACCCTCGACTACGGCGCAGACGGCCGCGAAGCCATTCGCAAACTGCTCGCCCTGGGCCACGAACGCGGCATCATCCCCGTCGCGCCCCAGGTCGAGTTTGTCGACTGACGACTTTGCCAACGGAGCCCATCAACCATGTCAGCGGACAACAAGACGCGCCAAGCCCTCGTTCTCAGCCACATCGTCTTTGAAGACCTCGGCACCTTCGAAGCAACGCTCCGCGCGCGCGGCTTTAAGATCGAAAGCGTCCTTGCGGCCGAGGCTCCGCATCCCCTCGACAAGGCCCAAACCTGCGACCTCCTCATCGTCATGGGCGGTCCGATGGGCGTCTACGAACAGGACAAACACCCCTTCCTGAAAGACGAAATAGCCCTGATCGCCGAAAGATTGGCGGCACGCAAACCGGCTCTCGGAGTCTGTCTCGGCGCACAATTGATGGCCGCGGCTCTTGGCGCTCGCGTCTATCCCGGCGCAAATGGAAAAGAGATCGGCTGGTCCGCGCTCCAACCAGCGCCCGGCCAACCCACTCCCACATGGTTCGCACCGCTGCTCGCCGATCATTTGCAGGTCCTCCACTGGCATGGCGACACCTTCGACCTGCCGGCCGGAGTTCGTCATCTGGCGAGTTCCGCACTCTATGCCAATCAGGCCTTTGCGGTCGACGACTTTGCTCTAGCCCTGCAATTCCACCCCGAGGTGACAGCCCCCGGTCTTGAAAGCTGGTACGAGGGCCACGCCGCCGAACTGAGCAGCGCCGGAATCTCCATCCCTGCTCTGCGCTCCGCCGCCCAGCGGCACGCCCCCGCCCTCGCCGAAGCTTCCAACCGCTTCCTAAACGGCTGGCTCGACAAGATTCTCTAGCACTCCGCCCCCGCCGCTTAGTCCCTTAGTCCCTAACCCATGACCTTCGGCACCCCGGCGCCTGTGCAAAAGTCATCGAATAACCCCAAGAATCTTGGCCTAAACTCTAAATAGTTTCTAACCATCGCCGATGCATCCCCTATCGAGGTTCTTTGAGGATGCTGCCCTACTCCAACATCACCGTCTTGCTCGCATCGGCCGACCCCGCCCTGCTCGGCGCCATTGAGCACAGGCTCGTTGCCGACGGCGCCCAGGTTCAAGTTGTTCTTGCCGCCGAGGCAGCTCTTGCCGCGCTCGCCGCCTCCACCCCCAGCCTCGCGCTCATTGACGCCGAGCTGCCATCGATGGAGCCTCACACGACTCTCAGCCAGTTGTTGGCCTCCGCGCACGCCCAGGCGCCGGGCAAGAACTTCCCCGTTGTCCTGATCTCAGACACGGCCTCGCAGCCATGGCTCGATCTCATCGCTGAAGGCGTCATCGACGACCTCTTGCCGCGCGTCAGCGACCCAGCATTCCTGCGCCTGCGTCTAGGAGCCGTACTGCGCGACCATCGCCGCCTTCGCGAACTTGAACTGCTGCGCGAGACCGCGGCGCTGAATGCCCAGATCGACCGTCTCACCGGCGTCTACAACCGCGAGACCATGCTCACCATGCTCTTTCGCGAGACCGACCGCGTGCAGCGCATGAAGAGCTCACTCTGCGTGATCCTCTTCGACATCGACGACTTCGGTCACTGGAACTCGCGTCTTGGCACCGAGGCCTGCGACGAGCTTCTCTGCCAGGTCGCATCCCGCGCCACGCGTCTGCTGCGCAGCTACGATCTGCTCGGCCGCCCCGGCAAGGATGAGTTCCTCATGGCCCTTCCCGGCTGCTCCACCGTCAACGCCGTACTCATGGCCGAGCGGCTGCGCGTCGATGTCTTCAGCGCGCCCTACCGCATCAATGGAGAAGCCATCCGCCTCTCTGCCTGCTTCGGCGTAGCATCCAGCCTTGGCCGCTCGCCTGTCGTCGTCCTCCGCGAAGCGGAACAGGCTCTGCTCGTCGCCAAGGCAATGGGCCCGGAGTCGATCCAGTGCTCCGGCGACTTCCCCGAGCCCAGCGCCGCCCCGGTGGCCTTTCTCTCATCAACCTCAGAGGACGAGTTGCTGGCCTGGTAGCTTAATCCGGCAGCCTGGCCGCGTGTCCTTGGCGGAATCTGCGGAGCGCTATTCGGCTGGTGGCGCTGCGTCTGTCCAGTGCCCGCCGCACTCTTCGCAGAGCCAGCTGTTGACTGGCTCCGTGCTTTCCAGCACCGGGTCTTCGGCGCCGCACTTCGGACAGACCGGCGGCTTGAACTCCTCCGGCTGCGCCTTGCACTCCTCGACGATGGCCTGCGGAATCGGCCTGGAGATGATTTCGCGAGCCTGATCGAGCTGATCGGCGGCGACCAATATCCGGGGATTGAGCATATCCCACGGATCACGGTATCCCGGTCCTTCAATCCAGCTCTGGATTCCCGCTTGCCGCAATGCCAACCGAATTGGAATTGCCTCTTCTCCGTTATCGCATTCGCAGAGCAGCGTTTTCCAGGTGAATTCGTGGGGTTGATCGCTCAGTTCTGCCTCGGCTTCAGCCGTTGACGGTAATGCGCCGTATTCCTCTTCGAGAGCCACGGGGCTCTCAATGGGTTTGGGCGCATTGTCCGCCGGACGAGGCGCGCTGAGCTTGCGCTTCTTCATCTCGTCGCGCAGAACCTGTTGCGCCGCATTGGTCAGATCGGAGATCTGAGCATCCAATTCGAGCAACTCCTGGTCGCTCATCTCGCCATAGAGCTTCGTCAGGCTCTGCCAGTCAGCCATGGTATCTTCGAACATTTGTAGCAGTATAACTTCCCCGCCAGCTCTCGGCTGTTACTCTGAGACTCGAATCGTGCAAAGCTCGGATGCCGAGAGGAACTCGGCAAAAACATCATTCGAGAGCAACCTTCCCCGCGGAGTCAGACGAACCGTCTTGCCGTCAGCAACAAGCAGCCCGTCCTCGACCAATCGATTCACAACCTCAAGCGCAGAGGCGGCCATCTCCACGCCAAACTCGCTCTCCAGCGCATCCACTTCGACACCGGTGTTGAGGCGCAGCCCGAGAAACCAGGCCTCTTCGTGCTGCTGTGCGCAAGTGAGCCATTCCGTCTCGACCGGAGCCGCGCCCGCCAGATATGCCTGAAGATCATCGGTGGTTGTTGCGCGGAGTACGCGGTTGAGACTCGAGCCGCCGTCATTCGACTCGCGCAGCATCGACGAGGCATCGAGCCCCAAACCGAGGTATGGCCGCCGCTGCCAGTAGCGGAGATTGTGGCGCGAGTAAAACTCCGGACGCGAGAAGTTCGAGATCTCGTACTGCTTCAGGCCCGCCTCGCTCAACCGGTCGATGGCCATTGAATACATCTGCGCAATGGCATCGTCGCTAGGAACCAGTTCGGCATGATAGCGCGCGCCATGCGCCAGCACCTCGCGGCCCAGGCGCGAATCCCGGTCTACCTCGAGCATGTAGATGCTGGCGTGCGGGACACCCGAGCCAATCAGCGCAGCCAGCGACTCCTGCCACGAGGCAAAGCTCTGTCCGGCCAGGCCGGCGATCAGATCCACATTGAGGTTGGTAATACCGGCTGCGCGCAACCGGGTGATATCGTCGAGCACCACGGCGCGGTTGTGCAGCCGCCCGCTGACCGCAGCCTCGCGATCGATGAAGGATTGCACGCCCAGGCTGATGCGGTTGACACCCGCGGTCACCAGCGCCTGCACCGTGTCCTCTGCGAGCTGGCCTGGCGCGCACTCGACAGTGATCTCAGCCGCAGGATCGAAGTCAAACTCGGCACGCATCGCCGCGAAGAGCTGCGCGATCAGTTCCGGCGCAAGCAGGCTGGGCGTGCCGCCGCCCAGGTAGACCGAATCCACCCGCCGAGGAAGCTCGGCCCCCACCCGTTCCGCCCACGCGGGAGCCGCGCGCAGGTCGTCGATGGTCCTGTTTACATAGCGCTTGTGTTCGCTGGCCGGATAGACCCCCGAGGCGAAGTTGCAGTAGGTGCACTTCGAGCGGCAAAACGGAACCGAGATATAGAGACCGAGTTCATTGCCGGCAGGAGCACACATATCGAGATTGTTGCACGGGAAGGAAGTCCCTTTTCGCCAATCTAGGCACCGACCACTCGCCCGGCCTGATTATCGTCGGCGTGAGCGCAGACTCCGAGGATGAATCCGAATTCATACCAACGGCCGTTGTTGTTCGTTTCGTAGATACTGACACCATCGACGAACAGGCTGACGAGAAACACGATGGGAGCGATCAATCCATGCCAAAAACCGCCAAGGAACCCGGCAGGCCTGGCTCCCGGCAGCTTGTATTTGGAGTTCAATCCTGCAACAGCGAGAATGTTTGCCATGGTGGAAGACAGAATAATGCGCCATGCATCGCTAGCGCAACCTCACACCCTTCCGGTGCGTACGCTTCCACTCTCGTGCAAGAATTGAAGAGGGGGATCCGGTTTGAAGGCCTGGCCAGTTGTTGGCATTGCGATTGTGCAAGGCATTCTGCTTCTTGCCCATTGGTTTATCTATCGCACCTGGATCGTCTTCTGGTGGCCTCTCAGCCCGCCTGCAACGCTGGCGCTGCGGACACTACTCACGCTGCTCGCCTTCAGCTTTGTCGCCGCCGCGCTCCTGGGCTTCTACTTTGCGAATCGCCCTGTTACTCTGCTCTACAGAATCGCCTCGGTCTGGCTCGGTTTTCTCAACTTTTTCTTCTTAGCGGCGTGCCTCTGCTGGCTCGCAAATGCGGCGGTGGCGATGGTTGGCTTGCACGCCAACAAGCCGTTGATTGCCGCCCTATTTTACGGCTTGGCCATTGCAGTGAGCCTCTCCGGTTTGCTCAACGCCCGCGTCATCCGCATTCGGCGCAGCACCATCCACCTCGAAGGTTTGCCCTCTTCATGGCGCGGACGCACGGCGCTGATCGTCAGCGATCTGCATCTGGGCCACATCAACGGCCCCGGCTTCAGCCGCCGCATCGTGGCGATGGCCGTGCGGCTCAACCCAGACCTGGTCCTCATCCCCGGCGACCTCTTCGATGGCGGCAAGGCAGACCCCAGAGCCCTGGCCGAGCCATTTCGAGCGCTGCATCCGCCCTTCGGAAGTTACTTCTCGACCGGCAATCATGACGAATTCGGCGATACCGCCTACTTCATCAAGGTCCTCTCTGACGCAGGAATCCGCGTCCTCACCAATGAAAAGGTCACCGTCGATGGCCTCGATATTGTGGGCGTCAACTACCGCGATGCAGGTTACCCGATCAAGCTGCGCGCCATCCTCCAAAGTCTGCAACTGGTCCCTGGCAGGGCGAGCATCTTACTCAATCACGTGCCCAATCGACTTCCCATCGCCGAACAGGCGGGCATCGGCCTGCAGGTCTCCGGCCACACGCATTGCGGCCAGATCTTTCCCTTCACATGGCTCACCCGGCGCGTCTTCGGCAAGTTCACACTCGGGTTGCATCGCTTTGGAGCATTGCAGGTTTACACGTCAGTTGGTGCGGGAAGCTGGGGCCCGCCTATGCGCGTCGGAACCAGCTCCGAAATTGTGCTGCTCACCTTCGAGTAAGACTGCTCGAAAACTTCACCTCGCGGTTCCGAATTTCCACAACCAAGGCCTTTCTCCACCGCAGAAGATGTGACACATGCAACAAAACTTCGGCTTTGAGGCGGGGTAGCATGGAGTATGCCCGTCTTCGGGTTCAACGATCAGTATCAGGGAGAGCAACGCATGAGTGAGGAGAGCAAGGCAAAGCAGGCAAACGGCGGAGTGGTGAAAACACGGCTTCACGGGATTGAACTGCTGTTGAACTCCCGGCTCAACAAGGGCACCGCATTTAGCGAAGCCGAGCGCGACGCCTTTGGCCTGCACGGTCTGCTGCCCCCTCACATCGGAAGCCTGGAAGATCAGCGCGAGCGCCGCAAGCGCGTGCTAGACGGCCGCGACACTGCATTCCTCAAGTACAGCAACATGCGCGATGTGCAGGACAACTGCGAAACGCTCTTCTACTCGCTGATCGCTCACTATACCGAGGAGTTGCTGCCGATCGTCTACACGCCGACTGTGGGCGAGGGCTGCCAGCGCTTCAGCGAGATCTGGCGCAGGCCGCGCGGCCTCTTCATCAGCTATACCCAAAAGGATCACATCGATCGGATCCTCGCCGACCCGCGTTTCGATGAGGTGCGCTGCATCGTCGTCTCCGACGGCGAGCGCATCCTCGGCCTCGGTGATCAGGGCGCCGGCGGCATGGGTATTCCCATCGGAAAGATGGCGCTTTACACTGCGCTCGGCGGCATTCCGCCCGAGCATTGCCTGCCCATCCTGCTCGACGTGGGCACGGACCGCGAGGCGCTGCTCAACGATCCGATTTACATTGGCTGGCAGCACAAGCGCGTGCGCGGGCCGGAGTACGATGCGTTCATCGATGAGTTTGTCACTGCCGTCGAGCGCCGCTGGCCCAACATTCTGCTGCAATGGGAAGACTTCGCCGGCGTCAACGCAGCCATATTGCTAAGGCGCTATCGCGACCGGCTCTGTACCTTCAACGACGATATTCAGGGCACTGCTGCTGTCACCACGGGCACAATCCTGGCCGCTGTCCGGGCGACAGGCCGTCCACTCAAAGATCAAATCATCGCGATGTACGGTTCGGGCTCGGCAGGCATCGGCATCGTCGATCTGCTGATTGCAGCGATGCAGGAAGAAGGGTTGACCAAAGCCGAGGCCCGCCAGCGCATCTACGCTTTCAATCGCTACGGACTGCTCATCGAAGGATGCGACGGCATCCGCCCTGGCCAGGAGCCGATGCTGCGCAAACGCGCCGATGTCGAGGGATGGAAGCTGACCCATTCAGGCCCCGGTCCCTGCTCGATTTCGCTCTTCGATGTTGTGCGCAACGCGGGAGTCACCGTGCTGGTCGGCGTCTCGGCTCAGACCGGCGCCTTCTCAGAGAACATCGTCCGCGAGATGGCCAAGCATACGCCGCGGCCCGTTATCTTCCCGCTGTCGAATCCAACTTCGAAGTCCGAGGCAACCGCAGCCGACTTGGTGCGCTGGACCGACGGCCGCGTCCTCGTCGGTACCGGAAGCCCCTTTCCGCCGATCGAGGTCAACGGTAAGCAGGTGCGTGTCTCGCAGGTCAACAACTCATTCATCTTTCCCGGCCTGGCTCTGGGAATTCTGGTTTCGCGATCGACGCGTGTTTCGGATGCCATGATCATGGCCTCCGCAAAAGCTCTGGCCAGCATGTCGCCGACGCTCTCTGATCCCGACGCTCCATTGCTGCCACCCATCGCCGACTGTCGCAAGGTGAGCCTTGTGGTGGCTGAAGCGGTAGCCAAGCAGGCTATGGCTGACGGGACGGCGGAGACGGTGGATGATGCGACCCTGAGAGAGCGGCTTCATGCCTATGTATGGGAGCCGGTCTATCAGCCTTATGAGCGGATTTTGTAACTCGGAAGCGACAATACACGAATTGAGGGGCGCCTCAGTGTCCGCGCCGTGTCCGGTCTTCCTCGGCAGGTTCGGGCAAAGCATCCTTCAGATGCTTCTGTCCCAACCGGCCAAGCAGCAGCATCGTCAGGCCGAAGATCAACAGCACCAATCCCCACCACAAATTCGCGTTGATGCCGAGGCTGCGGGCGTAGAGGGCCGTGTCTCCGTTGGTGGTGATACCAAAAACAGTGAGAATCAGGCCCACCAGCGTAAACATTAATCCCAACGGAACGCGTAAATCGAGAATCATCTTCAGCCCCCTACTCAGTAGAAGAAAATGTTGACGGCGATGGCGCCTACCAGGACAGCCGCTGCCAGAGCCTCGGGCCGCTTCCACCAGGCGATGTGTGCGCGCTCGGGTTTGGGAGTGAGCGAGTGGACAAGGCCTACGAGTTCTGCCTCGGGTCGCGGTTTGGTAGCCAGGCTTACCACGACGGCGACAATAAAATTCGTGGTGAAAGCAAAGATGGCGCCCCAGAAGTTCTGCGCCATATCGCTGGGATAGTGATGGATCACGGCGATCCAACCGCCGTGGATGCCAGTGTGGGCCTCGATAGGCAGCGTCAGCCCGTGATGCAGCATCGCAGCCACGGTACCGGAGACGAGTCCGGCAAATGCGCCGTGGCCGGTGGCGCGCTTCCAGAACATGCCCAGGAGGAAGGTCGCAAACAGCGGCGCATTCACAAACGAGAAGACCAGTTGCAGCGTGTCCATGATGTTGTTGAAGTTGATGGCCGCGTAAGCCGTCGCGATCGACAAAAGAATGCCGCCGACCGTGGCCCATCTTCCCACCGCCATGTAGTGCTTGTCACTCGCGCCCTTGTGAATATAGGACTGGTAGAGGTCATAGGTGAAAACCGTATTGAACGCCGTGACGTTGCCGGCCATGCCGCTCATAAAACTGGCCAGCAGCGCCGTCAGTCCCAGGCCGAGAATGCCCGTCGGAAAGAAGTGCAGCAGCATATTCGGCGTGGCCATGTCGTAGTCGAGCAGCGGCTGGCCGCTGGCTGTGAGCATCGGCTTACCGGTGACCGGGTTGATCTTGGCGGGAACCAGGCCGCGGCCCTGCTCGACCTGCGGCGAGACCACGGTAGTGTCGTGATAGATGACGCCGTTGACGTTGCGGACAGTGGTCGTCGTGTGCGGCGTGGGCAGCCCGATCGCCAACAGTCCTGGAAGGATCACCAGGAACGGAAAGACCATCTTCGGGATGGCGGCGATCAGCGGAACGCGGCGCGCAGACTCCATATTCTTAGACGCCATCGCCGTTTGGATGACGAGGAAGTCGGTACACCAGTAGCCTGAGCCGAGCACGAAGCCCAGTCCCATCCCTAGCCCGATGATCTCGATGCCCATAGGGTTGGTGCTGGCGTGCGCCACGCCCTTCCACTCGTGCATGTAGGCCATAGGAACTGAGGCTTTGAGGCCGCTCCAGCCGCCGATATTGCGCAACCCCAGCAGCACCAGCGGCAGAAAGCCCGCAATGATCAGAAAGAACTGCAGGACCTCGTTGTAGATTGCGCTGGTGAGCCCGCCGAGAAAGATATAGAGCAGCACAATCGCCGCCGAGAGGACGATCGAGAAGGTAAAGATCCCCTCCGGCGCCAGCCCCAGCGCGCGAAACAACCCATCGAAGACGTGCAGCGCCTGAATGAGCCGCGCCATGGCATACATCGAAATGCCGGAGCTGAAGACAGTCATCACGGCGAAGGAGCAGGCATTGAGGGCGCGGGTCTTTTCGTCGAATCTCATGCGCAAAAACTCAGGAACGCTGCGCGCCTTTGAGCCGTAGTAGAAGGGCATCATGAAAATGCCCACGAAGATCATGGCAGGAATGGCGCCGATACCGTAAAAGTGAGCCGTCTCCAGGCCGTACTTGGCGCCCGAGGCCCCCATGCCGATGACCTCTTGCGCACCCAGGTTGGCGCTGATGAAGGCCAGGCCGCAAATCCAGGCGGGCAGTGCGCGGCCAGCCTGGAAGAAGTCCTTGCTCGTCTTCATGGAGCGCTTGAGAGCAAAGCCGATGCCCAGCACAAAGACGAAGTAGAGCAGCATGATCAGCCAGTCGACTCGGGTGAGGTTCAGCACGAAGGGCTCCTTGGGCAGCGGCGGGCTGCGAGCTTATTGGTGGATATCCTGAAGCGCCAAAAACCACTTTACGCAGGCAGGCTAAGTGCCGTCCAGCGGAAAATGTAAATGTTTTCATTCTGGTTCGACTTTTTGCCGCAAGTCCGGCAGTTTAAACTGGAATCTCATGATTCCAACTCTCTCATGGACTCCGGAAGGCGTCCGTTTCATCGACCAGACCAAGCTCCCTCTAGAGGAGAGCTATGTACTCGCAACCACCTATGAACAGGTGGCCGAGGTCATCGTAACCATGGTCGTCCGCGGCGCGCCGGCGATTGGCGTCTCCGCGGCCTATGGCGTTGCGCTGGGCGCACTGCGCACGAAGACCGAGGCGGCAGCCGAGTTTGCTCCGGAGTTCGAACGGATCTGTGCGCGCCTGGCAGCGACACGGCCCACGGCGGTGAATCTCTTTTGGGCGATCGACGGCATGAAGCAGATCTTCGCGGGGTTGATCGCTGAAGGCGCAACCCTCGACCAGATCAAGGGCATTCTGTTGGCCGAGGCTCACGCAATGTATGAGGCGGACATCGCCGCCTGCAAGAGAATGGGAGCCTACGGTGGTGTATTGCTGCCAGAGGAAGGCGGCGTACTTACGCACTGCAATGCCGGAGCGCTGGCGACTTGCGGGTATGGGACGGCTCTGGGCGTAATCCGTTCCGGCGTCGAGCGAGGCAAGCGGATTCACGTGTACGCCGATGAGACACGGCCATTTCTGCAAGGCGCGCGGCTGACGGCCTGGGAGCTGATGGCCGACAACATTCCAACGACGGTGATCTGCGACAATATGGCGGCCAGCCTGATGCGCGCCGGGCGCATTCAAGCCGTGGTGGTGGGCGCGGACCGCATCGCTGCCAACGGCGACACGGCCAACAAGATCGGCACCTACAACGTGGCGATCCTGGCGCATGAGCACGGCATTCCGTTTTATGTGGCCGCGCCATGGTCCACGATCGATCTTGCGACCGCGACGGGTGATGGCATTCCCATCGAGGAGCGGCCGGCGATTGAGGTCACCCACCACGGCGGCAAGCAACTCACTCCGAATGGAGTGGGAATCTGTAATCCGGCCTTCGATGTGACACCGGCGAAATATATCGCCGCCATCGTAACCGAGCGCGGCGTGCTGCGCGCCCCGTTTGGCGAGTCGCTGAAGACGATGGAACGGAAGGGCCGCTAGGACCACTTGCCGGCTGCCAGCAGCGCCGCCTTCATCGTGGCCAAGGGAAGTAAAAGAGAAAGCGGCGCGTCCTCCAACGGAACCGCGCCGTAGCTTGAATACCATTGGGCCGCCCGTTCATTCTTGGCGTCGATGACCAGTACAACCCCGCCCACTTCGAACGATGCCAGAAGACACCGGCGGCCGGCTGCAAGCAAAAGCTGTCCGCCAAGTCCTTGCCCTTGGAATCTGCGGTCAACAGCCAGACGCGCCAAGCGGAAACCAGGCACCTCGTGACGAGCAAGTCCGCGCCGCACGGACTCCGGCGTACGAGCATATGCTACCGAGGCAGGACTCAGACTGTAGAAGCCGAGAATCGTTTTGTTGTCGACGTCGTCAATGGCAAGAAAGGTCTTCGCCCCGCCCAATTCGTGGCTCTTGCGGGCATAGCGTCGCAGAAACTCATTCAGCGCTTCCTCTCCACAGTCGAAGAATTCCCTATCATGCATCGTCTGAATAGGCTCTTCGCGCCACGCCCTCCCGATCATGACCGCTGGGGCAAGGTTTGAGCCGCAGCCAGCAGACGAGAGTTCGGCGCGGGCGGGTTCTCCAACAGTTCCAGAACTCGCAGGCTGTCCCGCGCAGAAAGCTGGAGCTCATCGGCTTCCTGGATGACAGCCTTGGCGGCACTCAGTGCATGGCGGATGACGAAATCCGTCAGGTCTGTGTGTTTCAGAGCCACAGCACGCAAAAGAAGCGCCTTTTCCTCTGCCCGAATGCGCAACGACATCCTACTATTGTCTTCGATTGCGAGCCTCGGCATGACACAGCACCTCCATGTACGTATTCAAAGAGTACATTATCATGATTGCATATGCAAGTTACCGTTTTGCCTGTGCCGTCTTGGCCGCAGGGAAAACGATCTTCGGCCGCTCGGCTAGAGTCACGCTGGCCTGAACCGGCTCACTGTGTGCGCCGCGCCTGACTTGATTGTCCTTGAGCGTGAGCGCGCCGTTGGCGATCTCTGCGTCGCCGCTCCAGTGATCGAAGCGCGTCAGAGCCGATGGAATCGGAGAAGAGCCCGAGACTGCCGCAATCGTTCCACGCTTCCACTCGAAGTGAAACGATCCCTTCGCCGAAGCAGCCAGGTCGTCGCCGGTAAAGCCCGCGAGTTCAATCTTGCCGTTGCCGCCGATGGCGTCACCCGACGCGCGCAATCCCAGTAACTGGCCTACGGCTTGGGGACTCAGCTTCTCCAACTGGCCTTCGAGTGAGTAGGAGGGCTTGTCCTTTGCGGATGGGGCAGCTCGGAAGAGGCCGGTTCCTTGGACATGACCACCGAGCAATCCGGCATCGAAGGCGCTGATTTCAGCTCGATCCGACAGCGTGGAAACGGTTGCTTTAGGCTCGCGAAGGGTAACGGGGCCGAGAACGAGGGATTCTGCCTTGACAGTGCCTTCGAGGTGTGGCCAGGCAGGGGCTGCGGCCGTTGGGCGGAGGTGCTCAATCAGCGTTGAAAGCAGCGTGGTCCGTTCCTGGGCGCCAAGGAATGCTGTCTGGATCAATGCCGCGTCGAGCGCGCCGAACTGAACCTGGAAGCGCGGGACGCACGGCTGTTGCGCTTCACAGGCCGTCGGCAGTGAGAGGCTGGCCGTTCCCTTCAATGGGCCGTAGGAGAAGACGACCGGATCCCAGCGGAGCTCGTTCGCTGCCAGACGGAGCGTCGCCTGAGAGATGACGACGTGGTTGGCAAGATAGTCGGTCTTCCAGTTGACATTGCGCAGGCTGACGACTCCTGCGAAGCTGTCGGACGGTTGAGCGGGACCGGCGAGGGCTGACGAGCCGCTTCCGGCTGAAAGCGCAAGCACAGGCGGCGGAACTGGCATCCAGGGGCCCTCGGCCGTCAAATCGAGAGCAAGAGGTTCACCCGCAAACGAATCCAGGGCGCCTGCCTGGGCGAATCCAGCTACGTGCGCCAGTTCCCTTGCCCGGACGATTGAGGCCTGACCGTGCAGTGCGAGCTGATAACCGGAGAGTCCCAGACGAACAGACAACGCCATAGGGCTCGCGGCGCCGGCGGGGATGGCAACGGTAGCAGCCAGTACCTGAGAGTCGTCTGGCGCTGCGCTTACTCCCGCTGGCGCCGGCTCCAAAATAAGCTTGCCAATACGAATTGGCTCACTTAGGACGTCGCCGCTAAGTCGGAGACCGTCGATGGCAATGTTGCCAGTCAACGGTCCCTGAACGGCACGCGTGGACTTAGCTCCGCGGGAGTGCCCGCGGCGATTCGAAGAGAGGGTATCCGGGGTAGCCGTCTCCCCTGCATTCGGGGCATAGGTGAGCTCGCCGCTGGCCGTTCCAGAGACTGCCAAGCCGTGGGCCAGGCCGCTGCGCACGGTTCGCAGAGCGTCCAGGCCGAGGGCAAGGGGAACGCGGTCCAAATTGGCAGAGAGGTGCAGAGAGGTGACAGGGCTCTGGAGATTGCCGGGCCAGTTACCGGCAAGGCGGACGCGGCCCGAGCCAAGCGGTGAATCACAGACCATGTTGTCGACGGCGCGGGTGATGAAATGCGCAGTGAGAGCGCAATTGGCGTCAAAGTCCATCGGCTCGGCGGGGGTAAACTCGGCGCGATGAACCCCGATTGCCCGTAATCGCGTTTTGATTTGAGCCGTCTCGGCTGTGCCATCGAATTGGAGCTGGCCGGTCAGATCACCGCGCCAGCCGGCATCGGAACCGAAGAGCAGCCGGGTGAGCTGGCCGAGTTGCGCCTGTCGCCATTCCATCTCAAGATGCACCGGCATCTCGCGCAGCTCCGCAGCCCGGCGCATCTCAGCTTCGAGGCGAACGATTCCTGTATCGGCCTGCTCGATGGTGAGATCGGTACGGGCCGGCTGACCGCGCAAACGAATGCGCCAGTCGCCGGGACTTGGCTGCCAGAAGGAAATGTCGGCATCGACCAGTGAAAACGGCAGTTTTTCCGCGCCGCTCTTGATGTTGATCCGTGAATTTGTGGCCTCGAGGTAAGGCAGCTTGACCGGATTCCCCGACTTTGCGCTGCCCTCCGCGGATTGAGCCTGCGACGCGGCCGTTCGCAGCAGCGAGTCGATGTTCCAGCTCCCAGGAGCGGAACGTACAACATTCAGGCTGGCCTCGTCCACGCTGATGGTGTCGATCTCCAGCCGGCCGCGCCACAGCGAGAGCAGGCGAATAGAGGCTGTGACCGAGTTGGCATGAAGAACGGGCTCTGCGCCGTAAGCGGGGTCTTCCTCCACTGTGAGGTTGTTAAGCAGAAAGCCGGGCCGGGGCAGCAGCCGGACCTCGACCGAAGAAAGGTGTACCGGCCTCCCCAGCGAGGTGGAAATCAACTGCGTAATACGGCTTTTGTAATGGCTGACACTAACGAAGGGAGGCACAAAGACAATTGCGAGCAGCACCGTCACTGCTGCCACGGCAACCCAAAGCCGCTTGCGTTGCCGTTGCCGGGGTTGTTCGTCTTCGATCATGTTCTTTTCGTCAGGGGTCAGAGATCAGAGAGCAGAGAGCAGGAACCAGTCGTTCGTGGTTGGACTTCAAGGTTTATTGGTCAAGCCTCTGAGCTTTCACCGATCTCTGATCCCTGATCTCTGGTCTCTAATCTCTGTCATCTCACTCGATGGAGGGTCCGGCTCCAGCGGGTTTCGGTGAAGAAGTGCAGCGCGACATGGCCCATCCAGGCTACTGTGTTGCCGATACCAGTCTGGTTGTATTGGTCTTCTGGAGTAACAAACGACCAGTAGTTGAAGAGCGGACGCCCCATGATGTTCTGGCGTGGCACAAAACCCCAGTAGCGTGAATCGAGGCTGTTGTGCCGGTGATCGCCCATCATGAAATATTTGTCCGGAGGGACGACCAGGTCGCCATTCTCAAGATGGTTGGGAAAATCGACGGCCCATGCCTCGGTCGCCCCCGCGTTCATCGCCGGCGGAATGGACGGAAACTCGTCGAGATACTCCCTCTCGCTCGAACTGCCCGGAGAGTTGTCCGCATCCTTCGGCAGATTCTGGGCCACTCCATTGAGGATCACAACACCATCATGCAGGTGGATACGGTCGCCCGGCACACCGATCAGCCGCTTCACCAGAATCAGATACTGCAGATTGCCGTCGTTATTCGGATCGTCCTGCACGGGTTTGATGAAGACCACAATGTCGCCACGCCTGGGCTCGCGGTAGTGGACCAGCGGCATCCAGGTCGTAGGCGGAGAGAGCGTAATGCGATCCACGACCAGATGGTCGCCCACCAGAAGCGTCTTCTCCATCGAGCCGGAGGGAATCACAAAGTTTTGCCCAAGGAAGGTGAGGATAAAGAGGCCAATCACCAGAATCGAACAGATACTGGCCACGGCCTCGAAAGGCGTCTCTTCCACCCGCTCGGCGGGTTGGGAAACTGGCAGTTCGTCACTCTGTGTCCTGGTATTGGGCGTCTTTTTCTTCGTCATTCTCTAGCTCTTTGAAGAGATACGAAACACCACTTGCGAAAGTTCTTGCCGCGCACCCGACCTAACGCACGACATGAAAGATACGCTTCCAGCGGGCAAACGCAGAGAGTCGGGCCGACAGTTCCCCGTCGTGTCCGAGTCTATCATCCGGGGCCTGCCGCGCATCGGTCGTGGAGGGCCGGGAGAGCGAGAAGTAGATGACCAGAGGCCGCGCCACGATCTGTTGCCGCGAGACAAACCCCCAGAAGCGGGAGTCCTTGCTGTAGTTGCGGTTGTCGCCGAGCACGAAGTACTTACCCTGGGGCACCACCAGCTCGCCATCACGGGTGAGGCTCTGCATCTGCTGCCACCAGCGCGGATCGACATTCGGGTCGGTGTAGACAGCTCCGGGGAAATCGTCTCGGAAGGGATCGCGAGCGGCGGGCTCAAAGGCAGCATAAGGTTCGTTGAGAACTGTGCCGTTCACGGTGACGCGGCCGTCTGCGATACGCAGATGATCCCCAGGAATCCCCACAACTCGTTTCACGAGAAACGGCGGCTGAGAGTGATAGAAGAAAACAATGTCGCCGCGTTGCACGTCGCGATAAGGCATGAGCCGGCTGGCGAGGCCTCCGGCCGGCGCGAAGACCTGCTTATTGACCAGCAGAAAGTCGCCCACCAGCAGGGTGTGCTCCATGCTCTCCGATGGAATCAGATAGGGCTGCAGGACAAAGGCCAGCAGAAACAGCGCGACAACCACCGTGCGCAACAGCGAGGCAAGAGCCTCGGGCACAGTCGGCAGATGGCGCCACAGCGACGCGAGCCACCGCAGGAATGCGCCGGGCGCCTGGGCGGAATTGCTCATTCCTCTGCCGGTTCCTCTTCTTCGATCTCGTGCTTGAGCGCGGCGGCCCGTCTTTCTTGTGCGTGGAGCCGCTCCAATGCCCGCCGAGCGGCGTCTTGCTCGGCATTCTTCTTCGTACTTCCCATCCCTCGCGCCAGTTGCTTTCCTGGCAGACCTTCCGCCATCTTGAGCCGGACCTCAACCAGAAACCGCTTGCGGTGATCGGGACCGCTCTCGCTCTTGACCTGGTAAACAGGTGCACCGGCTCGCGAAGCCTGCAAATGCTCTTGCAAGGCCGATTTGTAGTTGCCCAGCGCGTCTCCCGAACTCAACTCCTTGGCCAGTTGCTCGACGGCCTCGCCCATCACGCGCCGGCGGACAAAGGCTCTGACCGGCTCAAGACCGCCATCGAGGAAGAGCGCGCCCAGCACAGCCTCCATGGTGTTGGAGAGCACCGTGTTCTTGCGCCGCAGGCCGCTATTCTCTTCGCCGCGGCTGAGCCGGAGGTGACTGCCCAGGCATATCGCCTCGGCGACCTCGGCCATATGTCTGCGGCTCACGAGAAGCGCGCGAACCCGTGTCAGTTCGCCCTCATCCCATTCCGGGTGAAGCTGATAGAGAGCCTCAGCCGACACCAATCCCAGCACTGCGTCGCCGAGGAATTCAAGCCGTTCGTTGTCCCCGGCTCCGAAAGGCTCGCGATGCCCGTTCAGAGAGAGTGGCTCGCCCACCGTCTGCTCTCGCGAGGCCCGCTCGTTGGCCAGCGAGCGATGCGTCAGCGCACGCACCAGCACCTCCGGTCGCGCAAAGCGATGCCCGAGTGCAGCTTCCAATTCGGCTAGAACGGCTTCCACATGCTCCTCGATCCGATTCATCTGACTGGCTGACCTGGACTGTTGCTCAAAGCTGAGCTTTCACCCCAAGGAACACCCACTCTTATTATTGGACGACGGCGGCTCTTTCGGTAGCTGCTTAAGCCTGTCTATTGGGGCTTTACCGTCCCATTTGGCCAGGAAGCCTCCGGTTTATCCCCCGTCGGCTTGCCCTGCTGAGGGTTCGTGGGTCTGGATGCGGGGGAGTCGTCCTCATCACCCTCCTCGCAACTGTGTCCCTTGACTGCATAAGGCGCCTTGACTCCGCGTTCAGCGGCCAGCCGAGTGTCCTGCTGCCCATCGCGAACCTTCAACGCCTCCTGATACTCGGCAAGGGCCTGATCGCGCTTGCAGTCCAGATCCAGCATGCGGCCCAGATAGATGTGCGACCAGGAGAGCAGCCGAGGGTCCTTGCTGCTGGCCAGGGTCTTCTGAAACCCCTCGATCGCCTGACCGGGATGACCGCCCAGGATGGCCGCCCTGGCGAGAATGAACTCGGCCCGGGAGCTGGTGGCGGCTTCCTCCAGTTCATTGAACGAATCCGAGTGCATGGTAAGCGCCTGGCGCGCCATCGCGCTGGCGGTGGCCACATCGCCGGCCGCGAGACGAGCCTCGGCCAGATCCAGCCCCGTCAGCTTGCGCGGCTTGCTGCGGCTGAGCACATCTTCGTCTGCTTCCTTATCGAATTCGATCTGCCGGGCGCGGTGCACCTGCTGATCGATGTCCATGCTGTAAACCATCTCGCCGATAGTGTCGCGCAGGCTGGCCGGATCCTTCTCAAACGCGATCAACTGCTCATAGAAATATTGGGTCAGCACGAATCCCTGATTCATGTCGTGGCGCATCGCGGCAAGTCGGACCGCCTCCATCTTCTGCTGAACCAACTGGCGCTCATGCTCATAGCGCGGCATCTCCGAGCGGTCGACATTCGCAGGAATCTTGTACGGGGGAATGCCGGTATCCATGGTGCGCGCCTCAATCGCCTTAATGAGGCACTCAATGACCAGAGGCACCGTGTCAGAGCGGTAGCGGAACTCGAGCGGGGCCTCTCGCACCTCTTTGAGAATCGGCTGCATGCGGTCAACCGCGTTGGCGCGCGCAAAAAGCAGCGGCTCGATCATGTAGTGCAGATAGGTGTGGCGGACATCGCTCATGCGGATGGTTCCGTTGACCGGCGAGAGCACCACCACGTAATCGGGGCCATAAACGCGGGCATTCACTGCGCGCGGCGAGAGCAAGGGCTCAATGACGACAACAAACCTCCGTCCGTTGTATGTCTCTGCAGGCATCTTGAGATAAAGATTGGTCGAGACGATCATCTCCGACAACGAATCATGGAGCCGGTCGGTCTCGGTGTCGTAGATGTGATGCACGGCGAGCCAGATGCCATGCAGGTCAACAGCGGCGGCAAAGTCGCGCAGCAAGGGAACGATCTCGACAACCTGCGTCGAGTCGGGAGGCATCTCGGTAAGCTCGGCAGCAATCTCCAGCTCTGGCAGGGGAGTTAGATAGAGTGCCAGCGAGATGTATTGCGAAATATCCCGTTCCCCACCCGTCAGACGGTGCTGGGCGATATAGAGGCAGACCTTGTCTCGCTTCGCACGCGCGTCCTCACTTCTGGTCAGCGCCGAGTTGATCTCGTCACGAACGTGCTTGCGAACCGGCGCACTCTCATCGAGGCCTTCATCGTAGCCGCATACGTTGAGCGCCGCTGCCATCGCGAATACCGGTTCGGAACTGACCAGCGAGATTGTCGGACCTGCCGGGTCGACCAGCGAAGGCGCCTTCTCCTGCACGAACGCCGGCGCAGAGGACGAGCTTTGCGCCTTTCCTTGTGGCGATCTGCTGTCGGAAGACTGGCCGCGGGTCGCTGCAGGCGGAATCGCTGTCAGCAGAATGACAGCAACTACATAAACAATGGCGTGAGAACGAGATGATTGGAACGTCATGGAAAACCCTGTCTAATTCTAGACGCAACGACAGGGTTTAACGATAGGCGACGATCTTTGATGCTGGGGTCTTCTGCTAAAGTGCAGCAGCCAGAGCGGGATAGCGGCTGATATGGCTGGTCTCGTAAAGGGAGAGCAGTCTTTGACGCATTAGATAATAGGCAGCGGAGGCCTCTTGGGCGTGAAGGGGGAGGGTTACCCGGAAATGGTACGTCAGCCTTAGCGGAACCAAACCCCATTCCACCCGGCGAATCGCACGGCGGAGCAGCACCGCGTCATGTCTCATGCGCTCGGTGACAATCACGGCCTCTTCGAAGTTCCACTGTTGCGCATACGCAGCCAGATCGAGCATGATCTCTGCGTTCTGGCGCATCTTCTTCAGGCCCTCGTAACCACCCAGCGACTCCCAGATCTTCTGAGGCTCCAGATCGATCTGGCCCTTGCGCGGACTCAGGTAATCGGTCGCAACAACCGAAACGCCCTCGAAATCCACATGGCAAACACTCGCGACCAAATCATGCCACTCACGCCGCGAGCGCTTGCGTGCCGCGATCCTATCCGCAATGACCAGGGCCGCAAGGCCGCAGAGCAAGCCAGCAAAGACGAGATGTGAGAGCTCAAAGGTCATCGCAATAATGTTACCTCTGTGCGTTTAGTGTGTCAAGGTCAAAATTTATCCGTCTGTGCAAAGCTTGGATGTAATTGCTTAACTCAGGAGAAATTGGACGCCTGGCCGGCTCCTCTAGCCAGAACTGGACCGACCAGTAGCAGAGGGCGATCAGATACGCGAGTGTCCTGACATGCTCGAGATCATAGAAGTAGCGCTCGGCTCCGAAGTAGCTGTGTAGGCCATCCACTAAAATCGCAATCACAGCCCAGGCCGTCCACCCATTGCCCAGCGCCATCACATGGTTGCGCCAACCCAGCCCCAGACTCTTCGAGGTCCGGGTCAGCACTGCGATCATTTCGCAGATCACCAGGCTGGTAAAGAGGTTTCCCCGCACTTCGAGGCGCGCAAGCAGGCTCGGGGCCGGAGGCGTGACCAACCACGGCAGCGCGGCGGCTAGCAGAATACCTCCGGCACCCCAGAGGATGAACTGTTTTTTGGCGTCTCTGACCCAGCTTCCGGTCGGGCGCATGACGACTCGCGCGATCTCCCAAACCACCCCGAGCTGTAGGAAAAACTCGATAAGAGCTGCTGTGTAATAAACCCATTTGTAACAACTGTGGGAACCGTACCGGAAGACAGCATAGAGGATCGCGTTCGACAGCGTATCAAATCCCATGTAGGCGGTGAATACAGGGAATTCACTCCACCTGCGCCTAACGAGGAGGATGATGAACAAAATGGCGAGGCCGAGCGAAACGATCCCCCACAGCATCCAGTCGAGCGCCGATAGTTTCATTCCACCTCGCTGGCTATATCCTCTCCGATTCTAATCGGCCGGATCCTGAGAGATTTACAACAGCTCGCTCGATGACAGAGGTCCCGGAGCAGGTGCCGGCGTGCTCGGGGCGGCAAGAGCCAGACTCGGTCCCGGAGCAGGTGCTGGCGTGCTCGGGGCGGCAAGAGCCAGACTCGGTCCCGGAGCAGGTGCCGGCGTGCTCGGGGCGGCAAGTGTGATCGAAGCTGAAAACGTAATCAATACAACGACAAGGGCTATACGGAAGGACTGCTTCATGGTGGGTCTCCTCGTGCGTGCACAAAGGTGCGCATGTTGAGCGTAGTCCCATTGTTGGACAACTTAAAAGAGGAAAATGAGGCGAAGAGAATATTTTTTTGAAAAATCGGTAGATAAGTGACCTGATTCACATTCTTCTGACGGGCACGAGCGCCGGAATTGAGGCGTTTTTGGTAAAATCCTCCATTACAATCAAGAGTATCGGCGGACGCAGGTAGGCTCCCTGTGCTTCATATCATGTGGAAAGTCGGGGGCAACGGCTCTGGCCTCTATCCGCGCACCGAGACGCCTGAGAAGGTAACCACCGCCAGCCCAGGAACCGGTTGGCCAAAGCGGCGGGCCGGCTCAAAGCGGTACCACAGGAGCAGGTTCTCGACCTGCGACCGCGTAACCTCGTCGGTGGGTCCGGAGACAATCCGGTAGTCGTAAACCTGGCCGGCATCATTAATATAGGCCTCAACCACGACCGGGACGGCAACGGCATCCATCTTGTTCTCGCCGACGACACTCGATAGATAAAGGAACCGCGGATCTGAAACCATCCCCAGCGGCTCGTCCGACGAAGCCTGTGCGACCTCCGGCTGCGAAAACATACCAACCAGCAGGATGACCGAACCCATCAGCAACACCGCTGAGACAAAACCTCCCGCCGCCTGCAGCAGGAAGGGGCCAAGCGTGTTCTTCCAGGCTAGATTAAAGGCATGGAAGGGGCTCTGATGGCGGCGCGCCCGTTCGTGGCTGATGGCCACGCGGATGCGCAATGACAGGTCCTCCGGCGCAGGCACCGGGCCCAGAGCTGCCAAGGCTGACTGGGCCAGTTCGACCGACTTCCATTCGCGGGCACACTCCTGGCAATGCTCCAGATGGGCGGCAACACTGTGCATCTCGCGTCCGCTCAAACGGCCGTCAAGATATTCTGTAAACTTCGCTTGCACTGCCATGCATTTGCTCATTGCGCCTCCTCTCCCAGGGGCATCTCAAATCCCGCGTGCGCCGCAGAGGCGGTCTTCTGGCCGGGAGCCGTCAGAATCGCCTTTAACGCGGCGCGTCCACGCACCAGCCGCGACTTGACGGTCCCCAGATTCACGCCTTGCATCTCCGCCACTTCCTCGTAAACAAACCCCTCAATGTCGCGCAGAATGAGGGTGGTACGGAACGGTTCCGGTACCTGGCTCAGTGCCGCCTCTACGCGCGCTCGATTCTCCTCGTGCAATGCGAGATCGAATGGCGACTCGGCTGAGTCCACCAGGGTCTCCTTGAGCCTCACCGGCTGACCCGAGTCACTCTCGCCGATCTCCTGCTCAATGGGAATCTCCGCCTGCCTGTGGCGCACCCACCATCGCCGCTGGTTTGAAGCCTCGCGTAGGGCGATGCGATAGATCCATGTCCGCAGCGAGGACTCACCATGAAAACTCCTCACCCCGCGGAAGACCTTGACGAAGACCTCTTGGGTGAGGTCGGCAGCGATGTCGTGATCCTGCACGGTGCGAGCCAGCAAAGAGAAGATGGGCTGGTGGTAGCGCGCGATCAGGCCCGCAAAAGCCTCCTCGGAGCCGGCTTGAAGATCCGCGATTAAAGCCGCCTCTTGAGTTTGAAAGCTCAGCGCGCTGGCAACATTACCCATGGCGAGGTCCACCTGCACTTACAGAGTCCTCCCACTTTACCGCACTTGAAGCCCTATTTGCACGCGGCAGAGTCGCGCAGCGCACAATGGCGGGCCCCGTCGCGGCCACTCGCTCCAACCGGCCGATAACGCCGTTCGGAAAACCAATACTCGCACGAGCGCGCGGGAAGCGGGCAACTGGTTAGCCTCACCAGCCGCTCCACGCCCTCTATTGTCTTAGACACCGTCTCTTACGCAAGTGTTCCCAGTCACGGGAGTTTTTCGCGGCGCAGGGCTGCAAGATCAGCAATTTAACCTCCCGCGGAGATCGATTCTGTGTGCAAGCTACCGTTTCGGCTAGAAGTTTGACGAATCCCGTCTGAGCGGAGACAATAGAAAAGTTGCATCCCTGCAACACGTGGGCCTGTGGCGCAGTTTGGGAGCGCGCTTCCATGGCATGGAAGAGGTCATCGGTTCGATCCCGATCAGGTCCACCAATTAATCAATAACTTAGCGGTCCCCCTCCAAATTTCTTGCCCG
>JBEKKL010000058.1:0-39025 GCA_050010735.1 Occallatibacter sp. | reverse complement strand
TAATGGCAAGCGCCGCGCCCAGCCAGTGGGAGCAGCCCGCAGCTGCTCTGGCCGAGCAGATTGCCAGGATTCTCGGGCCCGCCCAGGCTCACCTCACGATTCGCAACAACTCGACGATTCCAATCGATGAGATTCCCGCGATCCGGCGGCTGCTGACGCAGGACTTGAAAACGCACGGCGTGACGACCTCCGAAGCGGAGACGGCAAACCTGCTTCGTGTGACACTAAGCGAGAATCTGCGCGAACGGCTCTGGGTAGCTGAGATCGTTGAAGGCAACGAGACGCGCGTGGCGATGGTGCATGCGGACTTGATTCAGACGAGGCAGACACCGGCAACTGGCGGCTTGACGCTCAAGAGCCAACAGATTCTCACATCACGCCATGCGGTGCTTGCCATTCTTGAAACGCGATCGGGAATCGTAACTCTAGAACCTGGTCAGATAGTGATTTATTCGCGCGGACCCGACGGCTGGCAGGAAGAACAACAAGTTAGTACCGGCTCGTCTCATACACAGACCCGCGACCCGCGAGGGGCATTGCTAGGGTATGCGAGCGGCTCGGACTTCGCGGCTTGGCTTCCCGGCGTTGAGTGTTCGGGCAGCAACGTTTCTGGATCGCAGCCGGCCGGTTGGACTATTCAATGTCGCGCGAACGACGATCCCTGGGCGATTACGCAACCTCCGCTTGATTTGACGGATTGGGACGTCGCGGACAAAGGAATGAACATAAAGGTCGCTCCGATCCGCGCGTTCTACAACACCGCGCGCAATTATTTTACGGGTGTATTGACAGAAAGCCCTGGCATTGATCTACCGCCATTCTATGCGTTAGGTACAATTCCTCGATCCGCTGGAAATGCCGCGCTGCTCATCAATGGCCTCGACGGCAAGGTGCAACTGGTCGAGAATGGCGCGCTCAAGCCAGTCAGCGGCACACGCGATTGGGGCAGCGATTTTGCCGCGCTCAACTCCGGCTGTGGCACGGGAACGCAAATCGTCGCATCAGGTTCCGGCGAGGCCCTCAGCGACAGTCTTCGCGCCTATGAATTGCCCGCGCAGGAGGCCATTCCTGCCAGCGCTCCGCTCGCAACGGAAGGAACTGTGACCGCGCTGTGGAGTGCGCCCGATGGAAAGAGCATCTTCGCCGTCGTGCGAGAGACAGCCGGCCCAGGTTCGGCAGATTCCTACGAGGTGGACCGTGTTACGGCAAGTTGCAATTAGCTGTCTGGTAGCGGCGCTCGCGCTGCCCACGTCTGCGCGCACCCGCCCTCACTACGGCGGCACGCTGCGCATCGAGATCGAGGGAGAGCCCTGGCAGCGGCCTGGCGGCTTGGCGCGGCGGCTGGTCTTTGACGGCCTTACTGCCATGAGTGCCGGCGGGACTCCGATGCCTGCGCTCGCTGTCGACTGGAAGTCCGAAGACAACGATCATCGCTGGCAGTTCCGGCTGAGACCCGGCGTTCATTTTCATGATGGAACACTGCTCACCTCGGTCAACATCGTCGCGTCACTCAACACGATCTGCACAATGGGCTGCCCGTGGACGGCTGTTCACGCGGTCGGCGCCTCGGTGGTTTTCACGAGTGACTCGCCGATGCCCAACCTTCCCTCGCTGTTGGCAGGCGACGAGTACCGAATTGCACTTACAATCGGTGAAAACGGCGCTACCCCAGCTGGCAACATCGGCACCGGTCCGTTTCAGCTCACAGGTTTCACCAATGGTGTGCTGTCGCTCGGGGCCAACGACAACTGCTGGCAGGGCCGGCCATTTCTTGACAGCATCGAAATCCGCGTCCATCGCACGATTCGCGATCAGTGGCTGGACCTCTCCGTAGGCCGCGCCGATCTGGTCGAGGTTCCCGCAGAGCAAATGCGCCAAGCTCGCGAAGAGCGACTGACCGTGGTGAGTTCGCCGCCGGTCACGCTGCTCGCGCTTCAGGTTGCGGACTCGGGTGTTCTCGGCAATCCCAACCTGCGAGCGGCCATCGCAGCAACCGTCGATCGTGGAGCGCTCTCGAATGTGATCTTCCAAAAGCAGGGCGAGGTCACGGCCGGTTTGCTGCCCGCGGCTCTCACCGGCTACTCGTTTCTCTTCTCCACGGCTCGCGATCTGAACAAAGCTCACGAGCTTCGCGGCGGTCTTACGCCTCCTCCGCTCACTATGACCGTCGAGGGCGACGGCGCATTGCAACTGGCGGCGCAGCGCATCGCCCTCAACCTCCATGAGGCTGGCTTCACGGTGCAGTTGGTCCAAACAGCACCGCACCCGGATCTAGTCCTGCGACCGCTTGCGCTCTCCGGTTTGCAGCCTGCCCCTGCGCTGACTTCTCTGCTTCTGCAGGCCGGACAAAGCGCTTCCGCAGGCGAGAATGACATCGCATCGGTCTTCAAAGTGGAACATGAAGTTCTTGACCGTAATATACTGATTCCGCTGCTATACATCCCGCGTGCAATCGCTGTCGGCGGCAGAGTCCGCGATCTGCGTCTTGCCGTTGATGGCGTGCCCGATCTGGCCGACATTTCCTTGGAGGATGCACCTTGAGCCTGCGCCAACGGCTGCTGTTGCTCCTCTCGCTCACTGTCGCGGCGGCCGTCGCGGCAGTGGCATGGACGGTGCTTGTGCGCATCCGCCAAGTCTTTGATGAACGAGACCGACAGGAGACGGCTCTCTTCGTCAGCCAGTTTCAGCGCGAGTTCCAGCATCGCTCTGCCGAAGTGGCCGGAGCAGTCGAGCGCATGGCCGGAAGAGAACGGCTGCGCTCAATGGCCTTCGAACTGGCACAGACCGGCGACGGATCGCCTTATCTCACAGAAGCAGCAAGCCTCGCGCAGGAGGCGCAACTCGACTTTCTTGAGATTGTTGGGCCTGACGGAAACGTTGTCAGCTCGGCGCAGTGGCCGGCGCGCTTTGGCTACCCGGAGCCGGTTGCCTCGCAAACCGCCCTGGCTCCGTTTCTCAAGCGCGAAGAGCTGCCCGACGGAAGCAGCGCATTGGGACTCTTTGCAGTCCGCAGCGTGCGCCGCGCAGAGGCAACCAACTCCGACTCCGGCGCTGCACTCCGGCTGGTGGGCGGCAAGCGGCTCGATCAGAGCTTTCTCGCAGATCTGCCCGTCACACCTGGCATGCAGGTGAGCCTCTACAGCAACGCCGGGCTCGATGCGGGCACCAACCAGGATGGATCGCCGGCCGCCAATCCTATTGCAGCGTTCGATCCGAAGCGTCTTGCAGGCGCTGCGGGCGATGTTCCCGGCGCCGACCGGTACCAGCCCCTCATCGACGCCGCGATCAAGTCGGGCCAACCGTCGAGCGGCATTCTTTACCTGACAAACCGGCGCGAAGACAGCGTAAGCGCTACGGCAATTCCCCTCAAAAACGAGTCCGGAGCTGTGCTTGCCGTGCTCACGGTGGCTATCTCGCGCGCGGGCATGGTCGAGGCACAGAAGCACATCCGAGCGATCGCTTATGGCGTGGCTGCAGCGGGGATTCTGCTTGCCGTGATCTTCAGCTTGTGGATCGCGGCGCGCATCTCGCGGCCCATCGAGCAATTGGCCCGCGCGGCTGAAGAGGTTGCCAAAGGCAACTGGGAGGCACGGGTAGCCCAACCTGGCCGCGGCAGGGACGAACTCGCCGTGTTGGCGCACAGCTTCAACCACATGACCGGCCAGCTAACCAGCCAGCGCGAACGGCTTGTGCAGAGCGAGCGCGTAGCCGCATGGCGAGAACTGGCCCGGAGACTGGCCCACGAACTCAAGAATCCGCTCTTTCCCCTGCAACTGACCGTCGAGAATCTGGTTCGGGCGCGCAATTTGCCAGAACCCGAGTTCGACGAGGTCTTTCGCGAGAGCACCGCAACCCTCGGCGTGGAGATCGCTAATTTGAAGACGATCATTGGCCGCTTCAGCGACTTTAGCAAGATGCCCAAGCCCGAGTTGGAGCGCATCGACGCCAAAGACTTAGTCGGACGCGTGCTGTCGCTCTACGGTAAAGCGGGCGGGCAGAGCGAGGCAGAGCGCGCGACGAAGATCCGCTTTGAGAGCAATCTCGCTAGCAAGCCGATGCCGCTGATGGCCGACCCCGAACTGCTGCATCGTGCGCTCAGCAATCTTGTCTTGAATGCGATGGACGCGATGCCGGAAGGCGGCACGCTAACCCTCTCGGCGATGCCACTTGGCGATAAGATCGAGATTCGTGTGGCTGACACCGGGACGGGCCTTGCACCCGAGGAGTGTGAGCGGCTCTTTACTCCCTACTACACCACGAAGCAGCACGGAACTGGGCTCGGTCTCGCAATCGTACAGTCGGTCATTTCAGATCACAACGGCTCCATCTCTGTTGAGAGCCGGCCGGGAGGCGGAGCTGTCTTTGTGATTACGCTGCCGAAGGCCGTTGAGGCGAAATCATGAGCGCGAAGGCGAAGATTCTTATCGTCGATGACGAGGCTAACACGCTGGCTTCGCTCTCCCGCGCCTTCCGGCTCGCGGGTCATGAGGCCGTCGTCTGCGACAACGCGGCCCGCGCGCTGGAACTGGCCCTGACGCAGCCTTTCGACCTGATCCTGAGCGACGTTGTGATGCCCCGGCGCGATGGTTTGGCGCTTCTCGAAGACCTGAAAAAGGCAGACGTGAATGTTCCGGTGGTGATGATGAGCGGCCAGGCGCATATCGAGATGGCCGTCCGCGCAACAAGGCTCGGCGCGCTGGATTTTCTTGAGAAGCCGCTCTCCACCGAGAAGCTGCTGGTCACGGTTGACAACGCACTTAAGCTCACACGCCTTGAAACTGAAAATCAGGACCTGCGTAGCCGCGTCGGCAAACACACACTGGTCTGGACCGGCGAGACGATGCGCCGGGTGATGGCGCAGATCGAGCGTGTGGCGGCGAGCGAGACGCGCATTTGCATCTACGGCGAGACGGGCACCGGCAAGGAACTTGTGGCGCGCACGGTGCACGAGAAGAGCAATCGCGCGGCTGGGCCGTTTGTGACGCTCAACTGCGCGGCGGTCCCGGCGGAGCTGATCGAGAGCGAACTCTTCGGCCACGAAAAAGGCTCCTTCACCGGCGCGGCGCAGCGGCACACGGGCAAGTTTGAGCAGGCCCATCGCGGAACGCTATTTCTAGACGAGATCGGCGACATGCCGGCCGCAATGCAGGCCAAGCTGCTGCGCGTGCTGGAAGAGGGCGAGGTCGAACGCATCGGCTCGGGCAAGCCGACGACGGTCGATGTGCGCGTCGTCGTGGCGACGCATAGAAATTTGGAGCAACTGGTCGAGTCGGGCGGCTTTCGCCGCGATCTCTACCACCGCGTCGTCGTCTTTCCAGTCGAGCTGCCCCCGCTGCGCCAGCGCCGCGAAGATCTGCCCGCACTGGTCGAGCATTTTGCCCGGCAGGTGAGCGCGCAGAACGGATGGAAGCCGGTTCCCTTTTCCGTTGAGGCGATTGAGGCGCTCAAGCAGTACCGCTGGCCGGGTAATATTCGCGAGTTGCGCAACGTGGTCGAGCGGTTGCTCTTGCTGGCCGGAGCCGAGGTGGATGCCGAGGCGGTTTCGCTAGCGTTGCCTGCTGCGCATTCGTCTACAAGGGCTGCAATCCGAGCGGATGGAGAAGAAGCCGGCCCACTCTCAGAGCGCGTGATGGCCTTTGAACGGGCGACGGTGCTGGCCGAACTGGATCGGCACAACCGGAACGTGACCCAGACGGCCAAGGCTCTGGGACTGGAACGCAGCCACATCTACAAGAAATGCCAGCAGTTGGGGATCGACCTGCAGAGCTTGCCTGAGAAAGACAGTGGTCAGTGATCGGTGGACAGTGGTCAGTTTTGGCTCTGCCCGTCCGACAGCTTCGATTCTGCAACTGACTAGTTGAGTGATCGGCAAAGACGCTAGGAAGGGTCCGTAGTATCCCACCCGAAACGCCAACGGCGCGTTTTGGATAGAACCCGGCTATCCCACCAGCTCCATGGCGCGGATCGTCTCTTTGCGCACGGTGAGGCGCTCCACAACATCTGTGCGCACCTCGTAGCCTCGACCAGGAGTCTCTGGAATGGCGATCTCGCCTGCCGGGGAGACGGTGACCTCGGGCTCGATGATGTCTTCGGCCCAATAGCGCGCCGAGGCTGAGACGTCGCCGGGGAGAATGAAGTTTTCAAGGGTAGAAAGCGCGATGTTGTGCGAGCGGCCCACGCCGGACTCCAGCATTCCTCCGCACCAGACCGGAATGCCTCGCTCCTGCGCCGCATTGTGCACGGCGATGGCCTCGGAGAAGCCGCCCACGCGGCCCAGCTTGATGTTGATGATCCTGCACGACTCCATCTCGATCGCAGCCAGTGCATCGCGGCGGTTATGGATCGATTCATCCAGGCAGATGGGCGTGTGGAGGCGCGTTTGCAACATCGAGTGATAGTAAAAGTCGTCGTGCCAGAGCGGCTGCTCAATCATCAGCAGATCAAAGGCGTCGAAGCTGACGAGATGATCGGCATCGCGGAGCCGGTAGGCTGAGTTGGCGTCGCAGCTGAGCATGATGCCCGGCCAGCGGCTGCGCACCTTTTCAAAGACCTCGACGTCCCAGCCCGGTTTGCACTTGAGCTTGATGCGCTGATAGCCCGCCGCCAGCTCGCTCTCGATGATCGCCATGACTTCGGGAATTGATGCTTGAATTCCCAGAGACACACCGCAGGGAATCGTGTCGCGAACACCGCCGATCAGATGGGCGAGGGAAACCTCCTGGCGCTGCGCCTCCAAGTCCCAGATGGCATTCTCCAGCGTGGCCTTGGCCATGCGATTGCCGCGAACCTTGCGGAGGATCTTCGGACACTCGCCGCCGTGGGCCGGAGATGCGGCGGCCAGCAGCGGGGCGAGTTCATTGACGATAACGGTCCAGGCGGTGTCGGTGGATTCGGCGGAGAAATGAGGGCGCTCGCCCGCGGTGCACTCACCCCAGCCGGTCAGTCCTTCGGATTTGATCTCGGTAAGCAGAATTCGCCGGCTGCTGGTGACGCCGAAGCTGGTTTCAAAGGGGCGCACCAGGGGCATATGCAACTCGCGCAAGATGATCGCATCGATTTTCATAACGCTCCTAGGGATTTGAGGGCGGCATTAGACCTGAGTAAGGGGACCCAATTCAAAGGTTCCATTTCGTTGCGCGTCGAGGGTGTAACCGGTGGCAGCCAGACCACGTGAAAAGGCATTCTGAAACTTGTTGCGGTTTTCCAACTGAACTGCGAGTGCGTGTTCCCTGCTGGCTTCAGAGGCCTTCCACTCGTAGATTGAGGCCGGAACCAAGATGCGCTGCTCGATGAGCTGTGCGGCTGCCGGGTGGCCGTCGAGAATCGCCCCGACCCTGGGCGAATCGAGCTGCCACTCGGCGACGAGGCGGTCGGTCGGAAGCCCACCCTGCAGACGAGATGAGGATACACCATAGAAATCAACTTCGTACCGGCGGGCGATCGCGCCGAGCTTGTTGAGATTGAGATAGGCGTTCTTGATCTCCAGCGGATCGAAGGTCCATTCGATGAGGCGGATGCCGCGATCGAGCGCCTCTTTGCGCTGGGCGAGCTTGAGTTCCACGCCGAGGCCGCGGTTGCGGTAGGCTTGGCGGACAGCGAGCATGTGGGAGTGAAGATAGGGCGTCAGCTGCCCGTTGGTTCGCTTAACCCCCGGCAGTGAAAGGACAAAGCCGACCAGCTGGCCGCCGGAATCAGCAGTGGCGATCTCAGTGTCGAATCCGCCGATGACCTGGCCACCGACCTTTTGCCATACGAGAAAGGCCTTGCGTGGAATCACATCCGTGGCGTCGTAGCCCCACGTCTCGATCTCGAGCTGGACGCAGGCCTCCAGTTCGTCGTGCCCCCGGCAGCTGCGAATCGCGATCACAGGAGCGGCTCCGGCGTTGCGGAGGCTAAACGGCGCTTCGCCTGTGCCCACAGGGCTTCCAGTTCATCGGGAGCAAGATCTTCGAGGGGTTTGTCGGAGGCCAATTCCATTTCGCGGAAGCGCTGGCGGAAGCGGAGGTTACAGCCGCGGAGGGCCATCTCCGCATCGACGCCGAGGTGTCGGCCGAGGTTGACGACGGTGAAGAGCAGGTCGCCCAGTTCTGCCTCGACGGCGGGCTTGCGCGCGGGGTCGTTGGAGGAGGCTTCGGCTTCGAGCTCGGCGGTCTCTTCGGCTAGCTTGGGAAGCAGGTCGCGCCAGTGGGGCCAGTCGAAACCGGACTTCTGTGCCTTGGCGCCAAGTTTAGCTGCCTCGGCCAGGGCCGGCATGGCCCGCTGGACGGAGTCGAGGCGCGAGGCCGGAGGCGCTCCTGCGGCATGCGCTGCCTTTTCCGCGGCTTTGATCTCTTCCCAGTTGCGCAGGACAGCGGCTGAGGCGCCTTGAACATCTGGATCGACGTCGGCGCGGTTGCCGGCGGCACGCGAGGCCTCCTCGCCAAAGACGTGGGGATGGCGGCGGACGAGCTTGTTGTTCAGGTGGTCGAGGACGTCGGCAATGGTGAAGTGGCCTTCGTTGGCCGCCATCTCGGCATAGAAGAGAACCTGCAACAGAAGGTCGCCGAGTTCTTCTGCCAGATGCGGGAAGTCGCGGCGCTCAATGGCGTCGAAGACCTCGTAGGCCTCTTCAAGTGTGTATTTGCGGATGGTGTCGAAAGATTGCTCGCGATCCCAGGGGCAGCCGCCGGGGGCGCGCAGGCGGGCCATGATCTCAACCGAGCGCTCAAAGAGGGCCGCCGCGCCAGCCGGATCGGATGCGAGCGACGTGGATACCTGGGCTGTGGGAGTTGCAGGCTCGAGATCCATGCACCTTCAGTCTACCTTGAGTGGGAGCGGCGGCGAGGGCCGGTACGTCTTAAGAACGTATACTCAATCTCGCGCGTGATTCGCATTCTGGGAACGATCTTTGCGGGGCTGATGGGGCTGGCCTTTGGCAGCTTCCTGAACGTGTGTGTAACGCGCTGGCCCGCGGGCGAGAGCATCATCAGTCCGCGTTCGCATTGCCGCCAATGCGGGCGGACGCTGGGATGGTGGGAGAACGTACCGCTGGTGAGCTGGCTGGCGCTGCGAGGCCGCTGCCGAACGTGCCGCACGTGGATTGGATGGCGATACCCGCTGGTAGAGTTTTCTGTTGCTCTGCTGTGGGCTCGACAAGCGTGGGACTCCCTCAACTTCATGTTCTTGCCTGATGCGCCTGCATCTGATGTCGTTTTGGCCGATGCATTGGGAAAGATGATCTTCTATTGGCTGTTGGTGACGCTGGCTGTACTTGATACGGAAAACCTCTGGCTGCCCGACTGGCTTACCTTCGCCGGAATGGCCCTCGGGTTTCTTTTGACGACGTTGCTGGCTCCCCTCGACGATTTCTGGGGGGTCGAAAGAGCAACCGCAAAGTCGGCCGCGCTCGATGATTTGCTGGCCATCTTGCTGGCCGCCGGTCTGATTCTAGTAATCCGTTGGCTCTACCGGCTTGTCCGTCGCCGCGAAGGCATGGGGCTGGGCGATGCGAAGCTGATGGCGATGCTGGCTGCCTGGCTCGGGTTCCCCGGCGCTTTGCTGGCCTTTGTGCTCGGTGCTGTGATGGGAGCTTTGGTCGGCGTGATTCTTCTGGTCGCGCCAGCGACAAAGACAGATAGAGACCCGTGGGCAGCCATAAAGCTCCCCTTCGGCACCTTTCTCTGCATTGGCGGGATTATCAGCAGCTTGTGGGGGCAGCCTATGATTGATGCCTATCTGCACTGGGCGGGGTTCTGAACGCTATTGCTGCGTCACAGTAGCAGGCATCTGGCTCACTGCCGGGTTCTTTCCGTTGGCGATCTCTGGCTCCTTCAGAGCTTTGATTGCCTCTTTGCCGTGGCGGCTGTCGGGATCGTATTCGGCTACCTTCTGATAGTTGGCGCGGGCGTCGGCGAGATTGCCTAAATGGCGGTCTGCCTCGGCGAGTCCCCAGTAGACATCGGGGTTCTCGGGATCGAGCACCATGGCGGACTCGAAGCGCGAGAGGGCACCCTTCCAGTTCTTGGTCTCAAGATAGTAGCCGCCGACCTCGATGTCTTTGGAGGCTGCCTCCTGGTGGGTGGGCTGCTTGACGACGAGCTTCCTCTTCTGGCTCGGCTGGTCGTCGTCGGGGCGAGGCAGCAGTTTTTCAAGCCCCGCGAGGCTTGAGCTTGAGGCGCCGGGATTCGCATTCGTCACGACCGGTTCGGGGTCATCGGGAGAGTGAACCGGATCGAAGTCGTCGCCCGGCAGCGGGATGGCAGACTTCTCCGCGGCGTTCTCACTTCCCTCGGGCAGCGCTGGCGTGCTCTTCGACGGCATCACGGGAACGTTGCTCGTATCTTCGGGAAAGGGATTGGCGCTGGATTGCGAGGGCTGCGCCGGCTTCGGACTTGTATTGTCGGGCTTGCTCTGGTCCGGAGCCGGGGTCTGCGCGGACAGACGCGTCGCTACCGCCAAGCTGCAGATTGCAAGCGCGCCGAATATAGCCATCGAGAAAAATCGTCTCATGACGGAGCTCACGCCTTTACCCATGCCTTCAATGTTACGATGCGAGTCATACCGCTGCAAAAGGAAAGCATCGCAGACCCGCATGGCCCTCATCATCCGTTCATCCGCCATCCACGCCGCCGGTTGCTACACCACGACAGCGATCAGCAAGGGTGCTCGCGTGGCCGAGTACACCGGCCACAAGCTCACCAAGGCCGAGGCCGACATCGCCTACGAGACCTCGCCCATCACCTATCTGTTTGGACTCGGCGACGGCGAGGTGGTTATCGACGGCCATTGCACCGCCATGTTTATCAACCACAGCTGCGACGCGAACTGCGAGACCAGCGAGGAAGACGGTCATGTGTGGATCAAGGCCATCAGACGGATCGAGGCAGGCGAGGAGATTACTTACGATTATTGCCTCTACGATGGCGGGGACGATGAGGCACTGTGCAACTGCGGAGCGAAGAAGTGCCGGGGCACGATGTATTCAAAGGAAGAGATTCGCCGTCGCAAGCCGGTCGCGAAAAAGGCTGCCAAGAAGGCGGCGGAGATGAAGCGCAGCAAACGCAACGCCGGCAAAGACACTCAAGCGGCGAAGCAGTAGATGCCGGCGTCTTCGGGCGGTGTCCCGGAGTCTTTGCACCGTCACCATTAACCAGCCAGAATGGGAATTGCTGGGCCTTCGATCGCCGGCTTGACCACCGGCACATCGGCTTTGACGTAGGCGATCTTGCCGGCGTCGATCTCGTCCTGTGCAATGCGGCACGGCTTGGTGGACTGTGTGGAAACGAGAGCGTGGGAGCCGCCCTGCAACTGCCGGGCGCGACGGGCGGCAACCAGAACTTTGCGATAGTTCGAGTCGAAACCAGTTTCAATCGTCATCGGAGTCCTCCTCGAAGTCCAGGAACTGTTGACCGGAGTCATTGCCAATGCCAAATGCATCGAGCACGGGCTTTACGCGTTCGAATGAGTTGACCTGCAGGCAACCCGCGGCTACCTCAAGCACGCGCCGCGACCGGAAGGTGATCGGCTCGTCATGGCGATAGAAGCGTTCGGCCTGCACGATGGCCTCAAGTTGCGCCACCGCCCGGTCCAGAATGTCGTTGACCAAAATATAGCCGTATTCGGAATAATTCTCAATCTCCTTGCGCGCTTCGCTTAGGCGGCGGTAGACCTCCGCCTCGTCCATCACCCCCTCGGCACGGCTGCGATTGCGGAGTCTTGTACGCAGCACCTGCGGGTTCGGCGGCAGGACAAAGATGCTGACAGCCTCGGGCATGGAGGCGCGGACCTGAGCCGCTCCCTTCACGTCGATATCAAGGACCAGGTCGCGGCCGGCGAGGCGGGCCTGGTCGAGCGAGGAGCGCGCTGTGCCATAATAATTGCCGAAGACCTCGGCGTGTTCGAGAAAGCTACCGGCGGCGAGCATGCGCTCAAACTCTTCCCGGGTGGTGAAGTTGTATTCGCGCCCGTTCTGTTCGGAACCTCGCGGCTGGCGCGTTGTCCAGGAGACGGAGAATTCGATTCCGGTCAGTTGCTTGCGCACCTCATTGACCAGCGTGCTCTTGCCCGAGCCCGAGGGCGCCGAAATAATGAAGAGAATTCCTGCCACTTGCTATTTTCCTTTGGGCAACTCCACCGGAGTCTCCATCTGACGGGTTTTGCTTATTCTACGTTCTGGATCTGCTCGCGGGCCTTCTCGATCTCCGACTTCATTGCCAGTCCCAGCTCGGTGATGCGAGTTCCCTTCCCGCCGATACCGCCGGTCTTCGAGAGCAAGGTATTGGCCTCGCGGTTCATCTCCTGAAGCAGGAAGTCGAGTTTTTTGCCCATCTCGCCGCCGGCCTTCAATAGTTCGCGGAAGTGACCGATGTGGGTGGTCATGCGAGCGAGTTCCTCCGAGATGTCGCTGCGCTCGACGAGGACTGCAACCTCTTCGAGCACCCGCTGGCGGTTGAATTCGGGGCCGGTCGCCGATTGAAGCCGCTCGGTCAGCCGGGCCTGATAGCGCTCTTCGACCTCAGGACGCAACGCGGCGACGCCTTCGGTGGCTTCTGCGAGCCGATCGAGCGTCCCATGAAGAATCGCCTCGAGGGCCTCGCCTTCCCTTGCCCGCATGGTCTTCAACTGCTCTAGCAATGGGCCAATCTCACGTTGTACGCTTTCGGTTAAAGCAGCCTGATCCTCGTCGCTGTTTGAGCGATTGTCATTTTGCAGAGCGCCGGGAAGGCGCAGGATGGCGTTCAGCTCGGGCTGGCCGCCGAGACCATGCTCCTCGCGTGCGGCGGCGAATGCAGCCAGGTAGTTGCTGACCAGTTCACGGTTGTAGCCAGCAGCCTGCTGGGTCGAGCGATCGATGGAGAGAGTGAGATCGACATGACCGCGGATGAGATTGTCCTTGAGGGCCTTGCGCAGCTCCACCTCAAGGGCATCAAGGCCCGAGGGCAGGCGCAACTGTACGTCGAGAAAGCGATGATTGACGCTTTTGACGCTCAGGGTGTAGCTCATTTGGTCGTTGACGCGAACCTGAGAGCGCGCAAAGCCGGTCATCGAATAAATCGGCATGGGTGCTAATCCTTTGACTCGACAGATAGGGCCGGCTCGGGTTGAAGTCCTTCCGGCAAGTCCATAAATTGCAATTGGTAGAGCCGCTGATAGGTTGGCGAGGTAGTTAACAGCTCGTCGTGTGGGCCGATGGCGGTGATGCGGCCGTCTTCGAGGACGGCGATGCGGTTGGCGCGGCGAATCGTTCCCAGGCGATGCGCGATGACGAGCACCGTGCGGTTCTGCATCAGGTTGGCGAGCGCGGCCTGAACGAGAGATTCGCTCTCGGCATCGAGCGACGAGGTCGCTTCGTCAAGAATCAGAATCGGGGCATTTTTCAAGATGGCGCGGGCGATCGCCAGTCGCTGGCGTTCGCCGCCCGAGAGGCGGAAGCCTTTTTCGCCGATGACGGTGTCGTAGCCTTGAGGCATACGCAGGATGAAGTCGTGGGCCAGAGCATTCCGGGCGGCCTCTTCCACAAGCTTCATGGGAACATCGGGCTGACCGTATGCAATATTGCGGCGCACCGTGTCGTTGAAGAGGATTGTCTCCTGCGTGACCTGGGCGATCTGACGGCGGAGCGAACTCAGCGTGAGATCGCGCAAGTCGCGGCCGTCGATGAGGATGCGTCCGGAGGTCACATCGAAGAAGCGCGGGATCAGGTTGACCATCGTCGATTTGCCTGCGCCGCTAGGACCAACGAGCGCCAGCACCTCGCCGGCCTGCACATCGAGATCGACGTTGTGCAGGATCTGATGTTCGCCCTCGTCGGTGGAGTAGGAGAAGCCGATGTTTTCGAATCGAATGGCGGATTTGAAGCCCTTGAAGACGGCTGCGTGCTGCTTTTCCTTGACGTCGTCCTCGGCGTCGAAAAAACTGAAGATCGACATCGAGGCGCCCATCGCCTGCTGGAAGCTGTTGTAAAAGTAGGCGAACTTGCGCACTGGATCGTAGAGCTTAAAGAGAAGGATGATGAAGGCGCCGAACATGCCCATCGTCATGTGGCCGTGAAGAATCTCGTTGCGGCCGATGAAGAGGAGCAGCGCGATGGCTATGGCTCCGATCGAGTCCATTAAAGGCGAGCTGATGGATTGAATTCGGACACTGCGCAGATTGGCGCGGAAGAGACGTTTGGCGGCCTTCTGGAAGCGCAGGATCTCCCACAACTCGGTGTTGAAGGCCTTGACGATGCGATTGCCGGTGACGGTCTCGTGCAGGATGTTTTGAATCTCGGCGAGCTTGTCCTGGCCGGAGCGGGTGCGGGTGCGCACCTCTCCACCGATCTTGCGGGCCGATGTCACCACAACGGGGACGAAGAGAAGGAGCGCCCAGCTTAGATAGCCTCCGAGGCGAATGACCAGAGCCAATCCAACCAAGAAGGTGAAGAACTGCTGAAGGAAGTCGCCGATGACAGAACTGAACGCAACCTGCACCCGGTCGACGTCGTTGATGAGGGTTGAGAGGATGGTGCCAGTGGCGTGTTTGTGGAAGAAGCTGGAAGAGCGGCGGAGTGTGGCTTCGTAGAGGTGGTTGCGCAGGTCGGTGATCGTGCCGAAGCCCGCATAGTTGACCAGGTAGGTGCCGAGATAGTCGCAGAGGCCTTTGACGAGAGTGGAGGTGACCAGCGCAAAAGCTACCACGGTCCACGCATTGTGCATGTGCAGGAAGGGCGGAACGATCTGGCGGAGATCGAAGTGCCAGGGGCTATTGGCGAGGCCGAGAATGATGGGTCCCTCTGGCGCGTCGGGCCTTAGAACCTGGTCGAAGATCGGCTGGAAGAGGAGGACTCGGAAGTTGTCGAGGAGACCGACGACGGCCAGCAGCATCACTCCGGGCAGCCATTGAAAGGTGTAGGGCAGCCCATAGCGCAGCAGGCGCAGAAATCTTTTCATGCCGGTTGACCTGCCTGGGCTGCGCAGAACTCCATCCCCGCATTATATCCGGGCAATGTGGGCAGCGTTGCACGCCTTTGCACGCCTTTTGCGCGGTCAATGCGGGAATGCTCATGCAGCTTATCTTCGGTGGTCCGGCGTTCGGGAGCTTGAGTACCAGGAAGATCCAGCTGGGAACATTTAGAATAGTTACAACCAAGAAAAAGTCTTGCGCCGGGGTTCGTCCGGCGGGAAAGTTTGCTACTCATACCCATGCAACGCTGGTCAAAGCTCTTCATTCCCACTCTTCGCGAGGCCCCGGCAGACGCCGAAGTGGCCAGTCACAAGTTTCTGGTGCGGGCGGGCTACATTCGCCAGCTAGGCGCAGGCATCTATAACTATCTCTTCCTCGGGCAGAGGTCGTTGAACAAGGTCATCGGCATCGTGCGCGAAGAGATGGACCGCATCGGCCAGGAGTTCTATCTGCCGGCGATCCATCCGCGTGAGGTGTGGGAGAAGAGCGGCCGCTGGACGGTGATGGGCGACAATATGTTTCGCCTGAAAGACCGCAAGGGCGCCGATCTCTGCCTGGGCATGACCCACGAAGAGATCATGACGACGATTGCCTCGAGCGAGCTGCGCAGCTATAAGCAGTTGCCGCAGATCTGGTACCAGATTCAGACGAAGTTCCGCGACGAGGCACGGCCCAAGTCGGGGCTGCTCCGGGTGCGGCAGTTCACGATGAAGGACAGCTACTCCTTCGACATTGATCAAGCGAGCCTCGACAAGAGCTACGACCTGCACGACGGGGTTTATCGCAGAATCTTCACCCGCTGCGGGCTCAAGTTTGTGGTGGTCGAGGCCGACTCGGGCTCGATGGGCGGCTCGCGGTCACAGGAGTTCATGGTCTATACCGACGCGGGCGAGGATCTGATCGCAAGCTGCCCTGTATGCGGTTATGGGGCGAATGTGGAAAAGGCAACATCGCGGCTCGAACCGGTCACAGAGCTTGAGGCCACAGGCGATGGAAAGCCGGAACTTGTGCATACGCCGGGATGCGCGGCAATTGCCGATGTGGCGGCGTTCTTCAAGATGGCCGAGTCGTCGGATATCAAGTGCGTCGCCTACATGGCGTTGAAGCGCGGTTCGGCTGGCCGGCCGGATGCCTGGCATGGAGTTGCTGCGTTTTTGCGCGGCGACCACCAGGTGAACGAGACAAAGCTGCTGAGCGCGATTGGTGCGGCGGAGTTGCGAACGATGCAGGCCGAGGAACTGGAGAAGTACTTTAACGGGCCGGCTGGATTCCTTGGACCTGTTGGGCTGAAGATTAACCAGAATCCGCTCGAAGACGGATTGACGGTCGTTATGGATGAGGCTCTCGAAGGCCGGACGAATCTGGTCTGCGGCGCCAACACGTTGGACTACCATCTGCGGAATGTGAATCCGGGGCGCGATTTCTCCTGGACGCTCACGGCTCAGATCCGCAGCATCAACGAAGGCGAGGGTTGCCCGAAAGATGGCTGCGCAGGCAAGCTCGTCGTCGGCAAGGCGGTTGAAATAGGCCACATCTTCAAGCTCGGCGACAAGTACACGGAGTCGATGGGCGTGCGCGTGCTCGATGTGAACGGCAAGGAAGTGACGCCGATCATGGGCTGCTTTGGCATCGGCGTCGAGCGCGTTCTGACCGCCGCAATCGAACAGTCCAATGACAAGAATGGCTTCTGGCTGCCGGCTTCGATTGCGCCTTTTACCGTTGTGGTCACTGTTACTAACATGACCGATGCGCTGCTCGCGGAGACGGGCGAGAAGCTGGCGGCGGAGCTTGAGGAAGCGGGCCTCGACGTGCTGCTTGATGACCGGGAGGAGCGCGCCGGCGTCAAATTCAAAGACGCGGATCTGGTAGGGATTCCCTACCGCATCAATGTCGGCAAGAAGACGGCCGAAGGCAAAGTGGAGTTGGTGACGCGAGCCACCTCGAACAGCGTCGATGTTGCGGTGAATGAGCTGGTGGCGATGGTCAAGAAGCGCATCGAAGAGGATGGACTGCTGGGAACAGTAGAGGCCTAACTGTAGCTGTAATGATCGGTCATTTTCCGGCTCCAGAGTGGAGCCGAGGGCATCAGAAAGCTTTGGGTTGCAAGGGGCTGCGATGGCGCTGAAGGTGATTATTCCGAGGCAGATCAGGACTCAACGCTTGGGATTGCTGGCATTGCGCGCGGTTCTGATAGGGTTCGCTGCCGTAGCGCTGGTGGTTTTTGTTGTCACGAGCTACTACTACGTCAAGTATCAGCGCATCGTCGACGAGCGTCTGAAGCAGCCGATCTTCGCGGAGACTGCCAAGATTTATGCCGCGCCGCGCCAGGTGCGACCGGGTCAGAAGCTCTCGATTCGGCTGATTGCGAATGAACTGGCAGAGGCCGGCTACTCGGCCGAGGGCGCCGCGCAGACCTCTGAGCTGGGAACCTACAAGCAGGGCGCGCAAACGATCACGGTGCAGCCCGGAGCGCAGTCCTATCACGCGCCGGACAAGGCTGTGATTCGTGTGAGCGATGGGGTTGTGGAATCGATCACCGACGAGCATGGCGAAGCCTTGGCCAGCTACGAGCTCGAACCACTGCTGATCACGGGCTTGAGCGACGACTCAAACCGCACCAAGCGCCGGCTGCTCACTTACAACGAGATTCCGCAAAACCTGGTGAATGCGGTGTTGGCCATCGAGGACCGCCGGTTCTTCGAGCACAGCGGCGTGAACTACCTGAGCATGCTCAGCTGGGCGTGGCATGACATGATCGGAGACCGCAAGCACCGCGGCGGAGCCTCGACGGTGACGATGCAACTGGCGAAGATGCTGATCGTCGCCGACACAGGCACGATTAACTACAAGATCTCTCAGATCATCGTTGCATTTCAGCTTGAGCATCGGTTCACCAAGCAGCAGATCTTTGAGATGTACGCCAATCAGGTTCCGATGGGGCAACGCGGCAGCTTCTCGATCAACGGTTTTGGCGAGGCTGCCCAGTCGTATTTGGGCAAGGATGTGCAGAAGCTCGATCTTGCCGATTGCGCGATGCTGGCGGGGATGATCCAGCGGCCCAGTTATTTTGCGCCATTCCGGCATGGGGACCGGGTGATCGACCGGCGCAACCTGGTGCTCGACTCGATGGTTGAGACCGGAGCCGTTACCAAGGATCAGGCGGAACACGCGAAGACAGAGGCCCTGCACCTCAGCGACCAGAGCGTGGACGCCAGCGAGGCTCCGTACTTCGTCGACCTGGTTCATGAGCAACTGACGCAGAAGCTGGGCGATCGCGACTTCAACCGAGAAGGCTTGCATATCTACACTTCGCTCGATCCGGATCTGCAACGGGAAGCAACGGCGGCCGTCGAATCCACGATTCACGTGGTGGACGAGCAGGTCGACAAGCTGCACGCGCGCGACAAAAAGCACGGCATCGCTTATGCCTATCCGCAGGTGGCGCTGGTAGCTCTGAATCCTCACACGGGACAGGTGCTGGCGCTGGTGGGCGGGCGCAGTTACGGCAGCTCACAGCTGAATCATGCGGTATCCAAACGGCCAACCGGGTCGATCTTCAAGCCGTTTGTCTACGCTTCGGCGTTTGCCACAGCGGCGGAAGGCACTACACTGCCGGGACAGACCAAGCCCTTTTCACCAGTCACAATCCTCAGCGACCAGCAGACCACCTATGATGTGGGCGGCCAGGAGTACACGCCAAAAAACTTCGAAGGCGAGTATCATGACCAGGTGACGGCGCGTTATGCGCTGATGCGTTCGCTCAACAACGCTACGATCAGTTTGGCCGGCATGGTGGGATTTGATCGCGTAGCTGCGCTGGCTCGCGAAGCCGGCGTCAAAAGCGCTCGCGGCACGCCGGCGATGGCCATCGGCGCGTATGACGCGACACCGCTCGACATGGCGGGCGCTTACACAGTCTTCGCCAACGCCGGTCTGCACATCGACCCGTGGATGCTGGCCAGCGTGCGCACCTCGACCGGCGACATGATTACCGACTTCACGCCCACATCGAAGCAGGTTCTGGACCCGCGCGTGGCTTACCTCACCACCAGCCTGATGGAAAACGTGCTGCACAGCGATGTAACCGGCACCGGGACGGGTGCGGGGGTGCGCAGTATGGGATTCACCGCGCCGGCAGCGGGCAAGACCGGCACCGACCACGACGCGTGGTTCGCCGGATTCACTTCGAATCTGCTGTGCGTTGTGTGGGTGGGCAACGATGATTATACCGACATCAAGATCGAGGGCGCTCACGCCGCTGCGCCGATCTGGGCAGCGTTTATGAAGAAGGCCGTCGCGCTGCCGCAGTACTCCGACACCAACGAGTTCAAGGCGCCGGATGGTGTGGAGATTGTTTCGATCGACAGCGTCAGCAACCTGCTCAGCGACGCATCGTGCCCGGCTAGCGTCCAGGCGGCTTTCCTCGCCGGTACCGCACCGATGGAGACCTGCGACCACCCGGCCGACCACAAGAACATACTGCAAAAGATCTTCGGAATGGGCAAGAGCGGGAATTAGAAGGACGCGCCAGAGCGTCGGCAAATGTTCTATATTTCCCTTGTTATGACTTTCAGACTCCGCACCATCCTTCCCTCCCTCCTGGCGCTTTCGAGCGCGTTCTTCTGCCTGTCGACTGCTCCTGCGCAAAGCCCCGCGGCCAAGCCGACTGTTGCCGAGGCTCTGGCCTTCCTCGACAGCGCGGAGAAGGAACTGGGCGCGATGAGCGTCAACGTCGCTCAGGCATCTTGGGTCGAGGAGACCTATATCACCGACGATACGGTGGCTCTGGAGGCCGAGGCCAACGACCGGCTGATCGCCCGGCAGACTGAGTTGATCAACGAGGCGCGCAAGTTCGACGGACTGGCGCTGCCACCCGATGCGGCGCGCAAGCTGCTGCTGCTCAAGCTGAGCATTCCGCTTCCAGCGCCCTCCGATCCTGCGCTTCGCGCCGAGACTACCAAGAAGGCCGCCGAGCTCGATGCGGCGTATGGCCGCGGAAAATACTGCCCGGAAACGAACCCGGACAACTGCCTCGGGATCGATGAGATCGGCGTGAAGATGGCACAGAGCCGCGATCCCAATGAACTAGCGACTCTGTGGAAAGGCTGGCATGCGGTGGGCGTGCCGATGCGAAGCGACTATGCACGACTGGCCGAGTTGAGCAATCAGGGATCGCGCGAGCTGGGCTTTACCGATACAGGGGCGCTCTGGCGTTCGCAGTACGACATGACGCCAGAGGAGTTTCAGGCCGAGATCGAGCGCCTGTGGAAACAGGTGGAACCGCTCTATCGCGAGTTGCACACCTATGTCCGCCGCAAGCTCATTGAAAAATACGGCGACGCTGCGCGCAGACCCGACGGCATGATTCCCGGCGATCTGCTTGGTAACATGTGGGCGCAGGAGTGGGGCAATATCTACGATGTGGTCGCGCCGCCATCCGGGCCGCTGCCTTACGATTTGGGTGCGATTTTGAAGGCACGCAACACAACCCCAGAGCAGTTGGTGCGCTACGGCGAGGGATTCTATAAGTCGATTGGCTTCGATCCCCTGCCCCAGACATTCTGGAAGCGCTCGATGCTCTCGCATCCGCGCGACCGCGACGTGGTCTGCCACGCCAGCGCCTGGGACCTGGACAATCAGCTCGACGTTCGCATCAAGGCTTGCTTTCAGCCCACCGCCGACGACTTTGTTACGGTGCATCATGAACTGGGCCACAACTACTATCAGATGGCCTATCGCAATCAGCCTTACTTTTTTCAGAACGGCGCGAATGACGGCTTCCACGAGGCCATCGGCGATTCGATCGCTCTCAATGTGACGCCGGTTTACTTGAAGAAACTCGGCCTGATCGACCAGGTTCCACCAGAGAGCGCGGATATTCCGCTGCTGCTGCATACGGCTCTGGACAAGATCGCATTCCTGCCCTTTGGCCTGCTCATCGACAAGTGGCGCTGGCAGGTCTTTTCGGGCCAGGTCACGCCGGAGCACTATAACAGCGCCTGGTGGGCTCTGCGCGAAAAGTATCAGGGCATCGCTCCGCCGGTCGCGCGCACCGAGGCGGACTTCGACCCCGGAGCAAAATATCACATCCCCGGCAATGTGCCTTATATGCGCTACTTCCTGGCGCGGGTCTATCAGTTCCAGTTCTATCGTGCGATGTGCCAGGCCGCCGGTTACAAGGGGCCGCTCAATCGCTGCTCGGTTTATGGATCGAAGGAGGCAGGCGCGCGGCTGAACGCGATGCTGTCGATGGGCTCTTCAAAGCCATGGCCTGAAGCGCTGAAGGCGATGACTGGTACAGACAAGGCCGATGCTTCGGCGATTGTCGAGTACTTCCAACCGCTGATGGACTGGCTCAAGGAGCAGAACAAGGGCGAGAAGGAAGGCTGGACTCTGCCCGCCGATCCGTTGAAGTAGCTAGACCACGTGCCGCACGCCAGGCAGGCGTACCATCGGATCGGCTGCCAGCCATGTTGCTGCACAGGCCAGCAGGCCAACCACTCCGAACTTGGCCAGCGCCGGCGCAACCCAGCCATGTAACAGAAGGCTGATTCCGACCAGTACCACCGGATGCAGAATGTAGACCCCGTAGGCCCGGCGGTTGAGCCAACTCCATAACGGAGACGGCGGGTTCATGCGTTCGCGGAAGACCAGCAACCAAAGGGCGATGAGGCCCCAGGCGACAAACGGCTCCCAGAGCGCATAGAGAATCGCGGTCCAGGAGAAGCCGCTCGTGAAGTTGGATTTGCCCGGACCGTGCACCGCCGAGGCGATCGCGCCTCCCACAATCATCAACGGCCATGTAATCGCTAGGGTGATCAATCCGGTTCGCGCATTCTTCCAGGTGAGTTGCCGCAGCCAGTCATAGCGCCAGGCCGCGATGCCAGCCGCAAAGAGGAAGATGTAGGTGGCGAAATAGCCGAGTTGCATGCCGATGACGTTGACTCCGACAGGAACAAACTGACGCAGGCCGAGGGCAACGACGCCGGTCGCAAGCGCGGTCGCCAACCACCAACGGCCCGCAGGAACCGGTTTCGGCCTGCGTTCGAAGTCACTGAGCTTCGCGCCGAGCAGAGCCCGCCATCCGCAATAAGCGAGGCTGAAGAAGAGCAAGGCCTGAGCAAACCAAAGCGGGCCGTTAATGAACATATGGTGCTGCCAAAGGTACACGGGACCCGCCCAGAAACCATGCCCCTGCGCCAGAGTCATGATACCCACGGTGATCGGCGCTAGAATCAGCCCAAAACCGAGAAGAGGCAGCCCGAGGCGAAGAAAGCGGTCGCCGATAAAGCGCCGATAGCCTTTGCGCTCCAGCGATGCAGGAGTGAAGTATCCCGCGAGCAGGAAGAAGAAGCCCATGAAATAGGCCTGGTTGATCGTGCAGAAGCAGATCAGCAAACGGCTGGAAATCGCACTGGATGGTTCAATCTCGCGCCAGAACCAACCGCCGATGGCGCCGTAGGTGATCGCGGTGTGATGCAGGATGACCAAGGCAGTCATCACCGTGCGAAGGCGGTCAATATAGAAGTCACGCTGGGACATATGCCAGCAATACGCTCGTACGTAGACCTTGGTTCCGTCGACCGAGACTTCCCGGCATATTTACAGGCCAAAACAAGTTCGACCGCGACTGTAACGTTGCGGTCGAACGGTTTACTGCACAGCAGAGGCTAGTACTTGACGATGGCGGCGAAGGAATCGGGCTTGAGGCTGGCGCCGCCCACGAGGGCCCCATCGATCTCTTCCTGGCCGATGAGCGAGGTGGCGTTGTCGGGCTTCACGCTGCCGCCGTAGAGAATGCGCATGGCCGCCGCAACCTCTGCGCCCAGCAGCTTGGCCACCTCGGCGCGAATGATCTTGTGCGCATCGACGGCGATTTCAGGTGTGGCAGTCTTGCCGGTTCCTATGGCCCAGACGGGCTCGTATGCAATGACGATAGGCTTGGCTGCCTCAGCCGTAATGCCCGCGAAAGCTCCGGTGATCTGAGTCTTCAATACCGATTCAGTCTTGCCTGCCTCGCGCTCGGCGAGCACTTCGCCCACGCAGACGATGGGGATGACGCCGTGCTTCAGGGCCGCGTGCAGCTTCTTGTTGACGATCTCGTCGGTCTCGGCGAAGTATTGACGGCGCTCGGAGTGACCGATGAGCGTATGCGTTCCGCCAACGGCCTGGAGCTGGTTCAGCGAGGTCTCGCCGGTGTAGGCGCCTTCCTCGGCAAAGTGGATGTTCTGCGCGCCGACCAAAATATTGCTTCCTTTGGCGGCTTCAATCACTGTGGGAAGCAGTACGGGAGACGGAAAGAGAGCGATCTCGTCACGGGTATGCGAGGCAACAAGGGGTAAAAAGGCATCGACGAAGGCCTTGGCTTCAACGGGCGTCTTGTACATCTTCCAATTGGCGGCAATGAGTGCTTTACGGGGCATCTTTTCTGAACTCCTCGTCTTTGATTTTATGGGATGGATTTCGGGGCGGGGGTGACGGCGGGCACAGGACGAGCGCGCCTGAATCGAGCGCTGCGAAGAATCGGGCCAAATGAAGCCTCCCGAGGTGTATCATGGGCGGAAAAGCCTAGAGGAGGATATCTCACGTGAAGCTGATAGCTGTGTTTCTCGCGGTGACCGGAATGGCGGCAGTTTCGATGGCGCAGCAGGAGTCGGGTTCGCTATCGCGGGTTACACTGGTGGTCCGGACCACCAAGGCCATCAACTATCGCCACCTGAGCGGACCGACAAAGATCGACTTCCGCGGCACGGTTCTGCAATCGCAGGCCAAGGGCGAGGCGCAGATCGAGAGCCGCAAGGGAGCCGTGCGTATTCAGGCACAGTTTGAGAAGCTGGAGCCCGCGTCGCGCTTCGGATCGGGATTTCTGACCTATGTGCTGTGGGCTATCTCGCCGGAAGGGCGCGCGGACAATCTCGGTGAGCTGATGCTCAACGGAAACAAGAGCAAGATGGATGTGACCGAGCCGATGCAGGCCTTCGCGTTGATCGTGACCGCCGAGCCGTACTTCTCAGTCTCGCAGCCGAGCGAGGTTGTCGTGATGGAGAACGTGGTGCGGCCAGACACGGTGGGCAGCGTTGAAGAGATGGACGCCAAGTTTGACCTGCTGCAGCGCGACCAGTACGAGACCACGGTTCAAGCCGGATATGAGGCGCCTGCGGCAGCATCTAAGACTCCGCTGAGTCTGCTGGAAGCTCGAAACGCAATCGAGATCGTCAAGCTGGCAGGCGGCGAGAAGTACGCCGCGGAGAGCTTCAAGAAGGCCTCTGAGCTGTTGAAGACGTCCGAGGACGATCTGGCGCAAAAGCGCGACAAGAAGACGATCGACACAACAGCCAGGGAAGCCGTGCAGACCGCGGAGGACACGCGCATCATCACCGTGAAGAAGCGCGAAGAGGAGCGGCTGGCGAAGGAACGCCAGGATGCGGCCGACCGCGAAGCAAAGGCCAAGGCAGAAGCCGAAGCCTCGGAAAAAGCTCGTCTGGAAGCACAACTAGCGGCCGAACGCGCGGCTCGCGAGAAGGCCGAAGCACAAGCGGCTCAAGCGGCCGCACTGGCTCAACAACAGGCGGCTCAGGCTGAGGCGGAGAAACAACGCGTAGCTGCCGCTCAGGCGCTTGAGCAGCAGCAAGCGGCTCAGGCCGAGGCGGAACGCGCACGAAAGCAAGCCGAAGAGGCCGAACGCGCGCGCAAGCAGGCAGAGACGGAAAAAAGCGATCTGCGAAAGCAACTGCTCGACCAGCTCAACTCGGTCTTGCAGACAAGCGACACGGCGCGGGGACTGATCGTCAACATGTCGGACGTGCTCTTCGACACGGGCAAATACACGCTCAAACCAGCCGCCCGCGAAAAGCTGGCCAAGATCTCCGGAATCGTGCTCGCGCATCCGGGCCTGAAGCTCGAAGTCGATGGCCACACCGATAACGTCGGCAGTGAAGAGTACAACCAGTTACTCTCTGAGCAGCGGGCAGCCACGGTCCTCGAGTTTCTGGTGAAACAGGGTCTCCCCGAGTCGTCGGTAACTTCGCATGGATTCGGAAAGACACAACCTGTAGCCACGAACGACACGCCCGAAGGCCGGGCCAAGAACCGTCGCGTCGAACTCGTGGTCACGGGCGATGCGATCGGCGGCGGAGCCGAGGCTTCATCTGCCGCTCAACCAAAGACCGTGTCAGCGCAGCCCTGATAGTCACAAGGAATATGGTGGGCCCGGAGGGATTCGAACCCCGAACCAAGGGATTATGAGTCACATTTTCAGCGTTTTGCACCACATCGCAATGTGTTGCACGTAAGCGAATAACATATTTGTATTCATAAACATAAAGTGCGATTCTTCTTTGCAGAGAATCGCACCGAAACGCAGAAAAGTTGGAAGCGAACAGCCATCAAAACAGCCACTAAGAGTGGCCCATTTCATCCCGTCTGATAGGCACTCAAACCGGCACACATTTTGTTCCTGGCTGGCGATGGCTGGCGCGTCGATCAAAGAGATTCAAGAAGCGGCGGGTCACAAGTCGATCATCATGTCCGCCCGTTACAGCCACCTTTCCCCTGCACATAAGCTGTCTGTAGTGGAGCGGATCGCGTCTGCTTCCGAATAGCCGTTCAGAGGAGCTGACATTCCCCGGATATTGGAAGATGTGCCGAGGCACGAGGGCCGGTGTCAAGGCTCTACGACCGCGAAGCGGCGCGCTTCAGCGCGGCCTTGACTCCGGTCCGGCCTCGGCTATGCTCTCTCTATCCGGGGAATGTCATTATCCGCTCTGGTGCTACAAGCCCCAATCCGAGTCCCCGAGCAATTTCTTCGAAGTGGACAGATTGCGGCGCGATTCTCTGCGTAGCGGCTTCCGGTTCGATTGCCGACGCATAATCTAGATACAGAAAACACTTGCCCTGGCGCAGCACAATATACTTGCGCTATCACGTCACAATAGACTTGCATGGGCGCGTCATAATAGACTTGCAGTTGCACGTCATAATAAACGTGCAGAGGCACAGAAGACTATGGCCACCCCAAATGAAAAACTCGCCGCTTCCCTGGAAGTTCTCCGCGAGCTGCAACAGAACGGACAGCACGTCTTTCAAGCCGGGCAGATGAGTCGCGTTCACCGCGACCGTTTGGTGAAGAATGGTTTCCTGCAGCCAGTCGTCAAAGGGTGGCTTATGTCGGCCAGCCCAGGCGCTCGTCCTGGAGATAGTACCGCATGGTTTGCGTCATTCTGGGAGTTCTGCGCGGCGTACTGCAATGAACGATTCGGCACGAACTGGCATCTTTCGCCAGAACAGTCGCTACTGCTTCATGCCGAAAACACGGTTGTTCCAGCTCAGGCCACGGTCTACAGTCGCAAGGGGCACAACAATACAATCGCGCTTCCTTTTCGCACTGCGCTCTACGATCTGAAGCAGGCGAAAATGCCGCCGCAAAACCAATTGGCGCGGCGTGATGCTTTGCGGCTCTTTACGACCGAAGCTGCGCTTGTGCGTGTCCCGGAATCGTTCTTCCGTCATCATTCCTTGGAAACCCAAGTCGTTCTTGCGCGCATCACAGACGCTTCGAATCTTCTGCGCATTCTATTGGATGGCGGTCATTCAGCCGTCGCGGGCCGTCTCGCTGGCGCGCTGCGCCGTGTCGGTCGCGCGGAACAGGCAGACGAGATTCTCTCCACGATGAAGCGCGCCGGATACGATGTACGCGAGTCAGATCCATATGCGAATGGGCAAACCGTCTTTGCCGTGAATCGCCCTACGGAGGCTCCAATTGTCAGCCGAATTCAAGCTCTATGGGCCTCTACGCGCGATGCCGTGCTGGAGACTTTTCCGCCACAGCCTGGATTGCCCGACAAGGCCGAGGCATACCTCGCGCACGTGGACGACATTTATAAAAACGATGCCTATCACTCGTTGTCGATTGAGGGTTATCGCGTAAGCCCGGAATTGATTGAGCGAGTAATCTCTGGGCAATGGGACCCCAAACATAATGAGGCCGACAAACACAATCGCGATGCGCTGGCAGCGCGCGGCTACTGGCAGGCTTTCCAACAGGTCAAGGCAAGCGTACTCAAGGTTCTCGAAGGCAAAAATGCTGGTGCCGTAGTCAGAACAGACCACCGCGAATGGCACAGAGAAATGTTTGAACCGTGCGTTGCCGCCGGCTTGATTCCTGCCTCGGCTTTAGCGGGCTATCGGAATGATGCCGTTTACTTGCGCAATTCGCGCTATGTTCCACCACGCTGGGAAGCGGTCAGGGATGCGATGCCTGCTTTGCTGGATTTGATCGAGAGGGAGCAGGAACCGTGCGTGCGCGCAGTTCTTGGGCACTGGCTCTTTGGCTATATTCATCCGTATCCCGACGGCAATGGCCGAATGGCACGCTTTCTGATGAACGTACTGCTGGCATCGGGCGGGTATCCATGGACAGTTATTCGCGTAGATGATCGGACAGAGTATCTAAGCGCGCTCGATCATGCCAGCATCGAAAGCGACGTGGGCCCCTTCGCCAATTTTATCGCCGGACAAGTGCGGTGGTCGCTCAAGAAGACAAGATCACCGAATCCATAACGACAAAATGAGTGTGAGCCTCCATGATAATGCTCGCAGAAAAGGAGTGTGGCCGATGAATATTAACGTACAGTTTGTTTCTGAGTTGCCCTTCCCGGAGACAAACGCACTTGTCTATCGTGAGCTTTACGAATATGAGCAATTGTTTCGAAGACTTGCACACGCAGCACTTGTGGCCAAGGCAGGCGGGAAATGGGAAGATGTCCTTCCGGACGGATTGCTCCGCAAATGGAAGGGGCGCCTCAATAATCTTTCGAACAGAATCTATTTGAATTGCGAGAACAGTAGGAACCCCATCTGGATCACAACAATGGAAGATCTTCAGACCATTTTGACGATGGATTCGATATGGTCATTTGTGCATGAATTCAGCGGTTATGAGAAGACATTTTTGATAAATAAGCTTTCTGAAGTAATCGAAATTCGTAATGTGATTGGCCACAATAGAGCTACGACATCTGACACAGTTACCATATGGCGAGGGATTGCTACATCCTTGAGGCCAGGATTGGATGCATTCAAAGCAGGCCTCCTTTACCGAGATGACGACGAAATCCACCTCAATATGGTAGAGAATAGTAATCCAGTTGCAGCTTACTATTCGAAACGTTGTATAGGTAACGACTGGTTACACTTTCAGCCATCCCTGTCCGAGTCGACGTATTTCTTTTCATTGACACATCTTCCGGTTGATACGGATGGAGATTGGGTGCGAGTGGCAGACTTATTTGAAGCCTTCAAGAATTGTACTCAATATGTTTTCTGCTTCATGATCAATAAGTCTGGCAATGAGTTCTCCGTAGTGTGGCCGAAGAATCTGCCAGGGCAAGTGAACGATCAGATCATCGATGTGTTCTGGCAGAGTGCACAGAAAGTGTGGACTCACACCACGTATCAGGAGCAGAGCGCTGCCTTTGTCTGCGATCCGCAGATTTGGTTCTATGAAAACCGAAGGCCTGTTCGGGAATGACGGCGTGTGGCAAGCGTTCCACAAAAATACTTGGGTTGGTTAATGCGGAACCACTCTGAGAATACGGAGGATTATGACAAAGAAACTAAGCAAGCCCGTGGTGGTCCACATGGATATTCGCAAATTGAAACCTGAGCCGGAAACCAATCTTCCGGTTCTCAGCAAGGCTAAGTTGGAGGCACTGATTGAGGAAGCAGTGATAGATGCTTACGGCGAAGACGAGCAAAAAGTTGGCTTGCTTACGATGATTCAAGAGCATCTCTCGCTTCCATTTCCGGTGAACATCCTTGGTATGGAGGCCGTTGTGGAGAAAGTCGATATGACCCGCGACGGTCGGATTGTCGCGGTCTGTCAACGAGATGGGATGAAACAGAGAATTGAAATTCTCGATCTACCTCTGCCCAAACCTGCACCGGTAGGCGCGGAGTGGATTGCAGCATACAGCTATTGGCGCAAAGGGTTCTAATGAGCGAATACCAGTATTACGACTTCAAAGCGATTGATCGCGCGCTGACAAAAACAGAGATGGCCGCACTGCGATCTATATCCACGCGCGCCGTTATTACTTCTACGAGTTTTACAAATCACTATGAGTGGGGAGACCTGAAGGCAGATCCGCTCAACCTTCTGGAAAAGTATTTTGATGCATTTGTGTACATTGCGAACTGGGGTACGCGAGAGTTCCATCTTCGTTTGCCGCAGGAGTTGGTTGACGCGAAGCAAATCAAAGCAATGTTCCCAGGGAAGTCCGCGCAGGTGCGCAGTTCTGCAAAATTCGTGACGCTTTCCTTTGAAAGCGAAGTGGAGCCGGACGACGATTGGGATGATGGCACTGGTTGGATGGTATCGTTGATTCCTTTGCGCGGCGATCTGCTTCGCCGCGACTTCCGCTGTCTATACCTCGGATGGCTTTTCAGTGTGCAAAATGGGGAATTCTCCGACGAAGTGTTGGAGCCTCCCGTGCCAGCTGGCCTGCGCGAACTTTCAGCGCCATACGATTCGTTGATCGAGTTTCTTGGAATCGATGAGGACCTCGTCGAAGTTGCCGCCTCTGCTTCAGGGCCGTTAAAAGCAGGACCATCGCGCAAGGACCTTACGACCTGGATTCGAGGCCTGACCGAAAAAGAGAAGGATGGCCTGCTCGTAAACGCGCTATCGGAGCCAGATGAACGGTGGAGGATCGAACTGCTATGCCGCTTCGAGCATGAGAACGCCTCTGTCTCAGATCACGGCACAGCAGATCGACGTTCAATCGCCGATCTCCTGACGGCATCCCATGCCCGCGCCGAGGAACGTATGCGGAAACTAAATGCGCAGCGAGCAGCGGAAGCCGCGCGGAAGAAAGCGAAGGAAGAAGCAAACCGCGTGCTATATCTAGACAATTTGGCAAAGCGTGAAAAGGCGGTCTGGAAACAGGTGGATGCGCACATTCAGAAGCGGCAGCCAAATGATTACGACCGGGCTGTGATACTGCTAACCGACTTGCATGATTTGGCTGTCCGTCAGGGAGGTGAAGATGAATTCCTCTTGACAATGGAAGAACTCCACAAAGCACATGCTGCCAAGGATAGCTTTCTGCGTCGCCTCACAAAAGCAAAGCTATAGGTGAAATCGGGGGAATGTGGTTGGGCTCTCAAGAACACCGCACGAAGCCAAAACAGCCACTAAGATTGCCCTATTTCGCCCGTATAACGGGTACGTTATCCACGTGCAACAAGGCGAATGTCGAGGTCCATGCCAACCGCTGCGGCGTACCGGATCAAGGTTCGCATGTTGGCGTTTTCCGGTTTGCGCTCGGTTCGGCTGAGTTGCGGAGCACTGGTCCCGATCTTCTCAGCGACCTCGGCCTGAGTCAGCCCCTTTTGCCGCCGCTGATTCGCCAACGCCAGACCAATCTTCAATACCTGCGTCTCTTCTTCGTACGCCTTCTTGACTGCGGGCTTACGGAGTTCCTTTTTTACGTAACTATCCCAAGCGGTCGTCATTTGCTTCCTTCTCCTTTTCCGCGTCTGGCCCCGGCGGGGCGCTTTGAGCCTAAACGAGCCTCGTGTTTTGCCATCCTTGCGCTGCCGATACGCTTGTCTGCTTCCTCTACTGCCGGAGTGTTCTTCGTCAGACCGTGCAGCAAGATTGCTGTACGCTCGTCATCGAAAAGTACAGAACCCGGTAGCGCGTTTTTCCAAACCGTAACCGAATTTCGCGGAGCCGTCCATCAATCTGTGAAGTATAGGGATAGTCGAGAGTCGGCCCTCCCTCTTTCAGCAGATCGATACGGGCAATGACCTTGCCTCGAACTTCCTCCGGCAGGGTGTCCAGCCATTTCATTACGGGCAGTTTTCCGTCATCGTCCTGATAGAAATCAACATTCCAAACCATCGCTGGACGTTTGCCCTCCCAAGCAGTTTATCAAATTTGATAAGTTTGCGCTACGTTGCGCAATGATTTTTTGAACCCCGCCGCAAACGGAATCGGAACCGAATACGTGGGGGAGGCCGCTCAAGCCACAATTCGTTCCGGGTGATCGCCGTTTGCATACTTACGCAGTTCAGCCACCGGAATTAAAACCCGGCCTCCAATCTTTCTGAACGGCAGCCGCCTCGTAGCTACCAGGTAGTCAATTCCGCGCACGCTGATGGAGAGAAGCTGTGCGGCTTCATTGCGGCTAACCAGCAATTTGGCGTGGGACGGGACTGTGACACGTACCGGCGGTTTCTTGGATGCGCTGTCGATTGATTGCATAGTGTGTACCTCCAGAGAAGATTTCACTGCATACGATTCCTAGAGCTCACAAGCTCAATCCCAGTTCGACACCGTGGCTCAACTCGGAATGCTGAGCCTTTGCGATGTCTTGGGCAGGTTGAGCAATCCCGATCTGTGGCTCAAGTGCGCTCTTATGCGAAACATCGCGGGCAAGAACATATGCGAGCTTACCGGCGTTATTGGTAAAAACCTGTGCATCATTCTGCCCGCGCGAAATTGCAACGTAGGCCATGCGGTTGTTGAGCAGATCCTTCGCGCCGAGTTCGGTATCGACGTGTACGAGCACACGCTCGGCGGTCTGTCCCTGGCTGGAGTAGCTCGTCATGGCGTAACCGTGGTCAATGTGCGGATGCTGCTCTGGGTCGATGGCGACATTACGCCCGCCGTCCAGTTTGAGACGCATCCTTCCATCAGCGCCGAATCCCTCCACAGTTCCAAGTTCACGATTGGCAATCTTTAGCTCATTGGCTGGCGAGGTGAACTGGATACGGTCGCCGACAGAGAATGCCTTCTCCTGCGCACGATAGGCGATAACGCCCATCTGCCGACGCGGATCGTAGGTCTGCTCGCTTCCATCCGCGCGCACCACCGTCAGAAGATTCGTCTGCGCGTCAATTCTGACAACGCGCGTGTATTCGCCCTTTTTGATGCCGGTTTCTCGCGAACTGCGTGAGTAGCGCAGAATGTCGTCCACTTGGTATTGCCGCGCCCAGGTGCGATCCGCGCCGGTCATCTCCTGACGCGGCACCAGCGTCCTGATGGTGTGTTCATCGCGGTTCACCAATCCCCGCGACTGCATTTCACTATGAATCCGTTGATTGATCTCGGACCGTGATCGGTTGTCCGGCGAAACGACAAGCGTACTCTGGGGCGAGCGTGCGTATTCCTTTGCAATTGCCGCGATGCGTTCCTCGCGGCTCGTGTGCTCGTGCACTCGTCCCTGGTCATCGAGGCTGGCAACCGCCTGCCTGACCTCGCCGCGGGCCAACTGCTCCACGGCATATTTCAACTCTGGATCGCGCTGCCGCACAATCTCATCGAGCTTTGCTGTCTTCATTCCTGCTTCTTGAAGCTGAGCAAAGGGCCGTCCTGCCTCGACAGACTCATGCTGCCGCGTATCGCCGACTAACAGCACACGGTCATTTGCATGGAGACGTTGAATAAATTCGTGCATCTGGCGCGTGGAAGCGAGCGAAGACTCATCGAGCACATACAATCGCTTTTCTCCTGCGTCCGGCCTTGTGCCGTATGCAAGGTGCTGTTGGAGCGTAGATGTCTTGATTCCTGCCTCGGAGAGCTTCTGAGCTGCGCGTGAAGTCGGCGCGAAGCCTTCCACATGGTATCCGGCGCTCTTTGCACCCTCGCGGATTACAGATAATGTGGTTGTCTTGCCTGTTCCGGCAACTCCTTCCAAACCGACGATCTTCTCTCGTGCAAGAAAGATTTCATCGACGGCCCGAAGCTGTGAAGCATTCAACTCTGGGTGCCGGTTCTCTGTCCAGATGCGCACCTGAGGCGAAACCAGCATAAAATCGCCGTGAATACCTTGCTGCATTCCTGCAATGATCGCCTTTTCCATGCGGACCATCTCGGCAGTTGTGTATTGAGGGGCTGCGCGCCCTTCTCTGTGGCTGATGGTGCAAAATTCCCCACTCGTGACACGCCGCGAAAACTCCTGGCGTGCTTCGCTGTATGTGAGTTGCCCCATGCCACGGTCCAGCATCGATTGCAGGATTGTCCGCTCGTCCTGGACTGCTGAATGCTCGAAGACGTGATTCCGCGCATACGTGGCAGACAGTTGCGCTGTCTTTTCTTGCCGTGGCTCGAACTGATGAGCATATTCCCGCGCCTGCGCTACCACACGGTCGGCCTGATTGCCGAACTGTACAGCCAACTCACGATGCCGCCGCAAGACCTCATCTTGCGATTGAATTTCTTTTTTGTCGCGCGTCCGATGTGCCGCAACTTGTGCCGCGCCTGCGCCCTCTCTGCCGATCTCCTGCAAATGTTTTTTGATCTGTTCCCGCCGTGGACTCGATGCGTCCAAGTATTCCTGCGTGTATCCTTTAATCTCTGGCTGGCCATGCTTGCCGATTTCAATCTCATAACCGAGCTTCTGTAACCTCATGGCAAGCTCAGAGCGATAAACGCTGGTGGCGTAGTGCTGTGACTGAAACAAACTGCGTTCTTGCAGGGCATGAGATTGGCCGTTCTCGCACACTGTCATGTTGAAGACCACTGCGTGCGTGTGAAGCTGTGGCGCTGCATAACCATCGACAGGCCGTGCCGTATCGTGCTCAAACGTCGCCGCAAGAAACTTGCCTGTATTCTCCGGCGCATGAATATTGCCGATGCGCGCCTGTGTGTATCGCTCCAATTCTCCAAGCGCAACGCGCACGCTCTCACGATGTGCTTCCCGCACGTGAACATCACCACCCACAAGCGCGGTAAGCGAAACGGACTTCGGCGCGGAAAAGGTAGCATCCCATCCTGCCCGGTGTTCGACGCTCGTCACCTGCTTGCCGTATTCGTTCTCGTAGGTCCTCGCCGGCTGATGTTTGACGAGCTGCGCTCCGTTCTCAGGATGCTGGCCATCGCTCAGGTTTGCGAAGTGTTCTGCATGAACAGCACCGTGGAGATTCCAGTCCTCAGCAAGCGCACCACGCCATTCGCTGTATGCCTGTCGATCTTGGCTCCAGTAATTCTGCTGCTCGGAGGCGAACTCGCGCGCGTGGTAGGTTTGTGCCTGTTTTGCGGAAAGAGCTTTCGAGATCGTCAGCATCGCAAAGACTCCTATGTAAGAGTCGCAGCACTGTACAACTGCCGTGCTGTTTAGAGTAACTCAGAATTGTCGCAAATAGTCGCATCGCGACGAAATTATTTTTTCGACAATAGTGATTTTTAACCGCATGGATATTGATGTTTATGGTATATGTCTGTCGATTGCTCGTGCAATTCTCCTCTGATTAAGGAGTGGATTGCAAGAGCAATTACCGCTCGATGGAATCCGTAATTAAGCGCCCAATGTAAGCTGAATTGCTCTCCTTATAAAGTAACTAATCGTTGTAGATGAACACCTCTTGCCGTTGTCGTTGCAGCCTGGCAAATGATTCGCTTTGAGTGGAAGTAAGGTCGGGGTTAGACTGGGCAAAACTAACGCGGAAACTATCAACGATAACGACCGTATAGCGATGCGCTTGGAGAAAGGAAAATCCAGATGGATGAGAGGCCCTTCCGCGTTGCTTTCATCCATGCGGGAGAAGTACCGCGAGCATTCGTTTGCTCGAATGAATCACGGGCATCGCGTAGGTATTCGGCTCAGTCAATCCACTGCGATTCATCCCACGCAATCGGCTCTTGCTGCACGCCGTTTGCTCTCCGTGCTCCGGGAAAGATGGACTGGCCTTGTGCAGGGTACTTCGGCTCGGCTTGAGAGGGCCGCTCCGAAGAAAGTTCTGTACGAGAATCAGCAGGCTGAATATTCGCTGGACTGGCGAGTGATTGACTCTGCAAAGCGGACGGGATCATGACCTTTTCCAGAGCCGGTTTACCGACACTTCTGCTGGCCCAATCGGCCAGCTTAGAGCGGACCTTTCCCAACCATTCCCGAGGCGTGATAGGGCGGCTGATTCCATGTCGATTCGGAGACACATCTCGCCAGTCATCCCGGGATGAATCCGCCGCGATTACCTCACGCCAAAGTTGATTCCATTCCCGCCACAACTCTGCCCTCGTTGTGAAGACGATGAATGCCACAATCGTCAGTGCGAAGGTGCAGCCTTCGAGCAGTGGAAGAGCGATGAAATTCGAGTAAGAACGGTCATGATAAATGTTCGTCCCCAGGGCGTCTTTCAGTTCGCCGGAATAGACCAAGTCGGGGGCAGATTTCCCCAGGCCAATCCAGCCGCTTTTGATTGCCGTAGAGGAGAGATGAAGGGACAGGTTTCCAGCTTTTCCGGTGGTCACATCGGAAGGGATTGCTGGCAGGCTCTTGCGTCCTTGGGCTGTCTTCATCAGCCACCGGATTTCGGTTGCCGATCCCGTCTGTTCCGCTGTCTTGCTGCACTGACGATAGTCGAGCAAATAATAACTTTGAAGCGGCTCGATCTCCCATACAAACCAAGCTGCAAATGCCAGCACAGGCGCACCCAAGAGCACGGCCAGAAGCGCCGCAGTTTGCCACGGAAATGCACGGCGAATCCGCCGGAATCTCACGGCTATTTCTCCCCTGATTCGGGTGTCGTCTGGATGCGCTCTCTGGCCAGCAATTCCTCGGCTTTCTGGTCCTTGATCGCGTCGGCATACGTGCTGATTTTGCGCAAGGTTTCGTCGCTCAATGGTCCCTTTGAAGCAACCGCGAATAGGTTGACGATCAGGCTGCGCAAAGCCATCAGTTCCGCCAGCAGAACCGTGTCCGTTGTCTTCTCTTCACCTGTGGTGCGGGCTTGGGCAAGCGCGGCCTCGCGGAGCCACTCTGCCAGCTTCTTCCCGGCGCTGGCCGCCGCAGATTCGACCTCGGCAAACTCGGCATCAGTAAGCCGCGTCGCAATAGACTTGGTGCGATTGCTTTCGCTCGTCGGCACAGCAGGAGCCGCAGGCGGAGCGGAGACGGGCGTTTTGCCATCTGGAGAGGTCATCGGGGAATACCTCAGTAGAGGCATTGTAGCGCCGTTCCTGTGGTGACGCTATTGGGGCAGAGCGCTATAACCCCTTACGAGAGAATGTGTTTACGCGCAGAGCGCATTGGAACCATTCGCCCTATTGTCGCGTTTACGGATGTAAACGCAAAACGCTAACCAATTGAATATGCACATGTTAACAAAAGCGCTCAATAGGTATACTTACGGCTACCCACTGGGGATGACGTGTCAACGTTCATCCGCTGCGTAAGCAGCGCAGACAGCGGCTCCTGACAAGCCTTCGCCCTTGAAAAGCAACTTGCCCCCGGCCATCTTCAAGGCGGCGAGTTGCAGGGCTATACTCTGATCGTCAGTCGATACGCGGGCATAGCCGTATTTCATGGTTTAATTATGGCCTTGACATTTGACCCATGCAAGCCCTTGAAAACAAGGGGCGGCGGTCGTGGGTCAGAACTTACCCTTTGAGCCCCAAACCGCACTCGACGAGGCGTTTATCAACTGTCAACTTACGGTTTGCCGGTTGTTCAGGCGTAATCAGCTGAATGCTGTAAATTGAAGAGCTTGATCAAGCCCGAGCTGCGCAAGAATTTCGGGGCATCCATGAACACGCCGATTGATGTACCTTGGTTCTACACTATTTATGGACGGTGCCTTAATGTCTGAAGTGGCAATTAGAATTGATCCGATGGCGTGGCTCGGATGTGCTTTAAAAGACTTGGAAAACACCTTCGGCGAAGAAACAATATGGTGGCGAGGTCATACTGATGCTATCAACTGGGAGCTGAAACCTTCGGCGTTGCGTCCTCCATTGAAGACGCGGGAAGGTATCGAACACGAGCTCATTCGGAAATTCCGTTCTCGTGCTATTGGGCGCCTTGGACATCGCCCCATTCCCTCATCGGAACTTGAATGGCTAATGCTAGCACAGCATTATAGGCTTCCAACGCGGTTGCTCGACTGGACAGAAAACCCGCTTACCGCCCTTTATTTCGCGGTTCTTGACGAACCAAACCGAGAAAAAAGTGTTGACGGTTGCCTTTGGGCGATTTCCCCATCGAGATTGAATGCGCAATTTGCGCAGCCAGGTCTTCCAAATAGCGCAATGAAGCGCCTTTTTGGGGCGGAAGAACCAACAGTACAGGCAATGGCGATGGAGGCATTTGGGATTGGCGACGATGCCATTGTGAGGCGTTTTCCCCAACTCAAACCAGCCAAACAGAAGAGACTGGGATTGCCTAGAGTACTCGCTCTTGAGGCCGTAGAGATGGACGAAAGGATTGTTGCTCAGGCTGGTCGTTTTACAATTCATCGCCCTGATCGTCAGTTTGTAGGTGGAATTGACCGTCTCCAAGGGCATGAGAACTACATTCGCGAGTTTCGTATTCCGGCTGAATGTAAGAAAGACTTGCGAAAGCTGTTAGTTAGGATGGGCATTCAAAAATGGAACCTGTTTCCGGACCTGCAATCTCTTGCGGAAGGATTGAAGAAACACCACTTCATGTAGAACAGCCGGGCTCCCCATCCTTCGCATCTTTCTGAAAAGGGGGCGAGGAGTAGCCTGGCTTGCTGCGTGGTCAGGTTCAGCGGGCACAGCCCGCCACGATGCCCGAGGACGCGTCGTCGCCTCTTCGTTGAAGCGGTCCCCGCGAGATTCGCCAATGTCGCCCCCGTGCCGAAAGAGTAACTTCCGCATAACGTATGACAGATCGGCTCCATTGACCGCATGAGATCGCGAACTTTAGTAAACGCAGAGAATTGCCTATTTTGAGACGATAACTCGATATAATCAATGAAGGCAGCTAAAAATGCATCGCAATTTGGACTGGAAGCGTACAGGGCTCAACCGCGCGTGGGAACACTACAGATACACGGTTGAAAGTCTCTCGAAGCAGATCTCTGCCGTTAATTACGACGGGATGACTGCTCACGCGAGTGAACCGCACCCTGGAGTATTTAGTCCTATTGACCGATACTTGCTGCCGTGCGATTCAGAATAGCTGAGTGTTGATAGGTTATTAGAGCCTCTGCCTATTCCCGATCTCTCGGCTATTCCCGCTCCGCCCGTATTGCACCTTGCGAAGAGTGAGTATGCCTCGTGGTACTTGGAACCACACAAGGACAGGAGTCCAAGCTTTTTCGACCACGATACGGAGCAGCGGACTTCGACGCTCGCAAAAAAGGATGCACTGCAAGAGATCATCGATACTAAGATGCGTGCCTTCGAGGAGACGTTCACCGCTGAAGCCTCTAGGCTAGATAAGCTCCGAGATGGATATGCGCGCGAAGATCCTGGAGCCCTTGCGACCTTAATCGAAATATCGAACAAACGCCATCCGATGCGATATTTGTATCACTATCTACCCCAAAACACCTTCCGCGCTTTTGCTGACCCAAACGCAAAAGTCGCTCTCATTGAACTCCAGTTCCCTGACTTTGCGGGACATCAGTTTCAGTCCGGTGTGACCGCTGGAGGGAAGCCTAAGTACGCGTCCGAGGCGCAAAAGAAAAAAATCGTCCGCCAGTGTCTGTACTCGGTCGTTATTCGTGCAGGCTACCTCGCATCCAAAGTACTTGATCCCACGAGCTTCAAGACAATTGCCATAAACGTATCTCAAGATTGGTTCGACCCGGCGACCGGAGCTCCCCGAAAGGGAATCATCTGCTCACTACAGGGCCAGGTCTATGAGTTCAGCGCGTTGCATCTTGACCAAGTAGACCCCGAGGCTTGCTTCAGGCACTTCAAGGGAATCGCTGTGCCTTCGCTCGATTCGATCTCGCCGATTAGGCCAATCTTCGTCCTGAACAAAATCGACGACAGATTCATTGCAACCAAAGATCTCGATTCACTTCTCGCACCGGAAGCCAATTTGGCAGCCATGCCATGGGACGACTTTGAGCAACTGGTCGCTCAGTTGTTTGAGTGGGAGTTCGCAAAGGAGGGGGTTGAGGTCAAGGTAACGAGGGCATCGCGTGATCGAGGCGTCGATGCCGTGCTTTTTGATCCAGATCCGCTTCGTGGTGGCAAATTTGTGCTGCAAGCTAAACGATATACAAACCCTGTAGACGTCGCGGCGGTGAGAGATCTCTACGGCACGGTGGTAAATGAGGGCGCTAACAGGGGAATACTGATCACTACAAGCTCTTACGGACCAGATTCATATGCATTCGCCAAAGA
>JBEKKL010000057.1:0-39613 GCA_050010735.1 Occallatibacter sp. | reverse complement strand
CGAATTGCCTGTGCTGCGGCAGTGAAGATAGCAGTACGAGGCTCTTTCTTTTGTTCTTGCTTTTGCTTCGGACGGTTGCGGTCAGGCCCCTTTGAGGGGCCAGCAACCGTAAAGCCACCGGCCGGTGGATACTCGCAGCGGTAATTGCAGACGAGTCCAAATGCACGCAGTGGATTCAGATCGAATCAAATAGACAATCCACGGGGGGAAGCGAAGCCCATACTGAGCGGAGTGGGAGGTGTTTCTCTTGTGCTGCAATAGCACCAGGTGCTACACTAGGCAATATGTCGGATCGGGTCGGAAGACCGGAACGGGTTTTCAAGACAGCCTGGTTTGCCAAGGCGGCGAGCAGGGCGAGCATCAAGGATGCAGAGCTTTGCGCAGCCATTCGACAAGTGATGCAAGGGCAGGCCATCGATCTGGGCGGAGGAGTCTTCAAGAAGCGCTTGGGCAAGAATCGCTACCGCTCGATCATTGTTGCAAGGGGCGGGCGATACTGGGTCTATGAATATGTGTTTGCGAAGAAGGATCGGAGCAATATCGAAGACGAGGAGCTAACTAAGTTCAGGAAGCTCGCCAAAGTTTACGCGACACTGACGGAGCAGCAGGTCGACGAACTGACACAAGATAATTCCTGGATGGAGATTTGCAATGACAGATAAGCGCAAATTCAAGAGCGATGCGTTTGAGGCTATTCATTCTTCAGCCTCGGCGATGTTCAGGGTGGGTGCTATAGATCAGGAGACGATGCGGGGGTTCGACGCGTCCTGCCTGTCGGTTCCCGCAGCAATGGCGCCCAAGCGGATCAAGCGGATTCGCGAAAGCCAGCGTGTGAGCCAGCCGGTCTTTGCGCGCTACCTGAATACCAGCGAATCGACAGTTGAGAAATGGGAATCGGGCGCGAAGAAACCCAGCGGAATGGCGCTCAAGTTGCTGGATATTGTTGAGAAGCACGGCCTAAAGATGCTGGCCTGAGCTAACGCCCCGAAGTGGTTCGTGAACGCGATGGATTCAGATCGAATCAAGCAACAAATCCGCAAGAACGCAGCCGAGATTGTTCAGCTGAATGACCGGAGAAAGCAGGCTTTCCTGTCTCGGGACTTGAGTCCTGAGAAATGGAGTGAGTGGTATCAGGCAAGCGAAGCGCTGAGTGCGGGCTTCCACGCGCTCGCATTTCCAGGGGGCTTTGTTGGCGCATACGACAGAATTGCCTCGGGCGCGCCTCTAGCGATGGAAGCGGCTATCTGCTTCCTTGAGCTTCGCCCATTTTTCTATCGTTCCGGCTATATGTACAGAGATATTTTCCGGCGATGCAAACACGCGCCACTCTCGCCGGAGCAGGCAGCCAGATTTGAAGTGGTGAAAGAAAGACTCGCCGAATGGAAGCGACGCAAGCGCTCACAATAACAAATGTCCGCGGTAAGGTATGGGATCCCAGGTCCGAGAATCCGGACCTGGGGCACCCAATTTTCTGGATCGCTAGAGAGCCGCTTCGCCGCGCTCGTCGTTACGGATGCGGATGGCGTCGTCGATGCGGCTGACGAAGATTTTGCCGTCGCCGATGCGGCCGGTGCGGGCGGCGCCGATGATAGCCTGAAGGGTCTTTTCCTTCATGTCCTCATTGACCACCAGTTCGATCTTGACCTTTGGCAGGAGATCGACGGTATATTCGCGGCCGCGATAGAACTCGGTATGGCCCTTTTGGCGGCCATGACCGCGGGCTTCGAGGATGGTCATGCCTTCGATGCCGGCTTCGAGCAGGGCATCCTTGACTGCGTCCAGCTTGGAAGGTTGCAGAATAGCTTCGATCTTGATCATACGGAAAACGCCTCGCTAGACAGCCTAACAGGCGAGGGGGCTGGTTGTGCCAGTCCCCCCGGAATTTTGGTGAACAAGAATCGGAGTGGCGGCTCTAGGTGGCGAAGTCGTAGCCTTCCTCGCCGTGCTGTGAGAGGTCGAGGCCTTCGTTCTCATCCTCGGGGCTGACACGGAGACCGACGGTCTTGTCGATGAGGACGAGCAGAACGAGCGTGCCGGCGATGGCGATGGCCCATGAGATGCCGACAGCGATGAGCTGATTGATGACCTGATGCCAGTGTCCGTCGATCGCGCCGGAGATCACGTTGCCGGCCGCGTCCTTGTTGTTGGAGTTGATGGCCGCGGCGGCGAAGAAGCCGGTGAGGATTGCGCCCAGGGTTCCGCCGGCGCCATGCACGCCAAAGGCATCGAGCGAGTCGTCGTAACCGAAGAGGGCCTTGACCTTGAAGACCATGAAGGAGCAGACGAATCCGGCGATGAGGCCGATGACCAGCGCCGACATGGGATGCACGAAGCCGGAGGCCGGGGTGATGGCAACGAGTCCGGCGACCGCGCCGGAGATGGCGCCGAGCGCCGTGGGCTTGCCATTATGCAGCCACTCGAAGATGGTCCAGCCCAGCGCCGCTGTGGCTGTGGCGAAGTGGGTGTTGATGAAGGCCGAGGTGGCCAGAGAGCTGGCGGCCAGCGCGCTGCCGGCGTTGAAGCCGAACCAGCCAACCCAAAGCAGGCATGCGCCGATGAAGCTCAGAACCAGCGAGTGGGGAGACATTTTGGTTTGCGGATAGCCGATGCGCTTGCCGAGGTAAAGCGCGGTGACCAGCGCGGAGACGCCCGAGGTGATGTGAACGACGGTGCCGCCGGCGAAGTCGAGCGAGGGAATGCTGCCGCCGTTCGAGTTCAACAGGCCGCCGACGCCCCAGACCATGTGAGCCATCGGACTGTAGACGACGATCGACCACAGGCTGAGAAAGATGGCCATGGCCGAGAACTTCATGCGCTCGGCAAATGCGCCGCAGATCAGCGCCGGGGTGATGATGGCGAACATGAGCTGGTAGATCATGTAGGTCTGTTCAGGGATGGTCGGCGCATAGAAGTTGTTCGGGTCGGCGGCGATGGGCACGTTTTTCAAAAACAGGTGCTCGAAGCCTCCAATGAACCAGTTGCCATGGCCGAAGGCCAGTGAGTAGCCGCAGACGGCCCAGATGATGGTGACGAGGCACATCATGGCGAAGCTCTGCATCATAGTGCCAAGGATGTTTTTCTTGCGGACCAGGCCGCCGTAGAAGAGCGCCAGACCGGGGCCAGTCATGAGCAGCACGAGGGCTGCTGAGGTGAGCATCCAGGCATTGTCGCCGGCCGATTGGGCGCTGGCGGCAGCGGCCTGAGCCTTGACGCTTGCGGCCTGAGCGGCGTTGACGGCCTGCTGGAGGGCCTCAACCTTGGCCTGCGTGGCCTGCGCCGAGGGGGCGCTGTTCAGATCGGGAGCTACGGCCAGGGCAAGGCCCGGAACTCCGAGGACGATGGCAAGAAGCATCAGTTTGATTCGACGACACATGAGGTTTCTACTCCCAAGAAGACTAGAAGATGCGGAGAGCCGGGGCCAATGCGAGAGGCGAGCGGCAGACTACCATCGCGAAATACCAGGCTTGGGCAGCGCAGGTCTGTGTGTATTTGCGATTGCCCCAACACTCGCTTGAAGCCGGGCGCAGATCCGCCGCCGGTGACGCCAGATCAATGTTTTTTGCGCGATTCCACTCAGAAGGTTAAGGTTCCACGCATAAGGAATCCATGAAGATTCTCTAGAAATCTGTTAAAAAGCGGGTCGAGTGCCTAAGAATCTATTGCAATCTCACTTCGTCAGAGGTAAAGGACTTTCCGGTGTGCGTGGTCCGAATGGCTGAACCGAGGACCCTTGACCAAGCTGCGGGCCCTCGACTCAGGCGGGTAGAACGCTTGCTTCGGCGGAGAGGAGATTAGACGCAATCAGATGGCTGCATCGCCGCGTTCGTCGTTACGGATGCGGATGGCGTCGTCGACGCGGCTGACGAAGATCTTGCCGTCGCCGATGTGGCCGGTCCGGGCCGCGCTGAGAATTGCTTGAATGACTTTGTCTTTCAAAGCGTCGGCGACGACCATCTCCATCTTGACCTTGGGGAGAAGATCGACGGTGTATTCGCGGCCGCGATAGAACTCGGTGTGGCCCTTTTGGCGGCCGTGGCCGCGGGCTTCCAGGATGGTGATGCCTTCGATGCCAGCTTCGATCAGGGCTTCCTTGACGCTATCGAGCTTGGCGGGCTGAATGACGGCTTCGATCTTGAGCATGTGTGGATTCCTCGGTTCTAGCTTACTTGGAACAGTGAATCATTGTACGGCATCCCAGGTCCCGAGATGCGAGGAACTCCACCCCACGGAGAAGGCCAGTCCGTGGGGTCCCGGAGCTCGGGCACCCCAGGAGTCATGTGTTTAACTCGTAGCCTTGTTCGCCGTGCTGGGAGAGATCGAGGCCTTGGACCTCCTCGTTAGATGAGACACGGAGGCCCATCGTCTTGTCGACCGGGAAGAGCAGAGCGAGCGATCATAATGACAGCCAACGCCCAGCCGATTCCCGTGCCGACGGCCTGATTGAGGACCTGATGGAAGACCATGAAGCAGCAGACGACGCCGGCGATGGCGCCGATGGCCATGGCGCTCATCGGCTGGACGAATGGCAACGCAGAACGGTACTTCGTCCGCGGGCCGGCCGCATTTAGAAGAGCGGGGGTATATTGGATATATGGAGTCGGCGGAGCGGGATCGGTACCTGTTTGGAGCGCTGGATAGCTATGCGCCCAACCGGGTGAAGCTGAAGGAAGTGAACTACGGCTATGAAGAGCCGGAGGGTGTGCTGCTCACTTCGCTCGACTTCGCCGTGAACTGGATCAGGAAAAACTCCGTCTGGCCCATGACCTTTGGGCTGGCCTGCTGCGCGATCGAGATGATGTCGATGGGAGCTTCGCGTTATGACGTTGCGCGCTTCGGCGCCGAGGTCTTCAGACCCTCGCCGCGGCAGAGCGACCTGATGGTGGTTGCCGGGCGCGTCTCGCAGAAGATGGCGCCGGTGATTCGCCGGCTCTACGATCAGATGCCGGAACCCAAGTGGGTGATCTCGATGGGCGCCTGCGCCACCTCGGGCGGAGTCTTCAATAACTATGCATTAGTGCAAGGCGTGAATCAGGTGATTCCAGTGGATATCTATGTGCCCGGATGCCCCCCGCGCCCGGAGCAGCTCATCTATGCAATCACTCTATTGCAGGAGAAGATTCAGCGCGAGCCGCGCAGCCTGCTGAAGACTCTGAATGCCGTGTAGGACAAGTCTTCCCCGAGTGACACAGAAGGTCGAGACGCGTCTGCAAATTGTTCCTGGCGGCGATCTTGCCTATGGTACGGTAAATAGAGACGCACGTGATCGTATGCCTCTTCCGCAGTGAAGGGTGTTCATGCGCATGAATCTTCGCGCTGAGCGGCTTTGTGGCGCTGCAACTCGGCCGTCCGGTCCGCTCTGGGCAAGAAAACCGAGAGTCTGGCCAGCGAGAGCGCAACGAACGGCCGCACGGATGCCAGGTTGAGGGATTCCTCGTGGAGTTATTTGAGGTTGACCGGCTTGCCGGTCAACCTCTTGCGTTTCAGGCCTTTTTTCGCGCATCGATCGAAGTCAGGGAGTCTGTTCGCTGTATGAATCTTTTGCGAGTTTGCGTTGATTTCCTTGCCCGGTCTGGACGATTTGTACAGGCGTTGATTGCGGCGTTGCTTTTGATTGCAGGTCCAGGACGGGCGGAGCAGCCGTTTTGGAATGCGGTTGGCCCGGACGGCGGCGATGCGCGGGCATTTGCGGGGGTTCCAGGCGATCCCCGGCACCTATATCTTGGCGCTACCAACAGCTGGCTCTACGAATCGCTGGATGGGGGCGGCTCCTGGCACCGGCTATCGAAGCTCGATTCCTCAGACGACCTGATTTTGGACCATATCGTCGTGGACAGCGCGAATCCATCGACGGTCTTTGTGGCCGCATGGAAGCTGGATCATCCCGACGGCGGGTTGTGGGTGAGCCACGATGCCGGAAAGAGCTGGAGTGCCGTTGCCGGACTGCGCGGCCAGTCGATTCGCGCCTTCGCTCAGGCGCCTTCGGATGCCAAGATGCTCTATGCCGGAACTCTGGAAGGAGTCTTCCGCAGCAGTGACGGCGGCTCCTCCTGGGCACGGATCAGCCCAAAGGGCAGCAAGGAGATTCACGAGATCGAATCGTTGGCGATCGACCCCAACGATCCTGAGATCATCTATGCCGGCACATGGCATCTGCCGTGGAAGACCAGCAACGGTGGCAAGAGCTGGCACAACATCAAGAAAGGCGTCATTGACGACTCGGATGTTTTTTCGATCATTATCGATCCAGAGCAGCCAAAGATTGTGTTTGCCAGCGCCTGCTCGGGAATCTACAAGAGCGTGAACGCGGCTGAGCTCTTTAAAAAGATCAACGGAATCCCCTCGACCGCGCGCCGGACGCGTGTGCTGAAACAGGACCCGGCTGACCGAAAGGTCGTCTACGCCGGAACGACCGAAGGGCTCTACAAGAGCGGCGACGGCGGCAGAAAATTCGAACGCATGACCGGCCCGGAGGTGATCGTCAACGATGTCTTTGTCGATCCGCAGGACCCAAAGCATGTGCTGCTGGCCGTCGATCGCGGCGGCGTTCTGTTGAGTCAGGATGCGGCGGCAAGCTTTGTCTCCTCCAACGAGGGCTTCTCGGAGCGGAGGGTTGAGGCGCTGCTGGTCGATGGCCATGGTTCGACCGACTCCAATTCGGTGCGGCTCTTTGCGGGAGTGGTGAATGACAAGAGCTTTGGCGGTGTGTTCGTCTCCGCCGACGGCGGCTCACAATGGAAGCAGATCTCCGATGGTCTCGAAGGGCGCGACGTCTTTGCCCTGGCAAAGTCGCCGGATGGAACCATCCTGGCTGGAACCAATCATGGCATCTTTGCCCTGGACGAAGGCACTCAGGATCCGTCCGACGCGGGCCAGAGTACGCCGGCACCGGTATGGCGACCGCGAAATACCATTCAGAACACGCTGATCACTACGGCCATTGAAACGCACCTTGGAACAAGCGTTCAGGTCGAGAAAGAAGTGAAGGATCAGGCTCGCGAGATCGGCGGGCGAGTCTACGGTCTCGACCTGTCGGGGGATGCGTGGCTGGCTTCGACCACGGCGGGGCTCTTTACCAGCAAAGACAGAGGCGCTAGTTGGCAAGGCGGCCCGGTGATGGGCTCGGTGAGCTATGTTGCGGTTGCCGCGCGAGGAGCCTTGCTGGCGGCCATCCGGCCAGATGGCGCGGTTCTCTCAAAGGACGCAGGCCAAACCTGGGCGCACATGGACATTCCAGCGATGCTCACTCGCATCCATAGTCTCGCTTTCTCGTCAGATGGGACCTTATGGCTGGCAGCGCGCGAGGGCGTTTACTTTACGCACGATCTGGGACACACGTGGCTCTGGATCAACCGCTTCCCATTGACCGATATCGACGACCTCGTCTATGACGCCCACCTGGGCAAGATTCTCGTCAGCTCTCAGTCGAGCGATCAGGTCTATGCGATCCATCCCAAGACGCTTGCCTGGACGTGGGCAGAGACCGGCTTCCGCATCAATAAGATTCGTGCTGTGGAAGACAGGATGATTGCGGCCTCGCTTTTTGACGGCGTGCTTGTGGAGCCTCGGGGAACGGGCGTGGAAATGGGGAAGAAGTAGCGCGCCCTTGCTCGGTGTAGAATGGAGTGAAACAGCTCAATAGCTGTTGTCTCAGTGACCATCCTTTAGTAGTTCCTCCCCCGCTTTTTATCCTCCAAATCTCAGGTAGATCGATTGCCAACCTGTCTTCCGGTGTACAGCGTCGCGGAAATACGCTGGGCTGGGAAAGGACCATGGTTGCGAGAGAATCGGCTTCTGTATCATTGCAGTATGCAGAGTGAGACAGCGGCTTCCCGCCCTTCAGCACCGTTTCGAACACACGACCAGCGGCTTGAAGCGATCGCAGCCAAAGTGCTGGCGGGCGAACGTCTGGACTTCAACGATGGCCTCGTGCTCTATGGCTCGGCGGATGTGCTGGCCGTGGGCTGGCTGGCCAACCATGTGCGCGAGCGGCTGCACGGGGATGTGACTTACTTCAACGTCAACCGCCATATTAATCCCACAAATGTCTGTGTAGCGGCATGCAAACTCTGTGCCTTCGGCCGTAAGAAGGGCGATCCCGCTGGTTACACGATGGCCCTGGAAGAGGCATGGGAGACGGCGGCCTCGGGCTACTCGGAGGCGGTGACGGAGTTTCACATCGTCGGCGGGCTGCATCCCGATCTCCCTCTCGAATACTTTCTCGACCTGGTGCGCGGGCTGAAGCAGCGTTTTCCGAAGGTGCACATCAAGGCCTTCACCATGGTTGAGGTAGCGTTTCTGGCGCGGCGGGCCAAGCTCACGATCGAGGAGACACTGATCAAGCTGCGCGAGGCAGGTGTTGACTCGATGCCCGGCGGCGGCGCCGAGATCTTTGCCGCGCGCGTGCGCTCGATCATCTGCGATCACAAGATCGATGGCGAAGAGTGGCTGACGACGGCACGGCTGGCTCATAAACTCGGTTTTAAGTCCAACGCGACGATGTTGTATGGCCATATCGAAAATGATGAGGACCGTGTGGACCACCTGCTGAAGCTGCGCGCTCTGCAGGATGAGACAGGCGGCTTTCAGACCTTTATCCCGCTGGCCTTCCATCCGGAGAATACGGCTCTCGACCATCTGGCGGTGACGACCGGTCTAGAAGACATTCGCCAGGTTGCGGTAAGCAGGCTGCTGCTGGATAACTTTCCGCACATCAAGGCCTACTGGCAGATGCTCACACCGAAGATCGCCCAGATTTCGCTGCGCTTTGGCGCCGACGACCTGGACGGCACAGTGATCGAGGAGAAGATTTACCACGACGCCGGCGCGACGACGCCGCAGGGCATGACGCGCAAGGAACTCTGCCGCCTGATCACCGAGGCCGGGCGTGTGCCTGTGGAGCGCGACACGCTGTACAGGCCGGTAACGCGGAATGAGGAGAGTTTTATCGTAGCGGTTTAGCTGAGTGGCTCCCCATCGCGGAGGCCCCGCTTGCGGCCTTTTCGCGCTTGTGACGGTGATCCAGGTGGTCGGCTGTCGGGCTATTGGCGCACCACCGCCCCGTTTTTCATAACAAAGCTGACATGCTCAAGAACGGTGATGTCGTCGAGTGGGTTGCCGGGGACGGCGACGATGTCGGCGTAGTAGCCGGGCTTCAGATTGCCGATCTGGTCCCCCCAGCCGAGGAGCCTCGCGCCTTCGATCCAGTCGGCTTGTAGGACGGCCAGTGGCTTCAATCCATAGCGGACCATGAGTTCGAATTCGACGGCCTGCGTGCCGTGCGGAAAGGGACCAACGTCCGAACCAACGGCGAAGGGAATGCCGGCTGCGATTTGCTTTTTGAATTCGCGAATCTTCACGTCGAGCAAAGCTTGCTCGCGGGCGGTTGCGGCGGGCGAATCGGCGTGGCGCGCGAAATAGTCGAAGATGGCAAAGGTCGGCACGGCGGGGATGTGCTTTTCCCGCATCAGGCGCATGGTCTCGTCGCTCAGTTCGGTGGCGTGGTCGATGGAGGCGACACCGGCTTGCGCCGCATAGAGAGCCCCCGGCTCGCCCATGGCGTGAACACCGACGCGCGTGCCGAGACGGCGGGCCTCATCGACGGCGGCGGCGAGTTGCGCCTCGGTGTACTGGTAGGGCGTGTGCAGATCGCCGTCGATGATCGTGTCCGGTCCGGTCTCGTAGATCTTCACGAAATCCGATCCCTCTTTGTGCTGTTCGCGAATTACCTCGACTAACTGCTCGACGGAGTTGGCGTAGTCAGCATTCGAGAGCACATGCTGGGCGGGGTTGAATCGGTTAGCGTCTTCATGCCCGCCCAGAATATCGATCGCGTTGCCGCTGACGCGCAGCCGCGGGCCGGGGATGAGTCCCTTGTCGATCGCATTGCGGACAGCGGTATCGGCCGAGCCAGCGCCCTCGGTGCCCATATCGCGCTCGGCTGTGAAGCCAGCCATGAGATCGGCCTTGGCGGCCTCTTGCGCGAGAATCGTGCGCCAGGGCACAGACTCTTCGACGGTCTGCAAATCTTCAGCGCCGGGATGCAGGAAGAGATGCACGTGGACGTCAATGAGGCCGGGAAGCAGAGTGGTATCTCCGAGGTCGATGAGCCTGGCGTCCTTTGGGTGTTCGACAGAGCGGCCCACGGCGCGAATGCGTTCGCCCACGACGAGGATCTCGCCGGGTTGAAGAACGGCTCCGGTGTAGACCTCAAGCAGGCGGGCAGCATGCAGCACGATGGGCGCGCTGTCCGGCTGTTGCGGTTGGGCTGCACTCATGAGCGTGCAGGCGACGAACAGAGAGGAGCCAGAAAGCCTTCGAGAGCTTTCATAGAGATTCCACATGGCTAACAGGATATGCCGCATCGGCGGTTTCCACCACCGGTCCGATTCGGAATGGATTAAGACCGGCAAATCGTGAGGGGCATCTTGGTTGCCTGTGTTACAGAGTCAATTCCGTTGGCGAGTTATCATTGATGAGTCAATAAGCAGGCCAGAGGCGCTTGCGACTGAGGTCCGTGACCCATTTTTGAAAGTTTCCTGTATCGGCAACCACGTTCTGAAAGGCTGATCATGTTCACTTGCTTTCTTCATAAATCCGGCATGTCAGGAGTTATAGCGATGATGGTATCTCTTCCCGCTGTTGCGGCGACCGGGCAGCTTGGAGTATTTGAGGGTCACCAGGATGTGGGAACTGTGCTTCACCCAGGCTCGGCCGAATACAACGCAGCGAGCAACGCCTACACGATCGGCGGCAGCGGCGAGAATATGTGGTTCGGCGCCGACGATTTTCACTTTGCCTGGAAGAAGGTCTCAGGAGACGTTGCGCTCACAGCGGACATTGCCTTCATCGGAACAAGCGGGAATCCACATCGCAAGGCTGTGTTGATGATGCGGCGGTCGCTCGAAGCCAACTCCGCGGCTGCAGATATTGCTGTGCATGGAAACGGCCTGACCTCGCTGCAGTTCCGCACTTCGATTCGCTCTGACACACACGAAGTGCAATCGTATGTCTCAGCCCCGAAGACGGTCAGACTTGAGAAGCGAGGCGACTTTTTCTACGCGTTTGTGACGGGCGAGAACGGCAAGCTCCAACCGGCGGGTGCGGCCACCAAGTTGACGCTCAGGGGCGATTTCTATGTTGGCATCGGTGTCTGCGCGCATGACAAGGATGTCGTGGAACGGGCCGTGTTCTCGAATGTCACCGTGGAGAAGCTGCCGCCAGCGAACGGCAAGAGGGCGCTGCGGAGTTCGCTTGAGACAGTTTCAGTCGCGTCGGGAGATCGGCGTGTCATTTACACGGCCCAAGCTCATTTTGAAGCACCAAATTGGTCTCCCGACGGTGGCTTCCTGGTTTTCAATCAAGAGGGAACGATTCGACGGCTGGCGCTTGCCGCCGCAGAGCCTACAGCGATCGATACCGGTGCTCAAATTCATTGCAACAATGATCACGGTATCTCGGCGGACGGAAAGTGGCTGGCGATCAGCGATCAGTCTGGAGAAGACCAAAAGTCTCACATCTTTGTGCTTCCGATCGGCGGAGGTGCGCCAAGCAAGGTCACAAAGAACGCGCCATCGTACTGGCATGGTTGGGCGCCAGATGGAAAAACTGTGGCTTTTACCGGAGAGCGCGACGGCAGCTTCGACATTTACACGATCCCCGTGTCAGGCGGTGACGAGACGCGGCTGACTCGTAATGCCGGCTTCAACGACGGCCCCGATTATTCTCCCGATGGCGCTTACATCTACTTCAACTCGGAGCGGACTGGGCACATGCAGATCTGGCGCATGAAGAGTGACGGGTCAGCGCAGGAGCAGGTGGTTTTCGATGAGAGCAACGACTGGTTTCCGCATATTTCGCCGGATGGAAAGTGGATGGTTTTTCTGGCTTATGAGAAGGGTGTTACCGGCCACCCGGCAGACAAGGATGTGGAACTGCGCCTGATGTCGCTCAAGGATAAGCAGGTCCACGTGCTGGCGCAACTCTTTGGAGGCCAGGGAACCATCAACGTTTCCTCCTGGTCGCCCGACAGTCAGAAGATTGCGTTTGTGAGTTATCAGTGGCTGCCGGAGGAGAGCCCGGATGCAAAGTAGATCGCGAGCAGCTCATCCCGCGGCGGCGAGCCTAAACAGCATCCGCGTGCAGAGATGATGAGGCAAGAGTGTCTTTGGATCCGTTGAACCAGGCGACCGCAGCCCCAGCCAGAGGCGCATTGTCGAGCAGTGTTGAAACACGCAACTCAATCGGCATGCCGGCCAGTTCATTGATGGCGGCGGGCAAGAAGAGATGCGAAGAGCGCGAGATGCCGCCACCAAGCACCACCATCTGGGGGTTGAACTCGGCCATTTTGGCGCGTAGCGCGAGTCCGAGATGGCGGCCGAAATCGGCAAACACCGCCGCCGCACTGTGATTGCGCGCGGCTTCGGCTGCAATCGCGGCCACCTCAGAGAGCGTGCCCGTGCGCAGCTTGTAGTTCTGCTGGAGCGCTCTGGTCGACAGGAGATCCTCAACAATACCGCCCTCATAGGGGAGATTCCAGATCTCTCCGCCAGGGGGAACTCCCGGGCCCTCGGTCACCACACGACCATCGACAGCAAAGGCCGAGCCAATGCCGGTTCCCAATGTGATGCCAACGGCGCGCTCCACTCCGCGAGCTTGGCCGGCGCCGATCTCACCCAGCAGAAAGGCGGCCGAATCAAGGAGGAAACGCACCTGACCGGGGCGCCATCCGAATCGTTCGGAGAGCTTTCCGCGAAGGTCCACACCATAGAGGTATGGCAGTTTGTGCTTCATGTGGCTGACACCGGTCGCGAAGTCAAAGGGACCAGGTACGGCCAATTCCGCACCGCCGACGCCGTTTCCGGCTGCCAGCACTTTCAATCCGAGGTGATGAAGCATCTGGATAAACGCTTCGCTTGTATGTTCGGCGGGATGGGGTGCGCTCACAACCGGCCCGAGACGGTAGGTTCCGCTCATGCAGACCGCAGCCGAGACATGGCTGCCTCCTACGTCGTATACAAGGACAGAGTTCTGCAAATCGGCGGCCACGATACCCTCTCAGATTGCTGCGTGTTACTGGTAGCATACACCTCAACTGCGATCCTCGTGATACCGCTCCCATCCTGCGGCAAAAAGTGTTTTTTAAAGGAATGGAGTATCCGTCGAGAATTAATGAGCCACGACCGGCACTCGATGCTTGCATCCGCAAGAGCGCCGCAAGACGACCTCAACGGGCAAGATGATCCGGTTTCCGGTCTGGGGAAGTTCGCCGCGCTCGATCCGGTCAAAAAGCAGATTGGTTGCCACCCGGCCCACCTCTTGAGTGGGTTGCCGAACGACGGTGAGCGGTGGCGAGGTCAGATCGGCCAAATCGAAGTCGTCAAAACCTGCAAACGCAAGGTCATTTGGCATCTTTACGCCCAGATGGAGGAGCGCGGCAAGCACATAGCGCGTTGCCAGCGTGTTCGATGCAAAGAACGCCGTCGGCGGATTCTGGCCACGGAGCTTTTCTTCGATGGCATGCAGAGTGCCCTGCTGGGATTCACAGCCGAAGAACGCGTCGATCTCCAGCCCTGCATCTTTCATCGCGCCGCGGTAGCCGAGAAACCGGGCGTTGATGGTGAAGACACTGCGGCTGAGTCCCATAAAGCAGATGCGTTTGTGCCCGTGCTCAATCAGATGTTCGACCATGCGGCGGGCGCCGGCGGTGTTTTGCACCAGTACCACATCGAATGCCGGATCCATGCCGGGGCGATCGAATGCGACGACCGGCGTCTTGCCAGACAGAGTTCTTGTGAGGCGCGATTGCTGGGATCTGGTCGGAATCACAACGATACCTTCGACGTTCCAGCGAAGCATCTGCTCGGCTTCGACGCAAAGAATGGGTCGTAGAGGTAGGGAAGGATCAGGCCGATGCATCGGCTGCGGTGGCCGCGAAAGGCCCGTGCCAGCTCATTCGGCCGGTACTGCAACTGTTCGATTGCGGTCTGTACGCGCCGTGCCGTTTCTTCGGCGACGTTCGCGGTTCCATTGAGCACACGGGAGACGGTCATTGTTCCGACGCCGGCCAGCCGGGCCACGTCGCTCATGGTGGGTTTTCGCTTAACCAACTTGCTCCCATCCTGTCGCATGCTCAGCTGGCCAGTCGATTCAATGGAGAGTTCGGATTCGATCGGCTCCTGAGCAGTCTTTCAATGCCAGTCTCAAATATTTGGTTTCGAATGAAAACTAATTCCTTACCTGATCCTACTACCATCCGGCTCCACTGAGAAAGATGGATTTTGCTCAGAATGCCGCGATTCCGGTGAGGTTTTGCCCAAGGATCAAGGTATGAATGTCGTGCGTTCCCTCGTACGTCTTCACCGATTCCAGGTTCATCATGTGGCGCATGATGGGATAGTCCTCGGTGATTCCGTTGGCTCCGAGGATATCGCGCGATATACGGGCGCATTCGAGAGCCATCCATACGTTATTGCGCTTGGCCAGGGAGATGTGCTCGTGCCCTACGGTTCCCGCATCTTTCAGCCTTCCAACGTGGAGAGAGAGCAGCTGCGCCTTGGCGATTTCGTTGGCCATCCAGACCAGCTTCTCTTGGACAATCTGATGGCTGGCGATGGGCTCGCCGTGGAATTGCTTTCGGAACTGGGCGTATTGGAGTGCGGTGGAGTAGCAGTCCATGGCCGCGCCGATTGCGCCCCAACTGATGCCGTAGCGAGCCTGATTGAGGCACATCAGAGCGCTCTTGAGGCCGGTTGCGCCGGGCAGCAGATTTGAGGCGGGAATGTGGACCTCTTGCAGTGAGAGGCCGCTGGTGACCGAGGCGCGGAGGCTCCATTTGCCGTGGATCTCGTGGGCGGTGAAGCCGGGGCGGTCGGTCTCGACGAGGAATCCGCGGACATTTTCGTTTCCCGTTGGGTTGTTTTCCTCTGGGACTCGGGCCCAGATCACGGCTACATCGGCGAGGTTGCCGGAGGTGATCCACAGCTTTTCGCCGTTGAGGATGTATTCGTCGCGGACTTTGCGGGCGGTGGTCGTCATGGCTCCGGGGTTGGAACCTGCGCCGGGCTCGGTGAGGCCGAAGCATCCTAATTTTTCGCCGCTGGCCATGGCGGGGAGCCAGGAGTTCTTTTGCTCTTCAGAGCCGAAGGTGTAGATGGGGTACATGACCAGCCCGGACTGTACGCTGACGAAGCTGCGGAAGCCCGAGTCGCCGCGCTCCAGCTCCTGCATCACCAGGCCGTATTCGACGTTGGACATGCCGGCGCAGCCATAGCCCTCGAGATTGGCTCCGAAGAAGCCCAGCTCGCCCATGATCGGGATCAGCTCGCGCGGAAAGCGCTCCGTGCGAAAGCACTCCTCAATGATGGGGACAAGGTTGTCTTCGACGAAGTCGCGGGCGGTCTTGCGGACGAGCAGTTCGTCCGAGCTGAAGCTGGAGTCGAGGTGAAGAAAGTCGAAGCCTTGAAATTTGAAGCCCATGGTTGCACCTGCCGTTTGCTTGGGGCTTGCCAAGACAGGCAAGGGTAGCAGATGGGGGTGAGACGTGGGAATATTTCTGTGCTCTCGCTATTGGTGCCATTTCCGAATAGGCCACCACCCGCCCGAGCGTGAGTCAAGGAGGTACAATTTCTCATCTGACATTTCAAAGGGGCGTATGACGCTTCGCTGGTTTCTCTGTTCCTTTCTCATGCCCGCCATGGTCCCCGTCGCATTCGGGCAATCCTCATCCGCGCCGTTCGACCTCCGGTGGACAGTGGGGTCCTGTCGAAACTGTGAGATCGTCCAGCAGCTAGGCGACGTCGGTTTTGTTGCGCCGGGGACCGTCTTGGCTGGGGGATATTTCTTCCCGACCGAAGGGCAAGGCAGCGGAGACTACTCGGTCGTTCGGTCCAGCGATGCTGGAAGGCATTGGGTTGAGATCGCCAGAAGCCGCATGCACGGGACTGAGCCCTCTATTTCATTTCTGAACGAGAGGACCGGATGGATCTCGGGAATGAGCTCGGATGCAACCACCTGGGTGCTTCGAACGGACGATGCGGGCTCTCACTGGAGAATGCAGTCGGAACATTTCATTCAGAACATGCAGTTCATCAACTTGCACGTTGGGGTGGGCAGCGAGTTTGACGGTAGGTCAAGTGGGTTTGTGAAGACGTCAGACGGTGGCCACAGCTGGAAGCGTTCTTTGGTGCCGGGAGTGAAGTTCATAGACAAGGTTTTCTTTGTCACTCCAGAGGTCGGCTGGATTGCCGGTACAAACGAGCTCTCGGAAGATCTGAATGGCAGAGTGGCATACGTGTTGCGTACAACAGATGGGGGACTGAGTTGGAAATCGTGTCAAATCACATCTGACAAAGGTGTAGCGGATATCGAGGATCTATTCTTTCTGAATGCGAACGACGGATGGCTCATCACATGGCATTTCAACAATGACGGGACGCATCTTTTCCGCACCACGGATAGTGGAAAGACTTGGAACTTACACCCCGATCAGACGATACAGGGTCCAGGAAAGTGGTTATCGGTTGTTCGCTTTCTCAACTCCAAAGTTGGCTTCGCCTTCAACCGCGACGATCAAGTCGATGCTGTGGTGGAACCTCCAGCGACAGGCGTTGTTGCGGTTGCAGAGGCTGGCCCCGCAGACTCGGGGAAGCTGCTTTTCACGGACGATGGCGGCGAACATTGGCAATCCCGCCAACTTGGTGCGTGGGTATCCGACTGCAAGGTCGTCGGTTCGGAACTTGGGTGCGCAGCGTCGAAAGAAAAGCCAGGTTTTTGGTTCCTTCATATCGGATTGAGAACTGTAGCTAAGTAGCATAGAAGCTCTCTGCGCCACGTGCTTAATTGGTGCATTACCGGCTGACCGGTAACAGTACCGTCACCGTTCTTGGCCTCACGCCAGAAACTCGCGTACGAAAGGATTCTCGCTCTGGACTAATTCATGCAGCGTGCCATCGAAGATGAGGCGGCCTTCCTCGAGCATCAGGAAGGTTGTGCCGGGGTCGGTTTGGCCTTTGGGTAATAGGACCATGCGGCCTTGGCTCTGATCGAAGCGGTGGTTGCAGAGGATCAGCGCGTCCTGGATGCGGTGAGTGACCAGCAGAGACGGGGTATGGTAGACGTCGCGCTCCTTGACGATCAGCTCCATGATCGTGGTGGAGGTCAGCGGGTCGAGGCCTCCGGTGGGCGAGTCGTAGAGCAGCAGCTCCGGCTGGCGGATGAGGGCGCGAGCGATCGCAACGCGGCGGCGCATTCCTCCCGAGAGACTGGCTGGATAGAGATCGAAGGTTTCTTCGAGCTCGACAAAGCGGAGGGCATCGCGGACCCGTTGGTCGATCTCATCGTCGGGGACCTGCTCCTGGATGAGCTGGTAGGCCACGTTGTCGCGGACGGTGAGCGAATCGAAGAGCGCACCCTCTTGAAAGACCATGCCGGTGCGGGCGCGAAGAGGGAAGAGCTGTTCCTCGGGCATGTGGGCGATCTCTTCTCCGAAGAGCCGGATGCTGCCCTGGTCGGGGCGCAACAGACCATTGACGAGCTTGAGCAGGACGCTCTTGCCCACCCCTGCGGGCCCAAGCAGAACGCGAGTCTCTCCCGGCGCGACGAAGAAGCTGATCTCTGAGAGCACCGGAGGGCCATCAAAGGCGATGGAAACGTCGCCAAAGGCAACGACCGGCCGGTCATCGACGGGAGGAATCGAATCCGGGTCAGGCGGGACGAACGGGTGTGTATGGCTCATATTGGCGGGAAAAGAGTGATCAGCACCTGGGTGAGCAGGAAGTCCACGAAGATGATGAGAACCGAGGCCCAGACAACCGCGGAAATTGTGGAGCGGCCCACGCCCTGGGTTCCTCCCGTGGTTCTCATGCCATAGAAGCAGCCGATGGAACTGAGGATGTAGCCGAAGAAGAGCGGCTTGACCAGGCCCTGAATGATGTCCGGATAGCGCAGGTGCTCCCAGGCCATATCCAGATACTGGGTGCCGTTCTGGTGGTTCATGAAGACGGTGACCAGACCGCCTCCGGCGATGCCGCATGCGTCAGCGACGATGGTCAGAAAGAAAAGCATGGTGATCGAAGCGGCGATGCGCGGCGTAACTAGTTTGCGCATCGGGTCCACGCCTAGCGCGCGCATGGCATCGATCTGCTCGGTCACCACCATTGAGCCGAGTTCGCTGGCCATCGACGAGGCGTTGCGGCCTGAGACCATCACGCCGGTGAGCACGGGGCCGAGTTCGCGGATCATCGTGAGCGAGACAAACTGGCCCGTGACGGCAGTCGCTCCGAAGGCCGATAGTGTTGCGGCCGATTGCAGCGAGAGCACACCCCCCGTCGACAGACCTGAGAGAACGACGATCAACAGCGAGCCGACGCCGATGATGTCGGCTTGAAGAAGAAACTCAGTCCAGTAAATCGGCGGGCGGTAGAGATTTGTGAAGGCACGCCAGGCAAAGAGGGAGTAGTCCTGAATGGTGAGGACGAGATTCTTGGCGTAATTTTCGATCATTCGGATCGCCATCGCGTTTGCTGTCCTCAAGATGCGAAGAGATGTGCGGCTCTCTTCGACAGGATAGCGCATCACAGAGGTCAGAGATCAGGGACTCGGGACTGAGGAGCATAACCAGCTTGGCTTTGCCGCTCGCAGAGTTGAGAGAAGCGGTAACGAACACAGCGGAAGGTAAACTGGATTTGAGAGCGAGCAGAGAGATTGACTTCAGAGGCAGCTGAGAGGTTGGACGGGTTTTTTGAAGGGTTTGCGGAGGATGCGCGGCCCGTGTTGCTGATGGACTTTGATGGAACGTTGGCGCGCTTCCGCGTGGATCGCTTCCAGGCGCGGCCTTGGGCCGGGGTGCGCGAGCTGCTGGGTCGCATTCAGAGGCAGAGCTCGACAAGAATGGCTGTGATCACCGGCCGCCCTGCGGGCGAGATTGCGCCGATGCTGGGCTTGGATCCTCCGCTTGAGGTCTGGGGGCTGCACGGAGCCGAGCGGCTCTATCCCGATGGCCGCCGGGAACTGGAACAGGCTCCGCCCGCGACGCAGGCCGCGCTCGAAGAGTTGCGGAAGCAGCTGCGGCGCGACAGCCTCGGCGGGCTCTTCGAGGACAAGGCCAATGGCGTGGTGATGCATTGGCGCGGTGCTTCGCGGCATAAAGCAGAGCAGATCGAACGCAGGACTCGGGAGCTCTTTGAGCCGATGACGCGGATGGAGGGCCTTGCGCTGCTCGACTTCGAGGCTGGACTTGAGCTGCGCGTGGGTCGCAACAAGGGAGGCGCGGTTGAGGCGATCCTACCCGAGATGAAAAGCACCGGCCCGGTTGCCTTTCTGGGCGACGATCTCTCCGACGAAGCTGCTTTCGGTGCAGTGAATCGCGTAGGCGTGCGCGGCCTCAGCGTACTGGTGCGCCGCGAATACCGCGAGACTGCTGCCCGGATCTGGTTGCGGCCGCCCGTGGAGTTGAGGGGGTTCCTGGCAAGATGGAACGAGGCTTCGGCTGCTTGTTGTCGCCGCTGAGTTCGCCGCGATCCGCTCTCGTGCCTCTACAATAAAACCATGTTGCTTGAAGGCATCTTTGCCGCTGTTACGACACCGTTTTATCCCGACGAACGAGTCTACTTTCGCAAGCTCGAAGCCAACATGGCCCGCTACTCCCGCAGTCTGCTCGCAGGGATGGTCGTGCTGGGTTCCACAGGCGAAGCCGTGATGCTGGACGATGGCGAGAGCCGCGACGTGTTGCGAGTGGCCGCAGAGGCTGCCTCACCCGAGAAGGCGCTCATCGCCGGCGTTGCGCGCGAGAGCGTGAAAGCTACGGTCGCGCTGGCCGAATGTGCGGCCGATTGCCGCTACGATGCTGTGTTGGTTCGAACGCCAACCTACTTTGCCAACCAGATCTCTCCTGCCGCCGTTCTCCACTACTTCCGCAGCGTAGCCGACCGCTCGCCCCTCCCGGTGCTGATCTACAACATTCCGCAGTTTGCGCCTTATAACATCCCAGTCGAGGTGGTGGCTGAATTGGCGCAGCATCCAAACATCATCGGTATCAAAGATTCCAGCGGCAATGTTGCGCGCATTCGCGCTCTGCTTGATGCTACCGCCGGTGCTCCTCGGCGCAGCGTGACTGTGACGCCCATCTTCGAGGCGGTGACCGGCCGCATGTCGATGCCAAAAGCCGAGAGCAGTGCCAGCTTTGTTTCTGCGGGCGAACTAGCGGGGGGCGTAGCTGTTGCAACTGCGCCGCCGGTGCAGCCCATTAAGACCCGGAACAAAGAGGTTGGCTTCCAAGTGCTCGCCGGTTCGTCGGGAACGCTGCTCGAGTCGCTCGAAGCAGGTGCTTCAGGTGCCATTTTGGCTCTTGCTGTCTTCGCGCCGCAGGCCTGCCAGGAAGTCTATCTTGCCTGGAAGGACCATGACCTCAATCTCGCTCAGGAGAAGCAGCAACGGCTCGCGGTGCCGAGCCAGCGCATCGTCGGCCAGTTGGGTATCGCGGGAATCAAATACTCTTGCGATTTCAATGGTTACTACGGAGGCCGTGCCAGATCGCCGCTGCTGCCCTTGACTGCTGCTGAGAAGGCGGAGATCGAAGGGATACTGTCCGGGGTTCGCAACTAGAAAACAGTTTGTTCTGGCGGCCCCTTCAAAATGCTCGCGTGCTATGGTGCTAGAGACCTGGCTCGGGATTGCTCTGATTCTGGTCGCTCTTGGCGCGCTTACCAAATTGCCAGATCCATCCCAGTGCCGGAAGATTTCACCGGCGTGTAAGTGCCCAAAACACGGGAAAGACTTCTGCAGGAACAGTGCTAAAGAAAAAGGGTAAAAGCGAGCAGCCCCCATACTGGACGCCTTTCCATGAGCTAACTTGACCTGTATTGCGCTCATCGAAAGTGCAATACTAGGCTGTTTAGATTGTCGCCGAACCACTGGAGCACTGCAGATGTCGCTTAAATACGATGTAGCCAGCGTTCTTGAACGCGAAACGCAGGTCACAATTTCGGACTGGTATGCCCTCGTCGAGGCTGAGCCGGAGCTCGCTATGATCCCATTAAGCCGCGAAGATCGATGCATGCACCTGCCGGAGATGTTCCGTGAGTTAGTGAGCCGTTTACGTAATCCACTTCCGCTGGGCACGCATGCCCTGACGTCAGCCGCCGCTCACAACCATGGATGTCTGCGGCGTGATCAGGGCTACACCGCCGCCATGCTTGTGGTAGAGTCGCGGATACTTCAAGTCTCCATATTCCAAACGCTCCAGCTGCATGTGGAGGACACAAAGCCTGGCGTACTGCTCATGTACATCATGGCGATCGCCGATGAGGTGGACTCACAACTGGCTCAAGCAATGAAGAGCTATATCTCCGAGGCAAAGCTCGACCTTGAACCCATTGAGGCATAGACCGAGCTCTTCTTTCCCGGTAGAATTACGCTCGAATGGGCATTCGTCCACTTCCCCAACTCTGTTTTGCCGACTGAAAATTTGAGCACACCCTCCAAATTCGCTCGCATCGCATTGGAGAACCTCTTTGAGATCTCTCCCGACGCGATCGTTGTCACGGATGCCAATGGGATGATCCGTGAGGCAAACCCTCGAGCGACGGAGTTCTTTGGTTACACCCATGAGGAACTGATCGGTAAGAAGGTTGACGAACTGATTCCGGAGCGCCTGCGTGCGCGCCACCCAAGCCATCGTGAGAACTACAATGCGCATCCGCGTGAACGCCAGATGGGCGCGGCGATGGAGCTGTTTGGTCTTCGAAAGGACGGAACCGAGTTTCCGGTCGACATCATGCTCAAACCGCTGGAGACCGAAGACGGTCCGGCCGTACTGAGCTTTGTTCGTGATGCCACCGAGCAGCGGGCAGCCCAGGATGCCATGCGAAACCAGGACCAGCAGATGCGGTCGATCGTCGAAAGCGTGCGCGACTATGCCATCTACCTTCTGGACAGCGAAGGCTACATCCTCACCTGGAGTCCCGGCGGTGAACGCATCAAGGGCTATACCGCAGACGACATCATTGGCAAGCATTTCTCCCGATTCTTTCTTCGCGAAGATGTGGAACGAAATCACCCGGTCGAGTTGATGCGTCTGGCCGCCGCGCGGGGAAGATATGAAGAGGAAGGGTGGCGAGTGCGGAAGGATGGGTCGCGCTTCTGGGCCGACAGCATTCTTACTGCGATACGCGACTCGTCCGGCACTGTGACCGGATATGCCAAGGTGACGCGGGACTTTACCGATCGCAAGCGCGCGGAAGAGGCGGTGATGATGCAGTTGACCAGTGCGCTGCTGGCCAACTTGGATGTGCGCAAGCTGCTTGGCGCGATCTCCGCAAGTCTTCATGAAGTGATCCCTCACGATGCCGCGACGCTGGGCTTGTATGACACAGCCGCCGATTCGATGTTGGTGCAGTTCCTGGGGCTTGAGGAAGGCGACTATCGCCGCGGCGAGATACGCCTTCCGGTTGAAGGATCGCCGGCCGGAGAGGTATTTCGCACCCGGGAGCCAGTTTTGCTGGACCGGATCGAGAGTTCCCGCTTTACCAAAGAGTCCGTGCGCCATCTGACAGAGCTTGGAATGCGATCGGGTTGCTGGGTTCCTTTGCTCCACCGGGGCGAGCCAATAGGAACTTTGGCGGTGGCCAGCCTGCTCGAATCCGCCTTCGTGCAGGGTGACGCCGAAATGCTGACCCAGGTCGCGGACCAGGTGGCAATTGCCGTAAACAACGCAATGACGTTTCGACAGATTGCCGAGTTGCGCGACAGGTTCAAGCTGGAGAAACAATACCTCGAAGAAGAAATCAATGTTGAGAATCGATTCGAGGACATCGTGGGGGAGAGCACTGGGCTTCGCCAGGTGCTAAGAGATATCGAGACCGTGGCGCCTACCGGCGCTACAGTGTTGATCCAGGGGGAGACGGGCACCGGCAAAGAACTTCTGGCGCGCGCCATTCACAGGCTCAGCACTCGCAATGAACGCGCCTTTATCAAGGTGAATTGCGCTGCGATCCCTGCGGGACTGCTGGAAAGCGAACTATTTGGCCATGAGAAGGGAGCCTTCACCGGCGCCATCGCGCGCAAAATGGGCCGTCTGGAGTTGGCTCACGAAGGGACACTGTTCCTGGACGAAGTTGGCGAATTGCCGCTGGATCTGCAACCAAAGCTGTTACGCGCAATACAGGAAAGGGAGATCGAGCGGCTGGGTGGAACCAGGCCCATCAAGGTGGATGTGCGCGTGATCGCGGCATCCAACCGCGATCTGGCGAAGATGGTTGCCGACAAACAGTTCCGTGCAGATCTTTACTATCGTCTCAAGGTCTTCCCGATTCATGCTCCGCCCCTGCGCGAACGAGTCGACGACATCCCTATACTGGCGCGGCATTTCGTCAGTCTGCACAGCCGGCGCATGGGCAAGAACATCGAGACCATTTCAGATGCGACGATGGAGGCATTGAAGCAATGGAAATGGCCGGGCAATATTCGCGAGTTAGAGAACTTCCTGGAGCGGGCAGTGATTCTCACCCGCGGTTCGGCTCTTTACATTCCCGTGGCAGAGCTGAAAACCGAAGAGGAGGACGAGAGTCCTTCCGTTGAAAACTCAACACACGAAGCTGCCGAGAGGGATCATATCCTGCGGGTGCTGCGCGATGCCAAAGGCGTGATCGCGGGTGACGATGGAGCAGCCGCGCGTTTGGGTCTCAAGCGCACCACATTAAACTCCAAAATGAAGAAGCTCGGCATAAAGCATAGTGACTATATTTAGTCTGGATGACGAAATCTCGTCATCGTCACATCGTCATTCGATCTGACGACGATCGATCGGCGATTGCGAGTATGCCTAGAGCAAACACTTTCCTTTCAAAACCTTATTCGCGTGCCGGCCAAATCCAAAGCGGTTTGGCTCAACGCGTGCCTATAGGTAGGCATGGCGTTAAGAATCACAGTTCATCAGCAACAAAGCTCGATCGAGGTCACCCTGGAAGGACGGCTCGCCGGACCGTGGGTGGCTGAACTGTGCAAGGCGTGGAGAGAAACCGCTCCACGCCTAGGGACGAAGAAACTACACCTGAACTTGAACGATTTAACTTTCTCGGATGAAGAAGGCAAGCAGGTGCTGAGAGAAATCGTCATGCAAACCAACGCAGAGATTTCTTCCAGCACCCCCTTAACCAAGTTTCTAGCACAGGAAATCAGTACCCCCAAATCAAACTGAATCCAACGGAGGCCATTCATGGAATCGATACACGAAGGAAGTTGCGGGAGCCAGTTCTATCGTACCGGCGGGTTTTTCAGCAGACTGCCACTTTCCGCTTTAGAGAGTTTTCGCGCAATGGAACACACCTCGTCTTATCCAGCTGGCGTTGTGCTGTTTGCTGAGGGAGAACCAGTGAAAGCGCTCTTTGTTGTTCTCTCGGGCGAGGTTCGCTTGTCGATCAACTCAAGCGAAGGCAGGCGACTGAGCCTGCGCATCGCCAGAGAGGGCGACATCATCGGTCTGTCACCGGTTCTGTCTGGTGCGCCGTACGATATGACAGCCGAAACGCTCTACCCCTCGAAGGTTGCTCCCATTGGGCGGAGCGACTTCTTAAAATTTCTCGCGCGTCATCCAGAGTCTTACCAGGCGGTGACAGAAGAATTGGCACGCCACGTGGCCGAGGCTTGCTCGCAGTTGCGCACGTTGGGGCTTTGCACCACTGCGCCCGAGAAACTTGCGCGTCTTCTGCTCGAGTGGAGCGATCGCGGGCATGCGACTGAGTCTGAAAGCAGCCTGCGTTTTTCGCTGACTCATGAGCAAATCGGCGATTTCATCGGTACTTCGCGAGAGACGGTGACGCGCACGCTCAACCTCTTTAAGAGTCGCCGTCTGGTGGCCCTCAATGGCTCGACGATGACAATCCCCAACCGCTCGGCGCTGGCAGACTATGCCCGCGCACAGTCTTATAACTGAATAACTGAATTAATCTCCTGGACGCTTTATAAATTCATTCCGGTCATGTGTTGATAGAGCGAATCCAATCCGGGCGGAAGTTGTTGTCCGCCCGGCCGGATTCGTATCCGAAAAAGCACTGCCAACTATCAATGGTTGGGCTCGGCGCCTGTGTCTTTTGTAGTGCAAAGCAAATTCGCGTCGAGGTACTATTGCTGTCTCTGAATCGGAGGTAAGTCTCGATGAGCAACCCATTCGAAGCACCGGGCACAGGCCAATACAGAGTTCGGCGGCCACAAGCCGCGGAGGCGATGGTTGTCGCGGAGATCGCCGTACACCTTGGTGCACTTCGTCAACACCGGTTGTACGCGGAGGAGTGTTTCCAGGTGGAAAACGTCATCGCGGGCGTGGCTGCTTCCATGGATGCGTATGACCGAAGCACCGCATGCCACCAGGTTCGTGTCGCCAAGATCGCGTGCGCCGTTGCCCGTGAGTTGGGATGGGTCGAGGAGCAGGCTCAGGCGCTGCGGGTGGCATCTCTTCTTCACGACGTGGGCAAGATGAGTGTCGCACCGGAAATACTGAACAAACCCGGCCGGTTGAATGCAGAGGAATCTGCTCGAGTGAGGTTGCATGTCGAGGCCGGGTACGCCGTTTTGAAGGACATACCTTTTCCCTGGCCGATCGCCGAGGTAGTTCGGCAGCACCATGAAAGAATGGACGGTTCGGGCTATCCAAGAGGTTTGAAGGGTGACAAGATCCTGCCAATGGCACGGGTTCTGGCCGTTGCCGATGTGCTTGACGGGATGACGTCCGCCCGTTCGTATCGGCCGGCATTGGAACTGGAGGTTGTGCTCGTCGAGCTTGAAAGCCAAGCCGACACGCTTCTCGACGCAGAAACAACCGAGAGGTGTGTTTCACTCTTTCGCGAGAAGAAGTGCAAGCTTCCAAGTTAAAAGACGGTTCGTATGAAGGGCGCGATCTTTGAATCTCAATCCTTTAATGCTCGGGTGTCTTCGGCGCCGCGTTCGCTGGAGCGCTCCACGGCAAGAGGACGGAAGGGAGGCAGTTAGGACCTTCCGCGCTGGCCTTCAAGACTCCCTGCGCCAACCCTGGGATAAACGGAGAGACGGCCCCGACAGCATGGCCCTCCGAGTTCGTCTCGAGCGTGTCGCTCGCCACTGCCTCGCCGGAGCGCAGTACCAGCGGAACCTTCGATTTTGCAGGAAATCCATCGGCGACGATCAGGACGGTCGCCTCATTGGGCTGCGCGATTCGCGCCTCGAGCCTGCATCCCTGATCGTTTTGCAGCACAGGATGCGCGACCAGAGTGCCGTAGATCAAGAGCTCGGCGTCCAACGAGGAGAGAAGAAGCCGTATCGGCTCGGCAACCTCCTGGCCGGTCTCAACGTCAAGCTCATCCGCCCCGGCCGTCAAGATGTTTTCTTCTTCTGGTCGAGGCCTGCGAAGCATCACCAAACCTTGTCCATTGACATAGAGATCGCGAGGATCGGTCGAGGTTACATCGTTCACGAGCCATTTTTGAAGAGAATAGACCTTATTCTGAGGAGCGCCTTCAGCGAAGACACGATAGCGGGTCTTGCCATTTCCGCCCTGTGACGCCGGACCGTCGATCGTGACAAAGCGCAAGTGCGCGCCATTCGGGTCTCTGACGCCGTCTTCGTCCCACTTGGCCTGATGATCGAGGAAAAGATGAAACTCCTTGGAGGGAGCAGTCTGCCCAGGAAAACGCACGTAACGCACCTGGAACGATCCGCTAGAGAGGAAGTTCCGGAGATCGGGCTTCTTGCTGTCCCGTTTTGTGTTTTGTCCCTGTGACGAAGACGCCAAAATGAGCGAGACGAAGAGCAAGAGGGAGGAGGTTCGGCTGAGCCACCGCATCATGCTTGTAGTGTCTGCCATCGCCCCGCCAAGGCGCAACTGACCCTTGTTAGGGTTTCAGTGATCCTCACTCGTTCTGATCGGTCGAGATATTGCGGACAATCCGCGCTGACAGCTCCGCTCAGTGCGGATGTTCTCCGAATCTCGGTGCTGGGGTTCCGAGCGCACGCGCTCAAAATCGAAGGGCCGGGGAATCCCCCAGCCCTTCCACCACGCGACTCGGGAGGGGTGTCTTAGCCCCCAAGGACACCCCCGCCGAGTTCGGCACGTCCGCGGCGCCCGGCGTCGATGTTAACGCAAAGATGCCTTGAGGGATCTCTCTGACTGCGCGCTGGTGTCAGCCGCGAAGTTGAGGGCCATGGTACTGCCCTGATCCCAGGTTCCGGTGAGGGTTCCATCGATTCCGATGGTTCCCCTCCACATCGCCTGCACGGCGGGGACAGTAAACGTGATTGACTGTCCATCGACGTGAATGTCGGTGCATTGAATGCCTATCGCGCCTCGGTCGGGGCTGTCGAGAGTGGCCGTCACCCTGCCGGCAGAATTTGCCTTCAGATGCAGCTTCACGTGCAGCGGTCCGAGGGTTCCAGCGTAGTCTCCTGCGATCGATCGGTTCTGTTGTGCAGAGATCGACGACGGCAACAACGCGAGAGTAGCCAAAGCAACGAGACATACGGCCTTGCCGATGCCTAACTGGAGCAAAGATCCTTCAGATTTCTTTTCATTCGCACAGATCATGATGTAACCCCTCTGAGTCGATGAATCCTGCCTGATTAGAAGCAGCGATGACTCATCGTGATGCATTGTTTCTCCGCGGTCAACAACAATCTGGTGCTAGCTGCGTGCAACTAAGTAACGATGATTTGAAGTACTTATCGAGGTAACAAGCACGGCAGTACTTTTCAGGACAGAGTGTGTCACCTTTAGGCACCGTAGTACTTTGTTCAAGCGCAAATCATCCTTAGAAATCTCTGAAGAGTGACCTTCGACTGGTGACCCTGGTTTGTAACCGGGCGATCTGTATCGGTGGTTTAAATCGGGATGAGATTTGGGCACAAAACCGGCAAGGTTTCTTCCCGAGTCCGGTGCGGCAAGGAATCCATAAAAATAACAAGATGCAGGCCATGAGCCCCCGATCTCTCACCGGAGACAAGCCGGATCGAGTTGCAAGGTTTTGCATATATGAGGTAGATCTGATTGTGCACGCACGGTTGCCGAGGTAGTGGATTTATAGACGTTGACAGGACGGCGGCTCTGTAGCGTTACTTTAGTGTTGATACTTTAGATTCCATGGCTGGCGTGAGGCTGATCACAAAGGTACCATTACGGCATATTCACCAAGTACCAAAGTGTTGGTTTTGGTAAGGAACTCTCCGTCCTTGGAGAGGCTCCTACGAAAGGAGTTGTATGTGGTCTATGCGTCGTTTGCTCTGGGGTTTTGTTCTTCTCTGCTCGGCCGCCGTCCTGCACGCTCAGTTTGACAGCGGAAGTATCGTCGGAACCGTCCGCGATGTGGGCGGAGGAATCATGCCGGAAGTCCCAATTACACTTCAGAGCCTTGGAACCGGCATCTTAAAGACAACCCTCAGCAATGCGTCGGGGGACTATACATTTTCAAGCGTTCTTACGGGCGACTATATCATCAAGGCGACTCACGCCGGCTTTAAGGATGCGTCGACCTCGGCTTTCACGGTGACGGTCGGTGCGCGCCAAAGAGTCGATCTGACCTTCTATCCGGCCAATGTCTCCCAGCAGCTGGTCGTCACGGCGACGGCAGCTCTGCTTGAGACCGACAGCAGCGATCGCAGCATGGTCATCAATCCGACCGAGGTCGTGAACTTGCCTTTGAACGGCAGAGATCCGGCCGATCTTGCCCTTGTCGTTCCAGGTGTGAACAAGTCCTTCCTTGAGATCGAGGGCGCGACCAGTCGCGAGGGCTCATACAACGTCAATGGACTGCGCAACCAGGTCAACTCCTTCCTCCTCGATGGTCTCGATAACAACAGTTGGGATCTGAACGATCTGGGTTTCTCTAACCAGGAGACTCAGATGAGCCCCGATGCGCTATCGGAGTTCCGTTTTACTACCGGCAATCAAAGCGCGGAGTTTGGCCGCGCGGCCGGCGGACTGATCAATGAGGTCTCGCGCCGCGGAACCAACGAATATCATGGTGCGTCCTGGGATTACCTGCGCAACACTGTTCTTAACGCCAGCGGTCCGATACCTCCAGCCAATGGCGACAAGCCGGCCCTGGTTCAGAACCAGTTTGGTGCGGACATCGGCGGTCCTCTCAAGCGCGGAAAGGCCTTCCTCTTCGGCGACTACGAGGGCTTCCGCCGCAGCTTGCGCACTGCCATGACGGCAACCCTGCCGACCACCCAGCAGGCTGGCGGGCATTTCGTCGACTCTTTGGGCAACCCCATTCAGATCACGAATCCCTACACGAAGGCTGTTTACGCCAACGGCATCATTCCCATTGCCGCGCTTCAGGCTACGATGTTGCCGGGATCGACGACGACCCCGCAGATCAGCGCTCTGGATACGACCGTCCTAAGCTTGATGCCGACAGGCACAAGCAATACCTACGTCTCGTTTCCGCTGGGAACCGAGGATATCGACAAGGGCGATGCGCGCATGGACTTCCACATTGGTCCGAACATGACCACCTTCGCGCGCTACAGCCAGCGCAGATACAACGCGCTTGATCCGGCGCCCATTCCGGCGCCTCTCTACTCGACCGCCAAGGGCTACATTACCCAGGACAATAAGCAGCTGGCTTCGGGATTTGTCTATCAGTTGACCACGGCCTCAGCGCTCGATATTCGGGCCGGCTTCAGTTGGAACGCCGGTGCACAACGACCAGTCTCGACTGGACAGACCAACCTCCTGGTCGCTGCCGGCGAACCCAATGTACCCTCCGATCCCTCCTTTGCCAGCGGCTTGAATACCGTCACCGTGACGGGCTTTGCGCAATTCGGACGCAACACGCAATTACCGACGGTAGTCAATCCCTTCGTCGTTGATCCAAAGGTCAATTACACATGGCTCAAGGGTCATCACAGCTTCAAGTTTGGCTATGAGTACGTCCGTGAATCGCAGGTCGTGAGCAACTTCAAGCCGGTATTTGGCGCCGACACCTACAGCGGGAAGTTCTCTCAGGGCTCGTACAAGTTATCGGCCGCTCAGTCCGCCGATCCCAGTTATGCTTTGGCTTACAATCTGGCTGACTTCATCTTCGGCGCGCGCAGCAAGTACGAGTTGAGCGCCCACCACGTGGTGGAATACAACCAGCGGATGAACTTCCTTTATGGCCAGGACGACTGGCGCATGACGAACAACCTGACGCTGAACATTGGCCTGCGTTACGAATTGGCGACGCCGCCCTTCGAAACGAACAATCAACTCTCCAACTTCGATCCGGTCAACCAAGTTCTCATCAACGCCAGCGGTGGTTCCATCTACAATCGGGCTCTCATAAACCGCAACGATCTGAACTTTGCGCCCCGCTTTGGCCTGGCCTACAGTCTTGGCTCAAAGACGGTCGTGCGCGGCGCCTACGGCATCAGCTATCAACAGTTCCTTCGCGCCGCTGTGGTGAATGAACTGGCGCAGAATGCCCCTTACAGCATCGACAACCTGATCACTCAGTACGCGCCGTCTTCGAAGACTTCGCCACAGGCCGTCTGCACTTCCTTGTCGGCGGCTCCGCTGACTTGCTTCCAGCCTACTCAGCTTGGCCTGGTGAATAACTTCCTTTCATCGTCGAATTATTCGTCATTGTCAACGACGACCACGTACGATCCAGCCACGACCCCTACAACTTATGTGCAGAGTTACCAGTTGTCCGTGCAACGGCAGCTGACCCGAAGCACCTATCTCGATCTGGGTTATGTGGGCAACTATGGCATACACGAGGAAGTGGTTCAGGACTATAACGAGGCGCTGCCTAACGCCGCTGGCGGCACGCTCAGCTTGCAAGCAAGGCGTCCCATAGCGACCTATGGCACCATCCAGGAATCCTTTAACGAAGGCGTCTCGCGCTACAACGCTTTGGAAGCAAAACTGGAGAAGCGCTACACGAACGGGATCTACATTGCCAACTCCTTTACCTGGTCGCACGCGCAGGATTTAGCTGCGGCGAATCAGGAGCTAGACAACAACGACAGCCCTGTAGTGGACCACTACGATGTGATGGGCTCTTACACACGCTCCGCATATGACCGGCCACTGAACGATTCGCTCGCAATCGTCGCGGATCTTCCCTTTGGCCAGGGGAGGCGTTTCGCCTCGGGTGCTGCAGCGCCGGCGCAATTCCTGATCGGCGGTTGGCAGCTGACGGCCTTCAACCAACTGATCAGCGGATTGCCGATCAACATCAGCTATGCTCAATCGACAGCTCAACAGTTGAGCACCGAAACCAGCTTTCTCTACCGTCCGAACCTGGTTGGGAATCCGGTTCTGGGCTCGGGTAACCGGACTCCGGTCGCTGGCCAGCCGGGCGAGTACCAGTATCTCGACCCCACGGCCATTTCCATACCCACTGCGGCCAATACGCCTGACGGTAACTGCCCGCGCAACGTAGCCCGCGCTCCCGGCTTCGCCGATCTCGACCTCGGCTTGCACAAGCGCTTTCCTTTGGGATTTGAAAAAGCTGGTCTGGAGTTCCGCGCGGAGGCTTTCGATGTCTTGAATCATGCCAACGCGCAAGCGCCGGATAGCGTCGCGACCGATTCGACTTATGGCGTGGTCAGCTCCTATTTTCCCAGCAGGGAAATCCAGGTGGCTCTGAAGCTGGTCTTTTGAGGCAACAGGTGACTCTAGCCTGTATCGTAGAAAAGAAAGATCTGACGTCCCGGGTTTCGAGTCTGAAATCCGGGACGCAGAGTGCCGATCTGACGAGAGGCTCAATCTCACATCGGTGTCTGTCTTTGCACATCGAGATGCTTGCCAACTTAGAAGGTCCATCCCAGCGATGGGCCTTTGCAGCATTCTGAGCGCGGAGAACAGTTGGGCTGCACTGAATGATAAAAACGAGAGTTGCAACGATCTGGGTTGAGGGGAGGCGATGAGGGGTTCTGAATGCCAAGGCCAACCGCGCAATCAAAAGACGGCGCAACCGGAAGATGAATTTCTCAGGTGGGAAGGGACAAGCAAGATGACGGTGAGAGGCAAGAGTTGGGTCGGTGTCGCCGCCGCAATGGGAATCGTGACAGTTTTAAACTCGACCAAACCTGCAAATGCGCAGCAGGAGATGAGCGTTTTTGCTGCTCCTGCCAATTTTACTCTCACAACGGGAATTGCAACCGATAACACCGGTGCTATCTATGTCGCAAACTGGCATAACACGATCTTGAAGATTACTCATGCTGGCGTAGTGATGACATTCGCGGGCAAGCCGGATGCGCGAGGGAACTCCGACGGCGTCGGCTCCACGGCGACTTTTGTATATCCAATAGCTATTGCGACCGACTACGCTGCCAACGTCTACGTGGCCGACAAAGTTAGCAACACGATTCGTAAGATTACGCCGACAGGGATTGTTACGACTTTCGCGGGTACGGCAGGTGTTGCCGGTCATGCGGATGGCGCAGGCAAGGATGCAAGTTTTTCAGCTCCCATAGGCATTGCGACCGACGGCGCCGGCAATATCTATGTGGCAGACTCCGGTAACAACGTCATTCGCAAGATCACACCAGATGGAGCGGTGACAACAGTTGCCGGTCAAGCAGGTGAAAGAGGCGAAGTCGACGGCACTGCCAAAGCGGCGAGGTTCTCCGATCCTTACAGCATTGCTATCGACGGCGCGGGAGACATCTTCGTGGCTGAGATGTCTAGAAATACCATCCGCAAAATCACATCCGACGGAGTGGTGACTACGTTAGCCGGCGCCGCTGATGAGAAAGGCCACGCAGATGGAACCGGCGCGAGTGCGACCTTCCATTCCCCTCACGGAATTACCGCCGACAAGGCCGGCAACGTCTATGTGGCGGACACTGGCAATAACACCATCCGTAAGATCGCTCCAACCGGTGTGGTAACGACGATCGCCGGCTCGGAGAGCGCCGACGAGAATGGTGAGTTCGATGGCATGGGGACAGCTGCGACTTTTTCCCAACCTGTGGCTATTGCCACCGACAGCGCGGGCAATTTGCTGGTGCTCGAAGCGGATAACATTCGTGAGGTCACTCCGTCGGGAGAAGTGACAACGGTCGCCGGGCCGGTCTTCGGACCCTGGCATTTACAACATCAATTCTGCGAATGGGATGTGCCTCTCGACGACAGCGGCGCTGCAAGGTCAGGAACTAGAAGATGCGCTCTCAACATCGGAACGACTTACTGCTCATCGTCGATTGAAGTGACCAACGCCAATCCAAAGAACACCAAGCCAAAGCTAAGCCTGGTTTACGATGGGGCAGTCAATGTTACTGCGGTAGATACTAAATTCAAACTGGAGCGCGCTGAAAAAGATAAGGGTGATCCAAAGGACCCAAAGGACGATCCACCTGCGGGTTCCTGGTTGCATTATGTAGTTACAATCACAGTGTCATCGACAAGCTCTTGTAAGTAGGCAAGAAGAGTGTGATTAAAAAGGATCGTAGGAAGTAACTGTTGCGCACGATTTAATTAATCAGACATCTCGCCGTTTTAGGGTGTGAGATATCCCGGAGCGACCTACGATACTAAGCGTTTCTCGCTGCGCATGGGGAGGGGCTTCAACGGACCAAACATTTTCTCCTATAACTGGATTGCGCCGTCGCTCGCTCTTGGCGCCGGTGCCGATCCAAGCGGCCTCGGGCCCAATGGTCCTTCGGCCGATGTGTGGACGCTACCGCACTTCCAGGTCGATGCGCAAGCTACCTATCGCGTCTGGCGCGGGTTCAGCGTGATGGCCAACGGCCTTAATCTGAACCACGAGGTCTTCGGCCACTACACGGGCAGCACGCAATCTGTAAATCAGCGAGAGTACTACAAGCCGAGCTACACCATTGGTATACACTACACGTTCAACGGCGAACGCTAGAAAATGGATCCTGGAGCAAGCCATTGCTGAAGGAAGAGGGAGGCGGGGAAGCAGGAGTGTTTCTCGCTCAGTGCGGATGGACAATCCATACGTTGACAGCTGCGGGAATTCGGCTACGCGAGTCTCGGGTAAGCGATGGACAACCTCGTTCGTCCCCGGCGTGCCAGCAGCTTTTGGGTGGTCGCTATTCCTTTGTCTGCCTGCTTTCCAATACAACCTATTGCCTGTCTGAAGTTGTCAGATGCTAACCTATCAGTACGTTGTATTTGGGCAGATTGGGTCGCACAACCCCACCTTGATCTGCGAGTTGCATCAGGATCGATCTGGGTCAGGAAAACTGGATGAAAACGAACCCTAGATCTTCTGTAAGTATATGATTCAAAATGGCCCCGTAGCTCAGGTGGATAGAGCAGCAGTTTCCTAATCTGATTCTGTCGTTTATTATCAATAACTTACGCGAACCGAGACGCTCTGAAAGGCCCTAAAGGGGACGCAAAGGAATTTTCTCAATGGGTTGAAATATGGGTTAGGCCCAATATCCATGCGGGTTTCAGGGTCCTCGCCTTCAACCCATATTCCAACCCATTGAAATTTAGAGGGCCAATTCAGCTTCGCAATGAAAGCACCGACCTTCTAAGCCGGGGGTTGTGGGTTCGATCCCCGCCTCGCCCGCCATTAAATCGATAAGTACATTAAAATCATGGACTTATTATCACTTGATACCCCCATTTCGGCCATCAACCCCCGGCCGAAAACTGTCGAAAAACTCGCAAATCATGGATGAAGCCCTTTCGCCCCTTGCTCATGCCACGAGTGCTGTTGTGGTCGTCCCATTGTTGAAAGTAACGAGTCTCAACCGGCCGCTGTTCTATGTTTGCCAGGAAGTTTGAGCCTTCGTCCATCTAGCATCAACGATGACCACATTGATTGTACCCTCTTACGCAAGATGCCTCACCTGGTGGGTCTAGATCCGTAGGTGGCGGCTTTGCTGAATGAGATCGAAAAGGGTGTCAACTGCGCTTTCGAATCGCGTTCTAGCTTCACGGTCTCGCTTTATCAGATCCTTCAAGGTGCCGGGCTTGTGGCCGCTCTCGTTTCGATGAGAGGTCATCCCAGCGATCCTGTTCAAGAGCGACTTATCCGGGGTTGGGCATTTGTGGGGGTCGATATGATCGATCATAATCTCCATTATCTTCGCCCAAGGGACCTTGCTTGTGTACGGCGGTGCCTTCACTCCCGGCTTTAGAGCACGCCACAAGTTCTTCGCATGTGTCTTCTTCGCAACCTTCCGTGAAAGCTGCTCGATTTCTTGCTGAATCAGAAGGCATCCCTGCGCGGGGCTGCCGTTCCTAAACGTACTCTCTGCCTCAGCCAAGATCGATCGATAGGCTGAAGGAAACTCCTTTTTCGGTCGTGGTCTGAGACCTGTCAGGGACAAAGGCAATGCCGAGTGGATGACCTGCGTCTGATTGGGAGAGACATCTAAAACACCGATTCCGTGTGTGCGCGCTCTGTCGACACGAGCTTTGTAATCTGGAGGTAACGGATCTGAAGGGAATGCGACGTAGAGTTTTATAGGGAGGCCTTGTGTAACGCAATCAAGTACAGAAGACTCCAAGACACGGGGGTACGGACTCTCATTCACTTCGATGCAAAGGTAGTAATGGTCTGGGGTCATCGCTTGCCGATAACTGGTACAACCGGGACTCGAAGATGTCGACCGATTTCGAGGGCAATTTCCCAAGCGTGATTTAAGCCTTCTCGGTTTGCCCTGTTTGTCAAATCGCCAGGGATGAGAAGGGCGTCTACCATGGGTTTTTCGGCGTCAATTAGTTCGAGTAGAGACTCAACAGGGTGGCGGTTGCTAGGGACACGAGGGGCACCAACTGTGAGAAACGAGTCGTCTGCGGAGTCCTTGAGTCGGCAGTGAAGGTCACTAATGACCGCAAAAGTTGCACTTGGCATTGGCCCTTGCGAAACAGCAAAAGTTCCTAACCAGTGAGTAGCCAACGATATTAGCAGATGGGATACAAATATACAATGCGGTCTCGATCCTGAACTCCGCTCTCACGAGTCCTTGCTCTTAAAAAGACATCTGCCCGAAATGGCAGGCGTCTCTGGTCGTGACCTGGTGCGTGTCAAGGCTGCCGAAGGCACTGCAGAGCGGCTCTGGCCTTGACGCGAGACCAGGCATGACTACAATCTCATCGCACTCGGCAGATGTTTCTAAGCCGGACGATACAAGACAGGACAAGGTGGCAGCGCAGCGTTTAACTATTCGTGAGCGCTACGTAATCCGCATACCCGCACGTGCCCTTGCGCGGATTGTAGATGCCGCGATGCCGCTGGAAATCACAGCCTTTATCAGGTCGTCAGGCTCGCGCGCCGCAGGCGACACCAGTAGGCTGCCTTCGTGCGCATCCTGCGGGATGATGTTTCCGTCCTGATCGGGCTGCTGCGTGCGGATCAACTCCCCAATGTCGACGATAGCAGAAGCATACACTTGCAAATGAATCGGCAAAGTGTATTTCGCTCCCTTCCCATAACGCACTAGCGCGATCACGTCCTCGGGCGAATCGGTCGGGTTCCAGATCGTGTACATCGTGTCAAACCCGCCCTGAGCCTCCCAATAGGCGGAGTTCTTGGCTCTGCTCGGTGCAATCGCTTTAGGAAGGACAGGGAAGACGTAGTTTCCAGTTCCATCGGTGCTGCCGGTCGCGGCATGATGGGCCACTCGCCTCCTTCAGTCGAGCGGCTTAAGGGAAACCACCTTGTATTGCGTATCCAATGTTATCGCCTCGGTCCACCGCGATTTCAGAATTACAGTCCACTGCTGGCCGTTCCATCGTACTTCGCCAACCTTGGGGTCGGGGCCGAAACTCTGGCTTGCCGGGTCGCTTACGAGGTCCGGAATTAATCGATCTAGCCTTATTGTGTGAACCGGTCGCGCCAATTCTACGTCCCGGGGTGGATCTTTCAGTCCAGACACGAAGCCTAAGGCCTGATTTTGAGCCTCGTCCATGCTAGAAGCGTGATCGCGACTCTCTTGCACGCGCAGCATGAGCGGTGCCATTTGGGGTGTGAAAGTGATGAGGCTGCCATCTCTTAGAAATACAGCGCGATAATTCTTAAACAGGTTGGTTTGGATATCTCCATCACTATTTGATAAATCATCGGTGACGATCCAGGAAAATGCTCCGCTTCGAGGCTCGAAGAGCAGAAATACCCTTAGTGGCATTGCCTTACCGCCGGGGAAAACTTGTGTATACCGAACTTCTCGCAGTTCAACGCTCACCTTGCCTCCGACCGAATAAGCGCTGCCGGTCCCGTCACTTTGCGAGGTCAGAACCGCGCATCGGCTGGGGGTTGCGTTTAATAGCTCTAGCACCGCGGTGCTCAGTGCGAACATCATAACGAGCACGGCCGTTCGTTTCTTAAGCATGGACATAGTTCTCCTATGGGTTCACGTTCAAGGTCACGCTGCAGCCACCGAACGAAGGTCGTGCATAAAGGTAGTTGCTCGGTTGATTTGGAATCTGTTCGGCGTAACCTGCGACTGCCTGCGTCTCGAAATCGCAGTCACCAGTGTACGTCGTTCCGTAGGACGGGTCGAAATAGGGACCTCCTATGCCGGAGATTGAATCCACTTTGACAATAAAATGCGCATTGAAGGCCTTTTCGGATGGCGTAGAGCTATTTTGGCCCGGAAGTCCTGTGAGGCTAGTAAGATCGCCAAACAAAGGACCTGAGGGAGGAACTGTTACCATTCCCGGTCCACCGTTGGACTCAATCCCGAGTTGAAGCAGATAGTTCCAAGGTGTGTTGTTCGGAAATGTCTGAGGGGAGGCACTGAATTGCTGCCAGTTGTTAATGATCATCCAAGGACCAGCGATCGGAGTGACCACAGTCCAATGGGAGGCGATGCCGTCTACCGCCAGAGCGTCCATCAAGAGGTGTGCCCAAGCTCCGCACTGACCGCTTCCGCTAGCTTGGGTTAGCAGCAGAACAGTGTTCGTGGCGCATCCCGAGAACTGCACTCCCGCCTCGTAGTAATAGAGTAGTCGCCCGTCCCAGCCTTTCGAGTTCGCCGGTCCGGCAAACCGACTCCACGTGTTGGTGAATACCGCCGATGGGGTTGAGGCTGACGCTCCACCAACTCCCACTCCCAACTCAACAGCTGTCATCGGAACGGGAGTGACGCTCACTCCTGAGGGCACCACGAGGGTTGCATACACCGGACTCGAACTCGAGTACGCACCATAACATATTGACGAAGCGCACGACTGCCCGGTATAAGATATTCCCCAATTGACCCCGAGCGAGGCGTTAGCAAAGGTGGTGTTAGCCGTGAACGGAGTGTCGCCTGTGAGGTTGACAGAGAATGAGCTCTGCCCGACTGAAATTGATGCTGTCCCTGTCAGAAGTCCCAGACCCTGAACTGCACCCTCGACTCGAACCGAGATTGCGGAAACGGGCGCCGGCGAAATACTAAAGGTCGCGGTTGCGCTGATTGTGTTTCCGGCAACGAACGCCGAGGGATACGCCGATTCCCAGGTCCACACGGTCTTGGAGGCGGCCGTGGGAGTTGCATTCCCGGGACTGTCCAGCCACACCTGCATGCTGTTCGTGTAGTCAACCTGCTGGACAATGACCGTCGGAGCGCTAACGGGAACCAAGAAGTAAACCGGATAAGATCCGCCGTCATAGCTGCTGAAATTGAGTGTCAGCGTATATGTGCCTTGCGGCGCGTCCGCCGGAACAGCATAACCGGCTGTGATCAACGAGTCGCTCAAAACGTTCGGACTCACCAACGCGATGTAATCGGGACCGGTTATATAACCCGAGACAGTTCCAGCGTTGGAGAAGCCGGAGCCGACGATCGACAAGAGTCCTCCTTGTCCGATCATCAGAGGTGACGGGGTAACAAGCGTGATTTGCGGGGGAGCAGGCGTGACAGTCGCTGGCGAACTGCTCCCATAAAGATACTGCGGACAGACCTGAGGCGGCGGAGAGCAGTATTGGGGAATACAAGCCTGAGACGGACCGTAGTAGGCGGAGATCGTAGCCGATCCTGCGCTGACACCTGTCACCAGGCCGGGGTTGGCTTGCCCCGCAGTCTGCACCGAGGCAATTGAGGGTTTCGTGCTGCTCCAACTGCTTCGCGAGGCGACAGGGTAAGCCGCCCCATCGCACATCAAGTAGACTAGGTTGCCCCCAAACGACTTATCTACCAAGATGGCGAATGAACTCGGGCTCATTTGTGTTTGGGAAACCCCATAGCAGCTAGTGCAGCCCATTCCGCAGGTGCCTTTGCGGGCGTTGTAGATGCCAACGGAGATCACAGCCGTCATCTGGTCCTCTGGTTCGCCCGCCGCGGGCGACACCAGCAGGCTGCCTTGCAGGGCATCGTGCGAGAGGATGTTTCCGTCCTTGTCGGGTTGCTGGGTGCGGATCAGCTCGCCGATGTCGACCATGGTGGAAGCATACTCTTCGAGATGGATTGGCAAGGTGTATTTCGCTCCAGCTCCGTAGCGCACGAGAACGATCAAATCCTCGGGGGAATCGGTCGGATTCCAGATGGTGTACATGGTGTCAAAGCCGCCCTGCGCGTCCCAGTATGCGGAGTTTTTGGCTCCGCTCGGAGCAATCGCTTCGGGGAGGATAGGGAAGACGTAGTTTCCGGTTCCATCGGTGCTGCCGGTCGCGGCGATGATATCGGTGTAGTCGCCCGTGAATTCGTAGAGAAGGTTCAGATCGGAGACGTCGGGATAGTTGTTGAGAACGTC
>JBEKKL010000056.1:0-27575 GCA_050010735.1 Occallatibacter sp. | reverse complement strand
GCCGGGTATCACTAATTGGGCTGCTTTCTATGTAGCCCTTAGCAACCGCAAAGCGAAGGATTTGTTTCATCTTCTGGAGTGCCCGCCGGGCAAGATCCTCGGCATCGCGGTCGTCCTGGATTTCCGACACGATCTTAACCAGGACCGCTGCCTTCAACTGATCGACTGGGATATTGCCGATGGCCGGCAATATATCTCGATCCAATCGTGTCTTCACCGTCTCTATGTATCGAGGACTCTTTTTCTTGCTCCAGGTATTGAGCCACTCTCCGGTAAGGGCGGCAAAGCTTGGCATCAAGGACGCCCGCTCTGCCTCCTCTTCTGCGCGCTTCCTTACCTGCTTCTCGGCGGCGGGGTCGATTCCTTGCCGCTTGAGTGTGCGGGCCTTTTCGTGGGCTTCCCGAGCCCGCGCGAGGGTGACGGCCGGGTACGGCCCGTAAGACAACAGCTTTTCCTTGGCATTGAATTCATAGGACCAACGCCACAGCTTTCCTCCATTCGGCGTCACAACCAGATAGAGCCCGCCACCGTCGCTCAGCCGATACTCTTTCTTGCGCGGCTTGGCGTGTTTTACTTCGAGCTCACTAAGCTTATTGATTTCCATCGTTTACGATCCGAAAAAATACCCCCGCTTCTTAGGGGGATGCAAACCATCATACCCCCGCTCATACCCCCGGTCAAACCCGGACATAGACGGAAGGATGCGGATGGATATGGACACAACTTTCAACATTTTCAGTGTTTTGCAATTAAGAACGGACGGGATTGGACGGGTCGGGACAGCTATGGAAGGGAAGTGGCGGAGAGACTGGGATTCGAACCCAGGTTAGAGTTTCCCCTAAACACGCTTTCCAAGCGTGCGCCTTCAGCCACTCGGCCATCTCTCCACATGGGGCTGCCTACTTGAATCTAACACAATCGACACGCCGCAAGGTTCGCCTGCGGCGCGCGGACAAGGAGTTCTACTCGAACTCGACTAGCACCTGACCCACCTTGACGGAATCGCCTTTGGCCACTCGCACGGACTTCACTTTTCCAGCAGCGTGCGCGCTGACGTTGGTCTCCATCTTCATTGCCTCGAGCACCATGATCGGTTCGTTGGCCTGAACGGATTGGCCCGGCTCGATGTTTACCTTGATGACAATACCGGTCACGGGGCTGCGGCAGACTTTCTTTTCGTCAGCTGTTTCTTCCGCCGCTGGGGCATGACTCTGCGCGGCGGTAGCTGGAACTGGCTGAACTGGCGCGGGAGCTGGCAGCGAAGACCCATAGTTCATCTGACGCGGCACCGCGTCATCTTCCAAGACTTCGACTTCAGCCTCGTACGTCTTTCCGTCAATTGAAATCTGAAGCTTCAAGTTACGATTTCCTTCCTTCAAAAGACTTTCGAGTCTCAGAATCTCGCTCGCGGATTGTGCGAGGAATGAACCTGTGCGCGTCCATGTTGAGACCACGCGCTCACAGCTTCACGTGGCCGCACCAATTTTGCGGAGCGGATGCGAACCTTCTTGCCCAGAAAAGCGGTCACGGCGGCGGCAATGACCACCAGCATCTCAGGTGTCACTTCTTGCTGTGGCTGAACTGCCGGCAGAGGAGCGGCAGCCGGAGCCTGTGCTTCCGCAACCGGAGCAGCAATCTTTGGCTCTTCGGGTTGTTTGCCCAAATCGTCTACTTTGGCTTCCAGGGTCTTCAGCGCACCAGCTAGTGCATCGAGTCGGCTCCCCAGCTCGCTCTGCCGCGCAGAGAGTAGCTGACGCAGCATCGCCCACAGGCCGATCGAGCACAACAGGCAGCCCGCGCCAACCAGAAACGCAATGACTATCAAGTCCGCAATCCCTAATCCCACGCGCGGCTCCTCATAAGGGAATCAATCCGTGTTTCTTGCCGGGGCGCAACTCCCGCTTGGTATGCAGCGATTCGAGCGCATCGGCGAGGTACTTGCGTGTCTCTGACGGTTCGATGATGTCGTCGACGAGCCGACGGCCTGCCGCGACGTAGGGGTTGGAAAACGTCTCGCGATAATCGTCGACGAGCTCCTGGCGGCGGGCTGCCTTGTCCGCGGCAGCATCGATCTCACGACGGAAGACGATCTCAGCAGCGCCCTCCGCGCCCATCACCGCGATCTCTGCCGTCGGCCAGGCGAAGACGCGGTCGGCGCCCAGATCTTTGCAGCACATCGCAATGTAGGCGCCGCCATAGGCCTTGCGCAAGACTACCGTAATCTTGGGGACCGTGGCCGACGAATAGGCAAAGAGCAGCTTTGCGCCGTGGCGAATGATTCCGCCGCGCTCCTGTTCGACGCCGGGTAGAAAGCCTGGAACATCGACAAAGGTGATGAGCGGAATGTTGAAGGCGTTGCAGAAGCGCACAAAGCGTGCCGATTTATCCGAGGCGTTGATGTCGAGTACGCCGGCCAGGCAGTTGGGTTGGCTGGCGATGATGCCTACCGGCCGTCCCTGCAGACGTCCGAAGCCAATTACGATGTTGGCTGCGAACTCCGGCTGAATCTCAAGAAAGTCCTGATAATCGAGGACGCGCTTGATCACATCGCGCACATCATAGACGGCCTTGTTGTCGACCGGCACGATGCCGTTCAGTTCCGGGTCAGGCTCGAGCGGGAGATTGTATTCAAGACGCGGCGGGTCTTCCAGATTGTTCGACGGCATGAAGCTCAGCAGACGCCGGCAAAGCAGAGTGGCCTCGTCATCGTCGCGCGCCACGAGATGAACTACGCCTGAACTCATTTGCGCGTGCGGTCCGCCCAGCTCTTCGTCACTGACCACCTCGCCGGTGACCTGTTTGATCACTTTGGGCCCGGTGATGAACATGCGCGCTTGCGCCGTCTGAATTACAAAGTCGGTAAGCGCTGGGCTATAAACTGCGCCGCCAGCGCAAGGGCCGCAGATGAGCGAGATCTGCGGCACAACTCCGGACAACATGACGTTGTTGTAGAAGACACGTCCGTAGCCGGCGAGGCTGTCGATGCCCTCTTGCACGCGGGCGCCGCCCGAGTCGTTGATGAATACGAAGGGGCTGCCCGTCTTCAGCGAGAGCTTCATCATGTCGACGCACTTGTCGTTGTGCGTCTCGCCGGCCGAGCCGCCGCCCACCGTGAAATCCTGGCAGGCGAGATGCACCAGACGCCCATCGACCTGCGCGCAACCGGTGACCACGCCGTCGGCGGGCATCTCTTTGCCGGCCATACCGAAATAAGTCGAGCGATGTTGGGCAAAGAGCCCAATCTCCTGGAAGCTGCCCGTATCCACCAGCTTTGCCACGCGCTCTCGCGCGGTGAGCTTGCCGCTGGCGTGCTGTTTTTCGATGCGTTCGTTGCCGCCGCCCGTTTCCAGCTCTGCGCGCTTTGTGTCGAGAGCCGCAACCTTCTCGGCCATTGTCTTCTTATCGCCTTGCTTAGCCATCCTTGCTCCTGAATCCTTTGGCGCTTTCTCTTCTATTTTTGCGGAGCCACGGTGACCCGGTGCTCTTTACCGTTCAGCGTAATCACATAACTCACCTTGCTCTTGAGCGGGTCGGCGCCATTCGATGGCTGGGCTTGCGGGGCCGGCGTCGACGCGGGCGCAGCTTGCACCGGATCTTTGCCAACGTTCTTGCGGCCCAGGTTCCGGCTCTCGAAGAACTTCGGAGCAACCTGCGGGAACATGGCGTAGGTCAGCACATCCTCGTCGCTGCCATTTGCGCCCTTCAGCGCATTCGCCGCTGTGCTCAGGCTCTCCCACTCCGGCTTTTGCAGGTCGGCAGGGCGAACGGTGATCGCCGGCTTCTTGGCGTGAGCCTCGGCCTGCTTGAGGACTTCGGGATCCTTGGGGCCAATCGTCGCGCCGTAATAGCCCAGCATGAGGTCGGCGAACTCGCCGGTCAGCACCTTGTACTTGCCCATCAGCACGTTGAAGACAGCCTGCGAGCCGACGATCTGGCTGGTCGGCGTTACTAGCGGCGGATAGCCCGAATCCTTGCGAACGCGCGGCACCTCGGCGAGCACCTCTTGCAGCCGGTCGCCCGCGCCCTGCCCCTTGAGCTGGCTCTCCATATTCGAGATCATGCCGCCGGGAATCTGACTCTTGAAGATCTCGGTATCGACGCCGGTGTTTTCGCTGAAAAACTCTTTGTAGCGCGGGCGGATCTTCGCGAAGTGGCTGGAGACCTTGAGCACCCGCTCAAGATCCACGCGGGTCTCAAAGCCGGTCCCTTCGAGCAGCTCGATCAGGCTCTCGGTGGGATTGTGCCCCGGTCCAAGCGAGAGGGAAGAGACCGAGGTGTCCACAATGTCGCACCCGGCCTCAATGGCCTTCACCAGCGAGACCATCGTTACGCCCGTAGTCGCGTGAGTGTGGAGGTGAACCAGCGTATCGGCGCCGCAGCGCTTCTTGATCGCCGACACCAGATCGAAGGCAGGCTGCGGTCTCAACAGCGCCGCCATGTCCTTAATGCAAATGGAGTCGCACCCCATCTGCTTCAACTGGTATGCCATCTCGGCGAAGGCCTGGACCGTATGAAGCGGGCTTACGGTATACGAAATCGTGCCCTGCGCATGTTTGCCCGTCTTCTTCACCGCGGCGATGCTGGTCTTCAGGTTCCTGGGGTCGTTGAGCGCGTCGAAGATGCGGAAGACGTCGATGCCATTCTTGGCCGATTTTTCGACGAAGCGCTCGACGACGCTGTCTTCATAGTGCCGGTAGCCGAGCAGGTTTTGGCCACGCAGCAGCATTTGCAGGCGGCTCTTGGGCAACAGCTTGCGGAAGGTCCGCAGCCGCTCCCACGGGTCCTCATTGAGGAAGCGGATGCAGGAGTCGAAGGTCGCCCCGCCCCAGCACTCGACCGACCAGTAGCCGGCGTTGTCGATGTCTTCGCAGGCCGGAATCATGTCATCCAAAGCCATGCGGGTTGCGAGCAGACTCTGATGTGCATCTCGAAGCGCTAGTTCGGTAATCTCTACGACACGGCCCATGTACGGCTCCATAAAATTAGCCCAGCAACAGGTGTCCGGTTTCTTCTGACCAGTCGTTGGGCTTGCGCAGATTGGCAACTAATCTCTCATCATACTATTCGAAATGGGAGAAATGGCAAAGGGGCCTGGAGGCGGGTGGAAGGGCGCGGGAGGCGGTCTGAGTTTTGGCAGGCCAAGTAAACTCAAAGAGCGCTCATCACAGACGGCTATTGCCTCTGAAGCCGTCGATGACCCGGCTCGCGCCAGCGAACTCTGGAGGTCTGTGTGCTCGCTCTATCTTCGGTCTATTGCGCTTTGCGGTAGGTGATCGTCTCGCCGTCGAGCCGGTACTCGGCAGAGCAGACGTCGCCACCGCAGATCATCGGATCGCCGGCGCAGAGCTGGCGGCGTGTGATCAGCCCCATTGTTCCGCAGCGGGGGCAGGACATGACGGCTACGAAGGGGTTTTGGGCTTGACCCATCTTCGCCTGATTCTCAAGCACGAAGATCGTTCCGGGGTCCATTCTTTCGGGAATCCATTCTTCCAGAAACTGCAAATCGGCTGACATAGTGCCCTCCGGTTGGTCGAAGCTACAAAGCCCAGATCCGGAAAATCCGGCTGGCCTTGTCTTGCTACAACAGCAGACTGCGAATGGCATGTCCGAAGGATTGGACTCCCCCGGTCGAAATAAGTGTGCGTGCGGCTGGCGAAGAATGTCAACCACAATCAAGGGCCGGAGGTATCGAAGGGGATTCTCCGGTAGATTACTTCCGCTAGCCAGCTTCCTTGCCCGATCTGGAACTTGACCGGAGTGCAGGAGCAGCCCTACCTTCCTGCTCCTGATGAAGTCTGGCTTTGCGCTCCTGCCGCCATATCGATGGCCCGGTAGGTTTCGATGTTTCTCAGGATGGCCTGGACATATTCGCGCGTCTCGGTGAAGGGAATCGACTCGACAAACTCGTCCATGCCCTGATACGGCCCCGCGGCTTGCCAGTCGATCACCCGGCTGTCTCCAGCGTTGTAGGCGGCCAGCGCATACTCCGTGACACCGCCAAAGTGGTCCAGGGTCTTGCGCAGATAGCGCGTTCCGAGGCGGATGTTGGTCGTTGGATCGAAGAGCTGGAAGGTCTGGAAGTGTTCGATGCCCTCTTCGCGAGCCAGCGACTTGCCCTCTGAGGGAAGCAGCTGCATCAGGCCGCAGGCATTGGCGGGGGAGACGGCCGATGGGTCGAACTCCGACTCCTGGCGAATCAGCGAGGCGACGAGATAGGGGTCGAGATGATTTTTGGCCGACTCGGTCTTGATCGTATCCCAATACGGTTCGGGGAAGAGAATCCGCCAATAGGGAAGCGGGATCGACTTGATCGAAGCAGACGTAGCGTAGGGTAGAGCCTTCTTGAGCGAACGCAGGGCGCGGAAGGTCTCGCCGTAGGAGGCATAGATCTGCGCCTCGGCGAGCGCGCTCCACGAAGCGGAGTTCGGATCGGCGGCGATCTCCTGTGCGATATAGTCGTTCAGCCCCGCATTGGCCAGCAGACGCGCCTTGGCCAGGTGCGGGCTCTCAATTGGGAAGCTCTCTTCCAGCTCCGGCACCGCCGGGGCCTGGAAGCGGTCCAGTTGCGGCTCCGGTTCCGCGGCAGGCGCATTGCCTAGAGCAGTCAGCCGCTCCCGTGCCATCTGGGCATAGAAGTAGTGCTGGTAGACACGCACGATCGTCCGGTAGTTGGCCGCGGCCCGCTCCGGCTTGTGATCCTGCGTCTCATAGAGACGCCCCCGCCAGTAAAGCGCGCTTACGGTCTCCTTTGCCTCAGGATAGAGCCGGATCTGCTCATCGAAGAGGTGTGCAGCATCAGCATAGAGTCCCTGCCGGTAACTCAGCCAGCCCGCCCGCCAGTGCGCGGCAGGGGCGTTTTTGCTGGAGGGAAAGTGGGTCGCCAGGTAGCTGTAGTACTCGACCGCCGAAGCGTATTCGCGGCGCAGCAGATACATATTGCCGCTGGAGAAGAGCGCCTCGGCCAGCCAAGGGCTCTGCGGGAACCGCGATTCCATGTCTGAGACGATCTGCTTCTGTTCGTCCAGTGCGTCGCGATTCCTCGCTAACTCCATCAGCAGATAGAGCCGCCGGGCGCCGTTTTCATCCTTCGTATCGGGCAGCGCTGTAGCCTCGGCCTTGGTTAGCCGTTTCAGCTTCAGATCGCAGGCCGCGGCGGCTACGGCAAAGGCGTTGCGGCTCGCCGCATCGAGGTTTGAACGCCGGGCAAGCGCACGGTACTGCTCGCTCGCATCCTGATAGCGGCCCGCGTTGTAATAAGCGTCGCCGAGGCTGCGCAGCTCCGCCGTCGTCAGGCTGCTCTCCGCGCCCAGCGAGGTCAGTTTTGCCCATGCGGTTGCTGCTTCTGGGCTGAGAGGATGAGCCAGCAGCAGCCTTTTGTAGATCCCCACGGCCTCCTGCTCGCGCCCCAGCATGAACGCGGCCTCCCCAACGGCCAGTCTGTACCCGGTGCGATCGGATGCGTCGGTGTCGGCTGCCGCCGCAAGCACATGTTCCGCGCCTTCAGCGTCCTTCAGAGCCAGCAGAATGTTGGCTTCGAGTTCAGGCGCCTGATCAACGAAGATACTGTCCGGATAACGTTCGGAGAAGCCTTTCAGCAGCGCTTCGGCTGCCGGGTCGTTGCCCGCTTCGTGTTCGGCGCGGGCGCCCAGGAACTCGGCGTAGTCGGCCAGCTCTTCTCCGGCCTTGCGAGCCTGTCGAAGGTTGCCGATCGCATCCTGGTAGCGGTTATCGAGCAAGTAAGCGTGTCCGAGGGCTAAATATGCCGCCGCGGCTGCTTCGCCCGTATGTGTCTGCGCGTACTTTGTCACTCCGGTATAAGCAGCAGGAGTCCGCAGCATTGTCAGTTGTTGCGCCATGGGACGCAACTCGGCCGAGGCGACAAAGGCCAGCTTGATTCGCGCCGCTCGCGCGCGCCTCACCTCCTGGCTCGCCCTCTTTTTTGGTCTCCGAGTCTTCTTGCCCGTCAGGGTAGTCTTGCCGGCGGCCGTCGCAGGCTGCTTTGCAGAGGTTTTTGTTGTAGCGGCAGCCGGCTCGGTGGCGGCGGGCGAGCTTGCTGAGGACTGTCCCGCCACCGGCTCGATGACCAAGAGCAAAGACAACAACCCAGCCATGCCGCGGCCAGGCAAACGCAGAAGACACGTTGAGGAGAAAGCAACCTTCATGATTCCACTCTAAGCCGAATTGGCTTTCAGTCCACAGCACAGGAATCAGCCCCGTTACCGCACACGCCGTAAGGTGGGACGGTCTGGTCGGGTCCGGTTGGTCCCGCGCACCGCCGTCCGTTACACTCGATATTAGGGCCCCAAGCTCAACCCCAAAGCCAGGTCCAGCGGATTTCTCGCATCCAAGCCCAATGGCGATCATCCAACCGATTGCAGGAGAACTCGAGCCGCATCCAGACGTAGCCCTCGTTGAGAGGGTGCGCGGCGGGGATGTCGCAGCCTACGATTCGCTGGTGCGCAAGTACGAGCGCCAAGTCTTTCGTATCGCCCAGCACATCACGCAAAACCGTGAGGATGCAGAAGACGTCGTGCAAGACGCCTTCCTGAAGGCCTACGAGAAGCTCGATCAGTTTCAAGGGAATTCGAAGTTTTATACATGGCTGGTTCGGATTGCGGTCAACGAAAGCCTGATGCGCCTGCGCAAGCGGCGCACCGGCAAGATGGTCTCGATCGACGAAGATATCGTCACCGACGAGGGCAGCGTGCCGCGCGATCTGGCCGATTGGGCTCCAGACCCGGAGCAGAACTACGGCCAGGCCGAGTTGGCAGAGATTCTGCGCAAGACCATCCAGGGGCTGCCCCAGGGGTTTCGTATCGTGTTTGTGCTAAGGGACGTGGAGGGGCTTTCGACCGAGGAGACGGCGGAGACACTGGGACTGAGTATTCCCGCTGTCAAGTCCCGCCTGCTCCGCGCACGGTTGCAGCTGCGCGAGCGCCTGAGCCGCTACTTCCAGAGGAAGAAAGCTGGCCGGGGCGCGAAGAGCAAAGAAGCCGCTTCCGTGGCAACGACTCCAGGACAAACGGGGGTTGAGAAGAAGTGACCTGTAAAGAGTTTCTCGCCCTGCTCGATGATCTGATTGACGGCACAGTGGCCGCAGAGACGCGCGCCGAACTCGAAGCTCACCTGGGGCGATGTAAGCACTGCGAAGTGATCTTCAACACCACGCGCAAAACCATCGAGATCTACCGATCGCACGAGATCTACGATCTGCCCACCGGACTTCGCGAGCGCCTGCACGCGGCAATCATGGCGCGCTGCAAGAAAGGCTGTTCATAACGGCAGTTTATTCTTCGCAGCGGAAATTGCGCCGCGCATTTCCTGACAAAGCTATCCATCCACCTCTGTGCCATCTGGCATTGCCTGGCAGCGGGGGCACCAGAAGGTGACCCGCGCATCGGGCCCTTGCAAGCGGCAGCGAATCGCTTCGCCGCAGCGGCGGCAGGGATCGCCCCTGCGGCCATAGACCCATAAGCTCGCCCCAGGGTCCGATTCGTGCGTTGTGCGCCGCTTTTTGCCGCGATAGGTGACAATCCCGTCGCCAGAATCTTCGAGCACGTTGGCGGCGACCAGTCTTTGTGCTGTTTCGATCAATGAGATGGCCCGCTCGCGGCTTAGGGCGCCTACTCTACAGAATGGGTTGATGCCCGCGACAAAGCAAGTTTCCGATTTGAAGACGTTGCCCACTCCTGCGAGCACCTCCTGGTGGAGCAGCACATCGGCGATCTCCTCGTCGCGGTGCGCCAGTATGCGGCTCACAGCCGCCTCGGCATTGAACTCCGCGTTGAGCACATCGAGCGCGGGACGGGGGATCTTTGTATCGCGTGCCAGCGAAATGGCAGAGTGCATCCTCGCCACAGGAACCCGAAAACCGACGGCGATGTATTCGCTGTTTTCGATCAGAATTCTCATATTGATGCGTGGTTGCTGCCAGCGTTCGCCGTGCCGGTAGATATGCCAGCTACCATTCATCAGCATATGAGTGGCCAGCGTTCCGCCGCCCGAGAAGTGAATCAGCAGCCACTTGCCATGCGACTCCACGTTTTCGACGAGTTGACCGGCGAGCGGAGTGTCGTCGTTGAAACGCGTCAGCAACGGGAAGGTCGAGCGGAAGACCGTGACTGGTTTCCCGGCCAGGGCACGGCCGAGCGCGCGCGCAGTGCGGAAGATGGTATCGCCCTCAGGCATGAGCTATTGCAACTCCGCCGGAGGTTCGCGATGCGTGACAGCCAAGGGAATCCGCCGCAGGTGCATCCCGAGCGGGCCGGGATGAAAGCCGGCGTCCATGAGGAAGCGGGCCATCGGATGCGCGGCGACCGGTTGGCCGTTGATCGTCGCGATCAACGCGCCCTGATGGTTTGAGGCGCGCATACGATCCTGGCCGCGAGCGCAGAGAAAATGTGCCAGTCCCGCTGCAACCTGCGAGCGCTCGGGTTCCTCTATCGGCAAAAAGACCAGTAGATTGGGATTGCCGCGCCGCAGCCATGCGACCAGTTGGCCGTTGCGCAGGATCACCTCGGCGTAGGCTGCGCGGGTGAGTACGCGAGGGGCCGATTCTGAGTCCTCCCCGGCAACTGGCAGGTCGGGCCAGCGCAGGACCGAACCGTACGGGTTCGCCGGATCAGTTGCCGCCAACTGGACAAACTCCGGCTTTTCCTGCGGCGGTTCATTGCGTAGCTGGCGCAGCAGATCAACCGCGGCAGGCAAGGCGAACTGCGTGGCGCCAAGGCCGGCCACGAAGTAGCCGCGGCGAATGCGACCGCTCTCTTCGAGGGCTTTGAGCACATCGTAGACGGCGCTGAAGCCACCCGGCATATTCTCTGCCGCCACCGACTCGCGAAGCAGCACGCCGAAGCGGTTGAGCAGTTGCAGAGCCAGCGCATGGCTGGCCTCGGTAGCTGTCGGCTGCCCGGCCGCTTCTGTCCTGCTTCGCGCGGACAGCAATGACCAGCGTCCCTGCGCGGTGGGCGGTGTGGTGCGTCTTGAACGGAAGACTGCGCCGGTTTGCAATCGGCGCGGCGTTCGAGCGCTCTCCGGTCTTGCGATGTAAGCGCGCAGAGCGTGCAGCGAATCATTGGTGATGAGCCCTCGCCAAACCAGGCTCCACAATGCATCGATGGTCTCGCCCGGGTAGCCTCCTCCCGCAGCCTGATGCAGCGGGTCAAAGAAGCTCGCTCCAGTCGATTCAAGGACCGAGACCAGCTTCCCTTCGCGCTCCGTGAGCGCTTCGACTAAAGGCCGCGATTGCAGAAGCAGCGGGAGCTTGTCTGCAAGAAAGAGTGCGATCCGTCCGTCGCGTTCGCCGATAGGTTCTACGCCTGCCCAGGAGACCTCTCCCGCGGCGATGAGAGTATCAAGGCCAGCAGGCGCGTATTCGGCCAGCCGCGCAGGCAAGATTGAACTCTCGATCAGCGATGCGGGCAGCGGAGCGCCCTGCAGGCTCTCAATCGCATCCAGCAGCGCGTCAAGATGTGCGCCTCTGCGTGGCGCTAGCAGCCCCTGCCAATGAGTGAGGAAGCGCGCCAGCGTATGCTGCTCCACCGGTTCGACCTCGCGACGCAGCTTAGCCAGCGATTTGCGGCGAATCTGACGCAGAATCTCGGCATCGCACCATTCACGATGAAGGCCGCCAGGACGGAATCCGCCCTCGATAACGCGTCCCTCGTGAGCAAGCTGGCGCAGCGCATCTTCAACCAGAGTAATATCCAATGCAAATCGCTCCGCAGGCTCGCGCAACGTGAAGGGTCCATGGGTACGCGCGAAGCGCCGAACGAGCTCCAGCACCGGGTGTGCAACCGGCTCAAGCAGCGCGCCGGGCAGCCCCGGCGGCAGAGGAGTCCCAAGGCCGTCGCGGTAACGTGCGGCATCTTCGGCGGCAATCACGCGGCGTTCGCCTGCAATGCGCAACTCCAACAAACGCCGTGAGCGCACTAGACGGTCAAGACTCTGCAACAGCTCCGGCGAAGCCACACGCCGCGCAAGCTCATCGCGCGAGAGATCGCCCAATCGCAAACAGAGATCGTGAATGCCATCGGCGGAACGGGCGCGATGGGACTCGACGAGACATTGCGCAGTCTCTTCCACCTCTTCAATTGCGTTTGCGTCGAGCAGTTCGCGCAGGTCGGCCTCGCCGAGCAATTCGCGCAACTGTTCCTGGTCGATGGTCAACGCCTGCGCCCGGCGCTCGGCGAGAGGCGCGTCACCGTCATAGAGAAAGTTGGCCACATAGGTGAATAGGAGCGATGCGGCAAAGGGCGAGGGCTTCCGCGTCTCGACTACGTGCACGCGCAACTGACGCTGCTCGATTCCGCGTAGCGTTTCGATCAACGCAGGCATGTCGAAGACATCGCGCAGGCATTCGCGATAGGACTCCAGCAGCAACGGAAACGAGGGATAGCGCGAGGCCACACTCAGCAGATCATAGGATCGCTTGCGCAACTGCCAGAGCGGCGAGCGGGCATCGGCGCGGCGGCGCGGCAAGAGCAGCGCGCGCCCGGCGGCCTCACGAAAGCGCCCGGCAAAGAGAGCTGTCGTCCCCAACTGGCGCAAGACCAGTTGCATCGCCTCGGCCGACTCGATCATGAACCAATCGGGATCGGGAGGCTCGTCGGTGTCGGGAAAGCGCAGCACAAAGCCGTCGTCGCCCCAGAGCGTCTCGACCTCCGGCCCGGCTGCAGCGCGGATGCGAGCGCTTACCGCCATCGCCCAGGGGATATGAATGCGGCTCCCGAAGGGTGTCAGCACGCAGACGCGCCAGTCGCCGAGTTCATCGCGGCAACGTTCGATCACAATCGTGCGGTCATCGGGCACGACTCCGGTTGCAGCCTCCTGATCGGCGAGAAACTCCATCAGGTTCTCTGCCGCGCCGGGGTCGAGATCGTGCTCCAAGACCAGGCGGGCGAGAGCAGCGGACTTTGGCAGGGCGCGCAGCTCGCGCACCAATGCGCCGATGCGCCGGCCAAACTCCAGCGGCCTTCCGGGACCATCTCCCTTCCAAAACGGCATCTTGCCCGGTTCGCCAGGAGCAGGCGTCACCAGAACGCGGTCATGTGTGATCTCGGCGATGCGCCAGGTCGAAGCGCCGAGGATGAAGGTTTCGCCTGGATGGCTCTCGAAGACCATCTCCTCGTCCAATTCGCCGACCCGGACCGATTTTCCTTCGGTGTGTGCCAGAAAGACTCCGTAGAGTCCACGGTCGGGTATGGTGCCGGCGTTGAGAATGGCCAGGCGTGCCGCGCCTTCGCGAGCAGTCACCACGTTGCGCACGCGGTCCCAGATTAGACGTGGGCGCAGCTCAGCGAACTCATCAGAGGGATAGCGACCACTCAACAGATCGAGCACACCCTCGAAAGCTGGCCGGCTCAGAGCGCCAAAGGGGGCGGCGTGACGGATCAGCTCGTAAAGCATATCGATGCTTACCTCGGGAGGAGCGGAGTTGGCGGTGTCAGATCCGCGACCCTTGATCCCTGGTCCCTGCCCCTTGACCCCTGCTCTTGCCGGCGGATGCGCAATGATCGCCACCAGCTGCTGCGCCAGCACATCGAGGGGGTTTCTAGGGAAGCGCGTCGACTCGATATGTCCCTCATGCATCGCGAGCGTGACAGCGGCGCAGGCCACGAGATCGGCACGGTACTTGGGAAAGAGAATCCCTTCGCTCTCCGCATCCACGTGATGTCCGGCCCGGCCGATCCGCTGCATTCCACTGGCGACCGAGGGCGGCGCCTCGATCTGAATCACCAGGTCCACGGCACCCATGTCGATGCCCAACTCGAGTGTCGAAGTAGCACAGAGTGCGCGAATCTTCCCGGCCTTCAGTTGTTCTTCGATAATGGAGCGCTGCGGCGCGGCGAGAGAGCCATGGTGTGCGCGTACGACATCTTCGCCGGCCAGCTCATTCAGCGCGCCGGCAAGCCGCTCGGCCACTTGGCGGCTGTTCACAAAGAGAATCGTCGAGTTGTGTTCCCGGATGATTTCGAGCAGGCGAGGATGGATGGCATTCCAGATCGAGATGCGGCGTGGAGCTTGCGATGCTGGTCCGCTGGACAAGTATTCCTGCTCTCCGAGGCGCGCCATGTCTTCCACTGGGACTTCAATCTTTAGTTTTAACCGTTTGATTGAACTAGCATTGACAATCGTGACGGGACGATAGCGCAACGCCGTCTGGTCGGCGAGGTCGGAGGCCCAGGCGGCCTCTGCCGATAGGGTTGAGTCGGCTGGCTGCAATGCGGTCGGGTGCTCAACTCCGCCCAGAAACCGTGCCACCTCCTCCAGAGGCCGCTGCGTAGCTGAGAGGCCGATGCGCTGGATTCGCCGCCGGGTAAGGGCCTCAAGACGCTCAAGAGAAAGCGCCAGGTGCGCGCCGCGCTTGGTGGGGACGAGGGCGTGAATCTCGTCGATGATGACGGTATCGACACTGCGCAAGACTTCGGCGGCCTGGGAGGTCAGCAGCAGATAAAGCGACTCCGGGGTGGTGATGAGAATGTCGGCCGGATGGCGGGCAAAGCGCGCTCGTTCGCGCTGCGGCGTATCGCCGGTGCGCACGCTGATCGTCGGCTCGCGGAAGTCGACGTTCATCTTACGCGCCATATTGGCCATGCCTGCGAGGGGCGAACGCAGATTGCGCTCCACATCGACGGCCAGGGCCTTGAGCGGCGAGACATAGACGATGCGGCATCCCTCTTTTTTGCCGGCCGGAGCCGGATGGAGCATGAGCCGGTCGAGGCACCAGAGGAAGGCGGTAAGGGTTTTGCCTGTGCCGGTGGGCGCCAGGATCAGCGCACTCTCACCACGGGCGATGACTGGCCAGCCCATTCGCTGCGGTGCGGTCGGCGAGTCAAAGACGGCGCGAAACCACTCCGCCGTGACTGGGTGGAAACAAGCGAAGGGATCAGCGGCCGGGGCCGAGTCGCGAGAGTGATCGGATTGGCGCTTCTCGGGAGACATCCTGACTTGAGAATAACGCGGAAGATAGCGAAGAGGAAGCGAAAATAATGCGGATTGCATCTCGGTCTAGCAACTAGGGCAGCAGGCTCCATCGCTTACCATAAACTTGCCGGAGTATTGATGCGCGACCATCTGGCCACACTTCTTGACGACTTCCGCCGTTTTAACCGCCAGATCGCGGTGGTCCGATTCCAGGGCGTTCGCCGGCGGGCGACCACCTATGGCGAAATTGCACGGCTGGCTGGACGATTCGCCTCGCTGCTCACGCAGCGTGGGATCGGGCCGGGTGATCGCGTTCTGCTCTGGGGAGAGAACAGCGCGGAGTGGGTCGGGGCCTTTTACGGCTGCATCCTGCGCGGAGTTCTTGCTGTGCCGCTCGATGCCTACGGGACGGTGGAGTTTGCCGCGCGGGTCGCCGTCGATGTGAAGCCCAAGCTGGTGGTGGGAGATACGCTGCTCCTGCGCCAGTTGTCCGGCGAACCACCCCAACGACACGGACCCGCCGGTGGGGGCCCGGGCGAATGGCCCCGCCTTGCATTCGAGGAGTGGCCCAGTTCACTCCCTGCTGAAGAGGCCGCTCCGGTCGGGGGCCTCTCGCGCGAGACACCTCTTCAAATTCTCTTCACGTCGGGAACCACAGGCGATCCAAAGGGCGTCGTGCTGACCCACGGCAACGTGCTGGCCAGCATCGAGCCCATTGAGAGGGGCGCGAAGCCCTATATGCGCTATGAGAAGCCCTTTCACCCTTTGCGTTTTCTCGAGACGCTGCCATTGAGCCACGTCTTCGGGCAGACAATGGGGCTGTGGATGCCGGCCATCTTTGCCGCCGAGGTGCACTTCGAAAATCGCCTGGTGGCGGCGCGGCTGATCGAGACGATCAAGCGCGAACGGATCAGCGTGCTGGCAGCAGTGCCGCGGGTGATGGCGCTCTTGAAGACTCACCTCGAAGCCGAAGTGCCAGACCTCGCCGAGCGAGTGGCTGCCGCAGAGAAGACACGCGCCCTGGGGCGCTGGGTGCACTTCCGCGATATCCACCGCAGATTCGGATTCAAGTTCTGGGCGCTGATCTCGGGCGGAGGCGCTCTCGCCGGGCCGCTCGAACAGTTCTGGAATCGACTGGGATTCGTCGTTGTGCAAGGCTACGGGATGACCGAGACCTCGGCAATCGTCACGCTCAACCATCCCTTCCATGTGGCCTCGGGCACGATCGGCAAGCCGCTGCCGGGGCGCGAGGTGAAGCTCGGACCGGATGGTGAGGTGCTCGTTCGCGGCGAGATGATCTCACGCGCTACCTGGTCAGGGGGGCAGTTGCAGCCCCGCAAGGACGATTGGCTGGCTACCGGCGATCTGGCCGAGACCTCAGCCGGCGGCGACCTGCGCTTCCTCGGCCGCAAGAGCGAGGTGATCGTGACTTCGTCGGGCGTTAACCTGCACCCAGAAGATATGGAGGCGGCCATCGATCAGGAGCCGGGTGTGGCTGCCTGTGCGGTTGTGCCGATGGAGACGGGTCTGGGGCCGGAGCCTTGCGCCGTTTTGGCCTTTCGCGGCAGCCGTCAACAAGCGGGGGCTGCGATTGAGCGAGCCAACACCAGGCTGGCGGAGTTCCAGCGTTTGCGCCACTGGCAGCTTTGGCCCGAGCCGGATCTGCCACGCACATCGACCGGCAAGGTGCGGCGAAAGGCGGTTGCCGCATGGCTAGCTGAGAGACGGTCGGTGCCTGCGAGTTCCGGCAAGCCCGCAATCAACGGAGCTGTCAGCTCTGCGGCCTCGGGCGACTGGCTGCTTGCGCTGGTTGTGTCGATCACTGGCGAGGCGCCGACGGAGGTCTCGGACCAACTGCAACTAGCCGAGGATCTGCATCTCGACAGCCTGGGCCGGGCGCAACTTGAGGCGGCACTCGAAGAGCGAGTGGGCATTCCGCCGGATAGCGGACGGCTGGAGGGTGTGCGCACGCTTGGTGAGCTGCGCCAGGTGATTGTCGGGCAGGCTGAGGGCGCGCAGAGTGAAGCGGGAGCTGGCCAGACCGCGGTGAAGCGGTCCGAAGAGCAGGTTGGCGAGGCACCAGCTTCTGTCGATTCTGCTCGTGCCAACGGTGCGGTAATGGCGGTTGAAGAGACGGTTGGGCCAAGCACAGCGACTGGCCTATCGGCTCCCTGGCAGGGTGAAGCTGAGCAGCACCAATACGTCTATCCGCGCTGGCCCTGGCTTTTACCCTTCCAATGGCTGCGGGTGATATTTCTTGAGGCCGTTGTGCGACCGCTGGTCTGGCTGTTGGCAGCTCCCAGAGTTGTCGCGGCGAAGATGCCGGTTCCGGCAGAGCCGATACTGATCGTTGCGAATCACGTGACTGCCTTCGACGGACCGTTGGTACAGTATGCGCTGCCGGGGGCGGTGCGGCGGCGGCTTGCGGCCGCGATGGCTGGTGACATGCTCGAAGAGTACCGGCACTTCCGCAATCCTGAACGGCCGGTTGGGCAGCGGGGTTTTTACCCGGTCGGCCCGGCGATTTACCTGCTGCTGACGGCGCTCTTCAACGTCTTTCCACTACCGCGGCAGCGCAACTTTCAGCGCAGCTTTGCTCATGCAGGCGCTGCGATGGACCGGGAATTCAATGTGCTGGTCTTTCCCGAGGGCGCGCGCTCAGCTTCGGGAGAACTGGCGCGGTTTCGCGGCGGAATCGGCTTGCTGGCGAAGGAGTCGGGAACGGCGGTGCTGCCTGTCGCCATTCGCGGGCTTGGTGAGTTGAAGACCGGCAGCAGGCGGTGGTTCCGCTCGGGCAAGATCGAGGTGCGGGTAGGCGAGCCGATTCGATTCGCGATCGACGAGAGTGAGGCTGCGATCACCGCGCAGCTGCATGCCGAGGTTGCGAGGCTGCTGCGCGCGGAGAGCCGTGCATAGAAGGGGGCACCGTCACACTGTTGCACAGAGATTGTTGCCCGTGAAACTGTGCCTCGTATCTAATTGATTTAATATCTAGTTGATGGTATCACCACAGAACCACGGAAGAATAGAAACTGTGAGACTATAAAGTGCTGCTCTGCATCTGGTTGATTATGGATAGGTTATGTGTTGCTCCACAATTTCACCGCCAAAAACGCTCCCCAAAAAACACCGAAGGTGGAATAGGTTGGACAAGCACCTTATAATCTGCTGGTTATGGTTAGAAGTGCAAACTTAAGTTGAAGGATGATTTTCAGGTGCCTCTACCCTTTTTCTCGATTCAAAGTATGCGCCACGAGAGCGTAATTCTCTGCAATTGCATGCATGATTATCTGAGCGCCTTTCGTTGCGTTGCGCCGCCGCTCCGGGGCTTCGAGGCCATTTTCGGGGTCTCAATCCCTCACGCTGAACCGCGGGGCTAGCAACCTCTGCGCCTTCAGCGCGAGAAATCTGAATCAGACATCTATGACCGGGCGGCAGCCTCGCCGCGAAACATCGTCTGCGGGTCTGGAGACCCACAGAACAGCCGACCTGGAGGCGCTACCGATTTACAGGTAGGCTCTTACTCACGAAGGGGGATTTGCCTGGAGAATCGGTTAAGCTTGCAACAAGATCTTCGATCAAGGGAGATTGCAATGTTCGATGTGGGGCAGAAGGTCACGGTCATCACAGACAAGGGAATCGCTTACGCCGGAGTGATTCTGGCTCGGGCGACGGACGATCGCGGCGCGGGAGCCTACAAGGTAACCCTGGACGGGAGCGGACCCGAACAGCTGGGACAGTGGCATAAGGCGGGCGATGTGTTCATGCGGGAGAAGGGGGACGACGAAACGCAGGACGTCTGAGAGAATCTCGAAGGGAAATAATCCGCGGTCGGCCGGCGAATTCTCATTGTCGCGGCGCCGGCACCGTCATGCGGGGCGCCGACTCGGCACCGTGCGTTGGAGTGTCCCTCACAATGCATCACAGGTTGCAAAAGCGCATCGCGAATTGCGATCAGCACGCGACCAATGCGCATGACATATTCCTTGGCGGAGAAGAAAATGAGCCTCTCACAGTTTCTTGGCAAGCAATTGAAAACGTTGTTCCGCTACCGGCAGCGAGTTGGACTGAGGCCAGTGGAATGCTTGGCACCAGTATGGTCGTCGACGACATCATCGACTCGCTCTTCAATGAGGGCTGGATGGGTATGGCTGGTGGATACAATAATTGATTTATATGATCGTTTATTTTGAGAAAATCAATTTTTGATATTGACATAATTAATAAACAGAAGTAGCCTCGTGAATGTAAGCAAGAAACGAGGCTGTCTGTCGATGTCTCCCGAGTCCAAACCGGTTTCAGAGTGGCAGGATCTGCTGCGCATAGCTCAGGGATCGCCGTTGGTCGTCGAGCGTGTGAGGGTGCCGGAGAAGGGAATCGCGATTGAAGGCGAGTTTTCGCTGCCGGAGCTGGCTCGTCTGAGCCTGGAAGACCAGGTCTTTATCGCCGCCTTCCTGCGTTCGCACGGCTCGATCAAGGAGATGGAGCAGGTCTTTGGGGTCAGTTATCCGACGATCAAGGCGCGGCTCAATCGCATCGCCGGGCAGCTTGAGTTTGTCGAGACCAATCCGTCGCCATCGCGGGCCGAGGTGCTGGAGCGGCTCAACAAGGGCGAGATGTCGGCTGAGGAAGCAATCCAGGCTTTGGAGGCGCTGAAATGACTCCGATGATCGCAGTCGTGGGCATTGAGACGCCGGGGTTCACGTGCCCTCGGCTGTGGCTGCCAGTCTTTCTGCTATGGATTCCGGTGCTGCTGTTGTCGCCGCTGATCTTTGTGGTTTTGCTGGCAGTGTCTATCGCAGGGCGAATCGGCGTTTGGCGTTTGATCGCAGTGGCTTGGGGGATCTTGTGTGCGCTGCCAGGAACGGATGTTCGAGTAACCGGAGAGAATGCCCGCGTTCAGGTTCGGGTGATTTGAGGTGTTTATGAAAAGAGACCGCTGCACGATCCTTCACCTTGTAGCTTTGGGGCGCATCAATGCTGCCGAAGCTGAACGCCTGCTGATCGCCTGCGATGAGGGACGGGCGGTTGTTTGGGCGATTGTCGCGGGTGCTGCTGCCTTCATCCTGTCACAGGCACATCTTCAAGAGCTGCTGCCGGGAATTGAACGCGCCGTTCATGCATTACCGGCCGCTGCTCCGAAGTTCTTACATCACGCTCTGGCATTGGTCATCGATTTATTGGGAGGAGTTTTATGAACGAGAATCGCCGTCAAATTCTGGAGATGCTGGCAGCGGGCAAGATCAATGCCGACGAGGCTGAGCGATTACTTGCCGCGCTAGACACTGGGGCAGGCACAACCGCGAAAGAGCATTCTGGCTCCAACACCGGCGCCAACGGTGAGAATGCTGGCGCCCGAAAGACTCGCGCAAAGTACCTGCGCGTGCTGGTCGACGCCGATGAATCGATGACCGGCTTGAAGGGGCAAACCTCGGTCAATGTGCGAGTGCCGATGCAGCTGCTGCGCGCGGGTGTGCGGCTGGCGAGTTTGATTCCAGCGCAGGCACACGGCCAATTGGACGAGGCGCTGAGCCGGCACGGCGTGCCGCTGACGCTCTCGCAGATCAAGCCGGAGAACCTTGAAGAACTGATCGACCACCTTGAGGATCTGACGGTGGACGTGAATGGAAGCGAGGGAAACGCGACCAAGGTTCGGGTTTTCAGCGAGTAACAACATGGTTTGATCAGAGGTCTGTCAAATTCCAAAATCAAGGCGCAGGAGTCGAGTTCGCTTCAGGGCTCTCACCAGCCTTCGTGCGCTCAAATTCAAGATCAATCTCAAATCAAAAGGAGAATACTATGACTACTCTTGGCATGCGCAAGCCCCATGCCGATCGTGGAATTGAAGGTATCGCAGCCAAGTGGTATGCATCGAGCACTGCAGAAATGATGCAGGAGTACGTTGATCTGGCAGGCCGTGTCTCAGACCAGGTTCCGCAGGGCAGCGCGGCGCTCGAGATTGCGCCGGGTCCAGGATACTTCTCGATCGAATTGGCTAAGCGAGGCTCATTCAAGATCACCGGACTCGACCTCAGTCACACCATGGTCAGCCTGGCGTCGAAAAAAGCTGTCGAAGCGGGAGTGAAGGTCGATTTCAAGCAGGGTTCGGCATCCAATATGCCGTTTCCGGCTGGGAGCTTCGACTTCCTGCTGTGCCGCGCGGCCTTCAAGAACTTTGCCAAACCGGTCGAGGCGCTCAAGGAGATGTGCCGCGTGCTCAGGCCCGGCGGCCACGGCATGCTGATCGGCCTGAAGCGCAATGCATCGGCGAAGGAGATCAGCCAGGGGATTGATGGGATGAAACTGTCGTGGCTGAATCGCGCGCTCACCAAGCTGGCCTTCAAGACGATGCTCATCAAGAGCGCGTATACGAAGGGCGAATTCCAGCAGATGCTGGCGCAGACGGAGTTCTCGAAGATCGAGATCAACGAAGACTATATGGGATTCGAGATCTGGATGACGAAGTAGCTTTTATGCGCGGTGGAGAGGCTTCTGCATGGGGACGACCTGGACTGTCACGTCGCGCACCTCGGAGAGGAAGCGGTTGATGACCGAACCATGCAGGAAGATGTCCCAGCGCGAACGGACGGACTGGCCGAAGACCACGTGCGAGATGTTTTCCTGTTGCGCAAAGCGGATGAGAGTGTCTGAGACGTCGCGGCCGGTAAGCGAGACCACGTGCGCGCCGAGATCGCGGGCCATGCGCTGATACTCTTCGAGACGGTGAAAGGCTTCGGGGTCGCCGTGGCCCTTGTCGTCGTCTGGACGGCTGACGTAGACGGCGTACCAGTTGGTGGCGAGGCGGCCGGCGATGCGCGCGCCGATGCGCAAGAGGCGTTCGGTGCCGGGCCGCGTGCTGAGGCAGACCATGACCTTCTCGGGGATCGGCGCCTGTTCCAAGCCTTGAGTGCGGCGGTAGGCTGAGGCCTGGTTGCCGACCTGCTCGGCGGTGATGCGCAGGGCGAGCTCGCGCAGCATGTTGAGGTTGCCCTTGCGGAAGAAGTTGGCCAGCGATTGCTCGACCTTCTCGGGGGCGTAGATCTTGCCCTGGCGCAGGCGGGAACGCAGCTCATCGATGGTCAGGTCGACATTGACCACTTCGTTGGCGCGTTTGAGAAGGCTGTCGGGAATCGTCTCGCGAACGATCGTATTGGCCGAGCGATAGACGGCGTCGTTGAGCGTCTCGAGGTGCTGAATGTTGACGGCCGTCATGACGTTGATGCCGGCATCGAGGAGTTCCAGCACATCTTCATAGCGCTTGCGGTTTTTGCTGCCGGGAACGTTGGTGTGGGCCAGCTCGTCGACGACCACCACCTGCGGATGGCGGGCGAGGATTGCATCCACGTCCATCTCTTTGAGGTTGACGCCGCGATAGGGGATTTCTCGTTGAGGGATGACTTCGAGGTCGCGGATGCGGGCCTCGGTCTCTTTGCGACCGTGGGACTCGACCAAGCCAATGACCACATCCACATCCTGCTGATGCTTCATGATGTAGGCATCACTGAGCATGTGGTAGGTCTTGCCGACCCCGGGCGCCGCGCCGAGGTAGACGCGGAGCTTGGCTTCTTCCTGACTACGTTCCAATTTGATCTCTGCCATGGCTCTTTAACCAACCTCGACGGGATGACGAACTTCACGCACGGCCGCCACCGGGAGCGTGAAGCGGAAGGCGGTGCCGTGGCCCAGGCGGCTCTCGACGGCGATCTGGCCGCCTAGCGACTCGACGAGACGCCGGCTCAGCGCCAGGCCCAGCCCGGAACCCCGTTCAGAGAAGGTGCTGAAACGGTCGAAGATGGTGCTGAGCCGCTCCGCCTCGATGCCGCGGCCTGTGTCGCGCACGGTGAACTGCACAAAGTCTTTGATCTCTTCGGCGGCCAGCAGGATCTCTCCCTCAGGCGGCGTGTAGCGGATTGCGTTGGACAGGAGGTTTTCGAGAATGGAGCGGACGGCGCGCCGGTCAGCTTGCACGAGAGCGAGATCGGCATAGGCCCTGACTTCGACATGAATGCGTTTTTCGGCGGCCTCATCGCAATAGCGGTCGGCGGCTTCGCTGAGCGCCTGCAGGGGACGGATTCCTTCCAGATTGAGTTGCCGGCCACCGGCATCGAGTTCAGCGACCTCGATCAGGTCGCTCATCAGATCGTCCAGCTTCTCGCTCTCTCTGCTAGCCGACGAGACAAGCTCCGACTGCAAGGGAAGCAGCGCTCCGCCAAAGCCCTGTTCGAGAGCGTAGAGACCGCGTCTGAGCTGCAGCAGCGGGTCGCGCAGCTTGCGGCTGGCCACGTTGATGAACTGCGTTTTGAAGCGGTCGGTATCCTGGAGGCTGGTTACGTCTTCGAGGGTGGTCACCGTGCCCAGGAGCCGTCCTTCCGAGTCGCGCATGGGCATGGTGCGCAGACGGTAGCTGCGCTCCTGCTTGCCGATCCGCATTGGCAGCAGCGATGCCTCGTCCTCTGCAGCCACCGCTTTTTGCATGGAGATAGCATCGCGGATGGCGCTGAGGATCTTGTCGCCGCCCGGAGCCTTGGTCAGCGCCATGCGATCGGCAGACGCTTCGCCGAGCAACTCGATCGCGGCCTGGTTCACCTTGAGGAGTTGCCCCTTGCCGTCGGTAACGATGATCGGCTCGAAGATCGACTGCAAGACGGCATCGGAGAGCTGAAACTCCATCTGTCGGCGCCCAGCCTCGCTGTCGCGCAGTTCGCGGAGGCGGACGACGATGCGGTTCAGTTCGGCGGCGAGAATGCCGAGGCTGTCGCGGCTATTCCAGGCGACGCGGTGATCGAGGTTGCCCTGGGCGATTCGCCGAGCGTCGCGGGCCACCAGGGCGATGGGCCGGAGCACAAAGAAGACGGTGAGGACGGCGACGAGAAGCGCAGCCGCCAGGAGCGCATAGGCGAGTCTCGACTGCGCAGCCGGCAGGCTGTTGTGCGCGAGGGCGACCAGGCCTGCCATGAGGCCGAGAAGCACAGCGCAGCCAAGAATCAGTCGCTGAGAGAGGTTGAGCATGAACCGGTCTCCGGGCCGGAAGAGCAGAGATTGCGGCGAGCGGTTCGGGATATAGAACTGCCGTATCCTGGCCACCCATCGCTAACCATCAGACTGTTTTCTTCTCAAAACTATCATGCAGCAATACTTCTATTGTACCGGCAGCCGCTCCAGTCTCTTTGCGCTCAGTCTGCCCTGTCCGGGGGTCGCGGATCGATTCAGGAGACGGATTCGCCGGATTTCATGGAATGCGGCAAACGGACAGAGTGCCGTTGTGCCACTCACAGGCCAGGCCTGCGGGCGGAGGATAGGAGACGAGCACCCAGTTCACGCCAAACTCCGTCTTCAGCCGCTCAAAGTCGGCAAGCTCAAAGCGCCGCCAGCCGGGACAGGCTCGGGACCCGGCCTGGCAACCCTCGGCCTGGATTTCGCGCGACCACTCGGGGCCGAGCTCGGGAGATTTGGTCACCGCGCCCGTGTCTTTGATGATGTCGGCCAGTGCGCTGCGCTCGGCCAGTGCGCGAAAGCCATGGTAGTCGTCGCCGGGCGCGGCGACGTAATTGGGATCAAGGACGAAGTAGGCGTCTTGCGGAGTGTTGTGCCTGATCCAGTCAAAGGATTGAAGCCAGGGATTCGCGCTTGCAGCCGAGGGGAGTTCGATGTGCGGGGTTGCGGCGAAGAGTTGCCGCTGTGCGACGAACATGCCGCAGTTGGCCGCCAAAAGGAAGATGACCCATCGCCAACGGTGCGCCTTGAGCAGATATTTACCGAGGTACGCGCCGCCGATCAGGACGAGAAAGACATAGACCAGTTGCAAATAGCGCATTGGTTCGAGAGTGCTAAAGGAGATAGACACCCCAGGGAAGAGAATCGCCATCGACAGCAGTTGCATGAAGACGCCGTAGATGAGGATCGCCCAAGCGAAGCGGAAGAGCGCCATCTCACCTCGCTTGCGGGCGATGCGGGCGACAACCCAGAAGATCACAAACGGCCCTATGACCCCTAGCCACTCATACCACGCCCATTGATAAAGCTGGTACTGGTGGTAGATGTGACCGGTCCGCGCCGCATCAATCCAGCTCCGGGAGGGCGGGGACAAGAGCCATGCAAAGGGAATCATGGCGGTCACTGTGACTGGATTGGCTCTGAGGCGCGCAGCTACGGAGCCAAGGAGGATATGGACGGCCTCATCGAGGGTAAGAGCGAGAACGGAGCAAAAGATGACTCCAAATGCGCCCATCAGTGGGTGCAGCAGGAATGCTACAAGGATCGCTGGGATGGCCTGCCAACGTTTTCCCGCAAGAATTCGCGAGATGCTCAGCAGAATCAGAGCCGCGGCAGGATTGCGCGGGTGCAGGTGCTGATCGAGAATGTAGAGCGCCGTTCCCGATACGGGCAATGTGAACATGGCGGCCGTCAAGGCGATCCCTGCCCATCGCGCCGCCGCTTCCTTAAAAAGGACGGAAATGATGCTGTAGCAGGCCGACACAAACAGAAGGATTGAAATCGTCTGCCAAAATAGTGCTGCCCAGGGCACCGGCATCCCGGTTCCATGAATAAAGTGTGCCATCCAGGTGTCGAAGACACTGGTGCGCATTTGCAGCTGAAAGAATGCCGCATCGTGGGGATAGAGGGCGGGGTTGAGTCTGGATTTGATGGCCGCCAGATAAATGCCGTCGTCTTCCGCGCCGGGATGGTAGCCCATCACCAGGAAGCCGATCACTGAAAACAGCAAAAGAAGGAGAACAACACGAAACAGTTCCGGACGCTTCAAATGGTAGTCCCCCAGTCTCAATAGGATACTGTCTACTATTCAGACTTATTTGATCTTAAATCGAAATCAAAGTATTACATAAGTAGACGCGAAACTCTCGATAGAAGAGTACTGGTTAGAGGGCTGGGAGAAGGGATCGTAGCAGCAAAAACGCACCTACACCGGCGAAAAAGACCAGCGCCATGCGGATGCCGGGTTCACGGTTGACCTCGGGGACCAGGTCGGTGGCGGCGACGTAAAAGGCCACGCCTGCCGAGATGGGCAACCCAAACGGCAGCCATGCGGGTATCAGTTCGATCACCAGAACACCGGCCAGAGTAGCGGCGGCGAGTGCAACGGCAGAGTAGAGCGCGGTAGTGCGGCTGCGGCCACTGGCCAGCATGACCGAGGCCATGGTGAAGCCCTCCGGAGCCTTGTGCAGCAGAATTGCAAGAAAGATCAGCCAGCCCAGCCAACCGGAGACGAGAAAACCAGAGCCGATGGCTACTCCGTCAAAGAGGGCGTGGAGGCTGAGGCCAGCCATGACGGAGTTGCCTGTATGCCGGGAGACGAATTCGCCCTGATGGGTCTCTTCGCCAAAGTGGAAGTGGGCGTTGATGGTGTGCTCCAACAGATGGACGATGCAATAGCCGGCCATGATGAGAATCGGGCCGAATTTCGGGCTCAACCGGAGGCTCTCCGGCGCCATCTCCACGACGGCTGTCGCCATAAGGAAACCGGCGCCCAGGGCGACAAAATAGCGCAGGTAGCGCTCCACGCCCTTGGCGCGCACCAGTACGAATCCACCGGCTACGTCGGCCAGAGCGGCAATCGCGCCGAGAATGAGAGAGAGCTTGAGCATGGGCGCTTACCCGCTATGCCGGATGTGCATCACATCGCCATCCTGCACAACGTATTCCTTGCCTTCGAGGCGCAGGGTGCCTTTAGCGCGGGCCGCAGCCTCGGAGCCGGCCTCCAGTAGCGCATCCCAGCGAATCGTCTCGGCGCGGATGAAGTGGTGTTCGAGATCGGAGTGAATCGCTCCGGCCCCTTGGGGCGCCTTCGAACCGACGGGAATCGTCCATGCGCGGCACTCATCCTCGCCGGCGGTGAAGAAGCTGATCAGGCCCTGCAGCTCGTAGCTCTTGCGGATGAGGCGGACCAGACCGCTCTCATGCAGACCATAGCTCGAGAGAAACTCGGCTGCCTCCTCGTCGTCCATCTCGGCCAGTTCAGCCTCGACTTTGCCGCAAATTGCCGTTGCTCCGGCGCTGGGCTTTTGAGCGACTTCGTCGAGCTTGAAGCGGCCGACGGCGGCTGCGAGATCGTCGCCCAGTGCGAAGCTTTCGCCGATGTTAAGGGTATATAAAATAGGTTTTTGCGAGAGAAACATAAAGCCGCGGATGAGCTTTTTCTCTTCGGGGGTCATCTCCAGCTCTCGCAGCGGCTGTTCCTTCTCCAGAGCCTCTTTTGACCTCAGCAGCAGAGCTTGTTCGCGTTCCAGATCGCTGGTGCGGCCTTTCTTCAAGTCCTTCTCCAGCCGCTCCAGCCGCTTCTCAACCTGTGTCAGATCACTGATCATCAGGTCGAATTCGACGTTCTTGATGTCGCGCAGGGGATCGACGGGGCCAACGTGGGGGATCGACTCATCCTCAAAGGCGCGCAGCACGTGAATCAGCGCATCGACAGAGCGCAAACCGGTCAGCAGCGCGGTCTCTTTCAGCGCTTCCTGCCCGATGGCGGCCACGTCGGCGTACTCGACGGTCGCAAAGGTCGTCTTCTTTGGCAAGTAAAGCGCGGAGAGCCGGTCCAGGCGCTCATCGGGCACCCGCGCCACGCCGATATGCTCCTGCCGCGAGTGGCCGCGCTCCTCGATCCGGGCTTTGGTCAGAATCTTGAACAGCGACGT
>JBEKKL010000055.1:0-28992 GCA_050010735.1 Occallatibacter sp. | reverse complement strand
ATTTATACCCGAGATTCAAATTTGATACCGGCATCATGTTGCGAAAGGCGCTCGGCTTCTGAGTGCAGTTAATGGGCTATGTGGTGTAAAGGAGAAACCATGTCTCAGCAGTTCACCCCCTCCATGAGACGAGCATACACTCGTCGACTGAGCGGGTACTTTTTTACAGTACTCGCGGCTCTGCTTATAACCTTTGGCGCACGAAGCGCCGACGCGCAATGCAAGGTAACTTACACGATTTCGCCGCAGAACTCCAGCCAGTTCGGGGCGACCGTTTCCATTCAGAACACCGGAACCACAACCCTGAGCAACTGGTCGCTGACCTGGAGCTTCGCCAACGGACAGACCATTGCAACACCGGAACCACAACCCTGAGCAACTGGTCGCTGACCTGGAGCTTCGCCAACGGACAGACCATTGCCGGCTCGTGGAATGGAACGGTTTCGCAGAGCGGCGCCAACGTCACGGTGAGCGAGCAGTCCGGCCAGACCTGGGAGAACATTCCGGCCGGCGGCACTTACTCAGGCTTTGGCTTTAACGGCACCTGGAATGGAACCACCAATGCCGTACCGACGAACTTCGCGGTAAATGGAACGGCCTGCAACACGACGCTGACGGCGACGACGACTACGCTTACGTCTTCTGCGACATCCGTAGCGACTGGCACCAGCGTCACGCTGACGGCGACGGTTTCGCCCTCGACGGCGACCGGCACAGTGACCTTCATGGACGGGACGACAACCCTCGGAACCGGAACACTGAGCTCCGGCAAGGCGACGCTCGCGACCTCGTTCTCGACGGCGGGGACGCATTCGATCACCGCTGTTTATGGCGGATCGACGACCTTCGCGACCAGCACTTCGAGCGCTGTGAGTATCACAGTCACAACGACGTTGACGGCGACGACGACTACGCTTACGTCTTCTGCGACATCGGTCGCAACAGGCACCAGCGTGACGCTGACGGCCACTGTTTCGCCTTCGACGGCAACCGGAACAGTGACCTTCCTCGACGGGACAACCTCGCTTGGAACCGGAACACTGAGCTCCGGCAAGGCGACTCTCGCGACTTCATTCTCGACGGCAGGGACGCATTCGATCACCGCTGTTTATGGCGGATCGACGACCTTCGCGACCAGCACATCGAGTGCTGTGAGTATCACCGTCACAACGACGTTGACGGCGACGACAACTACGCTTACGTCTTCTGCGACATCCGTAGCGACTGGCACCAGCGTCACGCTGACAGCGACGGTTTCGCCCTCGACGGCGACCGGCACGGTGACCTTCCTCGATGGGACAACTTCGCTCGGGACCGGAACGCTGAGCTCCGGCAAGGCGACGCTGGCAACTTCGTTCTCGACGGCGGGGACGCACTCGATCACTGCGGTTTATGGCGGATCGACGACCTTCGCGACCAGCACTTCGAGCGCTGTGAGTATCACCGTCACAACGACGTTGACGGCGACGACCACTACGCTTACGTCCTCTGCGACATCCGTAGCGACTGGCGCAAGCGTCACGCTGACGGCGACGGTTTCGCCCTCGACGGCAACCGGCACGGTCACCTTCATGTCGGGAACCACCTCACTCGGAACCGGAACACTTAGCTCTGGCGTGGCCACACTTGTGACCTCGTTCGCGACAGCAGGCACTGACTCGTTAACAGCTGTCTACGGCGGGTCGACGACCTTCGCTACCAGCACTTCGAGCGCCGTTAGCATCACGGTCACTGGCGGCGGCTCTGCGTGCTCCGTCGTCTATACGATCTCGCCACAGAGTTCGAATGCTTTTGGTGCGGCACTCTCGATTCAAAACACCAGCTCGACAGCCTGGACCAGTTGGACGTTGACCTGGAGCTTCGCCAATGGACAAACGGTTTCGTCTCTCTGGAACGGCATTGAAACGCAGAGCGGCGCAAACGTGACCGTGCAAAACGAATCCTACAACGGCAGTGTCGCCGCTGGCGCCACCCTCACCGGAATCGGCTTCAACGGCACCTGGAACGGCTCTGCCAACGCAGTTCCCACGAACTTCGCAATCAACGGAACAGCTTGCAACGGCGGCGGGCTGGGCAGCTTTACGCTGAAGCCCTCGGCGGCAACTCTCACGGTTGCTGCGGGTGCCAGCGGAACTGACACCATCACAGTGACTGACGTTGCTCCATTCACCGGCAGCGTAGCCTTTACCGCATCGGGCATGCCGACGGGAGTCACCGCAGCCTTCAACCCGACCTCATCCGCGACTTCGAGCGTTCTCACCCTCACAGTCGCTTCCACCACCGTCGCTGGAACGTATCCAATCACCATCACCGGAAGCTCCAGCTCAGTGCCGTCTGCGACCACCACCGTCTCGCTCATTGTGAGCGGGACACCTGGCTTTACGCTCGCGGCTTCGCCCTCGACCGTCACAGTGGCGCCGGGAAGCACGGGAACCAGCACCGTTACGGTGACTGACCTGAACGGGTTCACGGGCAGCGTGACGCTTGCTAACTCCACCCTGCCGACTGGCGTGACCGTTGCGATCGGGACCAACCCCGCCACGACGACCAGCATCCTCACCTTCACGGCAGCTTCCACCACCGCGACCGGCTCGTCAACAATTACCATCACCGGAACCTCCGGCTCGCTGACGCCTGTCACAACCACCATCACGTTGAAGATTGGCACGACGGCCTACACCACCTTCCAGCAGCATTTTGTCGACCTTTACAACAACATTCACGGCACCTCGAATGGGTATTTTGGGACCGCAACCAGCGGTGACCAGATTCCCTATCACTCGGTAGAAACCCTCATGGGCGAGGCTCCGGATTATGGCCACGAAACGTCATCGGAGACTTACAGCTACTGGGTCTGGCTGGAAACGCTCTACGGTGGCCTGACTGCAAACTGGACCGGACTGCAAACTGCCTGGACCAGCCTGCAAGACAACATGATCCCCAGTTCGACACTGCAGCCGACCAATAGTGGCTATAACGCCTCTGCACCCGCCACATATGCGCCTGAGCATCCATTGCCCACCGCCTATCCATCGGTGTTGACCAGCTCTGTTTCTGTGGGCACCGATCCGTTGGCCAGCCAACTCGCCGCGACCTACGGCAACGACAACATGTACTCCATGCACTGGATTATTGACACCGACAACTTCTACGGCTTTGGCCAGCAGGAAGACGGCGTCACGAAGCCCTCGTGCATGAATACCTTCCAACGCGGTGCCAACGAATCCGTCTGGCTGACCGTTCCGCAGCCTTGCTGGGATGCCTTGAAGTACGGCAGCGCGAGCAACGGCTACCTGGATCTGTTCACTGCTCCTTCTCCTTATACGGCGCAGTGGAAGTATACCGACGCACCCGACGCCGATGCCCGCACTGTACAGGCCATATATTGGGCGGAACAGTACGCAAACGCGCAGGGCGGAAGCAGCATTGTCACAGCCTTGCTACCCAAGGCAGCTGAGCTGGGCGACTACCTGAGGTACTCGTTCTTCGACAAGTACTTCAAGGCGATCGGCTGCACTGGCGCCAGCGCCAGCGCAACGAGCTGCGCGGCCGGCAGCGGCTACAACTCCGCGCACTATCTGCTCGGGTGGTACTTTGCTTGGGGCGGCGCGCTTCCGGCTGACGGAAGCTGGGCATGGCGCATCGGTGACGGTAGCACGCACTTTGGCTACCAGAACCCAGTCGCGGCCTACGCCCTGTCGAAGGATCCGGGCATCAGCGGCAAACTTCCCGCGCAGAGCGTGACCGACTGGACCACCAGCCTGGAGCGTCAGCTTGAGCTCTACCGCTGGGCGCAATCGGATGAAGGCGCCATCGCTGGCGGCGCAACCAACAGTTGGGAAGGCTCCTACTCCCCGACTCCCACCGGCGACTCCACCTTCTACAACATGGCTTATGACTGGGAGCCTGTCTACCACAACCCGCCGAGCAACCAGTGGTTCGGTATGCAGGTCTGGTCCATGGAGCGTCTGGCTGAGTACTACTACATCACCGGCGATTCCAAGGCCGCAATCGTGCTGAATAGCTGGATCCCATGGGTTGAGAAGGTCACCACGGTCAACTCCAACGGAACCTTCACTCTGCCCGGTTCACTCTGCTGGGACAACTCACCCGGCCAGGGCGACACAACCAATCCTTGGAACGACTCGACCTGCGGCCTCGTCACCTCGGGTACCGCAAACCAGCCTGCAACCAACTGGAACGCCACCACGCAAGACTGGACTACCGTTCCGCTTAACCCGAACCTCCACGTCCGGGTCACGGGCACTGCAACCGACATCGGCGAAGCCGGCTCGCTAGCTAAGGCCCTCGCCTACTACAGCGCCGCGGTTGGCAAGTACGTTACTGTTGGCACGCCCGATGCAACCTCCGAGGCGTTGGCCAAGAGCCTGCTCAACGGCGTCTGGACCAACTACCGCGATACCATCGGAATCTCGGTGGCCGAGACGCGCGGCGACTACTGCACCAGCACCACCAGCACCAGCACCAGCGGCAGCACCTCCCTCAACGGCGGCTTCGGCGCCACAGTGTTTGTACCTTCCGCTTGGGTACCGGGCACCATGCCAACCGGCGAAGACGTCACTGTTACACCGCAGCCAACATTCCTGAGCCTGCGTCCCAAGTACACGAGTGACCCCAGCTACCCGCTGGTTCAGTCGGGTTGCGCGGGATCGGGTGCGGGTCCAACCTTCAACTATCACCGTTTCTGGGCACAGGTGGATATCGCGTCGGCGTATCTCGTCTTCGCAAATCTCTTCCCCGGCAACTAAAGAGCCACTCTCAACCAAGGGCGCTGCTGGCAACAGCAGCGCCCTTGTAGCATGTCACCTGGAGCGAGCATTCGGCAGACAGATGTTGCCGCAGCCTGCGCCGTCTACTACCTGCTGTTCCCGAACGAATAAGAGAACAGCGCTTTAGCCCTCCGATCCGCCCTGCTCCTCAGTAGCAGCGCGGATTGGCGGTTATCAAAGTGAAAGCCGTGCTTCCGCGCGCGACTTCGTCTTATTGAACGAAGTGAATGCGCGAAGTCACGGCTTTTTCTTTTTTGCGCAAAGATGAAAGGATTGGTGCGTCTTCCTCGCAGTCGGTGGGATAGTTCGGTGACAGGCGCGCTTCACGTGCTCTGCTGCACTGTCGCTGTCTCCCTTTCAAAGGCTTCGAAACTCACGGCTTCACACCCTCCGCAGTCTCTACCGGCTCACTGATGTCGAGATGCTCAGTGCGTTTGATGAGCCGATCGATCACGCTGTCCCATGACGGAATCCCGCGCGCGACTTTGAAACTGTAAAGTTTGTCGAAGGTCTCATTCGGAAGACGCAGCCAAACTGCATCGGGATAGTATGCATCGACCGCTTTTCGCCATGCTTCCACAGGCAATTGAAGCCGCGCCTCGCGATCCAGTGCAATCTGCGCAACCTGCAGCGAATCCCCTGAGGTGTAGAAGACCGTTCCACTGAACAGCGCAGAGACGTGAATGGTTCCGGCCTCCAGACCATAAAAATACCTTGTTGCGGCCACATCGAAGTCCAGGGTGCAGGGCAGCAACAGATCGACCGTCGTTTCGGCCTCGAATGACCCGATCTTCACGACCTGGTTGGTCCACAGCATGGATTTCATGGTGCGTCCCCACCGCCCGCGCCTGCCAAACAAATCCAGGAGCCGAGCCTCCTCCGCATTGCTGTAGGTCCGCGCAAGTGGCTCAAGTTGCATCTGGCAATTCAACAGAACCGAGTGCACTGTTTGATGCGGAGTCGTATTCGTTACGCGTAGGGGAGCGACAATCGTCGGCACCGCTGCGCTTTCCAGCGCCGTTGCGGTGCAAAAGCTGAAATTCAATTCAAGCATGATGTACCTGCTTTGTGTGCGGCTCTCAACTCTGCTTAGCGAAAACTGAGGAAGATGCTAACACGAGCTTTCGATGCATCCCGGCTATAAGTGGATGTCTGATCTCATCGGCGGGCTCTCTTATGTTGCAGATGCGGCTCTAGTCTTCGGCGAAATGGTATTCATTTATCATGTGGCTCAGGTGCAATCCAGCACGCCGGGGGAAGCTCATGTATCGTCGCCAATTCCTAACGACATCCATTGCCACATCCTTTCTTGCTCTGCGGCAGAATGGCTCCGCTGAAACTCCAGCAGCGACGCCGCGCGACTACTACCAGGTTCGCCGCTACCGTCTGCAGAGCGGACCGCAGCTCAAGCTGACAGAGAGTTACATTAGTGACGCGCTCATTCCCGCGTTGGCCCGCAGAAATATAGGACCAATTGGCGCCTTCCGGCTCGACATCGGACCCGAAACCCCCGCATTCTACCTGCTGATCCCAGGCTCTTCTCTCGACATGATTGCCAATATCGATCGGCAGCTCAGTCAGGACGACGCGTTTATGAAGATCGCCGATCCGTTTTGGAATGCACCAGCAACCGCGCCCGCTTTTCTGCGTCTGGAGAGTTCGCTGCTCGTTGCCTTCGAAGGCTGGCCGCACTTGACGCCTCCGGCGGCGACGGCCACGAAGGGCAAGCGCATCTTCCAGCTTCGCACCTATGAGAGTCCCAGCAATCGGGACCATCTTCGAAAGATCGAGATGTTTAACAACGCGGAATTCGAGTTATTCAAGAATGCCGGTTTCCACCCCGTCTTCTTTGGCGACACGCTTATCGGGCCGCAGATGCCCAATCTCACTTATATGCTGAGCTTCGCGGATATGAACATGCTGAATGAACAATGGGACGTTTTTCGCAACGATCCTTCATGGAAAAAGCTATCTACATCTCCCCGCTACGGGTACGAAGCGATTGTCAGCAATATTTCAAATCTAATTCTGAGTCCGCTCGATGCTTCGCAGATTTAGAGAAGTCACTGTCGTGCCACTCACTGCTGAGTAAGGGAAGGGCGCTTTACAGCCCAGTGTAAAGCGCCCTTTTATGATGTGAAAGCTGCAGCCTGCACGTTCCTTGCTAGCTTATTTATACTCCGCGGCAAAGTCGTTGCTTTCCTTGTCAGCTTCCTCTGCCGACGCAGTATGGGAGTAGATGACGACGCGATAACGAAAGGTTGCTTGCGCCCCCTTTTCCAGTGTGAGGTTATGCGCCGATGCCTTGGGATCGAAGATGCTTTCTCCCAGTGGATTGGCTGCGAAGAGGCCATAACCGCGAGCGTGCCAGTAGGTTGGATAGCCTGGATTGGCAGGGTGGTCGAAGATCGCCACTGTAACCGCTTGATCGCCCGTCTTTCCACTCAGCATGCACCAGCGTCCTCGCGTTCCCCACGCGGCTCCGCCCTGCATTCTTTCGCTGGTCAGATAGACGCCTGTTGCGCCGGTAGTGTCGACGTCGTCGACCTTTGTGGGCCTGCCGTTCGCATCCAGGAATATGCCTCCTTTTTCATCGGCCGACTCCAGGAAGTGCGCCACTCTCATGCCCAACATGCCTTCCTTGTCGTCTTGAAAGACGGTCCGATCAAGCGCCGTGAGAGTCGTTTCCCGGTCAATGACATTGGCGTCGTTGCGATGCTCAAAGACAAAGTGTGTCGTTTCCTTGAGAAGATCCTGTCCCTTTCCCGTGGTCCAGACCGTCTCCACAACAAGTTCTCCGCGAGTTGGACCGCTCTTCGTGGAGATGATGCGCTCCTGACCGATGGTGCCCATCTTGTCGCGGTCTTCCGGCACGATGGCGTCGGAGTTATTCCAAAAATCAAAACCGTTGACATTGCCGTAATTGAACCACAATCCTGCATGATGCGGATGATCGACGCGCTCGCCTGGCAGCGGGTCGAGCGGATACCCGCGAGAGACGGTGATGCCCCCCGGTGCCATGAGCGGATATAGCGTCGGTTTCTTGAGCGTTGTCGGCCAGATGTAGGCAGTGAAGACCTGGCCGTTGAAAGTAACGTCAACGCGGCGCTTTGCGACATTGGATGTGACCTGCATTCCCTTGTCATTCGCGCCTGCCCAACTGACAACGGGTAGGCACGCCGCCACGATGACGCTCAGTGCGATCTTAGACATGCTTGCCCCCGGCCACGATCTGTTCTGTCTGGTCGTCATATGTGACGCGCTGGCCGGTTTGCATCGCTGCAATCGTCATGCAGAGCGCGAGCGAATGACTGAATCCGGCATCGATACTGGCGTTCGGCTGTTTGCGAGAACGCACACACTCCATCCAGTTGCGCATGTTGGCCGAGCTTTGCGGATCGACTCCGGTATGAGCGTCGGTCTCCACCTTCTCTGCCGATTCACTGAGCGGGAAGCTCTTCAGCAGGTTTGGCGGCATCTTCATCTCGGCTGCGTATTTCGCAGTCAGTCCTCCGTCGGGACTGACGGTCTGCTTATCCATATCCAGCATGCCGCCGTTCGAGTAATACAGCTCTTTAACTCCGCCGGCTGAGTTTGTTTGCCGCGAAGAGTAGACAACCTGGAACCCCTTAGTCATGTCATCGGCCGGACCGTAGTCGTAGACGGCAGTGAAGGTATCCCAATTGCGCCGCCCGTCCTTCCAGCAATAGATGCCTCCGTTGGCAACTACGCTGCGCGGATGCGGATAGCCGCTGAACCAATGCACTGTGTCGATCTGATGCACAAGCCACTGATCGGGAATGCCGGAGGAGTAAGGCCAGAACAGGCGAAACTCCAGGTATTTCCTTGCGTCGAAGGGCTCAAACGGGCGATTGAGCTGAAAGCGCTTCCAGTCCGTATCCTCTTCCTTCAGCAACGGCACCTGGTCGGGACGCCGCCAGCGGCCTGGCTGATTGACGTTCCAGGTCATCTCCACCATCACGATCTCGCCAAAAGCTCCAGACTTGATGTATTCGTAGGCTTTCTGATAACTCGGTGTGCTGCGGCGCTGCGTGCCGATCTGCACAATCTTCCCCGTCTTGCGAACCGCATCGCGAACGGCCATGGCATCGGCCATCGTATTGGCAAGCGGCTTTTCGACATATGCATCGCGGCCCGCACTCACCGCCTCTATCCCATGCTGCGCATGTTGGAAGTCGGCAGTCGCGATGACCACAGCGTCGATGTCGGTCCTTGCGTATAACTCTTCATTGTTGCGGATGCTTGCAACCGGATCGCCGGTCAGCTTTCCAATCCACGCGGAACCCTCATCGCGGCGTCGGTTCCAAATATCGGAGACCGCGGCAATCTGGAAGTTCAACTCTTTGGAGTGTTGCAGAAGACAAGGAATCAACGTGCTCTTCATGCGATCGCCGCACCCGACGATACCAACCCGCACGCGATCGTTCGCTCCCACAACCCTGGCGTAGCTGGCTGCGCTCCATGACAATGTGCTAGCCGCAAGGGCGGCACTGCTCTGCTTTAGAAAAGACCGTCTGCTGGCATCGCTGCTCTTCATTGTTTCTCCTCATTCTTAGTGGAAGCTTCCCGAACGCTTCCAATGTGCAATCGTCAGGTCAGATATCGCGGAAGGGCGCGTCAGCCCTGAGCTGACCTCAATAGCAGAATTGTGTGCTTCAATTTCGTTCGTATCCACAGGAGTGGAGTCCAATGCGGTTCCAGCTGACTGGGGTAACGGAATTCACTTCGATCAATATTGTTCTTATCGCTGAAGATGTATCGGTAACGATAGTTGATGTGAGTCTAAAGACTGCCGTTATCGATCGTTTGCGAGCGTGGAATGCGAGTGGCAGCACCCGCCCCAGTCGCAGGCGGGTGCTGCTGCCCGGTTAGAAAGTAATCTTCAATGCGCCTTGGAAGATTCTGGCGCCATAGCTTTGCACGGTGGATGTGACTGTTCCAAACGTCTTGAGGTTATTGAGACCGGTGCTCGAACCAAGGTACCCCGTACTGCTCCCCGGTGCGGCAAAGTCCGGATGATTCAGCAGGTTGAATGCCTCAAATCGAAGGTTCGCGGTTAACGCCTCACGTAGTGGGAACGAGCGTGTCAGCGCTGCGTCTGCCTGGAAGAACTTTGGTCCCCGATAGGCAAACCGGCCGGAGTTTCCAAAGGTACCAGTAGCATTTTGAGCAAAGTTGGCCGAGTTGATCCAGGCCGTAAACAACTGGCCGCTCGCAGGTTTAACAATCTTGTTGTGCGTATACAACCCGCTCTTGCTGAGCAGGTTGGGCCGGTCGTTGTTCTCATCGATCAGGGAATTGTCGATACCCGATGTCGCTGTGAATGGGTTGCCATCGGTAGCGTGCACCAGTGGCGAAATCTCCCAGTGGTTCACAACTCCGCTCGCCAAACCATGCAACGAGCTGAAGTGGCTCGACGCCACAAGCGAGGTGTTGAAGATGTCTCTGAAATCAAATCCGCAACTTGATTTGTCTCCGTTGATGTTGGCGGGGTTCTGTATGCTGACCGAGCTGACGTCTGCCGCGTTATCTGAGATGTCAATGCAGTGCGACCAGGTGTAATTGGCCAGGAAGACAAAGTGCGACGACATGCGATGCTGAATGGAAGCCACCAGGCCGTTGTAACTCGCATTTGCGCCTGCCATGATGTACAGCGACCCGCCTCCGCCGCCCGAATAATACGGACCCCAGGTGGGGTTGGCTTGCGTCAATGCAAACCGTGCGGAGTAGTTGCCGGTCGACGAGCAGGGTAAGGTTCCTGTTCCATGCACCGGTGTAGTGCCGCAATCCGATCCCGCTATATAGGTTGCCGGATCCATCGGTAGGCCGTAGGGCCCAAAGGCCGTATGGTTACCAACATAGTCGGCCTCGGCCTGCCACCCGCGGCCGAACTCACGCTGTATGCTCGCCGTCCACTGAATCATGTAGGGCGCGTGGAACTTGGTCGGAAGCACAATATACTGCGTTGACTTCTGGAAGGCCACCGACGACGTTGGCACCTGCGCCAGCGGGAAGGGATTGGTGGTTACTGACCCATTTGACCAGGGACTGTCGAAGTTCAACGGAACGCCGACCGGTGTGTTATTCACCGTCTGGGCAAAGGGAGGATCCTGTTGGTTGCGTTGGCCGGTGAAGAGATTGGGCTCGTCATAGACAAGCGCGCCGCCGACACGAATGACCATCTTGCCGTTGCCTTTGGGATCGAAGGTTGCGCCAACGCGCGGTGAGAACTGCCACGGCGAGTTCTGCGTGAAGGCCTTCGGAACTCCCTTGTCGCCGTAGAAGAAGCTTCCCGCTGGAGCATTCGGATAAACCGTGCTGACCTGGTTGTTCAAGAATGCGTTGTAGTTGAAAACAGATCCGCGATTGAAATAGTCCGTCGCTACAAACTCCGGATCCCAACGCACGCCGGCATTCAGCACGATCTTGCTGCTCGCGTGATAGGTGTCTTGAACGTAAAGGCTCGGAATCGGCTCGCGCAGTGCGTTCTGTTGGGCCTTGCTCTGCCCATAAGCGCTCATCGCGCCAGTCAGGAACTCCAGGTTTTGGTCGGCCGTCGAGCCGCCGCCCGTGCTCTTCCCGGCGGGTCCTTTGATGCTGTAGTTGCCGTTGAATGTGAAGACCCCGTTTCCTTCGTAAACGTTGTTCACATTGAGCTCGGTCTGCACCCACTCGCCGCCAAAGGCCAATTGGTGCTTGCCATGCATCCAAGTGAGATCGTCGGCGAGCCCCAGCGTATTCACATTGAACTTAGCCGCCGAACAAGTGCCGCAATAGACGCTCCACTTGCTGGTGACCGTCAGCTGCATCCCGATGGTCGTCATGTCATAGTTGTTGACGCCGATCGTGCCCGAATTGAGGCCGGCCGCTGAGGGACCGCGGTTGTCACGACGCCTCATCACGGTGGCGTGGGCAGAGTTCACTAGATTCCTGGTGATGACGTAATTCTCACCCAGCGTAAACGACTGCGCACGCTCCGAGTTGCCTGGGTTCACGCTGAGAAGAGCGTTGGTCGGTGAATAGAATGCCGGAGTTTGGTAGCCCTCAATAAAATACCGGCCATACAGGCTGTTGTTGGGGGTTAAAGTTGCATCCACTCGAGTAACAAACTGGTTATCCTTCACCTGCGATGGGATTGCATAAGTGACAGCGCCATTCGCAGCCGTCGAAGTTGGCAGGAATGTAACCAGCTTGAGTGCTGCGGGACTGGGCTTCCAGGTGACGCCCGGCGTACCGGCGTACTTGTTGCCAATCAATGCGATTCCGGTCAGCGGATCCAGCAGTTGGGTCGAGTCTGACGCCGAGAAATCGCCCGTTAGGTTTGCCGCCGTTGGCACGTAGGAAGTGGTATTAGATTGCGTCTGTGCGTTGATCCAACGCTGATAACCTGCGAAACCGAACAGTCTATCGCGGATGATCCTGCCGCCAAAGGTGCCGCCAAACTGATTCTGGTGCAACGTATCCTTCGTCGTCGAGAAAAAGTTGGTGGCATCGATGAAGTTGTTGCGGATAAACTCAAATGCCGATCCATGCCACTGGTTCGATCCCGAGCGGGTAACCACGTTGACCAGTCCGCCCGGATGCAAACCGCTCTGCGCGCCCAGTGCCGCTGTCTCTACGCTGAACTCGGCGACCGCGTCGGGGAATGGGAAGGGCATGTTGACGTTGGTCATGTAGTCGTTGTTATCGCCGCCGTCCAACCGGTAGTCGATGGCATTGCCTTGACCGCCGCCGATCGAGATGACCGCTGAGCTATAAAACGTCTTGCTCCCGGATTCGTCATTGTTTTCATTGGCGTTGACGGCTCCGCCGCTCAGGGTCACCAATGACGTCATCTGCCGTCCATTCAGAGGCATCTCCGTCATCGTACTTTCGTCGATTGTCTGCTTGAGCGAGCTGTCTTCGGTCTGCAACGCGAGTGCCGTCGACTGCACCTCAATCGTCTGATCGGTTGCGCCGACGTTCAGCGTAATGTTGACGGCGATGCTGCTGCCAACCTCAAGCACAATATCCGTTTGCCGGTAGTGCTTGAAGCCCGTCGCCGACGCCTCTACCGTATATGTGCCGATGGCGATATTTGGGAAGCTGTACAATCCGTCGCTTCCCGAGGTCTTCGTCGTTTTTATGCCGGTGGCCGTGTTAGTGGCTGTCACCGTTGCATTCTGTATCACCGCTCCTGTACCGTCAACGACCTGACCTTGAATGCTTCCTGTTCCAGCAGTCTGGGCGAAGCCCCTTGCGGAGAACAGAAGGATGGTAGTGCAGAAAAAAATCGTGAACCACTGGTTGACCCTGTCTTGGGCTTTGAATCGCCTGCTTTGCATTGAGCCTCCAAAAGGTTTTTTCGATCACTACGGAGTGGGTCGGTCTTCGCGCGGAAGACTGGCTCACACGGTCAAGAATCTGATTATCTGTGGACTTCTCAGTCCTGAAATGCCGTGGAGAATCTATACAGTGGTCTGACCATGCCTGTCAACGAAAAACTCGTGACGCTTGCATTACTATTGATTACTATGCATAAGCAATTTATAATGAATAGTTTGCAAATGAAGACAATAGTCACGTGGTAGGACAAGTCGACATGGATTTCGCTTGAGTGCTCTGCCACTCTTGCCACCGGAGAGGAGAAGAAGCACACAGACAAATAATCGCCGGCATGCGCCAACGGCACTCACCGCGTCACAGAGGTCACTTGCTTCTCATCGAACGCGTGAATGACCGGCAGGACATTGCCGTCATTGTCGAAGAAGCCGCGCCCGTGCGTTACACCCTCCGCGGCCGGCTCCCACCAGAACACACCCTGGCCAAGCCCCTTGGGAATCGACCGCACAGCGGCGTCCACGGCGCGCAGAAAAGCCTCCTGGCCCTCAGGGCTCTCGGCGAACTCCGTTTTCCTTCCGACAAACTCGCCCGGGGTCCAGTTGTAAGCCGTCTCCACGACGATGATCGGCCGCTGGTAGCGAAGCGCAACATCGTGCAAATCGCCGCTCATCTTGGCAACATCCCCGTGCCAGCGAGGGTAGTAGGAGAATCCCATGACGTCGAAGGGAACATGACGGGCGATCACATTATCGAAGAACCAGACGGAGGCCTCATAGTCGCCGCTCCGCTCGATGTGGATCATGATACGCGGCATGGGACGCGCACCGCGGCCGGCATCCACTCCGTGAATGCCTGCCTTCAGCAGATCGGTAAAGTTATCCCAGTTATCGGGCAGCTTGCCGTCGGGCCATAGCATTCCGGCGGAGATCTCATTGCCCACCTGCACCATCTCAGGCATCACGCCTTCGTGGGCAAACGCCGCAATCGTCTCGCGTGTATAACCGAAGACCTGCTCGACAAGCTGTTTGTGCTTCAGCTTCTGCCATGCCTCGGGGATCGGCTGCTTCCCTGGGTCTGCCCAGCTATCGGAGTAATGCAGATCCAGCAGAATCTTAAATCCCATTGCCCTGGCGCGTTTGGCCAGAGCCAGCGTGTAATTCAGATCGTTCGGTAGCTTGTCGGGCGCGGCCGCCGGGTCATGAAAGAGCCGCAGACGCACCCAGTTGTAATGGTGATCGCGGAGCATCGCCAGCACATCCTTCGGCTGCCCATCCTCCTTGAAAACCACTCCATCCTGCTCGCACTTCGCCAGAAAGGAGACGTCGGCGCCGATTGCGTAGCCCTGCGCCGGAATAGGGTGCGCCATCCGAAGAAGTACGCCAAGCGCTACCGCTACCCGCCACCAGACGCGCATATCCGATCCTGACTTCTCGATCATTGGAGCGCGACGGAAAGAAGTTCTCGCTCTTTCCGCCGCGCTACTTTACTGACCGATCTTCCGCCCAATCTTAGAAGTAGAACTTACCCGCCAGTTGTATCTGCCGGTGGCCTGTTTCGTTATTGACAGTTCCAGCCAAGGGAGTGACACTTGGTCCTCCATACACGTTGAAACCGATGTACATACGAGGATCGGAAGCAAGGAACTCATTCCACGGATGATTGAATAGGTTGAAGACCTCGCCGCGGATTTCCAGCTTGCGACTCTCTCCCAGTCCAAAGGTCTTGAATAGACCTGTGGAGTCATTGATGTAGGCCGGCCCATGAATATAAGGTAGGCGATAGGTTCCATTCGACAGCAGAGATGGCGCGGTAAAGCAGCCAGGGTTGAAGTACTGGCCCTTCGCAAGACCTTTGCGCGGATCGCAAGTCATTACAGGCACGGCTACCTCATCGGGAGTTCCGTCAACCTGAGCGCCGCCTAGCGTGACGTTATTTCCGTAGATCCCGATCGTGTTCCGATTGGCGGCATACTCTGAGCCGAAGTTATTGCCGATCGGCCCTCCTGTCGAAGCTTGGAAGATGCCCGAGAAGTTCCAGCCGTCGAGCGCACCGTTGACCAAAGCGTGATTGCCTAGGTTCCTCTTGCTGAAGGATGGCATCTTCAGAAAATAGGAAAAGCTGAGAATCTGCGAACGGTCGAACGGAGTCGGCCCGTACCAGCGCTTCATGTCGAATGCATCTTCGGCGTTGTAAGCCAGTGATTTGCCAAAGGCGTAGCTGCCCCAGTAGTTCAGCCATCCCTTTTGCCGAGTCAGGGTCAATTGCAGCGCATTGTAGTTGGAGTTCAGGTTGTGGAAGTGCGTCGAGATGTCGCCGTAGTTAGCGAATGGCCGATAGAGCTGGTCGTAGTAGGTTCCATAGTATGGGCCAGTCTCCTTGCCTTCAGGCACGGCATTCTGTACTCCATAGCCCACTAAGTTACGGCTAATGTTACCGACATAGTTAGCCTCGATCTTGTTGGCTCCTGGAAAAGTATGCGCCAGGGCCATGTTCCAGGAGTATGTGACGGGGACGCGATGATCGCTGGGATAGGCGGTGCCCCAAACCACAGGCAGGGCGGTGGAAAAGTTCAGCGCCGATATGCCGGAGAGCGTATACCCGGGCGTCGATGAAGCGTACAGAGTGGCTACTTGGAAGTTTGGAGGAGCCTCGATTGCCGAATAAGCGTTGATCCCCGGATCGCTGTAATAGTTGGTGCCGATTCCACCACGCACGACGGTCTTGCCACTACCGGAGAGATCGTAAGCGAAGCCCAGCGAAGGTGCCCATTGGAATCCGAGCGGCTTGGAACCGGAGAGAGGAACGGAGGGCGTGGTCGCGTGCGTCTGCATTCCAGTGTAGGCAGTGTAGGAAGAGCTAGCCACATACGCTGCTGGGTTGAAGATGGCGATGCGGCCCTTACTGTCGTACCAGGCCCCGATGTGATCCACGCGCAGGCCGTAGTTCAGAGTCAGCTTCGAGAGCGCCTTCCAAGTATCCTGGGCAAAGAAGTCGAAGCGTTTGGCCCTCACGCTTGCCTCGATGTTGCTGCTGCTCTGGGTAAACTCAGAGGTGTATCCCAACAGCAGGTCGGCCCAGAGGTTACCGGTGGTGGTGGAATAGTCCTGGGTTGAGATGGTGCCATTGTCGTTGCCGCCGGTGCGGTTGTTATAGAGGCCCATCTGGCCGAAGAAACCGGCCTTGAGGAGGTGCTTTCCCTTGAGTTTTGTCAGAGCGTCGTTGATGGTGTAGCTGTTTTGCGCATTTAGATAGGGAGGCGCTTCGCCGCCGTTGATGTAGAGCTGCTCGTTGTTGATCTCACCCCCGCTGCCGCCTCCGAAATCCACATTGGGAAGTATGCCTGTTGAGGTGGAGAAGAGATTCTGGTAAGGATAATTGAGCGCGCTGAGAGAGACTGCACTCAGGTTGCCCAGCGCCTCCTTCAACGTGAAGCGTGTGTAAGCCAGAGATGCTTCATTGGTGAGAGACTGGCTCAAGGTGTTGGTGAGCGTGCCGCTAAAAGAGTTCGAGGCGTCCTTACCGGTCTGAGAGGCGGGGTATGGAAGTTGGTTCCACACATTGTAAGGACCGTAGGGCCACGGCACACTCTCATTCTCGTGGTTATAGCGGCCGGATAAATGGGCGTTGTTTGTGATGGCGTAGTCCATCCGCAGGATTTCCTGATTGCGCGGGTTCGAGGTGGTGAAGTCCGAGATGAAGTTATTGCCCGCGTGAGTCAGTGGATCGACATAGTACTTGGGAAACAGATTGGCCAGATTGGCCACGGCTCCGAGAAGAATCTTGCCGGCGGGATCGATGGAAGTCTTGGCAATAACACCGCTGCCGCTGCAATAGCTTTGGCCGCTGCCGCAGGGATAGGTCGAGACCGGCCAATACTCATAGCCGTTGGCCGCGTTCGACAGGTCCATATTCCACACGTTGCTGAAGTCTCCTCCGACCATGGCCTCGGTCGGTATGGCAGCTTTGCGGACACCCTGATCGACATGCTGCTGGGCGTATTCCATGGCGGCAAAGAAGAAGAGCTTCGCATGATCGCGGCTGACGCCGGGTAGAATCACTGGGCCGCCGATATTCATGCCAGGATAGTAGAGACTGGTTTGCGATTTCGGCAGGCCGTTGGCCTTCTGTTGCCAGTCCGTCGCATCCATGTTGTAATTGCGCGCGCTGAGATAGGCCTCTCCATGAAAGTCGCGGCCGCCGGCCTTGGTCTCAGTGCTCACCACGATGGGTCCATTCGGTTCCGCGGCGGAGTAAGCTGCGGACTGCACCTTCAACTCGGCGATCATGTCCACGTTTGGCGTGACGGACGCGCCGCCTGCGGTATTCAGATCGGTGACCGAAGCGCCGTCACTGACGATCGCCACCTGGTCAAAGCGGTTGCCGTTCACGGTATAGGTGCTGGCGTTCTGCGTAAATCCAGCTTGGTTGCTGTCGTAGCCGCTGTTGGTAAAGTTGCCGGTGTTGCCCGCTCCAGGAACCAGCCCCAACAACTCGATGGCGCTGCGGCCCTCAAGGTTCATGTTATGCATCTGGGTATCCGAGATGGTGTAGCTGACCTCGCCGGAGGTCGTCGGCGTCAGTTCCTCGGCCTCTGCCGTCACCACAACCGAAGCGGTGGCTCCAGCCACGGTCAGCGCGATGTTCTTCAACTCGACCTGATCGTTGATATGCACGGCCACGCCCTTGCGGACGAGGCTGTTAAATCCCGAGGCCGACACCTGCACATCGTAGGTTGCCACTGGAAGGCCAACCAGGGAGAAGAAGCCGCGGCCGTCGCTGGTCGTAGATCGCGCCACGCCAGAAGCTTCATCGGTGATGACAACCTGCGCCCCGGGAATGACGGCGCCAGTCTTGTCCACCACGGTTCCCGTCAAGGTTGCGTCATTGCTCTGGGCCTGGGAGAGCGTTGCCCAGCAGATCACGAGAGTCAGCGTCACGACGGCAGCGATGGTGCGGATGGTGTTTTTCATCTCTTTTCCTTTTTCTGGCACTCCAAAGTCTCAGTGGTTCCGGAACTGGCCTGTCAGTGGTCCAATCACCTGCACGGTTTTCACACGGTTCTGGGGTATTCGGGGGGAGACAACAACTCCATTGCAAATGCTATTCCTCAAAAGATGCGGCGCGAATCCGACGAAAGTTGGATTGGTGGCGACATTTTAGTCACGTGGACGTCGCCAGGCAACTGAGAGCACTTACCCGGGCTCGCGACAAGTTGAAGCGGACCAATCGCGCCATGTGACACGACGCGAAATTGACCCGAAAATCCTCAGAAAAACTCCAAAAACCTGCCGCAAAGGCGCTCGCAGACGATACATTTGAATAGAAAACCATCCAAAATTTGGAGAGGGAGCGCCCCCAACTGACCACCTTCTTGAAAGGCAAAACCATGCGTAGCTTTTCTTCCCCTGTCTGCTTCGCCCGCTCAATCGCTTCGCGTCTCTTCCTCACTTTTTGCCTCTTGGTGTTGGCGGCCGGCCATCTGCCGGCCCAGTCGACCTTCGGCGCAATTGTGGGCACGGTGCGCGACTCCAGCGGAGCGCTGGTCGCCGGCGCGCAGGTCGTGCTGATCAATACCGGCACCTCGGCCAAACAGTCTGCGGTCTCCGACGAGAGCGGAAACTACGCCTTCAAGAACATCGACGTGGGCACATACAAGCTCGCGTTCTCCGCGCCAGGCTTTGAAAAGGAATCGCTCTCAGAGATCGCGCTCGCCGCGCGCGAAACTCGCCGCCTCGACGCGATGCTGAAGCCCGGCGCCGAGACCCAGACCGTGGTTGTGCTCGACACCGCTGCGCCCGTGATCACCACCGATGCCTCCAACGTTGCCGAGACCAAGGCCGGCGATGAGTTGGTCGAGCTTCCGGTCGCCATCTACTCCCGCTCCACCGGTTCCACCAGCCCCATCTCCACGCTCACCACCGAGGCTGGAGTGCAGACCGACGATGGCGGCAACCTCGACGTGTCGGGCACGACCGCTGCGCTGCTCAGCGTCACCATCGATGGCATCTCCTCGGTCGGCGTCGAATACTCCGGTCCGGTCAACGAGATGTTTCCCAGCTTCAACTCGATCGAAGAGATTCGGGTCAGCGAGTCCAATAACAACGCCGAATTCAGCGGCGTCGCCGACATCACCACCGTCTCCAAAGCTGGCACGAATCACTTCCACGGCGGCCTCCTCGAGAACCACGAGAACACCTTCCTGAACGCAAGCGATGTCTTTGCCGGCGCCAAGCCCAAGATCATCATGAACGACTTCGGCGGCACGCTCGGCGGACCGCTGGCCATCTCTCATCTCTACAACGGCCACGACAAGACATTCTTCTTCATCAGTTATGAAGGGCTGCGCCTGCCGCGCGAAACGCCGATGGTGCTGAGTGTGCCCTCGCTCGATATGCGCAACGGCAACCTCGACTACTACCTCGACCAGACCTACTGCGAGCCCAATCCAAAAACGCAATGCCCCACCGGATACTCGATCTACAACCCTGATGGCAGCACGCTCACCAATGATGCCGTGCCGGTGAGCCCGATCTCCGCCAAACTGCTTCAAACGCTGATGCCTCTGCCAAACGAGGGCGACCCGAACTCGTTCACCAACAACTTTCAGATGAACTTCCCGTCGCCCATCTCCTCCAACCAGGGCGATGTGCGCCTCGATCAGAGCATCTCGCCAAAGCAGTCGGTCTTCGCGCGCTTCTCTTACAAGAATCGCCAGATCATCACTGCGCCCTCGCCGACCTGCACCTACAGCTACTGCGCCGAGGCCGGCAGTCCGCTGCAGGGCGGCTACAACACACCCGAGATCGACGAGGGCATGACCTTCGCCCACAACTACATCTTTTCGCCCCGGCTGCTCAACGAATTCCGCGGCGGCTTCAACGCGCAACACACCTCAGAGAATCAGTCCTACAAAACGGCCGATCTGCTAGCCGCCACCGGCCTCACCGTTCCTCAGCTCGACCTCGAGTGGCCCGAGGCGCCGCAGGTGGTCATCAATGGATTCATGTCGACCGGCGCCGGCAATCCCGGCATGCAGCGCGGCCAGATCATTCAGCTTCTGGACAACGTCACCTGGAGCAGCGGTCGCCACTCCTTCAAGTTCGGCGCGGACTTCAAGCGGCTTACCGATCACGACGAAAACCTCTTCGGCAACTACCGCTCCGGTTGGTATGTCTTCAATGGAAGTTCGGGAGTTGTCTACGGCTCCAATGGAAGCACCGACGCGAGCGGGAATCCCATCACCGCCGGTGAGCCCTATGCCGCATTCTTGCTCGGCTACCCCGACTACACCATCTTCACCACCAGCAACAACGCCACCATGAACGGCGTTGGCCATTCGTGGGCCTTTTTTGCGCAGGATGACTGGAAGATCACATCCAATCTCACGCTCAACCTTGGCCTGCGCTATGAGCTGCATCCGCCGCTTACCGATCGCAATGCCAACAGCGCCGCCTTCCTCCCGGCCTGGTCCGGCATCGGAACCGATGGCTCGACCCAGGTCAACGGCGCAGTCGTTGTGCCCAACGCTGCCGCCGTCAACAACGCCTCCGGTGACTTCGTCGGTGCGATTGCGCCCACGCCAATCCTCGCCGCGGCGCAGGCGGGCATTCCCTCGTCGCTGCGCTACACCGACCACTCAGACATCGGTCCGCGTCTCGGTTTCGCGTGGCGCATCTTCGGCAATGCAAAGACCGTCCTGCGAGGCGGCTGGGGACGCTTTATCGAAACGCCGCTCGGTTTCAATGTCTATGCAGGCGGCGCAGTGGCCTCGAGCTACCAGGCCACCTACAGCCAGTGCACCACCGAGAGCGGCGTTCCTTGTTCGCCGCAGCTATCCTTCGCCGCGCCCACCTATAGCCAGGCAGCAGGCTCGCAGACAGGCACCGCCGGCTTTTACTACGCCTTCCCGATCCATTACAAAGACCCCACAGTCCAGCAGTGGAATCTGACCCTTGAGCGGGATCTCGGCCGCGGCATCGGCCTCCGCGCCTCCTACACCGGCAGCCACGGTCAGAACCTCGAAGCTATGGTGGACCTCAACCAAGTTCCGGCCAACACCGTCGGCTACAATCAGGCCGGTCTCAATCGCCCCTATCCCGATTGGTCTGTAATTCAGAGCGTGGCCAACGCTGCCGTGAGCAACTATTCGAGCGGCACAGTCGAGGTGAGCAAGCGCAGCGGCAGTGGGCTTACCTTCGACGCCAGTTACACCTTCACCCGCGACCTCTCCAATGCCGGCGGAGCCGCTCCCACCGCCTTCGCGGTTGCCGGCGGCAGCTTCCTCACCGATCGCTTCCATCCCAGCATCGACTACGGCAACGTGATCTACGACCGCAAGCATCGCTTCCTCGCCAACTATCTTTACGACCTGCCCTTCGGCCACGGCCAGCGCTGGCTGTCGCACGGTGCGCTCAGCAACATCGTGGCGGGAGGCTGGCAATTGGCTGGAGTCACCATCCTTCAGAGCGGCCCATTCCTCACTCCGACCGAGCAGACCGTCGACCCGGCCAACACCAACATCCTCACGACCATTGGTCAGGCGCGCCCCGACCAGCTCATCAACGTCTCGCCCTACGCAGCCCACCGCAACACCTCCCAGTGGCTCAATCCGGCGGCATTCCCCTATCTCAATTTGCAAAGAGTGCAAATCATCAACAACGTGCCTGTGGAAGTCGGCATCGGCCGCTTCGGCAATGCGCCAGTCGGCGGTATCGTAGGCCCCGGCACCGCCAACTTCTCACTCTCGCTCATGAAGCTCCTCTCGCTCACCGAAAAGTCGAAGCTGCAGCTCGGTGTTGAGGCAGCAAACCTCTTCAATCATCGCAACTACGAGCCGCCCAATACCCAGGTGGACTCGGGCGGCTTCGGCTCCATCACCGCATTGCAAACTGCCGAAGGCGCCGGCCCGCGCAGCCTCGAGCTCTCCGGCCGAATCACCTTCTGAAGTCCCTTGGCGCTAGGGCTTCTCGCCGATGATTGTGCCTCTAAGGTATGATTTTTCTCAAGAAAATCGAGGGCATTACCAGAGTCACGAGGTGCGGGCAGGCCGGGGCCAGGGTCTCGCTCTCGGGGTGTAAAGTTCTTGTTGGAGCAATCGTCGGGATCAACGGGGCCTCTTGAAGCCCTCTGCCGCATTAATGAGGAAGGTTCGCCGCCGCTGACTTCTGTGTGTTTCCCTGTGGTTTGCGCTTACTGTAAGATGCAGGTTTCCTGCTGCAGATGAGGTTCTACTTATGAGCGACTTATCGATCCCAGGGCTGCCCGCCATCCTCTTTGCCGAAGAGTGCGATCGCGGCACCATGCGCCAGGTCAACCAGGACTCCGTCCTCCACGTCGGTATTGGACTGGGCGATCTGATGATCGTCGCCGATGGCATCGGAGGCGCAAACACGGGCGTCGTGAGTTCGGCGCAGATGGCGGTGCAGCTCATTCACTCCCATCTGGCGGCCCTTCCGTCGGACTATCCCGCCGACAAGGCCATCGGCGAAGCCGTGGCGCAGGCCAATGCCAAGATCCTGCCCGTTGAGGCGGACCCCGCAGCCCCGCAGCACCGCGTCGGTACCGCAGTCGTTGTCGCTATCGTGCGGCAAGAGGCCGAAGGGCCGCAGGCATGGATCGGCAACATCGGCGATTGCCGCGCCTACTTGATTCGTGCCGGTCGCCTGCAGCGCCTCACTACCGATCACTCCGCCGTGCAATCGCTGCTCAGCCGCAGCCTGATTACTCAGCAGGAGGTCTTCCGCCATCCCGACACAGGCGTGCTCACCCGCAGCCTGGGCGTTCACCCCGAGGTCGAGATCGAGATCGAGAAGCACCCGCTCGCCGTCGGCGACACGCTTCTGCTCTGCTCCGACGGCCTCTGGGACTTCGTGCCTGAAAAGGACATTGAGACGCTGGCGAACGGTCCAACAGTTGAGGCCTCCGCGCACAATCTTCTCTTTCACGCGCTCGAGGCTGGCGGCGCCGACAATATCGGCATCGTGATGGCGCGCATCACCGAGACCCGCATCCTGCCGCGCAAAGCCGCACAGACCGCTGTGTTGAAGTGGCTGATCGTGATCTTCCTGCTGTGGGTGGTCGGTCTAGGAGTTCTGGCCTATAAAACCTTCTGGTCAAACTGATTCACCGGGGCCCGGCATCGGGCTCTAATCGCAGACCAGCATATTGGCAGGGAAGGCTGCTGTCGCCTCGTCTTCCGGTTCCGGCGGGGCTGACTCTACGCCGCCCGCAAGCTGCGCCGCAAAAAACGCATCGACCTGCGCGAGCACTTCGGCGCCGGTGCGCTCCTGATAGATCGCCCGCCGCAGCTTCGCTCCGCCCGCCACGCCGTGCGTGAACCAGGTGGCAAACTGCTTCATCTTGCCGGCCGTCTCGCCCAGCCGCGCCGCCCGCGGCAGATCTTTTGTCGCCTCGGCCTCATCGAGCAGCATCTGAAAATAGCTCCGGATCATGCGATATCGATCCTCGACGGTCGGCCGTTCGTACGTGCCGTTGGCCGTGTACTGCGCGATCTGGCGAAAGATCCATGGATTCGTCGGCGCGGCCCGTCCAATCATCACCCCGTCGCAGCCGGTCTCTGCCACCATCGCCACCGCAGCCTCGGGGCTTTGAATGTCGCCGTTGCCGATCACCGGGATCGTCACCGCCTCTTTCACTCGGGCAATCCACTCCCACCGTGCCTGGCCGCTATATCCCTGTTCTCTCGTCCGCGCGTGCAACGCCACCGCGTTGAGCCCTTCGCCCTCGGCCATCCGCGCCAGCTCGATGCAAACGATGTCGGCGTCATTCCACCCCAGCCGGAACTTTACGGTGAAGGGAATCGTTACCGCTTTACGCACAGCGCGGAAGATCTCGCCAATACGCGGCAGATCGCGCAACAGCCCCGAGCCGCCATTCGATCCCACGACCCGCTTGGCAGGGCAGCCCAGGTTCAGATCGACCAGGTCGAAGCCGGTCTCCTCCACAATTCGCGCTGCCTCGGCCAGCGTCTCCGGATTGGCTCCAAAAAGCTGTGCTCCAATCGGATGCTCATCGTCATAGAAGGTCAAATAGCGCTGCCGTTTGGTCTCCCGCATCCGCGCCAGGCCATCGGCCGACGTGAACTCAGTCATCAACAACCCGCATCCCGACTGGGTATTTGTAATGGCGGCATCGACAGACCCCTGATTCCTCGTCCCTAGTTCCTCGTCCCTGATCCCTAGTCCCTGAAACAAACTTGCGTGCCGGATAAACCGCCGGAAAACTGTGTCGGTAACCCCCGCCATAGGAGCCAGCACCGTCGCAGGAGCCACAACCACCGGCCCCACGCGCACCTCAGCCGCCACCCGCGCACCCGCGGGCATCGCGTGCTCTCTGGGGTTGTCCCAGTTCTTCCTCACGGTAAAGCCCTTTCCAGCCATCCAGACCATCCATCAGAGCTCAGACCCCGGGAATCCATGAACTATCGAGTTCCCATATGATCCAGCCCTGAACGAAGTTGGGCCTCCGCCTTAGCGGAGGCCCAATCACGCTAGCTTGCCGCGCGACGCTTACTTGGCCGCGGCCGCTGCCCCTTCGGACTTGGCATACTTGCGGCGGAAGCGCTCGACGCGGCCTGCCGTATCGACCAGGCGCTGTTTGCCAGTGAAAAATGGATGGCAAACCGAGCAGATTTCCACGTGAATGTCGCCCTTGTGGGTCGAACGGGTCTCAAAGTTGTTTCCGCAGGCGCACAAAACCCTCACCGCGGCGTAATTGGGATGAATCTTTTCCTTGGGCATCTCTCTGGACAGACCTTTCCTGCATTCCATTGTAGGGGGATTTAGCAGGAAAGGCAATGACGTGACGTGCGTCGCGCATAGCATCATTGCGTAGGTTTTCCGGCAAACTACCGCGCGAATAAGCACAACGACCCTGTGTCTCAAACGATCTCCAGCATTTGCAGCAGCCCAGCCGGGAATTTCGAGATCAATGCGCGGTAGTCACCCCGCCCACTTGGAATGCCGAAACCTGCCCCACCCAAGGCCACCAGACCAAGCCATTACAAAAGCAGGTAGGCAACCAGCGGAGACTTGACGCCCAAGAAGCCAGATTCCAGGGGTTACACGGGTCGTTTAGGAGGAGCGTGACATGTACCAATCGGTACATGTATTATGTACCATCTGGTTCAAATTGCCTGTACCGTATGGTACATTTGATCGCAGGGTATTTGAATGGAAGACGTTGAAAAACAACGCGATCTAGACCGGCTTCAGCAGAGCTGCCTCGCCGCCTTCATCCAGGCAGGCACCCTCGACCTGAGCCTCGATCGGGTCGCGGTCACAGTCGGGATCAGCAAACGCATGCTGATCCACTATTTCGGCAGTCGCGACGCTCTGGAGGCGCAAGTCCTTACCCTCTTTGAAGACTGGCTCCGCCAATGGCTGGTCGGTCCAGGGCTACCCGCCGGTGCAACTCTTGCATCTGCCATTCCCGTCCTGTGGGATCAGCTGACGGCTCCCGACTCCCGGTCCGTCTTGCTCCTCATCATGGATATCCATCGTCGCGGTTGGCAGGGCTCGGAGCACGCCAAGGCCTTCTCGCTCAGCCAGCAGCGCTTTTGGCACGAGCTGCTCACTCAACTTCTTCCCGACACCCAGGCCGTCGAAGAACTCCTAGATCTCTTTCGGGGCGCAATCCTCACCTATCTCGTCACCGGCGACCGCGATCAAGGCTCCCGCTCCCTTCAGCGAATGATCCAGCGCTTCGCAAACATCGGCAGATCTCGCTGGCGCATCATTCGCTAATTTGCTGACCGTCCCAGCGCTTTCGCGATTCCCGCCTCAACGAGCGGCTTCATCACTGCATATCCAGCCGGCAGCGGATGCACACCGTCCCCGCTCAGCGACGCCGGCAGCCCATCCCTCGCATCCTTCATCGCCGAGTGATAGTCCACGTAGACAAACCCCTTCGCCGTCGCGTACCCCCTCATCCACGCATTGATCAAGTCGATCTTCGGCGCCGGTGTCAGCCCCGGCCTCCACGGATAATCGAATGCCGGCAGCACCGAGCAAAGCACCACGCGAATATGGTGCGCCTCCGCCAGCTCCGCCATCGAAGCAATGTTGCCCTCAATCTCCTCCAGCGTCATCGGACCCGTATTTCCCGCAATATCGTTGGTCCCCGCCAAAATCACCACCACCTTCGGCTGCAAGTCGATCACATCCTGGCGAAAGCGTACCAGCATCTGCGGCGTAGTCTGTCCGCTGATACCGCGATTGATATACGGCTTGCCGGCAAAACCGCTCGGCCCGTCGAAGTGCCACCCCTCCGTAATCGAGTCGCCCATAAAAACCACGCGATCTTCGCCTGCCGCCGGCGCAGCCAGTTTCAAGTCATCCTCCTTAAACCTCGCGAGCCAGCCGAAATCCTTCAGCAGCCGCTCCTCATACTCTCTCTGCCACGCCGACTTCTGTGCCTCCGTCGGTGCGGGCGCTGCTTTCGTTTCCTGCCCAGCGGCAGGGCTCTGCGATGACAGCGTGTTCGTTGACAGCAATCCAGCCAGAGCCAGAAATACAAAACCCATACGCAAAGCGATTCGACCCATACGATCAGTGACCCTTCCTGCAGGCGGCAAACCCTAGCTCCCGCACATTTGCAATTGTAGGCAATCGCCCCTTGCACACGCTCGCCGCACGGCCTTTTCCACATTCGGTGTCACGCGATTCACCGCCGGCTCTCGACGACAAATACGCTACCCTTGAAGAGATGAGTGCATGTCCCATCTGCGACGGTATCGGCTTGGTTCGCGTCGTCAACGGCCAAGGCCAATGGGTCTCGCGCCCCTGCGAATGCCAGCAGATGGAGCGCGAAGAGCGCCGTCTCGCCGCCGCCCACACTCCCGAGCGTTACCGGCACTGTTCCCTCGACACCTACGAGACCGCCTTTCGCGGCGCAAACGCCTCGCTCGCTAAGGCGCACCTCATCGCCCGCAAATTCGTCGAGGCCTATCCAGCCAACACTGTGGGCAACGGTCTCCTCTTTGTCGGAACCACGGGCCTCGGCAAGACACACCTCGCGGTCGGTGTACTTCAAAGACTTGTCCTGGAGCGCGGCGTCCGCGGCCTCTTCTGCGATTACCGCGAACTCCTCAAGAGCATTCAGAACAGCTATAACTCCCAGGTTCAAACCACCGAACTTGAGCTGCTCAAGCCCATCTTCGCCGCCGAGGTCCTCGTGATCGATGACCTCGGCGCACAAAAGCCCAACGAATGGGTCTGGGATACCGTCGCGCTCATCCTCAACACCCGCTACAACGACAAGTTGACGACCGTCATCACCACAAACTACCCCGATCTCCCCGCTGGCGCCGGCTTTAAAGTCGATAAGAACGGCAGCCAGCCCGCCCGCAGCGAAGACACTCTCGGCGACCGCATCGGTGATCGAATGAGATCCCGCCTCGCCGAGATGTGTGTCCGAGTAGAGATGGCCGGCGAAGACTTCCGCCAAACAGTAAAGCGCGCCCGCTTCGGCTGAGGCAGGTGGCCCGCTCATCAGCCACAGTGAACTGCCGCGAGCCTTGAGAAGTTGCGCCCCGTTCATCGCAGTCTTACCGCGATGAGCGGGCGGCTGTGGGATGGGATGGAGCTATGGTGGCGCATCTTAAGGTTGAGCCAGCACCGGGCACGAATTGGCAAATTTGCCATCGACCGATTGAATGGCCGCTGCGCCTGCATCGTCCTTCGTCTGCGGCCTGAGGATCATCATCCTGGCAATCTTAGGGTAGGAAGAGGGAACCGAAACAATCCCGTCTCCCATCTGCGCAAACACCACGTCAACTCGATCTGGAAGCGGGACCACGACTTTATGAGTCACAGGGTGGGCGAGGACCACGCGGATGTGCACCTTTGGCCCTTCGGGATGCCGCGTGAGAGTGGTCAGTGATTGATCCGACGAGCCTCTGAATTTCACTGTTCCCGAAGCGCCCGCAGCGTGCAAAGCAGCCAATACTTCAGGCGCGATCTGGTACTCCGACGGGACCGATGCCGCCATCACCAGCTGATCGGCCGGATGCCCTGCATTGAGCGAATAGCAGGTGTAATCGACGTTCTGCAGATCGTATCCCTGCGAACGCGCGAGCGCATGATAGTGCGCCACATCGCTCATCTGATACGCCGTCGAAGCCGAAGTGCGGATAGCGCGTTCCATCGCCTGCGCGAGAACCTCGCTGGCCTCGCCATCGCCCTGGGCCGAGGCGAGTCCAAGCCAATGGATGGCCTCTGCGAACGATCGAGTTGGTCCCATGGAGTTATTCGCCGGAGGATCGTTAGGACAATCTGCCGGAGCATTTTTAAACGGCAGGAATGTGCACTCCGAAGGAATGAACTGCATTCCGAGAAACTTCTCTGCAACGATGTTGCCGTCCGCTGCCTGTTTCCTGATGAATGCCTGGAATCCCACCTGATCCCCAGACGCATATGCCTTCATCATCGCGTTAGAGAAGACGGGATCTTCCACCAGGCTTTGTTCGAGTGTCGGGGGCGCCTTGTACCCGCCGTCCGCCGCCTCCTGGCCTGACGTGATGCCGCTCGAACTCAACAAAAGAAAGGTGCCCGCAGCGATCCACAACAGATGCATAAGACCTGACCCCCTTGAGCTTCCGCAACTCCACCCTAGCAGGAAGGGACACGATTGTGTAGACGCACTCTGGCGCGGTTAGTCTGAGAAACGCGGCAAGTGGCCTGTTCATCAGCCACAGCGAACTACCGCAAGCCATGAGGAGCTGTGCCCCGTGTATGACAGCGTCGGCTTCTGTCAAGGGCGTTATTTCAATTCGCGCGCGGAGTCTGCCTCTGGTGGCCAGGACCGGGTCAAGGGCGCCGCACTTTGGCGTTCATCTTGA
>JBEKKL010000054.1:0-51010 GCA_050010735.1 Occallatibacter sp. | reverse complement strand
GTCAGAACAATAGTTATCATCGTTCTCCTCTAGACTTCCATGTTGATAATGTGGCGAATGATCAGGCCACCGACAACAAGCATGCCGAAAGCCGTCCAAAGCATCTTGATTCCAATCGGGTTCGTCCACAAGACGCTCATTAGTGCGGGGTTGACGATATAGAGAGCGATTCCTAGCACAACCGGAAGGCATGTGAGCACCCATCCAGTCATTCGTCCTTGCGCTGTGTGGACCGCAACCTGCCGCTTCAAGCGGAATCGCTCCCGAACGACATGCGAGGTCTTGTCTAGAACCTCGGCCAGGTTTCCGCCGCTCTCCTTCTGGATCATGATCGCGGTTGCAACAATGCGCAGATCCTGGAGCGGAACGCGGTTGATCATGTTGTCCAGCGCGGTCTTCATTTCAAGGCCGTAGTTCTGCTCCTCAAAACACGCCTTGAACTCGCAGCCGAGCGGATCGGCACACTCGCGAGCCACCGATCCCATGGCGGCAACCAGGCTGTGGCCAGCGCGGAGCGCGCTTACCATCAGATCCAGTGCCTCAGGCAAACCTTGTTGAAAGCTGTCCAGCCGCTTGCTGCGCTTGAAGAGCACAAAACCCATGGGCGCGGCGGCAAGCAGCAAACCAACACCTAGAGCCGCAAGAAGGTTGCTGAAGCGCAGATAAACCAGATATGCCGGAAGCACAAATGCAACCGCGCAACCGGTTAGCAGACCTCCAGCGGTCCATTTCAGATCGGCCTGGTAGAGCATGTTCTGCACTCGCGGGCCGAGCTCAATCTTCGAAAGCCTCTGATTGAGCCACGGAATTGTGCTCAACAGTTCGCTCTTGCGAAAATCGAGGCCCAGGCTCTTCTCTTCCTGGCTGTCGGTCGCCAGTGCCGAGTCGAGCGTTGCGTGCACCTGTTTGGCCTCTTGGGAGGCTCCGCTGCTCACACCCACCGCGATTAGAGCGACGACGGCGAAGACGCCCAGAAACACCAGAATTGCAATCAATCCCATCTCTGTGTCTCCTTTCTGGTCAATTGACCGGCGTTTCACGTTCGAACAGCGTCGGCGGCAATACGATTCCCGAGACGCGCAAGCGCTCGAGGAACCTGGGACGAATATGGGTCGGCTGGAAGACTCCGATCACCTTGCCATCGGGGCCAATCCCCTTCTTGGTGAAGTTGAAGATCTCCTGCATGCTGATCACATTCTCTTCCATGCCGGTAATTTCGGAGACACTGGTTATTTTGCGAGTGCCATCACTCATTCGAGCGGCCTGCACGCAAATGGTGATGGCGGACGCTATCTGCTGGCGAACGGATTTTTCGGGCATATTCATGTTGCCCATGGCTACCATCGATTCCAGCCTGGAGATGGCATCGCGGGGAGTGTTGGCGTGAATGGTGGTCATTGAACCTTCGTGACCGGTGTTCATCGCCTGCAGCATGTCGAAGGCTTCTTCTCCGCGGATCTCGCCCATGATGATGCGGTCAGGGCGCATGCGCAGGCAATTGACCAGCAGTTGACGCTGCTTGATCGCGCCCGTTCCTTCGATGTTAGGTGGGCGCGTTTCCAGACGCACGATGTTCTCCTGCGCCAGGCGAAGTTCGGCCGCGTCTTCGATGGTGACGATGCGTTCGCCGCGCGGGATGTACTGGGACAGAATGTTCAAGAAGGTCGTCTTGCCGGAGCCTGTGCCGCCGGCGATGAGAATGCTGATCCGGGCCTTCACGGCCGAAGAAAGCACTTCCATCATCTCCGGCGAAACGCTCTTCAACTGAACCAGTTGGTTGGCCGCCAGCGGGCCGGTTCCAAAGCGGCGGATCGATAAGGAGGGTCCATCGAGCGCCAGCGGCGGAATGATCGCGTTGACGCGCGAGCCGTCGGGCAAGCGCGCATCGACCATGGGCGAGGACTCATCCACCCGGCGCCCAACGCGCGATACGATGCGATCGATGATCTGCAGCAGGTGGCGATCGTCGCGGAAGGTCGTATCGACTCTCTGCAATAACCCGCCCTTTTCAATGAAGACGTGGTCCTTGTCGTTGACCAGGATGTCGGAGATCTTCGAGTCCCTGAGCAGCGGCTCCAGCGGACCCAATCCAAAGACCTCGTCGAGCAGATCGGCCTGGATCTTCTCTTGTTCATCGAAGTTCAGGGGAACTCGCTGTTCTGCGATGATCTCCTTGACGATGCCTGCCACGGCCTGGCGCGCCTGGCTGGAATTGACTCGTGAAAGCTTCTCCAGATCGAGCTTGGAGATCAGAGTCCGGTGGATTTCCGATTTGTACTTCTCAAGATTCAGCAGTTCCACGTTGTACCTTCCGTTGGGAGAGTGTCTTCATCCACGGTAACACCGATTCCCCTTACCAAAGTTCAGGAAAGTGCCAATGGGTGCTTCATCCGCCAAGGTTGAAGACCACGTTCACGGTGGTGTCGACTTCCACGGGCGTTCCATCGAGCAGGTAGGGCCTGTAGCGCCAGCTCTTTACCGCATCCAACGCGGCCTGCCGCAGCATCGTCGGCCCGCTGACCACGCGGGGATTCTCGACGGTTCCGTTTTTGGAGATCGTGGCCTGGATCACCACGGTGCCCGAGATTCGCGCGCTCTTGGCGATCGAGGGATAGACGGGTGCCGTCTTCTGTACCAGCAGTCCAACCGCGATGCCCGCCGAGATGCTGACCTTCCTCTGGGACTGGACGGTCACCTTGGGTCCGCTGCCTGGAGTAAAGACATTGCTGCCAGAACCCATGTCCATCGCACCCGGGCTGAAGCCCGCCGTCGGCGCCTGGCCTCCCAGCGCCTTCAGGTCATTCGAGATCCGGGAAGGAGCATTCAACTGGCGGTTCATGATATCCGCCTGTTTGCCTGTGGCAGCCGCTGGCTCCTGAGTCGCGGTGTCTGCTGGCGTCGCGGCCTGCGTTGCCGCGGTCGTCGTCGCGGTCGTCGCCGCGCCTGGCTTCGGCGGCAGCACGGTCGTGGTTGTCTCTGCCGTATCCGCTGGCGCCGTCGTCGCTACTGTCTGCTGGGTCAAGTGCTGGCTCGGCGCGGTTGACTTGGAATTGAGCTTGACATAGCCCACTGCGCCGCCAGCCACAAGCAGCACCACCACGGCAGCGGCAATCATGATCTTCTTCTGTTTGCCCTTGCTCTCGTCCTCTTCGTAATCGTCGTCGTCCAGACTCTGGACCGGAGGCCGCTCATAGACCGGCTCAGGCTCGGGGTAGCGTCTGGCTGGCTTGCGCGGAGGCGCGGCCGGCGGCCGTTCCACCGGAGGCAGGACAGCAACCCGCGCCGGCGGGGCCTTGGGCGCCGGAGCCGGCTTGAGAGGAGCAGGCGGGGCGGCGGGATACCGATCGAACGCCTTCACCTCTTCAGGCTGCGTCTCCTGATTCTCTCCGCTATCCCACTCGCCGAAATCCGCGGGAAGCGTCGTCGGTTGAATCTTGTCTATTCCTTCTGGAGGTACCATTGGCCATCGGCTCCCTTCACATACGTCGCGCCTTTGTAAACGCGTGTTTCAACTTTTTTGTTTTGCTGAGCGGGGGCGCCGCTGGTTTGCTGCGCCTTCGGTTTTGTCTCTGGCTGTTCGGCACGGCCGGCATCCACTTCCACCGAAACCGGCACGAGCGAATCGAAGTTATCCAGGCCTTCGACCACTAGCGACACCGCGGCTTGCGCCGTGGTGTAGTCGGTTGCATCGGCCGGAATGAAGGTTACAGAAAGCATCGGGGTCCCTGCCGCAAGCACGTTGCCAGCCGCCGGAGTGTAGACGAACGTTCCGGGCACCAATGCCGTGGCATTGAGCTGAGCGGCGCCCAGCGGAGTCCCGTATGAGATCGGCGAAGGCGTCGGCCAGGTGATGATCGGCGTTGCTTTGGCGACCGTGATCGTTACGCTGGCCTCCGCTGTCGCGTCGTCGGCGGTATTGGTTGGGTTGAACGTAGCGGTCAGCGTGTGCGTTCCCGCCGCGAGCACTTCTCCGGCCGGTGGATTATAGGTAAACGTTCCCGGCACCGATGCCGTTGCCTTCAGCTGGCCGGAACCAAGCGCCGTGCCATAGGAGATGGTCGCCGGCGCGGCCCACGAGATCGTCGGGATTGCCTTGGTCACTGTCAGTGGTACCGTCGCCTGCGCGGCTGGGAAGTTGGTGTCGGTCGGGGTGAACGTCACTGACAGTGTATGCGTCCCCGCGCCGAGCACCTCGCCGGCCGCCGGAGAATAGACAAAATTTCCCGGAATCGATGCCGTGGCATTCAGTTGAGCAGCGCTCAGCCTTGTGCCATGCGAGATTGCGGACGGCGTCGGCCAGGTAATTGTGGTTGGCTTCGCCTTGGCCACCGTCAGCGGCACCGTGGCCTGCACCGCGGAGTAGTCCGTGCCATCGGTCGGAGCGAAGGTCACCGAGAGCGTGTGCTCTCCGGCTGCAAGCACCTCGCCCGCTGCCGGATTGTAAACGAACTTGCCTGGAATCGAAGAGGTGGCATTCAACTGCGCGGAGCCCAGCGCCGTGCCATAGGTGATCGGGGCCGGCGTCGGCCAAACGAGGGCCGGCGTCGCCTTGGTCACGGACAACGATACCGCTCCTTTGACCGCGGTGTAGTTGGTCGTATCTTCCGGCGTGAATGTGACCGAAGGTGTGTGGGTTCCTGCCGAGAGCACCGCGCCTGCGCCGGGGATGTAGACGAACTTGCCCGGTACATTTGCCTCGGCATTCAGTTGCTCTGAACCAAGCGCCGTGCCGTAGGTGATGGGAGCAGGCTTCGACCACCGAAGAGTCGGTGTTCCCTTGTTGACCTTGATCTGCACCGTGGCCTGCCCCGGCGTGTAGTCGGTCGCGTTGGTCGGCGTGAAGGTCACCGACAGTGTCTGCGTCCCCGAAGGCAACACTTCGCCTTCCGCCGGAGAATAGGTGAAGGTTCCGGGAACCGATGCCATCGCGTTGAGCTGCGTGGCGCTCAGCGGTGTTCCATGCGGAATCGGAGAGGGCGTCGACCATGAGATGGCCGGCGACTCTTTGGTCACCGTCAGCGAGACGGTGGCCTGCGCCGTGTTAAAGCCTGCGGCGTCGCTCGGCGTGAACTCCACCGAGAGCGTCTGCACTCCCGCCGAGAGCACCTCGCCCATCGCCGGCGTGTAAACAAAGTGCCCGGGAACCTGGCTCGTTGCATTGAGCTGAGCGGTGCTCAGCGCTGTGCCATAGGTGATCGCCGAGGGCTTCTGCCAGCTGATGGACGGCGTCGCCTTGTTGACCTCGAGCGTGACCGTGCACTCAGCCTTGATGTACAACCGCGTGTCATTCGGAGTGAAGTCCACATGCAAAACGTGCGATCCGACCGGCAGCACCTCGCCAACACCAGGAGCATAGGCAAACTTTCCCGGTACCGCCGCCATGGCCCTGAGCTGCTTATTGCTCAGCGGCGTGCCGTATACGATCGGAGTGGGCGTCGACCATGCCATCGCCGGCTCCTCCGGCTCGACCGGCGTTGTGTCTTCGACTGGCTCGGGCTCCGGCTCAACCGGGGCTTCCTGCCGGACCACAGGTGTTTCACGTCTGATAGGTACCGGCGGCTCTGGCCGCGCCACTGGCGCTTCGTACCGGGCTGTCTGCGGCTCCACGATCTCGGGCTCGGCTGCGGGTTCCTGCAGGTGCCATTCGCCATCGGCGCCCTTCACATAGGTGGAACCCTTGTAAACACGGGTCTCCGGCCCTCCCCGCTTGGCGGGCGCGCTGGAGGAGCGCTCGGCGCTCTCGGCTCTCGCGGCAGGTTGAGGCCTCGCCGGAGTTGCGCTCGCGGATCTGCCCCCGTTCCTTCCATCGGAACCGGCATCGTCCCGGTCGCCAGTCAATCCCAGCGAAGTCAGCGCCGCCCCTTCGTCGGGCGTTGAGGTCTTCGTCGAAAGACCGCGGCCAAAGCTCTTCAGGCTGAACCCCGCCTTCTTCTCCGGAGCCGGAGGCAATCCAGCGGCGCTTCGCGCCATCTGCCGGATCAGCCGCGAAATCGGCGAGTCTTCCAAAGCCAGTGGAACCGCGGTCGTCTGCATGCGCCGCACCGCGGCATAGTCGTTGGGAATCTTCCACTGCGGGGGACGCGTCAGCGCCTTCGAGATCTGATCCTCTGAAACGCCCATCGTGCGCGGATCAAAGCGATTCAGCACGATTTCAAGCTTCGGAACCCCGGTAGTGAAATACTGCGAGATCAGGCGATTCGAATTGCGCAGTCCGGCGATGCCGGCCTGGATCACCAGGTAGATCGTCGAGCCGTCCTTGAAGAGACTCGTGCCCATCAGGTCGAGCCGCGAACCCATGTCGATGACCACATTGTCGAAGTCCTGCCGCGCAACCATCAGCAGCCGGTCGATCGCGTCGTTGGTGGCATCGAAGCCGGGAAACTTTCCCGGCGCAGCCAGCACCGAAACGCCGGTGCTGTGCTTGACCAGAAGCTTGGAGAGAAAACTCGTATCCAGCCGGCTGGCATTCTGCAGCGCGTTGATCGTCGAGTATTCGGCCTGAACGCCCAGATTCAAGGCCGCGTCGCCCAGCGGCAGATCGAGGTCGATCAGCAATGTGCTCTGCGAGGAGGACTCCTGAGCCATCGATACCGCGAAGTTGCAGGCCAGCGTCGTAACGCCGTCGCCGCCCTTGGCGCCCAAAAAGACCGCCAGCCGGCCGCCCGTCTTCTTCGAGCTGTGCGTCGTGGGACGGCGGGCGGAGGCCCGCACCAGCGCTTCCGCCATCGTGCTCTGGGCAAAAGGCAAGGTGAGAAACTCGCGCGCGCCTGCACGCATGCACCGGACAAGCAGCTCCGAATCGGCCTTCACCGAGTAGACCATCACCGTCGACTGGCCGGTGGCGCAGATGCTCTCCACCAGCTCCAGGGCATACTCCGGATGACTGTCGAGGTCAATGATGATGACATCGTAGTTGCTCTCGAGCAGCCTCGGCACATCGTCGAGGGTTGGAGGGTACGATGAAAACTCGCGGATCTCGCCGCCCTGGCAGCCGGAGATTGCGCTGGCGGCCGCCCGGCGACGATCCTCATCCGGCCCGATCAGCGCGATTGACAAAGCTCCTGCGCCCAACGAGTCCGGGTACTGGTCATCGAGATACGAAGAAGAGTCTGAATTCACGGGATTGCTTCCCTCTGCCGCATAAACCTTTTCCTGCGGCCTTACCGAAAATCGAAAAGACGACTGCGAGTCGAACGTCACGGATAACCTCAAATCCTCAACGTGCGAAGAATGAAATCGCGGTTCCAATGGCGATCGCCGGAGCGTACGGCATCTTGCGCCTCAATGGACTGGCGAGGGCCGGCTCCGGCTCGAGGCACGCCTTGCGCCGCGTCCAGCCGAAGAGAAACTCTCCCGCGCCTAAGAACAAGTCTTTGATAAATCCGTCATAGGCGGCCCAGCCCAGAACCATCATTCCTCCCACAAACGCGCTGAAGAAGAAGGACCAGAACAATTGCGACGGGCCAACCCAGGCGCCGATCGCGGCAAAAAGCTTCACATCTCCGCCACCGGTCCAACCCATAAAAAACGGAATGATATTGATCAGCAGGCTCAGGCCAATGCCAGCCAGGCTCTGTCCCAAGCCATGCCAGCCAAAACCATGGCTGTTGCCCTGCCAGTCATGCCGCAACGGAGAGACCACAATCCCCGACAGCAGGAATGGAAAGACCAGCCAGTTAGGAATACGGCGGCTGCGCAGGTCCGTGATTGTCGCCACGGCAACTACGAACAGTGTTGGCCACCATGCGAACCCGTGCATTATGCCTTTCCTTCCCCTCCCCCGACACTATGGGAGTCGATTGCAACAGCGATGACCCACCCTTAGAGCAATTCGCTTGCCAAACTCGAAACTGCTTAAACCGCCCGAATGACGGTAGATGAGGAGGTCCAGCTGGCTCGGTGTACACGGGTGTTTACGGGCGTTGAATTCTGGGTGAAGCGCGACGTATACACCCGTCGGACCTCCCGGAGCTGTCGCGTAAGTCTCTGAAATTTTGGCAGATCCACGATTCGGACCGTAACGAGATTGATTCCTCTGGATCGCCTCGGAATCTTGGGTACCTAGCGTTCGGGTTACCCCAAAGCGGGGGAAAAACCACCTGGGCGGCGTAGAAGTACCCTATCACGACTGAACTCGTTGATTCTGAGAATCCTTTTGCCCGTCTGTGCAAAAACCCAGGAATCGCATTTTAAATAGCTGAAAATACACAGGGTGATCGATAGCCTGTCCCCGCGAAATTACCCAATTCAGGAGCCGCTTCGCCGGTCTGCGCCACTCTCTGGGACAAAAATCAACGGTGTGTATATCTTAGGTTCGGATTACCGGGGTAATCTCGACATTCCCGCTCTCCCGCCGCTAGTATCGATGGTCAGAGTCGACAAACACAGGGGCTGCTGCCAGCGGGGATGTCCACCAGGATGGCGCGCATATGGCAGCAAGCTCTATCTGAAGTCTGACTCCAGTTGTGCGTGACCTGGAGTCACAGTCGTTTCTCCGCCTCTCCCCGAAGGCGGACAGCAGCAAAGCAAGGGAGCGGGTCAGCAATGATCAAGATCGGACTGTTTTCGGAAGATCGGACGCTCCATGCCCTGCTCTCATCCGCGCTTGGCAAGGAATTCGAGATTCAGATCGAAGAGGATGAGGATGGAATCAAGCTCCTCCGCGCCGCCGGCGACTGCGACGTCATCATCCTCGATCTCAATTCCAATCACGACTCTCTGCAAGAGCGCATAGGCTGCACCCAGCGTCTCGTCGCTACCCGCATCCCCCTGGTCATCATGGCCGACGACGGCCTGCGCTCGACCGCGTTTGAGCTCGTGCGGACCGGAGCTTTCGGCTACTGCCGCAGGCCGCCCTCGATTCGCGACCTCAAAACGATGCTCAGCCGGGCTTATGAGAATTCCTCGCTCAGGCAGCAGTTGCAAACGGTTCAGCAGCAGCTCGAGGAGCCCGGCAGCTGCGATCAGCTGATCGGCGCCAGCCCTCAGATGCAGCGGGTTTATCAGCTGGTTCATCGTGTCACCAATCTCAATGCCTCCGTGCTCGTCACCGGCGAGAGCGGAACCGGCAAGGAATTGATTGCCCGCGCCATTCACAATCTCGGATCCCGCGCCAATCGCCCGTTTGTGGCGGTCTCTTGTGGCGCCATTCCTGAAACGCTGATCGAAGCCGAGCTCTTTGGGCACGAAAAGGGCGCCTTCACCGGCACGGTCGGCGCGCGCGAGGGCTACTTCGAGCAGGCTGCCGACGGTACGCTCTTCCTTGATGAAATCGGCGATCTCAGTCTCTTCACCCAGGTCAAGCTCCTGCGTGTGCTGCAGCAGATGGAATTCAATCGCCTCGGCAGCAACCGGCTCATCCCATTGCGGGCCCGGCTGATCTTCGCCACACATCAGGATCTGGGCAAGCTGGTCGGCGAGGGAAAATTCCGCCAGGATCTTTACTACCGCATCAACGTCATGCGGATCGATTCACCTCCGCTACAAGAACATCCTGAAGACATTCCGCGCATCGCGCGCCACTTCCTGCGCATGTATGGTCAGATGTTCCAGAAGCCGATGGACGACATCGAGCCCCGCGCCGTCGCCCTGCTGCAGAGCTATCGCTGGCCCGGCAATGTTCGCGAACTCGAAAACGTGATGCAGCGGGCCATCATTCTGGCCACGGGCAAGATTGTTCGCGCTGAGGATTTCAGCCTGCACGCCGAAGAAGGCGACTCAGATCTTGGCGATCTCGGTGACGATATCGTCGACATCAGCGATTACAACCCAGCGGGCTCCTTTGAGCGGCAGCTGCGCGACTACAAGATCAAGCTGGCAGTCAATGCCGTTCGCGAGAACAATGGAAACAAGACGCTGGCGGCTCGCAGCCTCTGCATCTCCCGGGCTTATCTGCATCGGCTGATCCGGCTTGCCGAGCCCGATCCTCTCTTCGATCAGAATCTCCGCGACGCCGAGACCGCCTGAGCTTCTGGTTCTTTATTCCACGATTCCGCTCGTTCGCATCTGGAGATACAAGTTCTACGTGTGCGCGTTGTATGCCGCAGGTCCGGCGATGACCAATCCGCTGTTCTGCCGCCCGTGAATGTACCAGCAGCACCAGTTGGTCTCATGAACCTGATCGTCGGCAGGCGAGATCAAGTCCACGTAGATAACCTTTCCGTAGATGAAGACCTTTTCTTCCCAGGTTTCGATGCGCTTGAATCTCTCCTCCGAGTCGCAAAGCGCCTTCACCTCCTCCCGGCCGAAGACCCTGATCGGGGTCGATTCGCCCGGAACCAACGTGATCGGAACCAGCGGCGCCTCCGGCGCGTCGGTCCTGTAGTCGGGAGTGCGAGGCAGGCGCCTTTCGTCGGCGGCAATCCGCGTCCGATCGGTCTTCTCAGTGATTCTTGCCGGTGTGCGGCCGCGATTTGTGGCCATAATCGTAAAACTGTTCTCCGCGCTTCGCGATGGCTCGACTGTGATCAGGATCCACGGCCTCTCCGACTGGATGATGGACTGCGCGTTGAGCAACGCTGCGTGGGCGGTCTTGGCGGCGGCCTCAGCCGCGACCTCGCCAAAGGCCGTTTGCCTTTCGATCTTCTTCAGAAGCGACCGGAACATCCAAATGCCGGTATATGCCACAACGGCCAGCACGATATTGGCGATCCATGTGACGTATTCCTGCCAGGACTGTACTCTGGGCGCGGGCGCCGCGGTGGCGACGGTCACATGCGGCGCGGGCCGCCCGTCGCCGGTCCCGGCGTCGCTGACAGCTGGGGAATTCGTGACCTCTGTGCTCGGCGGATTGGCGACCGTAACGGATGGAGCCGGACGGCTCGCGCCGGGCCGGTTTGTGCCGGTCTGACCGATTGCGGCGACCGGCGCGGCAGCGTGCACAATGGCGCACAGCGCCGCGAAGATCGCCAAGACTTTCAGGCCCATGGCGCCAATGTATCACATGACACTTTGAAATTCCCATCGCTCGCGATGGGCCAATGGGCCTTTAACGAAACTCAAACAAAGTCGAGTCGAACAGCTCCGCCAGCCCTCCTGCTACGGCTCTACATCCACGCCGCGCCAGAAGGCAACATATCCTTTGATCCTGCGCGCGGCTGGTTTAGGGTCGGGATAATACCATGCCGCATCGGGGTTGTCCTGTCCATTGATTACCAGGTTCAGATAGCGGGCCTGTCCCATCACTCGATCGAGAGATGTGGTGCTGCTCGGCCGAAAATACTCTCGCTTGAGACTGTCTTCGGGAAAGTAGGTCTTCCCTTCCACCGTCTCTGTCGTCTCGCTTTCGGCAATCACTTTGCCATTCCATATTGCGCGTGCCATATGCCGTACCCGAAATAGCGATCAGCTTTCTTCCGTGGCTTCGGATACGACAATAGCAGAGATACGCCGGCAAGGCGACTCACGGCAACAGCTCTGGCGATTTATTGAGCGGTGCTGATCGAGTCGACGTGCACGCTCTTCTTGTCCGTGTCGGCGGTAGCCATGATCGTCACGTGGTCGCCATAGAAGGCCTTCACCGAATCAGGATTGTCGATCTTCCAGACTTCCTTCTTATCTTCGTCTACGAAGACCGGGGCCTCGCCCATGTCACTGATGCACTTTTTCACACAGGCCGAACCCGTTCCGGCGTGCTTGGCGCCGCACATCGAGTCGGAGATCCAGCCGTTGATCTTGGTGGAATCGGCGGCGCTGGCCGCAATCGCGGTCACGCCGAAGCAAGCTGCCAACAGCACTGCACGTCTCATAGAAAACCTCTCCGGGGAATGGGGAATCGTCGAACGCCTTTATCATCCACCAACGAGCCTCATTTGGGCAAGCTGACCGGAGTCAAGGCCTTCGCTTGCAGCGGGCCGGCTCCTAGCGGCCGGCCATGCTGGCGCGCCGTGCCTCTACGTTCTTCAACGCCACCTCGTAGCGCTGGGCTGCGGCGGAATACCGGTTCACCAGTTCACTCGTCTTCATCAGCAACGTTGGCATCTTCTCCCGAATGGCATCCAGAATCGGAGCAAACTTGGCCAGCAGGAAAAATCCCTCGGCGTTGCAGTCGACAAAAAGATCCGCCGAGAGCGCTCCGTGCAACACCAGCGCCGCCGCCATCTCCCAATAGGTGAGCACCTGGCGCAACCACGGGCTGTGCGGATCAGCGGGATTGTTCAGTACTGCGAAAAACTCGTCCGCGGTCTTCGGCCAGAACTCCCCGGTCATCCACGCGCGCGCCTGGCGCATCACAGCTTCGGTGCGCAGTTCATAAAGCTTGAGGATGATTCCGGCATCGGCAGGCGTAGCAAGCAGCTGTTCCATGATCTATCTCTCCGCTCACTCATATTACCGGATTCAGCGGAGGGCTGTCTGGACAATCGCTAAGCCTACGCGGGTTGCAGTTCCTTCTTGGCGCGCTTCTTCGCTGCGCTCTTCTCCACCACCGGTCCATGCGTCTCAGCCGTCGGCAGCGGCGGCGCGTCGCCAATCCTCTTCGAGTAACTGCACACCACCGCGCCCTCTGCTGCGGGCGCGGCAGCCTTCGCCGCGCCCTTGGCCGCTCGCTTTTTCGGCGGCGCAGCCTCTTCCTCAGCAGATTTCTTCTTGTTCGGGCATTCGAGATAGATCCCCGAGCGAAGCGTCTTCTCCACCAGATACGCGCTTCCACACTCCGGGCACTTCTCCGCCACCGGCTTCAGATTCGAAGTGAAGTCGCACTTGGGATAATTCGTGCAGCCCCAGAAGATGTTCCCGCGCCGCGCCTTCCGCTCGGCCAGATCGCCCACCCCGCACTTGGGGCACTTCAATCCTTCAATCAGATTCTGCTTAACGTATTTACATTTCGGATAGCCCGAGCACGAGACAAACTCGCCGTAACTTCCTTGACGTATCACCAGCGGCTTGCCGCACTGTGGGCAATCCTCGCCAGTAGGTTTCGGCGCGGCTACCTTCTGCTGTTGCTTCGAGCTCAGCTTGCGGAATGTCTTGCACGGCGGATCTTCGTTGAATCCGGGGCACGACATGAACATTCCAAATGGCCCGCGCCGCATCACCATCACGCGCCCGCAGTTGTCGCAATACTCCTCAGATTCGGTAGCCTCCTGCCCTTCGGGAGTATTCAGATCCGGCTTGCTCGCAGTGTTCTCCTTCGTGAAAGTGCAGCTCGACTTATCCTTTTTGTTATAGGCCGAGCATGCATAGAAGGTGCCGAACTTGCCCCACTTCAGCAGCAGTGGCGAGCCGCAAAGGTCGCACTTCTCCTTCGTCTTCTCCTCCATGCGCTTGATGTCGCGCATGTGCTTTCCTGCATCCTTCAGTTCATCCTCGAAGTAGTCATAGAAGCCGTTGAGCAGCGTCGTCCACTTTTCATTGCCCTCTTCGATCTCATCCAGCTCCTCTTCGAGCTTGGCCGTGTAGGCCACATCGAAGATATACGGAAAACTCTCGACCAGCAGATCGCAGACCACCATGCCAATCTCAGTCGGATAAAACCGCCCGCTGATCTTGGTCACATACTCGCGGTCCTGAATGGTGTTGATGATCGACGCATAGGTCGAAGGCCGGCCAATGCCCTTCTCTTCCAGCACCTTCACCAGCGAAGCTTCGTTGTAGCGCGGTGGCGGCGAGGTAAAGTGCTGCTCGGGCTCCAGCTTCTCGCACTCCAGCTTCTTCACGTTGTCCAGGCTGGGCAGCTTGTTTGCCGACTCGTCGTCGTCATCCTTCTTATCTTCCAGAAGTTCGTAGACCTTCAGGAATCCATCAAAGCGAATGACTGAGCCGCTGGCGCGAAAATCATAACTCTTGCCTGTCTTTGAACTAACTGCGGCGATCTTGGCCGTAGTTACATCAAACACCGCCGGAGTCATCTGCGAAGCCACGAAGCGCTGCCAGATGAGCCGGTAGAGTTTCAACTGCTCGTCAGTCAGGTAGCGCGCAATCGACTCCGGCGTTCGCGAAGCATCGGTGGGCCTGATCGCTTCATGCGCGTCCTGCGCGGCCTTCTTTCCCTTGTAAACATTCTGCGTCACGGGCAGGTATTGCGCTCCCAGTTGCTTACCAATCCATTCGCGCGCCGCCGTCACCGCCTCTGGCGCAACGCGCGGCGAGTCGGTTCTCATGTAGGTAATCAATCCGGTCGTACCCTCGTCACCGAGATCGATGCCCTCGTAGAGCCGTTGCGCCACACCCATCGTCCGCCGCACATTGAAACCAAGCTTGCTCGCGGCGTCTCGCTGCAGCTGGCTGGTGATGAAAGGAGCCCCCGGCCTTCTCTGCTTCTCCGTCGACTGCACCGAAATCAGCGACCACTGCGCCTTTTCCAGTGCCGCGACGACTTCTTTCGTGGTCCGCTCATCCGGCAGCGCATTGGCGATGAACTGATCCTTGCCGTCCTTGTCCTGCCCGTTCGCGACGCGCGCAGCTTCTCCGTCGATCCCGACAAAGCGCGCTTTGAAGCTCTTATCCGCATGCTTCTCCGGATGCAGCATGGCGTCAAGCGTCCAATTCTCCACCGGCACAAAGGCGCCGATCTCGCGCTCCCGCTCCACGATCAGCCGCACCGCAACCGTCTGCACTCGGCCGGCCGAGAGTCCACGCCGCACCTTGTCCCACAACAGCGGCGAGATCTGGTAGCCGACTAACCGATCTAAAATGCGCCGTGTCTGCTGCGAGTCGACCAGATTCTGATCCAGATCCCGCGCATGCTGAAACGCCCCTTGCACGGCCTTCTTCGTGATCTCATTAAAGGTCACGCGGCGAATCTTCTTCCGCTCCTTGGCCGAGGTGCCCAGTTGCAGCGCTAGATGATAGGCAATCGCTTCGCCTTCGCGATCCGGGTCGGGCGCCAGATACACTTCGTCGGCCTTGGCCGCGGCGCGCTTCAGTTGCGCCACTACCTTTTCCTTGCCCGGTGAGACGATCAGCGTCGGCTCGAAGGTCCGCTTTTCCAGTTCCACTCCGATGTCGTTCTTCGGCAGGTCCATGATGTGACCCACCGATGCCAGGACCTCGAAGCCCTTGCCCAGATACTTCTCGATCGTCTTCGCCTTGGCCGGCGACTCGACGATCACCAGTGATTTGTTCATTGCCATCCTTGTTTCCAATCTCACTCTAACTTGTCAGGCCTGTTTGACTCGCCGCGCTTCCCTTTTGTTGCGCCTCATGCTCGTTCGGAATCCCCTCGGCGCCCTCGCCGTCAATCCAGCTCTGAAAATCGGCCCGCAAATGTTGGACACTACCACGGAACACCGCCCCGTTTCCAGTCTCAACCACATTATTTCCCTCGCCGGTACCCGAAAGATCGTTACCCATCACGTGCGCTTTCCCAAACCTAAACGACTGGTATGAATGGAATTCCATCCCCCTGCGCGCTCGATTCCCGAAGAGCCACCTTCGCCGCGAAGGGCACGCCGGTCGACGCCACCATCGCATCCGTCAGCAAGCCCGGTCCTTACGGCACGTCTGGCATCCTCGGCCTTCAGGCCCATTCGCTTTCTGTACGCGGCATCACAATTCCACTGCACGGCACAGAAGTTGTCTGGAGCTCAACCAGCAAGCGCGAGCGTGCAATCGGTTCCATTCCGTTCGTCGACCTGGCGTCGAGCCACGTCTACGGCAATGAAGCCATGATCAGGCCGGATATGGCGTGAATCGCACAGGTCGCCGAAGATGTCTCACTGCCGTTTTAACTTGTGATCCTGGATGGCGTTTTCTCTTCGGAGCAGATGCGGCTACATGCTCACATCGTCCGCACGTAATTCTTTCCCGGCAACTGCCGAATCCGTCCGGCGATCTCCAGCTCGAAGAGCGCCATGAAAACCTCCGATGAAGTCAACTGCGTCTCCAGTTGCTCGAGAATCTCGTCGATCTGCAACGCTGCATCGCTGCGCAGAACCTCGAGCACCATCGTCTCCTCGGGCCGCAGCGCCGGATCAGGCAATAAAGATGCAGTCGTCGGCGATTTGGATTCAGCCGGGGCCTGATCCTCCAGCTCCAGCCGCACCTGCGACGGCAGGTCCTCCCACACATCCTCCCACGTCGCCACAAGTTTGGCCCCCTGCTTAATCAGCGTGTTAGGCGTCCATGAGCCTTTGCTCGTCACGTTGCCGGGCACCGCAAAGAGGTCGCGGTTCTGATCGGCTGCGCAGCGAGCGGTCACGCGTGTCCCGGAGTTCTCCGACGCCTCCACCACCAGAACCGCTACGCTCAGCCCGCTCAGGATGCGATTGCGCCGCGGAAAGTTCTGCGGTGCAGGAAACGTCCCCGTCGGCAACTCGCTAACAATTGCTCCGCCCCCGGCCAGGATCTCCTCTGCCAGCTTTCTGTTCTCCTTCGGATAAACCACGTCAATGCCGGTGCCCCAAACTGCCACCGTCGGCATATGCGCCGCCAGCGCCCCCTTGTGCGCGCAGCTATCGATTCCCCGCGCCATGCCTGAGACAATCAGCAGCCGCCGCACTGCGAGATCTCGTGCCAGCATCTCCGCTATTCCCGATCCATAGGGGGAGGGATGCCGCGTCCCCACAACCGCAATTCCCGGCCTTGTCAGCAGCCCCGCCGCGCCGCGCACCCACAACACCGGCGGCGGATCGTATATCTCCTTCAATCGCTCGGGATACGCCGCGCAACCGAAGGTCAACACCGTCGCGCCCTGCGCCGCCACGCGCACCCACTCCGCCTCGGCCGCCTGCCGTGCCTTGCCATCAAAGATGAACTGCGACGCCTGAGCCGGAAATCGCAACCCTTCAAGTTCAGTCAGCGTCAAGGCAAAGATTCTGCTCGACGCATCCAGCGTCTTCACTGCATCCAGAATCCGCTTCGGACCCAGACCCGGCGTCAGCGCAAGCGCAAGCCACGCCAGCCTCTGCTCGTCGAGTTGCGGCGTTGCATTTGCGGTTGCTTCTTTTGGCAATGTGCTCATCGATCAGTGCGTCCTGCAGAACCTCTAAGCATTGCGATATTTCTTGAAAGACCGGAATTCGCTCGCCGCCGAAAGCCCCGGCTGCTCGCCGATCCGCCACTCGAACTCGCTAACTTGCCAACTCCGCGAAGCGGAACCAACTCGCTGCGCTTGATCTCACAACCCCAGCCGCCGATCCCTTCGATCATTCAATTCCTAAACACACAATACGCCCTCGATTTCTTCACAGGAAACCAAAACCGGGCTTATTGGTAATTTCGCCAAAGTTACCGCGCCGATTCGCAGAAGTCAAGGTGCGCGCTGTTGGCGCCACAGATGCTCCCTGCTACATCCTTCATCCCGAAGAAGTAGTCTAAAGAGAGAACGTGTCCTCCCTGCCCCAATCCCGTCTGCGCGTTGCGGCAATCGGCTTCCTCAACCCCGCGCCTTTGATGTGGGACTTCGAGCACCCACCCCTCGACGCACCGCTGGCCCAGCGTTATCAAATCGACCGCATGTCGCCCGCTGAATGCGCCGACCGTCTCGCCGCCGGCTCAGCCGACATCGGCCTCGTTCCCATCGCTGCGCTCGCGACCACTCCGGGCCTGCGCATCCTTCCCGGTTGCACTATCGCCTCCAAGGGCCGCGTGCGTTCTCTGCTGCTGGTCAGAAGAGCCAATCAGCCCCTCGAGACCTTGCGCTCCGTGGCCGCCGACACCGCCAGCCGCACCACGCTGGCTCACGCGCGTATTCTCTTTGCCCGCTGGGGCAACCCCTCCGTTCCGTTCCTGCCCGCGGCCGCCGACCTGGACATCATGCTTGCTCAAGCTGACGCCGCCGTTCTCATCGGCGACCCTGCCCTGCTGGCCCTCGAAGAGCGCGCCAATCGCTTCGAACGCACCGGCGAACTCCTTGTCTACCATGACCTCGCTCATGAGTGGCGCACCCTCACCGGCCTGCCCTTCGTCTCTGCCGTCTGGGGCGCCACTGCGTGGACCGGCCCTTTGGTCGAGAGCGTAGCGGAGGATCTTATTCAATCCCGTGTCCACGGCCTCGAAAACATCGATGCTCTGGTCGCAGAATGGTCGCGCCGCATCCCCATCCCCGAATCGACGATCCGCGAATACCTTACGACAAACATTCACTATGTCCTCGACCAGGAGTGTATCGAGGCGATGCGAGTCTTCTTCCGGCTGGCAGCCGAGGCCCGCATCCTGCCCGAGTACGACCTCTCACTTCCCGCATTGGTCTCCTAGCGCGTCTGAATCCCCAAGGACTCCACGCCATCTCATGCGTACATGGAGGTCAGCATGAAAATCGGACTCATAGGTTCGGGCGATGTCGCCAAATCACTTGCCGGCGGCTTTCTCAAGCATGGTCATGAAGTGATGATCGGCTCGAGAACCCCTGAAAAACTCGATGCTTGGAAGAATCAGAATCCAGGCGCTTCCACCGGAGCCTTCGATGACGCGGCCGCCTTCGGCGAGTTGCTCGTTCTTGCTGTGAAGGGTCCTGCTGTGCAGGACGCCCTTCATATGGCCGGCGCAAAAAACCTCAAAGGAAAGACCGTCATCGACGCGACCAATCCCATCAAAGATGCGCCGCCCGTCAACGGCGTGCTCCAGTCCTTCACCACTCTCGGTGACTCACTGATGGAGCAGTTGCAGCGTAGCTTTCCCGACGCGCGCTTCGTCAAGGCCTTTAACTCAGTCGGCAGCGCCCTGATGGTCAATCCTCAATTCAAAGAGGGCAAGCCCACCATGTTCATCTGCGGCAACAACGAAGCGGCCAAAAAGCAGGTGCATGAAATCCTTGATCAATTCGGCTGGGAGACGGCCGACATGGGCAAAGCCGAAGCCGCCCGCGCCATCGAACCGCTAGCCATGCTCTGGTGCATCCCCGGCTTCACCCACAATCAGTGGACCCACGCCTTTAAACTGCTGACTCACTGATGAAGAGATGAGGCGCCAATCTTCCTATCGCCGCCGCCATCCGCCAAGCAACGAACGGGTCGGCTCGCAAAGCGAACCGGCCCGTTCCTTAGTCCCTAGTCCCTCAGTCCCTAGTCCCTCAGTCCCTGGTCCCTGCCTCTAAATCTCCCACCGCAGCAGCACCGCGCCCACAGTGAATCCAGCGCCCACTCCAGCCATCAGAACCAGGTCGCCCTTCTTCAGCTTCCCTTCCTCGATCGCCGTTTCCATCGCCAGAGGAATCGTTCCCGCCGAAGTGTTGCCGTACTTCTCAATGTTGATGATCACTCGATCCCGCTCCATCCCCAGCCTGTCCGCGGTCGCCGTGATGATCCGCAAATTTGCCTGGTGAGGAATAAAGCAGCCCAGATCCGCGCCGGTCACGCCATTGCGGGCGAGTACCTTAGACGTGGCTTCGAGCATCTTGCGCACGGCGAATTTATACACCGCCTGCCCATCCTGATAGATGTAGTGCATCTTCTTGTCCACGGTCTCGTGGCTCGCGGGATTGAGGCTTCCGCCGCCCTTCAGGTTGAGCACCGTAGCCCCCGACCCATCCACCTCGTGCGCATAATCGATGAAGCCGATCTCGCCCTCTTCGCAAGGCTCCAGCAGCACCGCGCCTCCGCCGTCGCCAAACAGCACGCACGTCGTGCGGTCTGTGTAATCGGTCATCCTCGTATTGGCGTCCGCGCCGCAGACCAGAACCTTTTTATGCGCTCCGCTCTCGATCATCTTCACGCCCGCCTGCAGCGCAAAGACAAACCCCGAGCAACCCGCCGAAACATCGAAGCCCCACGCGCCCTTGGCCCCAATCTTGTTCTGCACCAGGCATGCCGTCGCCGGGAACATCATATCCGGCGTCACCGTACCCACGATGATCATCTCAATCTCGCTCGCATCGATGCCCCGCGCCGCCAGGCATTTCTTGGCAGCTTCAGTGCAAATATCGCTCACTCCCAGCCCTTTGGCCAGCACATGCCGTTCGCGAATTCCCGTCCGTTCGAGAATCCACTCGTTCGACGTCTCCACTAGTTTTTCGAGGTCTTGATTCGTTAGCACTTGCGGGGGGACGTACGTTCCGAGCGCCGTGATCTTTGCGCGGCAGCCCACGATCGGGCGAACACTGAGGGTCAATGCATTTCTCCTTGCGGCTTGCAGCGCGGGAGCAACCCCCGGCTCGCCGGTCAATATAAAAACTCTGTCATCCTGAGCGAAGCGCAGCGGAGTCGAAGGACCTGCTTCTGTTTTTTGTTTGTCTCTGTTCAGCACCACCGCTCACAGCACAAAAAGCGCCGGGTGGCCTACTGCGCCCGTACTAGCCCGTTACCGTTGCTTCCTTCCGGACCTGGCGGGGTTGGCGGGATTACGTCGCGTAGGACCCGGCACTTGCTGATTTTAGCATCCTGCTCTGCCAGATCAGAGAGCGGGAACTGAACGCTGGGAGTCGTTCTTGCCGTCTTGAGAAATCTCGAGAAACTCCAAACGGCCGAGGTCACCAGCGCCTCACTGATCCAAAGTAGTCTTTCGGACCCGTTGCTACCCGGAGTATGCTGTTCCACGATTCCCGACAATCATCCCAAAGGCGTCGAAAGTGAAATACGCTCAATCGCTCCTGCCTACCTTCCTTCTTTGCGCGACTATCTTCACCGGCGCGCAGCAGGCTTCAACTCCACCGAATGCTAGCCTCTTGGCGGCCCGTACGGCCAACAAAGACAAACGGTACACCGACGCTGAAGCACTGATGCTCAAGGTCACAGCATCTCAGCCCGAACTGCTTTATCCATGGATTGAGTTGGGCACCGCACAAATAGGACTCAAGAAATACGCGGAAGCTGAGCATAGCTTCGCTGTTGCCGTTGGGACCGCCGCTGCCAGCCCGAATACCTCCAGCACAAGCGGCATGAATAAGCGGCCCGATATTCTTGTTGATCCCGCGTCGGCTAACTCATCTACGCCCACCGTCAATCCTTTCGGGGCAACTGTCACCGGTGTTGGAACTCGCTCCCCAGACTTTCTCGCTGTGGCGTACAGCAACCTTGGAGAGATCTATGCGCGCACGGGCAGGATCTCCGATGCACAGGCCGCATTTGATGCCGCCGTCAAATATTCGCCCAGCCAAGCGGTTCTCTTCCGGCGCAACGAGGCTATCTTCTTCTTCCAGGCTGGCAAAGAGGATGCGCAGCTGGATGCGGCTCAGAAGGCCATTGCGCTTGATCCTGGCCAGGCGATCTTTTACTACTTCAAAGGACAGGCGCTCGTCTCGAAGGCCACAGTCGATCCCGCCACGCAAAAAATCATCCTTCCGCCGGAATGTGCCGAGGCCCTGATCAAGTACATGCAACTCGAACCGAATGGTCAGTTTGTTGCAGATGCAAGAAACATCCTCAGCAGTGCCGGCGTCCCTATCCCGGCCAATCGAAAAAAGTAACCGGAACGAACCATTGCGGAGAATTAACCTCGAATTGGTTACACTGATTCGTACGCCCCAAGCGAGCATCCGATAGAAACGCATTTTCTTCGGAATGGATCGCATAATTGGTTGGAAAGAGACGGAGTTTCACCGCTAACCACCTTCATAATCAATATTCTGCGAATAACCTCTTTGTTTGGAATATTTTGCAGCCAAACCCATCCAGCATCCCATTGAAAACAAGGAGTTTATCCACTGAATACCGGGGGGGGTAGCCCCCACCCGCACGGCAACCTCCACGCCGGTACAATGGACTGGTGAGCAAATCTCCCACCCCCACGGCCCCTTCCGTGGGCTTCATCTCCCTCGGCTGCCCCAAAAACCTCGTCGACTCCGAGGTGATGATGGGCCTGCTCGACCGCGCCGGCGCGCGGCTCACCGCCCCCACCGAAGAGGCCGAGGTCCTCGTCGTCAACACCTGCAGCTTCATCGACACCGCCAAGCAGGAGGTCGCCGGCTGCCTCGTCGAGCGCTATCGCGACGAGATCCGCAAGAGCATCCCTGAGGTCGACGCTGTAATAGGCACTGGCGAACTCGAAGCCATCCTCGAAGCCGCAGGCCTCGTCGCAAAGCCCGCCGCACCAGCGCTCTTCAACATCCTCACCAGCCCGGCTTACCAGTTGTCCCCGGACACCACCGCGCGGGAAGCTCCACAGATGCCCCGTGCCCCATCCATTCGCCTTCCTTCTGGCGAATGGGTGGGAGACCACGAACTCAATTCCGCTTCGTCTAGCGAAGACCCCGCCGCCAGCGCCGCCACCCGCCCCGGCCAGGAATCCCCCTCCGGCACGCACAAACAAAGCTCCCGCCCCGAAGGCGACCACCGCGAGCAACAGGGCCGCTTCCGCCGCGACGACTGGCAAGGCGCAGCCCACATGCTGCCTACCTACCTCTACGACGAAACCACCCCACGCTTCCTGACTACGCCCAAATCCTCGGCCTACATCAAAATCGCCGAGGGCTGCGACCATCCCTGCTCCTTCTGCGTGATACCGAACCTGCGCGGCAAATTTCGTTCGCGCCGCTTCGAATCCGTAGTCGCCGAGGCCCATCAACTCGTCGCACGCGGCGTCCGCGAGATCACCCTCATCGGCCAGGACACCACCTGCTACGGCGAAGATCTCGGCGTCAAAGACGGCCTCGCCACCCTCCTCGATGCCCTGGCGCAGATCCCCAACCTCCGCTGGCTCCGTTTCCTCTACGCATATCCCAACCGCATCACATCGAAACTTCTTGCCACCATCGCCCGCCACGACAACATCTGCAAATATCTCGACCTGCCACTGCAGCACGCGGCCCCATCGGTTCTAAAGCGCATGAAGCGCGGCGCTAGCGCCGAGATCTTCCTTAAGACTCTGGAAAAGGTCCGCGCCGCCGTTCCCGGCATCGCTCTCCGCACCAGCTTCATTGTCGGCTTCCCCGGAGAAACCGCCGATGACAGCGCCATCCTCGAAGCCTTCATCAAAGACGCCAACTTCGACTGGCTAGGCGTCTTCAGCTACTCCGACGAAGAAGGCTCAGGTGCTCACTCGCTCGACGCCAAGGTACCCAAACGCACCATCGAGGCCCGCAAGCGCCGCGTGATGAAACTCCAGCAATCGATCAGCAAACGCGCCAAGCAGCAATGGGTAGGCCGCAAACTGATGCTCCTCGCCGAAGGCCCCAGCGAAGAAACCCCGCTCCTCTGGGAGGCCCGAACCCAATTCCACGCACCCGAGATCGACGGCAAGGTCTACATCAACGACTTCGGCGCGCTCGAAAATCTGGAGCCCGGCCGCTTCTACCAAGCCCAGATCACCGAAGCCCACGACTACGACGTGGTTGCCCGCATCCTCGCCGGCCCGCTGTAAACTGATATCGTCCCATGGCTACCAGGAAGAAATCCGCCAAGCTCCTTCACTGCCCCACCTGCGGAATGTTGGTCCGTATCGGCGACGAGGATTACCCCTTCTGCAGTGACCGCTGCCGCAAGATCGACCTCGGCAAGTGGGCCTCCGGAGTCTACAAGATCAGCTCACCCATCCTCGATCCCGAGATCCTCGAAGATCTCGACAATCCTCACTCCAGGCGCAGCGAAGGTTCCGATGAGCGCTGAAAGCCCGCAGCCCGGCGCCTCTGCACCTCCATCTCAACCCGCGAAGCGATCCGTCTGGGCATGGGCAGCCGCCACCTTCTTCGGCGCAGGCTTCGGCAAACCCGGCCCCGGCACCTGGGGCTCCGTAGCTGCCGTCCTTCTCTGGGCCGCATTCGCTTGGGGCATCCATCCCACCACGCAGACACTGCTGATCGCCCTCCTCGCCGGCATCGCACTCACGCTGATTCTCGGCATCCCAGCCGCAACGATTGTTGCGAAAGAGTCCGGCCGCCATGACCCGCAGTTCGTCGTCATCGACGAGGTTGCCGGACAATGGATCGCCCTCATCGGCAGCCATGCCGACTGGCGTCACGCCTTGAGCGCCCTCGTTCTCTTCCGCCTCTTCGATATCACCAAACCCTTTCCGGTGCGTCAGCTTGAGAAGTTGCCCGAAGGCTGGGGCATCGTGCTCGATGATGTGGGCGCGGGGTTGTATGCTTTGGGTGTAGCGTCGCTCTTGCACTTGTGGATTTAGGACACCTCATGCCCAGCACTGCCACACAATCCGCCCCACTGGACTTGACCACGCCGCGCATCGACGACGTCATCCCAGCAGCCGCGCTGCCCGGCGGCGAGGTCGAGCTAGCCGGTGCAAATCTCGGGCCCTTCGGCTCCGGCCTGCCCTCGGTCCTGGTTGACGGGTTCGCTGCCCACATTCTGCTGAGCCGCCCCACGCGCCTCGCCTTCCGCGTTCCGGCGCCCGCCGCCACTGGCATGGTCGAGGTCCGCAACCCCGCTGGCGCCAGCAACTCCGCCCCGCTGCGCATCGCCCGCGAACTCTCCGATGGCCTGCATCCGGTGACCAACCCCGCCGTCAGCCGCTCGGGCATGATCTACGCCACCATCTCCGGCCAGCGCGGCAAGCAGACCCCCGTGTCGATCGTCCGCGTCAGCCCCGACGGCCGCGGAACCCCATTCGTCACCGGCATCCTCAACGCCACCGGCTTGGCCTTCAACCCCGACGGAGACCTCTTTGTCACTTCGCGCGCTGAGGGCAACGTCTACCGCATCGACGAGGTCGGCGAAGCCACCCTCTACGCCGAGGGCATGGGAGTAGCCACCGGTGCGGCCTTCGACGCCGAGGGCAATCTCTTCGTCGGCGATCGCAGCGGCACCATCTTCAAGATCAACCCCGACCGCCAGATCTTCGTCCACGCTACGCTTGAGCCCAGCCCCGCTGCCTACCATCTTGCAGTGAACGCCGCTGGAACCCTCTTCGTCACCGGCCCGACTCTCTCCTCCAACGACGCCATCTGGGCCATCGAACCCAACGGAGAGACGCGCGCCTGGTACCGCGGCCTGGGCCGCCCGCAGGGTCTCGCTCTCGATCGAGACGGCAACGTATATCTCGCCGCCTGCCTCCACGGCCAGCGCGGCCTGGTCCGCGTCACTCCACAAGGCGAAGCCACGCTAGCCCTCTCCGGCGCCAACCTCGTCGGCGTAGCTTTCTCGCCTCTCGGCAGCGTCATCCTGGCCACCAGCGACTCGGTCTACGAAGTAGACCTGGGAGTCGAAGGCCTGACGCTCTTGTGACCAGCCAACACGTCAAGGGCCGATACGGCTCTCGCCTCCGCGTTGTATCCTGAATGCCATATCGCAACGCTTGAATACTGTTTGCTGGTTGCTGAGCTGAAAGCTGTCTTTATGAAATCCGAAATCATCGCCATCGGCTCCGAGATGCTCACCCCGTTCCGCCAGGACACCAACTCCCTCGCCCTCACCGGAAAACTCAACTCCCTCGGCATCTCCGTCGTCTTCAAGACCATCGTCGGCGACCGCCGCAGAGACTTGGTCTCCGCCATCCGCGCCGCTCTCTTGCGCACCGACATCGTCGTCCTCATGGGCGGCCTCGGCCCCACCGAAGACGACCTTACCCGCGAAGCCGTCGCCGAAGCCCTCTCCATCACCCTGCGCCGCGACCCAGACCAGGTCGTCGCCCTCGCCGCCCGCGCCGCCACCTGGCGCATTCCCATGCCCACCAACAACCTCAAGCAGGCCGACGTCCTTCAAGGCGCAATCGTGCTGCCCAACCCCAACGGCAGCGCCCCTGGCCAGTGGCTCGATGTCACCTACCAGGGCTATCGCAAGCTCATCATGCTCATCCCCGGCCCTCCCAATGAGTGCTGCCCGCTCTTCGACGCCGAGTGCCTTCCCCGCCTTCGCGAGGTCGTCCCCCCGCGTCACATGGCCAAGCGCACCCTCCGCGCCGCCATGATCCCCGAGTCGCAGGCCGACAAGCTCCTCGCGCCCATCTACACCACCTACACCGACGTCGAAACCACCATCCTCGCCCACGCCGGCGACATTCAGCTCACCCTCGTCTGCTCCAAGGCCAACGCCGCCCTCGCCCAGAAACGCGTCGACGAGCTAGCCTCCCGCCTTGAAACCGAAATCGAAGACTGGCTCTACTCCTCGGGTCAGGACTCCGCCGATTCTCTTGAACAAATCGTCCTCTACTATCTTGGCCTTCGCCAGGCCACCCTCGCTATCGCCGAGAGCTGCACCGGAGGCATGATCTCCCAGCGCATCACCAGTGTGCCCGGCAGCTCGCGCGGCTTCCTCGGCGGAGCCGTCGTCTACTCCGATGAACTGAAGACTCACTTTGCCGGCGTTCCTCCCGAGCTCATCGCCCGCCACGGCGCAGTCTCCAGCGATGTAGCCGAAGCTCTCGCCTACGGCATTCGCCGCTACACCGGCGCAACTCTGGGATTGGGTGTCACAGGCATCGCCGGCCCCTCCGGCGCCACAGAAACCAAGCCAGTAGGCCTCGTCTACATAGCCCTCAGCGACGAACACAAAACCGAGTCGATAGAAAGAACCTTCAAAGGCGACCGCGACCGGATCAGACAATGGGCCACCCAGCAATCGCTAGATCTGATCCGCAGGAGACTCCGGTAGTCAGCGGAATCCACGAACCCAAACCCCACCGCACCTACTTTTCCGCCATAGCCCTCTTAATCGCGCGATCGACAGCATCGACACCGCCGGTCGTGTAGCCGCAATCTTGATAGACAATGATGCCGCGTCGGTCGACGACATACATGCGGGGAAGCTCGAAAGTAAAAGAATTGCCGGAGATGTCGATTGGGTCGAACTGTGCGTATGCAGAGAGCTTGGGATCCCATGCAAGCGGGAAGGTAATGTTCGCGTGCTTGGTGCGGAAGCCGAGGATGGTGTCCTTATCCTCACGAACAGCGATAGCGATAAAGGCGAAATCGGGTGCGGATTGATACTTCCGCCAGATCTTCGGTTCCATTTCGGCCATTTCAATTTGGCAGCCTTCGCACCATGTGGCCCAGAAGTTGACCACAACGACCTTCCCAGCCTGCGCGGCAAGCGAAAACCTTCCGCCCGAGGCCTCATCGACAGAGATGGCGGGTGCTTGCCGACCACCCTCGGTCACGGTGACCTTATCAGTGACACCTTGAGCGCTGGCGGAAACAAAAAGCAGCGCAGCGAAGAAAGACAAAACAACGCATCGCGGATTCATCCCGCCATTATACCGATGGAGCGTAGCGCCGCGTATGACAGCGTCGGCGTTGTCAATGCTGTTTTTGCGTGCTTTTTGAAAAACATCGCATGGATCTCCCGTGAGGGGGATTCGGGTGTCAAGGGCGGCGTACTTTGTCGTTCATCTTGACCCTTGACACCCGAATCCTCACCTTCACAATTGGCCGGGTTCCCAAGTCCCGCGCATTTTGCGGACCCGGGAGACCACGAACCTCAACCTGCGATTTCCTGATCTCTGATCCCTGACCTCTGCCGGGTACCCCAATCCTTGACGCGGTCTCATCGCGTCAAGGATGGAAGGCCACGGACCACCGACCCTCCCGGCAGGGAGGGCACAAGAATAGCCCCGGGGCGGGGCCCCTAAGGACAGGCCTTCGTCCTTGGGGTGGACAGGATGAGGCGCGGCGCTAGAACCGCCATCGGAACCCCGCATCGCGCAATCCCCTCATCCCGGCACGTGCACAACGCTACCCACAGAAGCGGTGATCCGTCTTCCGCGCGCGGCTCACGCGCAACGGAGCAGTTCGCGAATCTCGTTGTGCTTGCCCTCGGCCGCCCACCCCTCCGGTGTTGCATCGAACTTGGCATCCCGGATGGTGCGATCGGCGCCGTGCGCCAGTAAAAATTCGACCGTATCTTTATGACCGTTGATCGCCGCCCAGTGCAGGCCCGTTCCGCCGAAGACTCCTTTTGCATTCACATCGGCGCCGCGCCCGAGCAGCAACGTCGCAACCGCCGTTTGCCCATTCCGGCAGGCGCAATAGAACGCGTGCGAGATCACATCGCCCTTCATGCGGGCGGAGTCGGCAATCCAGTGATCGTCGGGTTCCGCGGGGGCCGGCTTGGCGAGCGACGCGAGCGGAGCGCCCGAGTCGAGAAACCCGCGCACCAAATCCAGCTTCCCGAGACTCGCAGCCGTCACCAGGTTCATCCCTTTCGCGCCGCGCGCCAGCAGCAGATCCGCGACCTTGGTGCTGCCCATCGTCGCAGCCCAATCGAGCGCCGTTGCGCCCCAGGCTGTTGTCGCCTCCGGCTCCGCGCCCGAGTCCAGCAGCATTTGGGCGATATCGCATCGATCAACCTCAGCGGCCCAATGAAGCGGGGTCTTGAGCCCCTCGTCGCTCGCGCGCGCGAGACTAGGGTCGGCGCTCAGGAGGCGTTCGACCGCCCCCACGTCGCCCTCCCTGACGGCCTTTACCATCGCGGCTCTCTCATCCATGGTCTTCTTCAACAGAACGGAACTAGCTTCTCATAATTCTGCTCTCTGTGGAGTTCTCCAAACGCCGAAGATTCCCGCCCGATTTGCATAATATTCCCCATCGTCGGCGCACAATAAAGGGGAGCCATGAGTGCGCGGCACCCGCGATCCCCCGAGATCCGCGCTGGTGAGCCATAAAAACCCGCCTAACTCTTTTCCCTGGAATATTTTGCGGACAACTTCATTGTTTTCACGATTTTGCGGCGCTACTCATCCCGCAATCGAAAGAAAACAAAGGAACTTCCCTCCAAAATACCGGTGGGGGTATCAGGTACCCCAGGCCGGGGTTTCCCGCGGAGAAGTCTTCGTCCGTGGCGTGGAGGTTCCCCTCGCTTCGGGGACGCGACGCGGCGTATCGGATCGCGCATCGAGCTTGAAACGGTGAGCATGGACTATAAGAAGCCCTGTCGATGCATCAATTGGAGCGGGAGACCGGGATCGAACCGGCGACATTCAGCTTGGGAAGCTGACGTTCTGCCACTGAACTACTCCCGCCCTTTGACTGGGCAAAATACCCATCTCAAAAAGTATCGCTCCTGCGGCGGCAAATGGCAATTCTCACTCAATCAGCGGCAGGTGTGTCGTCTATACGCGCAAGAGCTCCCGCTCGCGCAGCCAAGTGAAGACAACCGGAGTCACAATCAACACGTGAATCAACGAGCTGACCATGCCCCCAAGAACTGGCGCGGCAAGAGGCCTCATGAATTCAGCGCCCGTGCGCGTGGACCAGAGCAGCGGCAACAGGCCGGCAACCACTGTGGCCACTGTCATAACCTTGGGGCGAAGCCGCAGCAGCGCGCCTTCCATTACGGCTGCGTGCAGACCGGCGCGAGTGAGCCGGCCATCGGCGGCGATGCGACGGGCGACCGCTTCCTCGAGGTAGATGACCATCACCACACCGGTCTGCACGGCGGTTCCAAAGAGCGCGATGAAGCCAACCCAGACTGCGACTGAGAAGTTGAGTCCGAGAGCCTTGACCATGAAGACCCCGCCTGTCAATGCGAATGGCACCGCCAACAGGACGTGTGCAGCCTCCTTTGCGGAGCCATAGGTGCGATAGAGCAGAACGAAAATCACGACAAGGACAAGCGGGATGACCATCTCCAGGCGTTTGCGCGCGCTGATCTCGTTCTCGTACTGACCGCTCCATTCGACGTAGTAACCCGGCGGCATCTTCACCTGTCGAGCGACGGAGCGTTGGGCCTCCTCGACGAAGCGACCCACATCGCGGCCACGTACATTGAGCAAGACCGATCCGCGCAACAGGCCGTTCTCGCTGCTGATCATCGATGGTCCCATGGTCGTTTTGATGGTGACGACCTTGTTGAGAGGCACCTGCGCTCCGTTGCTACTGGTTACAAGCACATCGCCGAGTTGATTGGGATTTTCGCGGAAGTCGCGCGCATAACGCACCCTGACCGGAAAGCGCTGGCGGCCTTCGATGGTGGTGGTAAGGTTCTTGCCGCCGACAGCGGTCTCAATCGCGTCCTCCACGTCTGCCACGTTCAGGCCATAACGGTTGGCTGCCGGCCGATCCACAGTCATCTCCAGATAAGGAGAACCGGTCGTCCTCTCCGCATAAAGATCGGTCGCGCCGGTTATCTTGCTCACAACCTCCTTGATCTCTTCCGATTTTTCTTCGATCACGTTGAGGTCGGGCCCAAAGACCTTGATGCCGATCTGCGTGCGGATGCCGGTCGAGAGCATATCGATGCGGTTGCGAATGGGCTGCGTCCAGATGTTTGTGACGCCGGGAATCTGCAACTGCTCGTCGAGCCGCGCGAGAATTGCGTCTTTCGTCAAGCCTTTGGGCCACTGATCTCTCGGCTTGAAGGTGATCGTCGTTTCACTCATATTGACTGGCGCAGGATCGGTCGATGTCTCTGCGCGGCCCACTTTGCCCACCACCATTGCGACGGCGGGATCGGCTGCGATGATTCGATCCTGCTGGCGCAGAATCTCCGTTGCCTTGGTGAGCGAAATGCGCTGATCGGTGATGGGCATGAAGAGCGCGGTCTCTTCATCGAGCGGCGGCATAAACTCCGAGCCAATTGTGGTCGCTGTATAAACAGCAGCGCAAAACGGTGCAAGCGCCAGGCCGAGCGTGATGACTCCGTGACGCAGCGCCCATGCCAGCGTCGGCCTGTAGATGGCCTGTAGCAGTCGCATCACCGGGTTCTCTTCTTCGCGGTGCAGCTTGCCGCGAATTAGAAATGTGCAGAGCACGGGCACCAGCGTGATCGCCAGTATCGTCGAGCCCACCATGGCAAAGGTCTTGGTGAAGGCCAGCGGATGAAACATTTTGCCCTCCATGCCGGTAAGAGCGAAGACCGGAACGAAGGCAAGAATGATGATGACCATAGCGAAGGAGATTGGCCGGCCCACAATCCGTGCGGCATTGAGCGTGATCTCCCAGATGTGTTCGCGATAGTTGCCGTGCTCGTGCTCGTACTGCTCTGCCTGGCGAATCACGTTTTCAGTCATTACGATTCCGGCATCGACAAGCACCCCGATCGCGATGGCAATTCCACCCAGCGACATGATGTTCGACGAGATACCCGCGCCATTCATTAACAAAAACGACCCGAGCACCGCCAGAGGCAGGGGAATTGTGACGACGAGAATACTGCGGAAATGCCAGAGGAAGACCACATGCGCGAGAGTGACCAGAACAATCTCCTCGATCAGCGCGTGGCGGAGCGTGTCGACGGCATGATCGATCAAGATGCTGCGGTCGTAAAAGGGAACAATCTGCACTCCCGCGGGGAGGCCTGCTTGTATCTCACCGATCTTTTTCTTGACGGCCTCAATGACCTCGCGCGCGTTGGCCCCGTAGCGAATCACAACCACGCCGCCTACTGCTTCCTTGCCGTCCTTGTCGAGAACTCCGCGACGGAACTCTGGCCCAAGCTGCACGCTGCCGACGTTGCCCACGGTGATAGGAGTTCCGTTGGTTGCGCCAATCGAGATGTTTTCAATGTCCTTCAGCCCGCCAATCAGACCGATGCCACGGATCATGTTTTCTGTATCACCGACTTCTATGACCTTGGCTCCGACGTTGTTGTTGCTGCGCTCGACTGCTCCGACGACATCCTTTAAAGCGACGTTGTAGGCGCGCATCTTGATCGGGTCGAGATCGATCTGGTACTGCTTGACGAACCCGCCGACGCTGGCGACCTCTGCCACGCCGGGCACCGAGTTGAGCTGATATTTGATGAACCAATCTTGCAGCGAGTGAAGCGTTCCGCTGTCATAGGGCCCCTCGACGGTGTACCAGAAGACCTGACCGATACCGGTCGCATCCGGTCCCATCATCGGCGTCACTCCCGCAGGCAGGAAGCTGCCGGCGAGGCTCAGCCGCTCAAGAACACGAGTGCGAGCGAAGTAGATGTCGACCGAATCTTCGAAGATTACATTCACCATCGAGAAGCCGAAGGCCGAGGACGATCGGACCGTGCGCACATGCGGCAGCCCCTGCAGATTGACGGTGAGCGGATACGTAATTTGGTCTTCGACCTCTTGTGGGCTGCGGCCCGGCCACTCGGAGAAGACAATCACCTGGTTTTCGCTAAGGTCGGGAATCGCGTCGATTGGTGTGTGCAACAGCGCCCAGTAGCCCCACACCGCGAGGGCGGCATAGACCCCGAGGATCAGCCAGCGATTTTTCATCGAGAATTCGATGATGCGATTGATCATGTGCCGTTCCTTACCGTGCGCTCAAGTGAGTGTGAAAGGTTGCGATTACTGGGCCGTTCTTGCGGGCCTCGACGAAGACGGTCCACGTTCCCGCCACCGGCGCCTGTCCCTTTCCGATGTATTTCTTGCTCTCGGCTGCCCAGAGCAAATCGAAAGAGCTTTTCATCTCCGGCATATTCATCGCTGGCATGGCTGGCATGATGAGTTTCACATTGACGATCGCGTCGCTGACGGGTTTGCCCTGCGCGTCGGTGAGACTCACGTTGAACTGGTTATCTTCACCGGCCTTGAGCGGATCGGGTTCGGCATGGAAGTCGATCGTTGCCGCAGGCGCCTCGGCACCCGAGTTAGTCGTCGCGGTCGTAGCGGCGGTCCCGGCAAACTCCTTCGAACCGCCATAGAGTCCCGACATTCCGGAGCTGAGGTGCGCCTGCGAATCGATGAGGAAGTTGCCGTTGAGCACTACCTTGTCGCCCAGCGCCAACCCGCTTGCGACCGGAAAAAGATCTTCCGCCGGTGCGCCGACCTGAACCTCACGCGCCTCAAAGACGCCATCGGGCTTGGCGACATAGACGATCTTTCGCGTGCCTGTATCGATAACCGCCGAGCGCGGAATCACAATGCCGGGCCGCGTGCTTCGGCTGATGAAGCTGGCGCTTACAAACATGCCCGGCAGCAAGCGCATTCCCGGATTTGCAAGGTGCACATGAACCGGCACTGTGCGCGTTTGCGAGTTCGCTGTTGGTTCAATAAACTCTACATGGCCATGGAGGGTCTGACCGGGCAAGGCCTCGGCGGTTATGGATACCTGCTGCCCTTGAGCTATTTGCGGCAGTTGCTCCTCGTAGACATCGGCCTTGATCCACACCTCGCTCAGGTCGGCTACGGTCAACAGTGTTTCGCCTGCATTGACATACTGCCCCTGAGTTACTTTGCGCTCGACAACCGTTCCAGCATTATTGGCATAGATGGTGACGTGCGGCACGCCCCCAGCTGCAGGCGCATTGAATTGCTTCTCCGCTATCCCCCACAACTCGAGCTTTCGCCGGCTCGCGTTCACCAGCGCATCGGCCTGTGCCTTTGCCGATGCATCGTCCGACTGGCGAAGCTGGTTGCGATTCTCTTCGGCCAGCCGATACTCCTCAATGGCCGTAGCAACTTCGGGACTGTAGAGCTCGGCCACGGGCTGGCCGCGCCGCACTCGCTCGCCTGTGTATTGCACGTAGAGCTTGTCCACGCGTCCGCCTACCCAAGCGCTCACCGCAGCCAACTGCGACTCAGGCTGCTCGACACGGCCAAAGGCGTCGATGCCGCTCTTCAACGCGGCGGTTTGCACCTCGGCTACCTGCACGCCCGCCGCTGTCATCTCCACGGGAGTCATCTGGATCGCCGTGCCTGGCTGTGTTCCCTGGTCACGCGACAGGTCTACAGTGGCTCGTGTGGTGTCGGCCGAGGCCGAGGCACTCGATGCCGCGGTCACACCGTGCATCGCTCTCACCGCCGTCAATCCTGCAACAAGCGCAGCAACCACAAGGCCCGCACCCACTCCCGCTGCAAACAGTCTGTTTTCTTTGGCTGTCATTTGCTCGCCCTCCCTGGGTCTTGCCGTGTTGAGTCTGCTATCGGTGCGCCGATTGCGCGTTCCAGTTCCGCGATCTCCGCGCCGGTATCGGCCGATGCCCTGTAGTAGGCCGCCTGAATCTCAAGCAGAAGATTCTGTGTATCGATCAAACTCATGAATTCCGCGCGATTGTTCTGGTATTCGGCAGCGGAGGCTTCGAAGGATGCCTCGGCCTGCGGCAACAGTGTGTCGCGATAGAGCCGGACGCGCTTCTGAGCTGAGAGCACCGCGATCTGCGCTTGCCGGATCTCGAGGAAGACGGCCGATGTCCGCGCCTCGAGCTCCGACTGAGAGAGTTCAGTGGCTGCATCGGCTTGCTTTGCTTCGTTCTCATGACGCTCGCGATTGAGCCAGGGCAGGGTCATCGATCCCTCCGCCATATAGGCGTTGCGCGACATCGACCCTGTTGGCATCAACATGTATCCAAGCGCAACGGTAAAGTCGGGCTTCATTCCGAGGCGCGCCATCGTTCCCTCGTTCTTTGCTTTCGCCGTCTGTGCACGCAGGCCAGCAAGTTCGGGGCGATGTTCCATCGCCGTTCGCTCCAGATCTTCGAGCGCCGGCAAAGCGGCAGAGGTTGTATAGCTTCCCTCAATCTCGATTGCCTCATCCGGACGCTGGCCCATCAGTACGTTCAATTGCGCGCGCGCGGTGTCCCGTTCCTCTTCCAGTTGAATCAAGTGTTCGCTCAACCGGGTCAGCGCAGTCTGAGCGCGAAGCACATCGGCCTGCGGAACCCTGCCAATGGTGTACTGCGCGAGCGCAGCGTCCGAGGCCTCTTTCAGCAGCGATGCCTGACGCTGATGCAGCTTCATCTCGTCGGCATTGCGCAATAGGTCGGCGCAGAGTTTGCGCGCCTGCGCTGCGACTTCCTGGCGCAGAGATTCCAGATTGGCGGCTTCGACGGTTGCATCGTCCTGCGCAAGTCGGGCGCGCGTCTCCCGCTTTTGCCGGTTGGGAAAGGTCTGCTGCAATCCCACCATAAGCTGCGCCTGGTTGAGATTCCAAGGCTGGCTAAGGGGCGTTTCCCAGTCGCGCACCATGAGCATGGAATCGTCGAGGCTGCGGGCGGTGCTGGTTTTCATCTGCGCAATCGACAGCCGCCGCGCCGCCGCGTGGATCTCAGGGTTACCCGCAAGGGAGGCGGCAACCGCCTCATCGATTGTCAGAGGACGAGTGCTCAAGTGAGGAGCGGCAATCGCGCTTGGGTCACTCTGCCCCAAAGAAGCGTTTGATAGCACCAGCACAATCGGTGCAAGAAGATCGATAGCTTTCACTCTATAACTCCGCGAAATCAGGCAAACGGTATCGCCAGGACGCAGAAATGCGCGCCCCGGAAAGTCACGGCGGAGGTGGAGATCTAGATTCTTAAAGTAAACGCGCGTGTAGGCGGAGAGTGCGGCGGGGTTGCAGCTATGCGCGTAAACTCGCTGGACGAGGGGACTTCATTAAGAGTGACAAGCGCTAGTGTAACCGTGATCGAGGCAGAGCTCGGCAGTCTGCGTGTAATCACGACGGCTGGCAGCGGCGCGTTTACCTTGCAACAGTTTGTCTGCACAGTTCTAGCGGGCTCAGATGCCTGAGAGCAGCAACCGTGCGCAGTCTTTTGCGTCCGTTGCAGGCACGTTCCAAACGGCGTAAGCAAAGCGCCCATCAAGATGATGGCCACTGCAGCGCGTTGGAAGATACGGCTCCGCATGATCGAAGTCTAGCAGAAACCCGGATCGTTTAAGTGACACACGTCACTCATCCGTCGGCTACTCGGTTGTGTACCTGATCTCCAGCTTACGAATTCGATAGCAGGAGTAGAACAGCACCACAGCGATCAGCAGCATGAGTCCCAGAGTCGCGGCCCATGCGGACACTGGTTCAGTCTCAACCGTCAGGAGAGCGAAGATGCCTTGAGCCGAGACACTGACCGGCATCAGATGGCGCAGGTACGAGGCGACGCTTAGCTTCTGGAGCAGAGAGGGCAGGACGGGATTGATCGCCTCCCAGCCAAGAACGATCATCGCGGCCGGCATCGGATTCCTGAAGATCATGCTCAGCAGCAGAAAGACAGCTCCGTAGCCGAGGCACGCGAGAACGATGATGGCAAGATATGCCTCTAACTGACCGAGTCCGGGGCCATTGAAGACGTAGTCGCGCCCGGCGGCGCCAAAGCCGACATACATCAGTGTGAAATCCGCTACGATTGCACTTCCGAATAGGAGCACGGCGCTAGCCGATCCGGCAATAAACTTGCACAGCAGGAGCAGTTCCCGTCTCACTGGAGAGAGAAGATAGAAATGCAAACTTCGTTCGATCATCTCTCCGCGAATGAGACGTGAAAAGATGCCCAGGCAGCCGAAGAAAACACCGAGCCGAATGTAGTAAAGCTGAATGACTCCCGCCAGGACATTGGTGTCGTCGCTCATCCAGGATGGGTGATGGGCTTCGGAGATGAGGTGGATAAAGATGATGAATGTGGGAATGAAGGCGAGAAAGTAGACCCACGCCGCTTTGCGCGAGAAGAGGTTTCGTCTGATTTCAATGCGAATGAGCCGCCGCGCCTGAAGCCACCAGAGGCCCCATGGCTGTTGCGCCAGATTTCTTAAGAATGCGCTCACAGCATCCATCATCATGATGCACCCCCGTCCGAACCGATCAGATATTGATAGATCGCGCTGGCGTCATCGTCAGCCGGGGCTACCGACTCGATCTTTACCAGCCCCTCAGCCGCGATTCCGTTGAGCATGGAATAAAACTGGTCGATATCTCCGGTGCGAAGAAAAACCCCTCTTCCGTCTGTGTGCAAGCGGGCCTCAACGCAATGGTTGACTGAGAACATCTTCGACGCCAGCAATGCCGGTTGGTCGCAACGGATAAGAACCTGCATCGGTTTTTCGCGCACTTCCTGCCGGACCTGCCGAATGCTTCCCTCGGCGATCAGATAACCGCCTGTAATGAGAACAACGCGATCGGAGATCCGATCGACCTCATCGAGAATATGGCTGGAGATCAGCAGATGCAGTCCCTGCCGGCCAAGCTCCTGAAAGAGCGCGATCGATTCGGCGCGTGCCATGGGGTCGAGCCCATTGAGCGGCTCGTCGAGCACCAAGACCCTGGGGTGATGCGCCATTGCCTGGGCGAGCCTGACCTTTTGACGCATGCCTTTGCTATAGCCCGCGATTTTTCGGCTTGCCGCATCGCCAAGCTGCACACGCTCCAGCGATTCGACAGTGAGCGCAAAGGCCTCGGACTCACTCATGCCATGAAGCATCAGGCTGTCAAAGATGAAATCCCAGCCGGTGATTCCGCGAGGAAAGGTATCGAATTGGGCGCAGTAGCCGAGAAGGTGAAACAACTCGGGCGAGTTGACTGGCGAGAATCCCAGCACGGAGATGCGGCCATTCGAAGGCTGCACCAGTCCGGTCATGAGATTCATAAGCGTGGTCTTGCCCGATCCATTCGGGCCAACCAGCGTTGTAATTCCCGGCGGGATGGAGAGCGTGATGCGATTCACGCCGAGAACCTCACCGTAGAACTTGGAGACATCCTCGAAGATGATTTGATCGTTCATCCGCGTACCACCTCTCGAGCGCGAATGCGCGCGTTGAGCATGGCCGTGCAGATCAAGCAGGCGAGAACGAGCATGATGACAATCGATGCGGTGGGCAGCGAAAAGTCGAACCTGGAGGACTCCGGAGCCCCAAGCAGGCGATGCCAGATGGAAGTCATCATGAAGGGTACATTCAGCAGGAAGCCCCACCTCGTCCTCAGCACTCCGGTCACGATGCCTCCGATGCCTGCCGGTACGAATACGGCCGCAAAGATGGCTCCGGTGGCCACGACTCTCCACTTTACCCACGAAGACAAGGCGAGGCCGAGAATCGAAAGGAAGGCGATCCAGATTAGGGTTCCTGCCAGAAGGCCTCCCGCAATGCGAAGATTTGCCGCAGCCCACGGCAACGGAGACGTGTAGCCCTGATACGCGAAGAGCAGGAGGCACGGAACAGACGTCACCGCCGTGAGCGAAGCGAAGAGAGCAACGAACTTGCCGAGCACATAACCGAAACGCGAGATGGGATGACTGAGCAGGATCGGCAGTGCGTTATCGGCAAGATCGAATGTAACCAATCGGGGTGCGATCCAAGAGGCTAGTGGAAGGGCAAACCAGCATTGAATCTCAATAAGAGTTAGAAAGATCCTCGCATCGATGGCGAAGCCTTGCGCACCTCGAAGGCCTATCAGAGTTCTTGCGATCGGATTGTTCGCAAGATAGATCAGAATAAGAAAAACAATGGGAGGCAGCAGACAGAGCGTGAAGAGGCCGATCGTAATCTTCGACGACCAGGCTTCGGCAAACCCATAGCGCGCAATCACGAGGATGCGCGTCCATGCAGGAGTAACTTTGCCGTCATAGGCGCGATAGATGTGTTTATAAACTGACATGAGTCGCCCGTCCCGTTTGGTTGTCCATCGCCCTGAGAAAGATGTCTTCCAGCGAGTCGCGGCGCCGGTTCATGCGGCGGATCTGGACTCCCTGCTGGGATGCGATGACGTAGAGGTCTCGCACCTCGATGTGATCGGGCATCACGAGCGTGATTCGCCCGTCGGGGAAGGATGCGCATTCACAGCCAAGTCCGCGGACATTTGCTGAGAATTTCTCGCTAGCTCCGACGGTTTCCAGCTCCATGAAGCTGCGGTTGGAGCGGCGCTCTTCCTCGATGTTGCAGAGAGCCGCAATGCGCCCCTGTTTGAGGATCAATACTTCGTCGCAGGTCTCATCGATGTCGCGGAGTAGATGGGATGAGATCAGCAGCCTCACGCTGCCCTGCTGCCGGATCTCTTTGATCAACTGGATCATGCGCTGGCGCGCCATTGGGTCGAGACCATTGGTGGGCTCATCCAGAATGAGAAGCCGGGGACCCTGCGCCAGGGCCTGGGCCAGCTTGATGAGCTGCTTCATCCCCAGCGAATAGGTGTTGACCTTTCGGTAACGCACCTCGCCCAGCCCAACGTAGAAGAGCGCTTCGTGCGCGCGCTCCAAAGCCTCGCCTGCAGAGAGACCGGCAAGCTCGGCCATATAGCGGACAAATCTCACGCCGCTCATGTTGCCGATGAACGAATCATTCTCAGGCATGTAGCCGATTTTGCCCCGAACCTGCGCCTTGTCTCGTTGACTGTCAAGCCCGAAGACGCTAGCTGTGCCCTTTGAGGGCGCATGAAAGCCGAGCAGCGTGTTGATCAGTGTGGACTTCCCGGCGCCATTGGGGCCAAGCAATCCGATTGCCTGGCCCTGAAGCGATCCCGTGAGCGCATCGAGCACGACGCGCCTTCCGAGCCGGACTTCCAATCCCTTGAGATCGATGACGCCCATATCACTCTCTTACGCTTGTGGAACCATGATTGTTCCCCGCATTCATCAGCGCGCCCAACGTCAGCACGTCAAATCCGAAGAGACGGCTGTCGCTTGCCACCTCGATGCGACTGTCTTTTCCCCACGCGCAGATCGCTGTCGGCCTTGCATCGGCGGCAAGTTGACTGAGCGCATTCGCTGTCTCTCCGCTGAAGCTCGAAAGCAGCGGCGTCAGTACCGGGCTCAGGTTCTGGTAGCCGATGGCGGAGTAGTTATCATTCTCATCCTTGGGAAGTAGCGCTCTGAAGGCGGTCGACCGGCCAAGTGAATCGCCGCTTGCTTGAGTCTGCAACGCCTGCATGAGAAGGGCGCGGCTGGGCGCCACAATCATATAACCGCCGGAGAAGGTGTATTGCGCCACGGTGTTGCCAGAGGTGAGGTCATTGACCGAGTAGAAGCGTTGGCCGCCGGCATCGCTGGACTCAATCGCAATTTCGTGCCCTCCGCTGCCCTGAGTCAGATTGCGAATCGAAGTGGTCAAGCGCTCGAGGGTCTGTTCGAGGTGCGCTGTATCGTTCACTTCAATCACAGCCTTCCATGAAGGGGTCGGCAGAACCGGCCCGTCCAGCGACAGCAGAAACTCGCCACCCAGGCTGGCCGCAAGATCGTCGCGGAAGTTGACATTGAGCTTGGCCTCAACCTCGTCCAGTTTCTCCTCTGCGTTTTTATCGGGCTCAGCCATCGCGATGATGTCGTCTGCGATCTGTTTCGGTTCCTTCGAAAGCACCCCGACTGCAACCGCTGCATTGGGAGTGACGAAATCGAGCGAGCCCATGGGGGCTGGAGCGGCGAGCCATGAGGCAACCCTCTGGCGCGTCCCAGTGAATTGCAGGTTCAGATGATTCTCGGGCTGGCCATTCAACTCGCGGTGTTCGGCGATCAGGTAAGCGAGGTCCTCCATTCCAGAGTTTGCGAGGACCCTCCCGCCTTTGCCGTTGGCCTTTTGCAGGCCTGTTCCGTTCGCGCTCATCTGATGCAGATCCGCGGCAAGAATGATTCCCGCTCCGCGGCTGTAGGCGGCTGCGATCTGCTGACCAAAGTCTCCTGTTGCGAAGCCGCTCGCGCCTGCATTCAACTGCGCGTTTACCTGCTTCAACAAGGCAATGCTGTTCGAGAAGACCGCCTCGTGCTGCCGGACAAGCGCGTAACCTGCGCCCTTTGCCGGGGCCGGAACTGCGGCAGTATTGAGTGAGCTCTCGTCCAAGACTGTCAGCCTATGCGCTGCATCCGAAGAGGAAAACTGATCGTTGAGAAAGCCGTCAAGACCGCTCAGCTTCACATCGGCGATCACCGCAAAACCGGGATTACCCGGCTGATTCACGCCAACAACAACGATCTCGTCGCCGAGATATTGACTCATCTGGTGAATCTTCGCAACCAGCGCGTCCAACTCTGCCGTGTTGCTATCGTGCCCGCGTGTCCACCACTGCTGCAATGCCGTACTCTTGCTCAGCTGCTCATGAAAGATGTTGTTTGCTTCATTCAGGAATTCACCGAGGTTGGGAATGCTGATGTAGAGCAATGTTCCGGCAGGAACACGCGCCAGCAGATCGCTAGAGTATCTAGGCTCGGGAAAGGGAATCTGTGAAATGCGCTGCTGCAGCACAGCTACCTCTGCCAGCAGGGGCAGATACTTTTCGCGGTCATGGCTCCAGGAGATCTGCTGGTCGACCGGTGCAGACCCGAGGTTATCGCTCGTCGCGACCTGATCGCCGGCCTGAATCAGGCTGTCGATTCCCGCATGGACCACCTGAACAGAGCCTTGAAGCACCGCAACACGCGAGCCTTTGATTCCCGAGTTGACCGAGAAGACTGTGCCGGTGACGGCAACGCGGCAGTCTGGCGTTTTTACGTACAAATGGCCGAATTCGCGCTTGGAGGCTTGAACGATCACGGCTCCCTTATCGAGCGTGATGGTCATATTCTGTCCCCTGGCGCCTACGCCGAGGGTGCTTCGTTCGTTAATCTCAACCGTCGAACCATCCGCGAGCCGAAGAACGGCGTGGGCTCCGCCGCTGGTCCGCAGATGGTCGCCCTCTGACAATTTGTCCCCGGGAAAGAGTTGACGGTCGCCGGCATTGGAGATGCGCCAGGCCGAGCCATCGATCGATTGCACCTCGGCGCGCACTCCCGGCGGGACTTGCCAATATGCCTTATAGACAAAGAACGTGCAGGCCATCAATGCGAAGCTCGCGGCAATCGCCCAGCCGATTCGCTGAGGCCGCCAAACATGAGCGCGTTGCACCGCGGGCGCGGACCAATTCACCAATGTCGGCCGCGATGCATTGCGGAGGCGGCATGCGCTGCACTCGCACAGATGAGCCTCAACCAACAGTGAACGCGCGGCGGACAAAGTTCCAGCCCGGTATGAAGGCAGCAACCGCAAAACGTCGCCGCAACTGTCGATAGTGCTGGAAGCAAGGTCGATATTGAGCTTGTCGGCTACTCGCGCGGCAGACTCGGCAATCTGCGCGGCATCGGGCTCGTCGGCCTTGACCGCCTCTACGGCTACATTCAAACGCATCTCGTCATCTCGTCTCATTGTTTTCTCCGCTCCAATTCTTTGAGTCGCTTCTTCAGACTCGATCGCGCATGATGCAGGGTCACGGCAACAACGGCCTGCGAGGTTCCCATCAAGACAGCGATCTCGCGATTTCCCAACTCTTCGAGGTAACGCAAGGTGAACATTTCGGCTGCGCGCGGTGTCAGTTCGCCGATCGCAAGCCTGAGCCAGGCAGCGAGCTCCCTGTCTGAGGCATGAGCCTCGGGAGAACTCTGCCGATCGGCGAAGATCTCGCCCGCGGCCTCTTCCAGCGGCTCTGTCGCAGCGGTTTTTTGCCGTCGCAGCAGATCGAGCGCGCCGTTGATCGCAGCCCGGTAAAGATAACTGCCGGCATTCGCTATCGACGGGCGCTGGCCGCTGGCAAGACGCAGAAACACCGCCTGAGCTACGTCCTCAGCATCTGCCATGCTGCCCGTAATGCGACGCGCCGCGAGCAGAACGCGCCGATGATGCTCCGCAAACAAGAGCGAGAGTATCTCGCGGCCTTCCGTTGAGGGCACGGCCTGAATTGCAGCGGCCATTGGTTCACCTTCTTGACTGTTCATAGAGATGACGGTCCAACTGGATAATTATTAATCCAGTGAAGAAGATTACGGCGAAAGGGTCCCGCACGTTCCGTTTCGATCTTTTGGGGGGAGCTGGGGAAGAATCGGGAGCCGGGGGCCGGCAGCGCTGCCGGCCCTCAGTAGCGGTTGGGAAATAAACGCCCCTCAAGGCTGAATAGGCAGCGGTTCGGCTTCTGCAGAGGGCATAGAGAGCTTGAGGATACCTGCCACTGTGGGCGCAATCTGCCGCATGTCGATCACTCCCAGGTCATGGTGATGCGCGATTCCGGCTCCTGCCGCGAAAAACGACGCATGCATCTCGGGAAACTCCGGCGAAAATCCATGGCCGCCCTTCTCTTCTGGATGTGCATCGACCAGGCTTCCGCTTGTGCCTGAGCCGGTTGTATAACCGGATTTCAGAACAACCAGGAAGGCCGCATCCGGGTAGCCTCCACGGACCTTGATGGCGTCGCGATCGAGAACCGAGGCTATGCCGTTGTTCTCGTCGGCTGCAAGTTTCTTGAGAAGATCGCGTACCTGCTCTTCCGTCTGATGATTGCTGGCATCATGAAGCATGATGGCCGCCACGCCGCCTCCGAACCAAGGCTCGGCCTTCCATGAGGCGATCGCAAAGGCTTTGGTCTTGGGATTCACCTTCGGCGTAACGAGCCCTGCCTCGATGAATGGCACAAAGAGATTGACCGAGTGGGTGAGATCGACGAATCCATGATCGGAGACGATGACCACCACCGTCGATGGGTCGTTGGCAAGAGCCGCATCGGCCAACCGCGAGACCATTCCATCGATCGCTTCCAGGTTCTGCTTGGCCTCTGCGCTGAACGGACCGTGCTCGTGTTCCGTGCTGTCGAGGGAGCTAAGATGAATGGTCATGAGCGCCGGCTTCTTCTGGCGCAGGATTTCGATGGAGTAACGTGTCTTCACCTCATCGCCGTCGACGCTGGTGTCGTTTCCCATCATGTAGGGGCCGACCGAGGGTTGCAACTGCTTGAGCAGCGTATCGGGACGTGAGAGCGCCGCCATCAGTTCGCGATCCGATGGATTCGAAGCACCCGACGGATTAGAGGTGCGCCAGTACTCCGGGATCAGCCAATCCACATCGATCGCGCCTACACTCACCGGCCAGCCGACGCTGGCGGTGTGCAGGCCGGCGTTGTGCGCGATCTGCCAAAGAGTTGGAACACGAATCTGCTGCGCATACCAATACCACGCTCCAGAGAAATCCCGACCTGGATCGAACTCCTGATTGTTATAGATGCCATGCTCGGCGGGCGAAACGCCTGTCAGGAGCGTTGTATGACTCGGATAAGTGACCGTCGGCCAGACCCCAACGACGCCCTCCGCATAGACCCCATCGCGAACCAGCGTGCGGAGATAGGGAATGCGCATTCCTCTTGCATCCGCCTCCGTTACATACTCAGGCTTCAATCCATCGATCGAGATCATCAGCACTGGCGCTGCGTAACCGAATCGCGCAGCAGAGAGAAGCAGCAGAAGAAGCGGCAAAGAGTTCAGCAAGGTGCGGCGCGACGATGGGTTCATATCCGATTTCCTCTCGACAGTGACTGGAGGCTGCTCTTCGGTTTTCTGAGGAAAGCCAAGCGGGATCGTCTCTAAGTCTATCGAGCCGGCGCGGACCGAAATGTGAACGCGCGGAGAACAGCCGCGCGATTCACGCTCCGTTCACCGTCGATTCACAGAGATTTTACCAAAACCCGGTAGCCTCGCAGCCATGACGAACACAAAGATCCTCTGCAGAACTGTCCTCCTAGGCCTCTTGATCGCAATCTGCGTTGTGGGAGCAAGAGCCCAGTACGAGGATGGCAGCCTGATCGGCTCCATCCATGACGCCACCGGTGCGGCGGTCTCCAATGCGACCGTCACCGTTACCAACGTGAACTCAGGCAACGTCATCAAACTCGACGTCAACGGTTCGGGTGATTATGAGCTGCCTTCGCTGCGCGTGGGAGTCTACACGATTGAAGCCACCGCACCAGGCTTTGCGCCCGCCGAGGCAAAGGACATCACCGTCTCGGTGGCCAGCCGCCAGCGCATCGACCTTACCCTTAAGGTGGGACAGGCTAATGCAACGACGGTCGAAGTAAGCGACGTGGCGTTGCAGATCGAGACCGAATCCAGCGAACGCGGACAAACGGTCACTGAGTATCAGACCGAATCGTTGCCGCTGGTCAGCCGCAACTACTCCGATCTGCTGGGTCTGGTCACAGGATCGCGCCAGGCTCCAACTGCCGCAACCACCACCGCCGTCACCAGCCTGGTGCGCCAGGGATCGTACAACGTAAATGGCCTGCGCAGCATGTTCAACAACTACCTGCTCGACGGCATGGACAATAACGCTTACGGCGAGAGCAACCAGGGCTTTGACAATCAGATCATCCAGCCTCCGCCGGACTCCATCACGCAGTTCCAGGTGGTGACCAACAATGAAAGTGCTGAGTACGGCCGTTCTGCTGGCGCCACCATCAACGTCGCCTCCAAAAGTGGAGGGAATCAGTTTCACTCGACGCTCTACGAGTTCATTCGCAATACCGATCTGAATGCCTTCGGCTACATCAAACCCATCGCCGGTACTCACGCCCTGGTAAAGCCCGGATTCAATCGCAATCAGTTTGGCGCGGACTTCGGTGGGCCGATCCTGACGAACCGGCTCTTTTACTTCCTCGATTACGAGGGCTTCCGCCAGACGCTCACGCCTTCGGTGGTGCTGACAGTGCCCACGCAAAACGAGATCAACGGCATCCTCGCAGTCGACGTGATGGACCCGTACACCGTCAACAAATCCACGCCGACCTACTACAAGGCGGGCGCCTCGATTCTCAACTCGCCCGACGCCAGCCCGATCGCCAGGCAGATCCTCAGCTTCTTTGCAAAGCTGCCCGCGCAGTGCCAGATCGCCCCGGGCACACAGGGCATCAACCCGGCAACCGGCGTCGATACCAACGATTGTCCCACCAACGCGCCCTTCACCGATAACGCTGACAAAGGCAATCTCCGCTTTGACTTTCAACAGAATGCGAAGAACTCCTGGTTCTTCAAGATCAGCGACCGCAAAGAGACGGGCATCAACTTTCCGACGCTGCCACTCCCGCTGGACGGGCAAACCAATGGAAGGATCAAGATTCTCGATCAGCAGGTCGCCATGGGCTATACACGGCTGATCGGCGCAAACAAAGTGCTGGATGCCCGGCTTGGCTTGTCGGCTACGAGGGCTGGAAAATATACACTCTCGATCGGCGACAACGCCATCGTAATCCCAAATCTTCCCACAGATCCAATCGTTGCCGGCGGCCTGCCCTCCACCGGGGTTTCCGGCGGATTCACGGCCTTTGGGCGCCAAAGCACCAATCCGCAGTGGCAGTACCCCTCGCTGCTCGATCCCAAGGTCAACTTCTCCTGGGTCAAGGCCAAGCACTCATTTAAGTTTGGCTATGAATATGAGCACATCTGGATGCAGGTGCAGGACTCGAATCCGCTCTTTGGCTCCTTCACCTACGGAAAAGGCTACAGCGCCTGCCCAGCGTCGGCGGGAAGCGCCTGCGCCAACCCAACCGCCGCGGCCGATACCTACTGGGCCGATCTGATCTTCGGAACCACGAGCGCGTATGCGCTTGCGACTTACTTTAAGGCACATCTGTTGCAGACCGATGAGAGTGTTTATGCGCAAGATGACTGGAAGGTAACTCCCAAGCTGACGCTCAATCTTGGTCTGCGCTGGGAGTACGGTTCGCCTTACTCGGAGGCCCACAATAACCTCTCGAACTTCGATCCCGCAACACAGACCGTTCTCACGCTCACACCGGGCGCGGCGAGCATACCCGGCGCAGTCACTCCTTTTAAAGGCAGCGGCGTCTATGGCAAGACGCTGGTGAATCCCGACTGGAGCAACTTTGCTCCGCGCTTAGGCTTTGCCTATGCGATCACTCCCTCCATTGCACTCCGCGGGGGCTTCGGCACCAGCTACGCACACTACACGCGCGCGGGTTCAGGCGACATTCTGGCCATCAACGCCCCGCAGGCTCTCTTCGTCTCGGTCTCCCAGCCCTCGACTGCGACCGCGGCAGGTTACCGAACGCTCGATCAGGGGTTTCTTCCCGGCCAGGCTACAACCTTTAATCCAGCCACAGATAACATCACTTATATTCCCAAGAACAACAGGGCCAGTTATGTCGAGAGCTACTTCCTTAGTGCGCAGAAGTCTCTGGGCAAAAACACGTTGGTTGACGTCGCCTACATTGGCAATCACGGCTTGAAGTTAGAGGGATTCCTGAATGCAAATCAGATCAATCCAGCGCTCGGATTCACTCGCCCCTACACTAACTGGCCCAGCGACATCACCGAGGCTTTGAATGAGTTCTACTCTCACTTCGATGCGCTGCAGGTTCGCTACGAGCAGCGTTTCGTCCACGGGTTGACTCTGCTGAACTCTTTCACCTGGGAGCACTCGGCGGACAACGCATCAGCCTCGCTCGAAGGCAATACGCCCTCGCCGCAGGACGGCAATAACATCAAGGCCGACTATGCACAATCGGACTATAACCTGCCGGTAGCCAATATCACCAGCCTGACCTATGACCTGCCCATCGGGCATGGACGGGAGATCCTGGCGAGCGCCAACCCCCTGCTTGATGCGATCGTGGGTGGATGGCAGATCAGCGCGGTGAACACAGCGCAGGGTGGAACACCCTTTAACCTGACCTACACGCCGAACTCGGCCAACGCGGTCTCCCCGCAGATCTCGGCCACCTATCGCGGCGCAAATGAATACCGTCCTAACCTGGTCGCCGGTCAGTCGGTTGTCACCTGTCACTCAGGGCACTCCTGCCTCAGCGAAAGAAATGCGGCCAACGGCACCATTCAATATGTGAATTACGCCGCGTTCACTTTGCCCGCGACCAAGGATGCCAATGGAAATCTGTTAAGCCCATTCGGTAACTCCGGACGGAATCCCGGCCGCACGCCCAACTTCTTCCAGACCGATCTCGATCTCAGCAAACGGTTCAACACTCCGACAGACCGTTTGAAGATCGAGTTTCGCGCGGAGGCTTACAACGTCTTCAACCACACCAACCTCTATTTGCCAGCGAGCGGACTCGGCGGCACCCTCTCGACGGCGACCACGCTCAACAATCCAACCACCGGTGGAGCAATCTCTGGCACCTTTGAACCACGCATCATGCAGTTCGGATTGAAGATCCTCTACTAAGTCACTGCTTGTGGTGCTACGAACGCCAACCCCGCATCTTGGGCGTAGGGTTGGCGTTTGTGTTTCTATCCTATGATGGCGTCTTCTCTGCTGCCTGCCGTTGTCTGCGCAATGGATTTGAAAGAAGAGCGATAACATGGCCAGTCCGGACCACAGACAAATCTAGATACAACCATTCTCCTCAACTTTCGTCCAATAGATTCGAGGAGAGGGCCGCATGCGGGTCCTGAGCCGATGCTGGAGTTCGCCAGCCAACGACCAGGCTTGCGGGCGAATATGTATCTCTGCGCTGAAATATGTAGTGGTCTTTGCGTCAGCGCAGATAACTTAATGCACCGCCAGCCTCGGCTCTGCTCGGATCAGAACGATCAGGAGGTGAACAGCGGGAATGATCAAGATACGAAAGAACTCTCTGTCGGCATATGCAAACCTGCGTAGTATCGCGATTGCGGGCTTGATTCTTGGGATGAGCTTGCCGGCGATGGCTTCTCTCGGCGGCAACATCAGTTCTATTGATCTTGACCGCACTCATATGAACGCAAGCGAGGAGGTGACCGGCGCCGGCCTTTACAGCGTTCATCGACTGCAGGTGCCAGGTGGCACCGTCGTCAACGAATATGCCAGCCCAGGAGGAACTATCTTTGCAGTTACCTGGCAGGGGCAGTTCCCCCCCGATATGCAGCAGATTCTTGGTGTCTATTTCCAGCAATATTCTGTTGCGCTGGCCGCTCAGGCAAAACACTATGGACACCAACCGCTCAACATTCAGAGTTCTGGGCTCGTTGTGCAAACGGGTGGCCATATGCGAGCTCACTGGGGCCGGGTTTATGTGCAGGGTCTCATACCCACGCGCGTCAGCGCCGATCTACTCCAATGAATCAACACCTGGATTCTTCTATGCGCAAACTTTCTCTCGCAATGACGACGGCCGGCCTCCTGTTCGTTGTTGGCTGTGGCAGCAATAGCACCAACTCCTCCACTGGCTCGGGTGGAACGACCACAGGTTCGAATACTATGGCCATCTCGGTGAATGGTGGTCCAACAGCCAACCAGATGAATGGCTTCATCTATGAAAATGCGGCCTTCGCCAGTGCCACCATCTGCGTTCCGGGCAGCACATCCAACTGCGTTACGGTTGATAATCTCCTGGTTGACACCGGGTCGACCGGCCTGCGGGTTCTGCAGTCCGCGCTTACTTCGCTGAACCTGCCCACCATCGATGCAGCCAATGGTTCTCCTGCATTCGACTGCGTTTCGTTCGTGGATGGCTCTTTCCTGTGGGGCCCTGTGCAGCAAGCGGATGTAACCCTCGGCGGAGAAGTCGCAAGCAGCCTCCCCGTTCATGTCATCAGCGCCAGCAACAACGTGCCTTCCAGTTGCTCCAACGGCAGCAGCTTGAATGAGAACACCCAATCCAGCCTGGGCGCCAACGGCATCCTAGGGGTCGGCGTCGAACCCACCGACTGTTTCTATCAGGGAGCGAGCGTCTGCGATCCGGGCTTCGGTCTCTCCAATCCGCCGGCGCCCGCCTACTACACCTGCTCCGGCAACCCGTGCATTCCAGCTTTTATTACTGTTGCCAAACAGGTGGCCAACCCCGTTGCGCTTTTTCCGGTTGATAACAACGGTGTGATCGTTGAGCTGCCGGCGGTTTCCGGAAGCGCAGCGACATTGTCGGGGTCGCTGGTATTCGGCATTGGTACTCAGTCCAACAATCGGCTCCCCAGCAGCGCCACGATCTTCCAGCTCACATGCGACGATTTCACCACTGTTTTCGACAACCAGACCTATGGGATCACCAATCCGGCCACCTGCGTTGGCCCCGGCAGCTTCATCGATAGCGGCAGCAATGGACTGTTTTTTCCCAACGCGACGAATATCCCCGCCTGCTCCAGCAATACGCCAGCGGGCGACTTGTCTTCGTTCTACTGCCCATCCTCAACCCAGAGCCTTTCAGCAAAACTTGAAGGTGCTGCAGGAACATCGAAGTCGGCCGATTTTAGCGTGCAGAATGCCGAAACGCTCTTCACCAGTTCCGGCACGGAATCCGACGCAGCCTTGAGCGGGCTAGCAGGCCTGAATCCATCGGGCGTCGGCTTCGACTGGGGATTGCCGTTTTTCTATGGCATCAACCTCTACACCTCGATCGACGGGCAGAAAACACCGTCGGGCGCTCCGGCATCCCCGTGGTGGGCGTACTGAAAGTCATTACTCCACGCGAACGCAACGCGAGTTGTTAACTGCGGTGGAACTGCGAAGTCCGATCCGGCTGTCTTGCATTCGCCGCATCGGACTTCGCTGAGAATTAAAGCAGTGCCGGGTATCAGAACTTCAACTTCAGTGCGAACTGCAATTCCCGCGGAACGTAGTTCGGATCTGTGGCAAGGATCTGTCCGAAGTTGCCGTTACCGAGCCGCGTGTCAGGACCGCTGTTGACGTTGTTGTTGATGTAGAAACTCGGCGTATTGGAAATGTTGAACGCCTCGGCGCGGAATTGCAACCTTAAGCTCTCTCTGATGGGAAAGTCCTTGAACAGTGAGAGATCGACGTGGCGGAAGTGAGGCCCATAAAGCGAGTTCCTGGCCGTGGTACCCACCGTGCCCAATGGCTGGGGCACAAAGGCGCACGGATTGAACCAAGCGTTGATGGTCTTTACCTGGGAGGGCGCATTACACCCTGTATTCCCACTAACCGGACCGGCGACGAGAGGGTTGGCTACCTGGTTTGGACGATCGGGTCCGTTGTTGTAGAGGAGGCTGGCGCGATCGTTATACCCGCCACCGGCGCTGCTGTTGGTGATTGAGAAGTCTTTCCCGCTTTGCCATGCGACAATCCCGTTCGTCTGCCAACCGCCGAGTGCCATCTTCTTTGCGCCGGCGAAGTCTTTGCCCGGCAATTCGTAGTTGAGCGAAAGAGCAAAGCGGTTGCGAATGTCATTTTCGGCATTACCATATTCGATCTGGCGGATTCTGGTCGGATCGGCATCGCTCCAGCCCTGCTGGCCTTCTTCCGAGAAGCCGGTCTGATCGCTCAACGCATGTGCCCAGGTATAGTTTGCGTCGAAAGCGAGGCCCGCCGCGAAGCGGCGCTGGAAGGAGGTCTGGAGGCCGTTGTAATTAGAGATACCCTCGCTCTCAAGCCAGGTTACCGTGCCGAGATTAGGCAGAATCCCTTGCCCCGGTGGTAACCCTTGTCCTAGCGGACGTGGCGCGGCGTTGTTCGCAGCGACTTCTGCCGGAGTGGGCACATTGATGTCGTTGATGGTCTCAGGCAAATGCTGTCCGATGTTGCCAACATAGCCAACCGTGAGCACGTTGGGGCCGAACTGCTGCTCGACCTGCAGATTGAACTGCTGAATCAGCGCCGGTTTGAACTTAGGATCTTCGGCGACGAAGGTTAGACCCGTACTTGTGGCGGTCTGTGGCGCAGGCACGGGCAGTCCTGCGTCGAAGACGGTTTGTGTGCCAGCGATCGTCGCGCAGGCTGGGTTATTCCCGGCCGATACTCCACCCGGCACCTTTCCTTCGATCGTCAATGCAATCGTGGATTGGCAGCCGGGCGTATAAACGGACGTAAACGGAGCATTTTTCAAGTCTGCATTGGAAGTGTAGTTACCGGGGAAGAAGCTCATCCCATATCCGCCGCGAACCACAGTGCTGGGGCGTACAGAGAAAGAGAAACCTATGCGCGGCGCAAAGCCGGTGTGGATCGTCTGAAT
>JBEKKL010000053.1:0-49038 GCA_050010735.1 Occallatibacter sp. | reverse complement strand
GTCGAGCGCATGCGCCGCGCCGTTGCTGACGCGGAGCGCGAAGGCATCCTTGGCAAGAACGTCTTCGGCACCGGCCTCTCGATGAAGTGCGAGGTGATGGAAGGCGCGGGCGCATTTGTCTGCGGCGAAGAGACGGCCATGATCGCCTCCATCGAAGGCCAGCGCGGCATGCCGCGGCCCAAACCCCCATTTCCCGCGCAGAGCGGACTCTGGGGCAAGCCGACGATCATCAACAACGTCGAGACGCTGGCCCACGTCTGCCGCATTCTCAATGAAGGCCCCGAGGTCTTCAAGCAAATCGGCACCAAGGATTCTCCGGGCACCAAGACCTTCGCACTGACTGGACACGTTTCCAACACCGGCCTGGTTGAGGTTCCATTTGGCACAACGCTGCGCGAGATTGTTTACAACATCGGCGGCGGAGTGACGGATGATGCGGGAAGAATCTGGAAGACGGGCTTCAAGGCCGTGCAGATCGGTGGTCCCTCCGGCGGCTGCCTTACGGAAGATCATCTCGATCTGCCGCTGGCCTATGAATCGCTGCGCTCGGTGGGCGCGATGGTCGGCTCTGGCGGTCTGGTGGTGATGAACCAGGGCACCTGCATGGTTTCGATTGCGCGCTTCTTCATGGAGTTTACGCAGCGCGAATCCTGCGGCAAGTGCGTGCTCTGCCGCGAGGGAACGCGGCAACTGCTCGCGCTGCTCGACGACGTGATTGAAGGGCGCGCTGATCAAAACACGCTTGACCTGCTTGAAAAGTTAGGTCGTTCCGTGCAGATCGGCTCCCTGTGCGGCCTGGGCAAGACCGCGCCGAATCCGGTGCTCTCGACGATGCGCTACTTCCGCAAGGAATATGAAGAGCACGTCTTTGAGAAGAAATGCCGCACGGGCCGCTGCAAGGCGCTGCTTAGCCCGGAGATCAATCAGACGAAGTGCAAAGGCTGCGGCCTCTGCATCAAGGCCTGCCCGACAGGAGCCATCACGGGAGAGAAGAAGCGGCCGCACCACATCAATCCTGAACTTTGCATCAAGTGCGGCGCCTGCGCAACAGCCTGCAAAATCCACGCGGTCGAGGGGATATAGCCAGATGAACAAGGTCACGCAGCCAACATTGACGATCGATGGGAAAACAGTGGCGATCGAAGGCGAGCGCAATCTGCTCGAGCTTGTTCGCAAGGCCAACATCGACCTGCCCACATTCTGCTATCACTCCGAACTCAGCGTCTACGGCGCATGCCGGCTCTGTCTCGTGCAAGTGGACGGGCGCGGAATCATGGGCGCCTGCTCAACGCCGCCCGAGCCGGGACTGAAGGTTCAAACCACGACGCCGGAAATTCGCGAGATCCGCAAGATCGCGGTGGAGCTGTTGCTAGCAAACCACGATCAGAGCTGCCCGACCTGCTCTCGCAGCGCCAACTGCCAGTTGCAGAGCCTCGCACTGCGGCTCGGCGTCAAGAAGGTGCGCTTCAAGTCGGTGCACAAGCCCATGCCGCTCGATGAGTCCTCTCCGTCGCTGGTTCGCGATCCGAATAAATGCGTCCTCTGCGGCGATTGCGTGCGCATGTGCGCTGAGATTCAAGGCATCGGAGCGATTGACTTCACCCATCGCGGCCACGAGGTTACCGTGCAGCCAGCCTTCGGAAAGCTGCTTGGCGAGGTTGAGTGCGTCAACTGCGGACAATGCGCCAGCGTTTGCCCCACCGGCGCGCTGACTGTGAAGTCCGAGGTCGATCAGGTTTGGCAGCTGCTTGCCGATCTAAAAAAGACAGTCATCGTGCAGATCGCGCCGGCTGTGCGTGTCGGACTTGGCGAGTGCTTTGGCCTCAAGCCCGGCGAGATTACTACCGGCCGCATCGTCGCAGCTCTCAAGCATCTCGGCTTCGACCAGATTTACGACACATCCTTCGCAGCCGATCTTACAGTGATCGAAGAGGGCACGGAGTTCCTCGAGCGCAAGACCAGAGGCGGAACTCTGCCGATGTTCACCTCCTGCTGCCCCGGCTGGGTGAAGTATGCTGAGCAGTACTTCCCTGAACTGCTGCCGAATCTTTCCACCTGCCGTTCACCGCAGGCGATGTTTGGTTCGCTCGTCAAGGCGATGCTTCCCGATCAGCTAAAGATCGAACGCAAAGACATCAAGGTCGTCGCCATCATGCCGTGCACGGCGAAGAAATTCGAGGCCCAGCGCCCGGAGATGGGCGTCAACGGCGATCCCGACGTGGATTATGTGCTGACCACGCAGGAACTCGCCCAGATGATCCAGTCCGCCGGTATCATCTTCGAAAGTTTGCAGCCTGAGTCCTTCGACATGCCCTTCGGCTTCTACACTGGCGCCGGAGTCATCTTCGGCAACTCTGGTGGCGTGATGGAGGCCGTGTTGCGCTACGCCGCTGAGAAGGTGACCGGCAAAAAGCTGGACAATGTCGAGTTTGAACAGGTGCGCGGCGATTCCGGTCTGCGCGAGGCGACTGTCACGATCGATGGCACGGACCTCAATCTGGCCATTGTGCATGGATTGAGGAATGCATTCGTCGTCGCTGAACAAGTGAGAGCCGGCAAGAGCCACTATGACGTGATTGAAGTGATGGCCTGCCCCGGCGGCTGCATCGGCGGCGCTGGACAGCCGGTTACCACTTCGACAACTGCACGCGCTCTCAGGACCAAGGGCCTGTATCACGCCGACAAAATGCTGCAACTGCATAAGTCGCAGGACAACGTCTTCATCACCGATTGCTATGCGAAGTTCCTCGGCGAAATCGGCGGAGAGAAGGCGCATCATCTGCTGCACACCAGCTACCAGAGCCGACGCCGCATCGCCGACGAGTCTCTTTCGCTGACGCAGGCGAAGGGCAACGACAAAACCAAAGTCAGCGTTTGCCTGGGGACCAACTGCTTCTTAAAAGGCTCGCAGGATGTCTTGAATGGCGTGCTGCGCCACGCGGAACAGAGCGGTCTCGAGGGCCGCATCGATGTGCGAGCTGGATTCTGCTTCGAAAAATGTGAGAGCGGCCCAACCGTAATGATCGACGGCGAACACGTGCATCACTGCACCGCCGCAAAGGCGATTGAAGAATTGAACAGCCGTATTGAAAGCGAAAAACCGGCTTAAGCAGCTGACGCTGAACTTTGCAAGCCCCGGCGCCGACCGAGTGATTGGAGAGGAGAATACCTTGATTACTCACGAACGAGCAGACTTCATCAACGAACAGGAGATCGAAACGATCCTGGCGCAGCACAAGCGCCCGGCGCCGGCAAAGGTCCGCGAACTGCTGGCAAAAGCACGCGAGATGCGCGGGCTTTCGATGGATGAGGTGGCTACGCTGTCCTTTGTCGAGAGTCCCGAACTGCTCCAGGAGCTCTTTGCGACCGCCAGGCAGATCAAGGAAGAGATCTACGGAACGAGGCTGGTCTTCTTCGCTCCACTTTACATCTCCAATCGCTGCGCCAATGAGTGCACCTACTGTGCCTTCCGCGCAACGAACGCGGCTCTCAAGCGCCGCACGCTTACGCAAAACGAGATTGCTGAAGAGACGCGCATCCTGATTCGCCAGGGGCACAAGCGGATCCTGATGGTCTCAGGTGAGGCGCTGCCTCCCGAGGGCTTTCAATATCTTCTAGACTCCATCGCGACCATCTATTCCACGCGCGTTGGTCCCGGCGAGATTCGTCGCGTCAATGTGAATCTTGCGCCGCAGACGACAGAGCGCTTCAGGCTGTTGAAGCAGGCGGAGATCGGGACCTTTCAGCTTTTTCAAGAGACTTATCATCGCCCCACGTACGCCGCGGTCCATCTGAAGGGCACCAAGCGCGACTACGATTGGCGCGCCACAGCCTTTGACAGGGCCATGGAAGCTGGCATCGACGATGTCGGCATCGGCATTCTGTTTGGCCTCTATGATTGGCGCTTCGAGATCATTGCGATGATGCAGCAGATTCGGCATCTCGAAGAAAAGTTTGGTGTCGGTCCGCACACGATCAGCTTCCCGCGCATGGAGCCGGCGGTGGGTTCTGATATTGCCTCGCAGCCTCCGTATCCGGTCAGCGACGACGACTTCATGAAGATGATTGCGATCATGCGCCTCGCGGTGCCTTACACCGGAATGATCATGTCAACGCGCGAAACGGCAGAGGTTCGCCGCGCAACGCTGGAACTGGGAATCTCGCAGATCTCCGCCGGCAGCCGCACCGATCCAGGCGGCTACAAAGATGGCGAGGGCGACCCGAATGCCGGCCAGTTCCAACTGGGAGATCACCGCACAGTCGAAGAGGTGGTCAGCGACGTCGTCTCTCTTGGCTATCTGCCATCCTTCTGCACCGCATGTTATCGGCTCGGCCGCACGGGGCAGGACTTCATGGATATCGCAAAGCCGGGAGAGATCAAGTACCACTGCCATCCCAACGCGCTTTCCACTTTCCAAGAGTACCTGTGCGACTACGCAGGTCCCAAAGCAAAGTCCATTGGCGAAAAACTCATCTCGATCGAACTGCAACACATGGATGGGCAGCAGACCGCTTGCGCCCTGCCGATGCTGAACAAGGTCCGCCGCGGCGAACGCGACGTCTTCGTCTAGAAAAAGGAGATCACCATGATTCGGGCAACTTCAAAGGGGTTTCGGCTTCATATCGGATTCTTCGGACGCCGCAACGTCGGCAAATCCAGCCTGCTGAACGCCATCACTCTACAGCAGGTCTCCATCGTCTCGCCGGAGGCAGGCACAACGACTGATCCGGTTGAGAAGCCGATGGAACTGCTTCCCATCGGGCCGGTGCTCTTTGTCGATACGGCAGGAGTCGACGACGTTGGAGCGCTCGGCGCGCAGCGCATCGAGAGGACGCGCTTGGCAATCGCTCGCGCCGACATTGGTGTGCTCGTTTGCGAGTCCGGTGTGTGGACAGACTTCGAAGAGAAGCTCCTCGCTGAGCTTCGCACGCACGGCATTCCAGTGCTGGTTGCGTTGAACAAGACGGATCTGCATCGTCCAAATACCGATCATCTGATCCGCTTCGAACAAGAGAACCTTCCCTATGTAAAGCTCGTTGCAACGACCGGTGAAGGAATGGAAAAACTCCGCGCAAAGCTCTTGGAGATTGCACCTGCGGAATCTGTCGAGCCGCCAGTCTTGTTGAGCGATTTGATCCGGCCGGAGCAAACTGCGGTGCTTGTGATGCCGATCGACAAGGAAGCGCCCAAAGGCCGCATCAAGCAACTACAGACCCAGGCGATTCGCGAACTGCTCGACGCCGAGACCTCTTGTGTGGTGGTCAAGGACGCCGGACTCGAAAGGGCCCTGGATAATATGAAGACGCCTCCCAGCCTCGTTGTTACCGATGCCGCGGTCTTCGATCAGGTGGCGCGTGTCACGCCGGAGTCCATTCCGCTGACTGCGTTTTCGATTCTCCTGTCACGCCTGAAGGGTAATCTGGTTGCGCAGACTCGCGCCGCCGTCACGGTGGATCAACTACATCCCGGCGACAAGGTGCTGGTGGCGGAGTCCTGCACGCACCATCCGATCGAAGAGGACATCGGCCGCGTAAAGATTCCGCGGTGGCTGCAGAAGTATGTCGGCGGCGAGCTGGAGTTCACAACTGTGAAGGGCCGCGACTTCCCGCAGGATCTCTCGCCATACAAACTCGTCATTCATTGCGGCGCTTGCACGTGGAATCGCCAGGAGATGATGAGCCGCATCGCAGAGTGCCAGCGCCAGGGCGTGCCCATCACGAATTACGGCCTGGTTATCGCGTACTCACTGGGTATTCTTGAGCGTGCGCTTGAGCCTTTTCCCGAGGCGCTGGCCGCATACAAAGAGGCGCGCCAGGAACAACTCGAAGCCGTCGGAGTGAGCAGCTTGTCGGACCTTGATGTTATCGATATGAGTCTCGTGAATTGATTCGTGACTGACCTGACCAAACTCGATCTACTCGGATGGCTCCGTGAGCAGCGGTCCTCGCGCCTCGCGGAGCTGTACGAACGGGGCAACGCCGTCCGCAAACAGAATGTCGGCGATGCCGTTCATCTGCGCGGGCTGATCGAGATCTCCAGCTATTGTGCGCGCCAGTGCATGTACTGCGGGCTGCGACAGGCCAATCGCGCCCTGCCACGCTACCGCATGACGAGAGAAGAAATCCTAGACTGCGCTCGCGAAGCGGAGAGACTCGGATACGGCACGGTCGTGATGCAGGCCGGCGAAGACGATCTGCTCACCGCCGAATGGATCGCAGAGATCGTGCGATGGATCAAGCGCGGGACAACGCTGGCCGTCACTCTGAGCCTGGGCGAGCGCTTGCATGACGAACTCAAGTTGTGGCGCTCGGCGGGCGCCGACCGCTATCTGCTCCGCTTCGAGACCTCCGACGCAAATCTGTTTCGAGTGATTCATCCTCATCGATTTTCCGGCGGGCCTGACCGCATTGCGCTGTTGCGCCAGATCAAAGCCCTTGGCTACGAGGCGGGCGGTGGCGTGATGGTCGGCATTCCCGGCCAATCGTATGAGAGCCTCGCCGAAGACATTGTCACTTTTCGCGAGATGGACCTCGACATGATCGGTATCGGCCCTTATATTCCGCACGAAGATACACCATTGGGCTCCGGCGCGCTGCGTCCTGCGATTGCCCCATCCGATCAAGTTCCGGCCAACGAAGAGATGGTTTACAAGATGATCGCCCTCACGCGCATCGTCTGTCCGACCGCGAATATTCCCAGCACGACCGCGCTGGCAACGATCAATCGCGTCGATGGACGAAAGCTAGGCCTGATGGCCGGCGCCAATGTTGTCATGCCAAATCTGACTCCAGTAAAGTATCGCCGTCTTTACGAGATCTATCCCGAGAAGGCCTGCATCGAAGAGAGCGCCACAGATTGCAGCCAATGCCTGCGCGGTCAGATACACTCGCTTGGCCGCTTTGCCGGCGAAGGCCAAGGCGGCCGGGGAACGATCGAAACACTCGCGAGCACCCTGCCCGACGTGCCCTCGCAGTTCGTGCAGTTGCGAGGATAAAGAGGTGAACCATGGCTTCCGATGACGGCATTGTCGAGATTGTGGTTTGTCTGGGCAGTTCCTGCTTTGCGCGCGGGAACTCGGAAAACCTCGCCATCATCAATCAGCATGTGAAGACCCATGGACTGAGCGCTTCAATCCGGCTCACGGGCAAGCTTTGCCAGGACCAATGCAAGCAGGGCCCCAATCTCATCATCGGCGGAGAGTTTTACCACGGCGTAACCGTGGCAAGACTGCGCGAACTGTTGCAGCAGCCGGGAAGTCCGCTGCGGGGTGACCATGGAACGCCGTAACCCCATCTACACGCAGGAGCGCGAGTGTCAGGACTGCCACAAGTGCATTCGCGAGTGCCCGGTCAAGGCGATCCGCGTCGAGGACGGCTATGCGCGCGTTGTGCCCGAGCTTTGCATCATGTGCGGCAATTGCGTGCTGGCCTGCCCGAGCAGCGCAAAGCGGGTGCGCGACGATTTGCCCGTTGCGAAAGACCTCCTGAAGAGTGGCCGCAAGGTGATTGCCTCGTTGGCTCCTTCGTTTGTTGCGCAGTTTTCCGGCGCGCGCCCTGCACAACTGATTCATGCTTTGAAGAAGCTTGGCTTCTTCGCCGTGTCGGAAACAGCGCTCGGCGCACAGCAGGTTTCGGCCAGTGTTTTTGCGTTGATGCGCAGCGAGCCGAAGCAGATTTGGATCTCTTCAGCTTGTCCCGTCGTGGTGGATTTCATCGGCAAGTATCATCCCGAGTGCCAGCCGCATGTCTTTGGTGTTCTCTCGCCTCTGCTGACGCATTGCAAGATGCTGCGCGCGCACTATGGCGATGAGATCGCGATCGTCTTTATCGGTCCCTGCATTGCCAAGAAGACTGAAGCTGAACAACATCCCGAGTTGCTCGATGCGGTGCTTACCTTCGAGGATCTGGAGCATTGGCTCGACGAAGGGGGAATTGGCCTTGATGAGATCGCCGAGACACCGGAGGACCGCTTCCAGCCCGAGGAGGCCGAGGAGGGCGCGCTCTATCCCATCGACGGCGGAATGGTGCCGGGTGTCGCCGGCAACGGCGAGGTTAGCAAATCTCAGTTCATGGCCTTCTCTGGGCTCGCCAATGTCGAGCAGGCTTTGAAGGGCGTCGCGGAGTGGAAGCCCGAGCACAATATTTTCTTTGAACTGACCGCGTGCGCTGGGTCATGCGTCAATGGGCCGAAGGCGGCGCGCAACACGTCGGTCGCGCGCCGCCGCTACGATATTCTCCACTATGCGAAGCCTGCCGCCGAGCTTCCGCGCAAGCTCTCACTACCTATTGACCGGCAGTATGCCGCATCACCAGTAGCACGAAACGAATACAGCGAACTGCAACTGCAGGAGGCGCTGCGCACGGTGGGAAAGTACTCCGCAGAGGATGAGCTGAATTGCGGCGGCTGCGGATACGACTCCTGCCGCGACTTTGCCCACGCGCTGATCGCCCGCAATGCCGAACGCATGATGTGCGCTACTTATACGCGCAAGCTTGCGCAGAAGAAGGCCAACGCTCTGCTGCAGAAGATGCCGTCCGCCGTGGTGATCGTCGACGAAGATCTGAAGATCATCGAGTGCAATTCAAACTTCGTCCATCTCTTCGCCGACGATGTCGAACAGTCAAAAGATCTTGAAGGTAGTGCTCTGGACGCGGTGATTCCCTTCTCCCACCTCTTCAGGCGCGTGCTCGATTCCGACGAAGATATCGTGGGGCACGACATACGCTATCAGCGCAGCATTCTGAACACAAGCATCTTTACCATCGAGCCTCACTCCGTGATGTGCGGTATCTTTCAGGATATCACCAAGCCTATCTTCCAGAAGGAGCAGATCATCGGGCGCGCCCGCGAGGTCATTCAAAAGAACCTCAAGACAGTGCAGCAGATCGCCTTTCTTCTCGGCGAGAATGCAGCCGACTCCGAGATCATTCTCAACTCCATTGTCCGATCATTCAGCCCCGAAGAGGTCGACGGCAACGAGGCCGGGGGGCAGAAGTGACCGGCGCCGAGAGTTTTATCGAGGTCGATTCATGCCAGCGGGCCAAACACGGCCAGTTCATCTCCGGAGATGTTTTCCTATCGCGCAAAGTGGAACCCGAAGGCCGCATGATATCAGTGCTATCCGACGGTCTGGGCAGCGGCGTCAAGGCCAGCGTGCTTGCCTCGATGACGGCGACGATGGCTTTGAAGTTCACGGCAAGTCCAATGGATATTCACGACTCGGCGGAGATCATCATGGACACGCTGCCTATTTGCAGCGTGCGCAAGATCAGCTACTCCACCTTCACCGTAGTCGATATGGCCAGTTCGGGAGAGACGCGCATCATCGAGCACGGCAATCCTCCATTCCTGATTATCCGTCCCGATGGAGAAGTGCATGTCGAGAAGACCGAGGTGCGTCCCAAGCGTTGGGAAGACCGCGTGATCAGCTTTTCCAACTTTGACGTTCAGCGCGAAGATCGAATCATCTTCTTCTCCGATGGCATCACGCAGGCTGGCATGGGTGAATATCGCACACCGCTTGGATGGGGCCTTGAAAGCGTCGATAAGTTTGTTCGCGAGAAGATTGATCGGTATCCAACTATCTCGGCCCGCGAGTTGTCGCGCTCGCTTGTTGCAAGAGCGGAAGAGGTCGATGGTCTTAGTGCGAAGGACGACATTACCTGCGGTGTGGTTTACTTTCGCAGCCCTCGCCAGCTGCTGGTGATGACCGGCGCGCCATTCAATCGCGCGCACGATACCGATCTTGCAAAGATGGCCGAGCGTACACCGGGACGCAAAGTGATCTGCGGTGGAACGACGGCCAACATCGTTTCGCGCATGCTGAATCGACCCATTCAGATCGACATGCGGCAGCAGTTGCATTCGAAGGTGCCGCCCTCAGCCAGAATGGACGGCTTCGATCTGGTGACGGAAGGCACGCTCACTCTCGGCGAGGTGCTTCGCCTGCTCGAGCAGGGTTTTGCGCCAGAGGACATGCGATCGAATGCGGCGGTGCGGCTGGCGACGATGCTGCTCGACAGCGACATCGTGAAGTTTGCCGTCGGCACGCGAATCAACGATGCGCATCAGGACCCGAATATTCCGGTTGAGCTCGACCTGCGCCGCAACATTGTAAAAAGAATTGCGCGGGTATTAGAGAGTAAACATATGAAGCGGGTTCTCATCCAGTACCTATAAGTTAGATACAACTCAGCAAGACGAGAATACGCAACCGACAGGTTTGACGCTGAAATCAAGTCGGGTGAGGCCCGCGCCTGCTGTGGTATCGTGCGGGTATGCGAAAAACGACCTTCGTGAGCACGCTCTGCAGCTGTATATTCCACTTCTGCCCCATCGCTTCCGGCATTCTCTGCCTGTCGGCGTTTGCCCAGGATTCAAAACAGGAAACAGCCCCTGCACCATCTGCCGCTGCCGCACTACCCAGCGATCCGGCTGCATTCATGCATCAGGCGGCGCTGTCAAACGGACTCTCCCAGGCTGGCGATCGCGCATGGCACATGAAAGCCTCGTTCGAGATCTTCGATGAACAGGGCAGCGCCAAGGATCATGGAACTCTAGAAGAGTTTTATATCAGTCCTACCAAGTTCAAGAGTGTCTATTCAAGCTCAGGTTACTCGCATACGGTCTATGGAACAGGAAAAGGGATGATGTACGCCGGTGACCAAACCGGACCATCCGCGCTGCTCAGAACAATTCGCACATACCTGATAAGTCCATTGCCAACTGATTCGATGATGGCTCGTGTGGCCTTTGCCGCTGAACAGCGCACGTACAGCGGAGCCAGCCACCTCTGCATCTTGATGAGCACAAAGCCCAAATCGGACGTCGATCAACCACGGCTGATCGCAACCTTTTGTTTCAATCCTGCGACACTTGCCCTCCAGAGCGCCCGCCTCGACACAATCTCCGAGACCCTCGACCATCCAATCAGCTTTCAAGGCCGTTCCGTTTCCAGTGATCTTAAAGTGGAAACCAGCGGCAAGATCAACGCCACCGCTCATCTTGAAATCATCGAACCCATTACAGCCATCGACGAAGCCGTTTTCATTCCTCCTCCCGACGCAAGCGCTTACGAAATCATGATGGTTGGCGTGAAGGGAGACCTATTTGGTTCGTCCCCAAATCTTCGCCAGAGTGCAGACAGTGGACAACTCTCCATCTCTCCCGGCCTCGCCACAGGGATGCTTGTGACCAAAGTGGCGCCTGAGTATCCGCCCATCGCCAAAGCTGCAAGGGTCCAGGGCACGGTTGTCTTGGAGGCCGTCATCAGCAAGGATGGTCAAATCAAGAATCTGCGCGTTATCAGCGGTCCGCCCATGCTCCAGCAGGCGGCACTGGACGCGGTCAAGACATGGACTTACAGACCCTATTTATTGAACGGAGAACCTGCCGAAGTGCGAACGACCATAAATGTCATCTTCACACTTGGAAATCCTCCGAACAAAGATCCTCGATCAAATGAATAAGAAACGGGGTGAGCGACATTCATCGCCCACCCCTGAGTTTTCCGCCGAAGGCGCGCACGCCTGGACGGCAAGTTCTACTTTTTGTCTTCTACGTCGACATACTCGGCGTCGATTACGCCTTCGTCTTTCTTTGCACCTGCGTTGGGTGCTGCGCCGTCGCCGCCGGGAGTTGCTCCGGGTGCGGCCTGCGCCGCTGTGGCCTTGTAGACGATCTCGGCGAGCTTGTGGCTGGCGTGAGTCAGCTTCTCGTGCTGCGCCTTCAACTCGGTTGAGGCCGGCGTGCCTTCGAGGAGCTTCTTTGATTCAGCAAGTACCGACTCGACCTCGGCCTTGACCGGAGCCGCCTCTGCGCCCGAGAGCTTGTCGCCCGAGTCCTTGAGCATCTTGTCGATGTTGTAGACCATGCCATCGAGCGAGTTGCGGGCGTCGATTTCGTCGCGCTTTTCTTTATCCTCACTCGCGTGGGCCTCGGCCTCTTTGGCCATCTTCTCGACCTCGTCTTTGCTGAGGCCGGAGCTGGAGGTGATGGTGATGCGCGTGTCCTTGCCGGTGGCGTTGTCCTTTGCCGTGACGTTGAGGATGCCGTTGGCATCGATGTCAAAGGTGACCTCGATCTGCGGCACGCCGCGCGGGGCGGGCATGATTCCGCCGAGCTTGAACTTGCCCAGAGTGCGGTTCTGCGCCGCCATGGGCCGCTCACCCTGCAGCACGTGCACCTCGACCTCGGTCTGGTTATCGGCCGCCGTCGAGAAGGTCTCGGTCTTCTTGGTCGGGATGGTCGTGTTGCGCGGGATCATCGAGGTTGCCACGCCGCCGAGCGTTTCGATCGATAGCGTCAGAGGCGTTACGTCGAGCAGCAGCAGGTCCTTGACCTCGCCGGCCAGCACGCCCGCCTGCACGGCCGCACCGATGGCGACGACTTCATCGGGGTTCACGCCGCGATGCGGCTCGCGGCCAAAGAGCTCCTTGACCAGCGCCTGAATCTTGGGCATGCGCGTCTGGCCGCCGACCAGCACGACCTCGTCAATCTTGTCGACGGTGACGCCGGCATCTGCTATAGCCTTCTTGCAAGGCTCGAGCGAGCGGAAGAGCAGGTCCTCGACCAACTGCTCGAGTTTGGCGCGGGTCAGCTTGCGGACCAGGTGCTTGGGACCGGTGGCATCGGCGGTGACAAAGGGAAGGTTGATCTCGGTCTCGATGGTTGTCGAGAGCTCGATCTTGGCCTTTTCAGCGGCATCCTTGAGCCGTTGCAAGGCCATCTCGTTGCCCTTGGAGCTGAGGTCGAGGCCCTGCTCCTGCTTGAACTCTGCGATGAGCCAGTCGACGATGCGCTGGTCGAGATTGTCGCCGCCCAGGTGCGTGTCGCCGTTGGTGGACTTGACCTCGATGACGCCTTCGCCGACTTCGAGGATGGAGATATCAAACGTTCCGCCACCGAAGTCGTAGACGGCAATCGTCTCGTCCTTTTTCTTGTCGAGGCCATAGGCCAGCGCGGCCGCGGTCGGCTCGTTGACGATGCGCTTCACGTCGAGGCCGGCGATCTTGCCCGCGTCTTTGGTGGCCTGACGCTGAGCGTCGTTGAAGTAGGCCGGAACAGTGATGACAGCCTCGCTGACCGTCTCGCCCAGATAGGCTTCGGCGCTCTTCTTGAGCTTTTGCAGGATCATGGCAGAGATCTCGGGCGGGGTGTACTCCTTGCCCTGGGCCATCACACCCACATGGTCGCCCTGCGCGATTACCTTGAAGGGAACCATCTTCATCTCGTCGCTCACTTCGTTGTAGCGGCGGCCCATAAAGCGCTTGATCGAGAAGATCGTGTTCTCAGGATTGGTGATGGCCTGGCGCTTGGCGACCTGGCCCACAAGCCGCTCTCCGCTCTTTGAGAAGCCGACGACAGAAGGCGTGGTGCGCGCACCTTCTTCATTTGGAATGACTTTTGGTTCCCCGCCTTCGAGAACCGCAACGCAGCTGTTGGTGGTGCCAAGGTCGATGCCGATGATTTTTGCCATGGTTGAATGCCTGCCTGGTGAATAGAATTTCCGACTCTCACAGAGTGCCATATTGAGCGACTTATTGTCAAGATTTCTTGATTGTATTTTAGTAAACAGGCACCAGTTGCGGGCGAGACTTAAAATCCGCTTGCGTTCTTAAATAGGACTATATTAGTCTTATATCTAGATACACGACTGTTTTAGTCGTATTTTAGGAGGTCCTCGATCTTGCTGTCCGAATTATTCAGAAGAACGCTTGTAGGCGGCCGTTGGCTGCTTCTCTGCCTTCCGCTTTTTGCCGTTCCATCGGGCAAAGCCCAGGAGAAGCCCTACTTCGTCACCTACTCTCACGATCTGGAAGAGCCCGGCAATCTGGAGATCGAGACCAAAACAGCGCTGGCGCAACCTGGCGGGAGCAATCGTTACGGCGCGACGGCGATGGAGCTGGAGTACGGCACACGCGGCTGGTGGACGACCGAGCTGTATCTCGACGGCCAGGCCACGGGTAGCGACTCAACGGTTTATACCGGCTGGCGGCTGGAGAATCGCCTGCGGCCGCTGATGCGCGATCATGCCGTCAACCCAGTTTTTTATGTGGAGTACGAAAACACCTCGGGCGCCGACAAAACCATCTTGGAAGTTGTCGGCCACGATGGCCAGGCCGATCTGGCCGGGTCCAACGGCGAGCTGCGCCGCGATCATCAGCACGAGGCTGAACTGAAGCTGATCCTCTCCTCGAACCTCAAGGACTGGAACATCAGCGAGAACTTCATCTCCGAGAAGAATCTCGGACACGCTCCTTGGGAGTTCGGCTACGCCGTGGGGATCGCGCGCCCGCTGCGCAGCGCGGCCAGCCGCCGGGAGTGCACATTTTGCGCCGAGAAATTCATCGCCGGTGTGGAGGCTTACGGTGGCTTGGGCGATACCTTCGCACTGACCCTGGGCGATACCTCGCACTACATTGCGCCCATCCTTGGCTGGCAGCTTCCCAGGGCTGTGCGGCTAAGCTTTTCGCCGGGCTTCGGACTGACGGAAACCAGTCTGACCCGCGTCTACCGCGTCGGACTGGCCTATGAATTCGATCAGGTTGGCGGCTGGTTCCGCCACTCGCAGGGAGGTGCGCAATGACTCGGCGCCTGAGCGTAATAATCACGGTCGTGCTGTGCGCTGTTGTTGCGTATGCCGCGGCAAATAGCGCCCGCTGGACACAGGTTCCGGCCCGGGAGCATGCTCAGACGAATCCGCTGGCTGGTCAGCCGGAGGCCCTCGAGGCCGGGGCGCTCGTCTATCGGGAGCATTGCCAGCAATGCCACAAAGCCAGCGCGCAGGGCGACGGACGCAAGCGCCCCTCGCTGCGCAGCGAACGGCTGCGCACAGCCAGCGATGGCGACATTGAGTGGTTTCTGCGCCAAGGCGACCTGGGTCACGGCATGCCATCGTGGTCGAGCCTGCCGCAGGCGCAACGCTGGCAACTCGTGACCTATCTAAGGTCCATTCAGTAACGCTCCAATCATCGATCGAGCGCGCCTGGTTGCGATTCCGGAGGAGATGACCTCGGTCATGTGGCCCGGATTTGCGCCAGGCGCAACGCTGCGCGTTTGGACCTCGACCTGCTAGCATCACATGACAAAAGCAGCATAACTGCTAGGTTCTGCGTTCAATTATTGGAGCTTCATGAACTCTTTGGATCCTCAGGCCGTCGCGTCGGCGTTCGGGTACTCGCAGCTTGCGACATGGGAGTGGAATCCCTCCACCGACGAGTTCCGCTGGACCGTCGCCGTGGCCGAGGCCTATTCGTATCCGGCCAGCGAGATCAACACTTCTAAAGCATGGTTCGAGATCGTGCATCCCGACGATCGGGAGAGAGTGCAACTGGCGTTTGAACGCTCTCTTCGCAACGTGCCCGGCTTCCGCGAGCACTTTCGCGTATTCTCCGCGGATGGCAAGATCCTCTGGATTCTAGGCTACGGGCAGCTCGTTAGACTGCCCGATCAGTCCATCCGCATGCTGGGCATGAATATGGAGGTCACCGATTGGGTTGAAGCTCTGGCAGCAAGTGAAACCAGGTTCAGCGCCACCTTTGAACAGGCGGCTGTCGGCATCGCCCATGTCGGCGTCGATGGAAAATGGCTCAATGTAAATCGGCGCTGCTGCGAGATTGTGGGCTACTCCAAGGAAGAACTGCTCGCGTTGAGCTTCGCTCAACTGACGCATCCCGCCGATCTGCATATCGATCGCTCGCTCATAGGGGAGCTGCTGCGCGGAGAGCGCACCAGCTATTCGGTCGAAAAGCGCTATTACACAAAAGGCACGCGTGTGGTCTGGGCCAATCTGACGGTTTCGCTGGTGCGCGAGAGCGGCGGAAATCCCGACTACTTCATCGCGGTGATCGAAGACATAACCGCGCGCAAACGCATCAAGGCGCAGCGAGACGAAATGATCGAGATCCTCGAGGAGCGCGTCCGCGAGCGCACCGCCGAGCTCGAAAAACTCTCGATGACCGACGCGCTCACCAACGTGGCCAATCGCCGCCGCCTCGACGAACAGTTGGAGCTGGAGTGGGATCGCGCGGTACGCACCAATAAACCCATCTCCGCCGTTATCATCGACATCGATCACTTCAAGGAGTTGAACGACTCTGTGGGACACGGCCCTGCCGATCGCGCGCTCATCGCCTTTGCCACCGAGTTGAAGCGGATCGCCCGCCGCCCCGCCGATCTGGTCGCCCGCTATGGCGGCGATGAGTTCGTTCTGGTGCTTGCTGAGACGGGCCCCGAGGGCGCCATGGTGATCGCGCAGCAGATTCAGATGGCGGTCAGCCGGCTCGAACTTCCCAACCCGGGCTCGCCAATATCATCGAAGATGACCATCAGTCAGGGTGTTGCTACCGCATGGCCGGCGAAAAAGGGAAGCTGGGGCGATCTGATGCTTCACGCCGATCGCGCACTCTACACCGCCAAGCAGGCGGGAAAGAATCGCTTCTCCTGGGCTGCCTGCTCTGAGGCCTCCGCGCAAGGCGGATGAAGGAGAGCTGCCGGCCGCAATCCAGCTCAACTGAATAACAAGCTTGCGGCGGGCTCCATTGCGTCTCTGCGATTGGGCCGCCTTGACGGTGACAGGCTTCACGATAGCCGTGGAAAAGATCAGCATGTTGTTGGCCGCCGCGCAGTCGCAGTAAGGGTCTTTGGGGCTCACCGGGCGCTGAGGATCGTCGCATCGTGGTGGTCTTCCTGCCGCCGTTAAACCCTTTAAAAACCTCCGTCACCGCATGCATCGGCACCAATCGTTTACCCTCAAATCAGCCTCCTTCCCGATGACGACTGCCGCCGCACAAGCCCGCTATCCGCTGACCCAGGGAGTGAACCCGTGGCTGGTCACGGTCTCGGTGATGCTGCCCACGTTCATGGAGGTGCTCGATACCGCGATCGCCTCGGTGGCCCTGCCCTACATCGCGGGCTCGCTCTCGGCGTCTAACTCGGAAGCCACCTGGGTGCTTACCAGCTACCTGGTCGCCAACGCCGTCATCCTGCCCGCCTCCAATTGGTTTGCACGCCGCTTTGGCCGCAAGCGCTTTTTGCTTAGCTGCGTAATCCTCTTCACCATCGCATCGTTTTTTTGCGGCGCGGCTCCTTCGCTGGGCGTCATTCTGCTGGCCCGCGTGCTGCAAGGAGCGGGCGGCGGCGCATTGCAGCCCCTCTCGCAGTCGATCCTGCTCGAGAGCTTTCCCATTCAGAAGCGCTCCATGTCCATGGCCGCCTATGGCCTGGGAATCGTGGTCGCTCCGGTCATCGGACCGACGCTCGGCGGCTGGCTGACAGATACCTTCAGTTGGCGATACGCCTTCTATATCAACATTCCCGTCGGCATCTTGGCCGTCTTCATGATCTCCCGCTTCGTCCACGACCCGCCCTACATCAAGCACGCAAAGGTCGGCCCCTTCGACAACATCGGCTTCGGCCTGCTGATGGTCTGGACCGGCGCACTGCAGATCGTACTCGACAAGGGCCAGGAGGACGATTGGTTTGGCGCAATCTGGGTACGCTGGGCCGTGGCCGCGCTGGTGGTTGCTCTCATTGGCTGGATCTGGCGCTCGTGGACCAACCGAAAGGGCCTGCTCGACCTTCATGTTCTGAAGGACCGCAACTTCCGCACCGGATGCTTTTTGATCGCGATGCTGGGCATGGCCATCTACATCACCATCGCCATCCTGCCCCTCTACTATCAGGAGATCCTCGGTTACACCGCCTTCACTGCCGGCATGGTGGTCTTCCCGCGCGGCGTCGGCTCATTTATCGGCTCGCCGGTCATCGGCATCCTCGGCTCGCGCATCGATCAGCGCAAGCTGCTCTGCGCCGGATTCACCGGCTTCGGCATCTGCGCTCTCTTCTTCGGCATGGTGAACCTCGACATCGGCCCCTACACGCTGCTGATTCCCATCACGCTGACGGGTTTCGCCCTCAGCTTTGTCTTCGTTCCGCTAGCCACGATGTCCACCGCCACCATTCCGCGTGAGGAGATGGGCAACGCCACCGGCCTCTTCAACATGCTGAGGAATATCGGCGGGTCGATTGGAATTTCAATGGCCACCACGGCGCTGATTCGCCGCGCCGCTCTGCACCAGACAGAACTCGGGGCGGGGCTTGGCCCATCGAACATGATCCTGCAGCAGAAGTCGCACGCCCTCGCCGGCTATCTAGGCCACCACATTGGCCGCACCGCCGGTGGCCCCGGCTCACTGGGATTGTTGTACGGCCTGATGGAGCAACAATCGGCGCTGATGGCCTATGTGGATGTCTTCCGCTGGACGGCGCTGTTAGCCTTCTTCTGCGCCGCAGCAGCATGGCTCTTCAAAAAGCCCGCCAAAAACGCCGCCCCGCCGCCGGGCGTGCATTGAGCTTCGGCGCTATACTTGCTTGCTATGCGAATCCTTGCAGCAATCTTTGTCACGTCTTTGTTCCTTGTTCCGCCGTCGCGGGCTGAGCAACCCTGTTCGCAACCGGCATTGCGGGCAGCAGCGCGACGCGCAAAGACCGCCCAGACCACGTTGCACGCAATCAAACCGGAGGGCGATGGTTTAGAACCCGAACTTCGACTGCAAATCCAAAAACTGAAAGACAAGTTGGTGGCGACGACGGATGCATCGCTCCACTGCGCCACGGCTGCAATCACCGCCGAGAAACTTCAGAACGAATTGAAATCCCTTCTTAACGCGAATAAGACACCGAAGAAGCCACAGTGGCAGGATGTTTCAAATGCCGTCGAGGACGACGCCTACGGAGCAGACCTGAACGTCAAAGTCTCAAGAGCTGGAGATAAGGCGAATTTGATGCTGGTCGTATTCAATTTTGGCATCGTCTGTGGCGACGACTCCATGTTGCTCGGTTATGAATGGAAGCAGGAGAAGTGGATACGGGTTTTGCGCTGGCAGAGCGACCCTGACCGGACTCCCAATGCCTTCGGCGACTTCTTTGAATATCGGGTTGTGCAGCAACAGAATTCAGCGAACTGGCTGGTTGGTGTCGCGCACGGTCACCCAATGTGTACTTCCAACTTCGGCGGTTTTGATCTGGACTTCATCCAGCCCGCGCGAAACGATGTTCCGCAGAAGGTGCTCCTTCACAAGGAAGAAACCTATTGGCGTGACGATCCCGTAAAGATGGAGCTCACTTCGGATGGACTCGAACTTCGAGTCTCGGGTTACAGTCGTGACATTAACATCATCCGCCGTCCCGGGATCTACCGTTATCGCGTCTCTGGAGATCAGATCGATCGCGTTCAACCGATCGCAATCAATGGCCGCGACTTTGTCGACGAATGGCTCAACTCACCGTGGAATGAATCGAAAAACTGGAATTCACCTTCAGAGTTGACCGGCCTTGAGGCAACGCACAAGAAAATTGAGACCCTTAATCACCCCGCCAATCAAAATCAAGAGACGCCGCACCTAACTTACGGCCCGGTGCGCCCCTGCTCCGATTCCGCGTCCCACTTCCAGGTCGAACTCGACAAAGGATGGTGGGTCGAAGGAAAGACGGACTTGCGTCCCGACACTCCCACCTTCTTCCAGATCCAGGAAGGCAAGAACTCCTTTACGATGCTCTCCGCCTCTGACAAGCCCGACCCGCATTGCACCGGCCACGACATCATGCCTGCGAATTGACCGAACCAACTACGCCGAATCGCCGAAGACCCGCACTCCCGCACTTCTTGCCGCCTCGGCCAGCTTACGGTCAAAGGTTGCCAATGTCGCGGCGCGGCGCATGGCCAATTCGAGATAGGTGGCGTCGTACACAGTTAACCCATAGTTCCGCGCAAGATCCAGCACACTGGCCTGACGGCCGCGCGGAGAAACCTCATCCGCTACGATTTCCGCCTCGGACAGATCGTTGAGAAAGGATGTCGTTTGCGCCGACGATATTGCACCTTGCCGCTCGCCCCGCAAAACTCCATTGGCGACTTCTGCGAACCAAAGTGCCGGAACAACAGCCTGAACCGTGGAAAGCGCTTCAAGCGCCTTCTCGGCAATGAGCACCTCGCCCGGATCAACGCGCTTGAATTGCCACGCCAAGGTCATCGAAGCATCAAGAACCAGGCTCAAGATCGTCCTTCCTCAATCCACTCTCGCACCATCTCTGGGGAGATACCTTCGATCTTCGGCATGGCCTGAAGGCGGCGGACAGCCTCAACAGCCCGTCTTCTGTCCTTTAGTTGGCTAGGCACAATGTCCGCCACCGCCCGCCCCCGCACGGTGATCGTGAACCGCTCTCCCTGCTCGACCTTGCGCAGAATCTCGGAGAGCTTTGTCTTGGCGTCAAAAGCCCCAATTTCGGTGTAAGTCCCTTCCGCAACCGTCATAAGCCCTCCAAATCGTCGCTAATCCAAACAACCAGTTTACAATCTAGTTTACTCCAATATGTCGAATTCCAACAAGAATCCGACCCAAATAGCCAAGAAACCTCACCCCGCCAGCGGCAAAAACCGCCGCAACTCGTCGTCGTACCGCTCGATGTGTCCGCTCAGAATGTCGTAGTACCAGCCATGCACCGTCAGCCGGCCTTCCATCACAGCTTTTGACACCGCCGGCTGGGCGCGCAGATTGAGCAGTTGCGCCACCACGTTGCCGCGGATGAGTGAGGCCAGTTCGGCATGCTCACCCTCTTCCAGGTTCAAGGGCTGGCGATGACTAAAAGCTCCCTCGACGTGGCTCAGCCAGCGACGGGCTTTGGGCAGGCCTTCCAAATCCTTGCGGTTCAGAGCCGCCTTCATCGCGCCGCAATCCGAGTGGCCGCAGAGAATGGCGTGCTTCACCTTGAGGACCTCGATGGCGTATTCGATCGTCGCTGTCACTCCATCCACATCCGCGCCGCCTACAGGCACCACATTGCCGGCGTTGCGCGTGATGAACAGGTCGCCCGGCTGCGTCTGCAAGATCAAGTCCGGCACCACGCGCGAATCAGAACACGTGATGAAGAGAGTCTCCGGCGCCTGCTGATCGGCCAGCAGATGAAACTGGTCTCGCTTGCCGGGAAAGACCTTGGTAAGAAACCGTCCGTATCCCTCAATCAACTTGTCCAACCGCTCTTGCTGGTCCGTGTGCATGCTCGCTCCTTCCGATCTCAAGATAAGAGTGCGCCAGCACCAGCCTATCGCATCCCGGCTGCGCTATAGTGGACTCGATGTTTTCCCGAGCCTTTAGGACGTCTGCTCTTTTGCTGCTGGCCTTCTGCCTTCGGTTCGCGGCGGCCCAGCCGGCTGCCTCCGACCCGCGCAACTTCGATGCCAGCCAATTTGGCGAGCACGTCGCTCTCGGCCCCAACTGGCTCGTCGCCGCGGGCGACAACCCCGCATGGGCCTCGCCAACCTACGACGACAGCGGCTGGATGATCTTCGACGGCAACAGGCAGTTGCATGACTATGGCATTCGCAATGTTCCGTATGTCTGGTATCGAATCCACATCCACCTGCGCCCCGGCGCGCGCAACCTGGCGATTGGACTCGTCGACGTCTCGGGATTCCAAGAGGTCTATGTCAATGGAGTGCTGCTGGGCAGCAACGGCGACAAGTCTGGAAGGCGGCTCTCCTCCCAAACTGCTCTGGTCCCCTACGATGTACCCGATAACCTGCTTGCCGGGCGAAGCGATCTGATTCTGGCCATCCGCTGCACCACGACCTGGAGCTCCCGCGGTGCTCTTGGCGTGAATACGCCCATCCGGTCTAACTCCGTCTATCTTGTCGGTCAGAGCGCGGCGCCCATCTACGCCAGCTTTGTCGCGGCACACGATGCCGGACCACCAGCGCTTCTATGCGGCCTGTCGCTGCTCGCCGGCCTCATTGCCCTTGCGCTGTATTTTGCTCTGCGCAGTCAGTTGGAGTACCTGGCAATTGCCATTTGCCTCTTCGCCTCCAGCATCGTGGCGGCGATGCTGGTCTGGTTCAGCCTGGACTACTTATCTTTCTACGTATTCTTAGTTCAATTCGCCTTTATTGGCGTAGAGATGGTGGCCCTGATCGAATTTGTTCGCCTCGTGCTGCATCGGCAGCGCACGCGTTGGCTCCTCGCGCTTGAGGCCGTCACTTTCCTCGCCTTTATCGTCTTTCCTGCCCACGCGTTTGGACTCGTATCCGACCGATTCTTCCTCTTTGGCTTCTTTTTGCCCATTATCTTCATGAAGGTGGTGCTGCCCCTGCTTTTGATTCAGGGCTGGCGGCGCGGTAACCGTGAAGCTCTCCTCCTGCTGCCGGCGATTCTGTTGGGTTGCTTCGCCGACTACTGGAACTTCCTGCGTAATTTGGTCCAATTCGCAAATCTCGACTCGCTATTGCGCTACATGCCGTTTAACCTCCCCTTCGGGAGCTACCTGATCGATTTCTATCGCGTGAGCGACCTGGCCTTTTACATCGCGATTCTGATCTTCCTCGTGCAGCGCACCGTCCGCATTGCCCGCGAGCGCTCGCAGGCCGCTGCCGAACTTGAAGCCGCCCGCACGGTCCAGCACGTTCTCATTCCCGACGAAATTCCCGCAATCCCCGGCTTCGTGCTGCAAAGTGTCTACAAACCTGCGGGCCAGGTCGGCGGAGACTTTTTCCAGATCCTGCCACTCCCGGGCGGTGGAGTACTGCTGATCATCGGCGACGTGAGCGGCAAAGGCCTGCCCGCCGCCATGACCGTCTCTCTGCTTGTCGGCACGGTGCGTACTCTCGCACACTACACGCAGAGCCCCAACGAAATCCTCACCGCAATGAACCAGCGCATGTTGACCCGCAGCGGTGGTGGCTTCACAACCTGCCTCGTGTTGCGCGTCGACAAAGATGGCAAGCTCACGATTGCCAACGCCGGCCACCTCTCCCCTTATCTTGCGGGCAAAGAGCTGCCGCTCCAGAATGGCTTGCCACTCGGTGTCTCCGCCGTAACCGCCTACCCTGAATCGATCTTCCAGCTCGCCCCGAGCCAGCAGCTCACTCTGCTGACCGACGGCATCGTCGAGGCCCGTGACAAAACCGGCGTTCTCTTCGGCTTTGACCGCACCGCGGCTCTAAGCGTCCAGCCCGCCGAGGCCATTGCAAACGCCGCCGAAGCCTTTGGCCAGGACGACGACATTACTGCGCTGACCCTAGCCCGCACCGCATGACCTCGCCCCACGCTCAACAGCACCTCTCCACCTTCTTTAGGAGTTTGAGATGTCCATCACTTCCCCCGCTCGCTTCGCTTCTTGCATCGCACTTCTTGCTGCCCTATCTCCGCTTGCCCTCGCCGCACAAAGTGGAAATGCTATCGATCCTGGCCTCAAAGACAAAATCGACCGCATAGCCACTCAGGTGTTGGAAGATACCGGCGTACCCTCGGCCTCGATCGCAGTCGTTCAGCATGGCAAGCTGGCTTACACACACGCTTATGGGAAAGCGCGTCTGGCAAGTGAGAGTGCTCCCGCTGTCGCGGCCGCCCCTCAGATGCGCTATTCGATCGGGTCGATCTCGAAGCAATTCACCGCCGCGGCCGTACTTCTGCTTCAAGAGGAGGGCAAGCTCTCGCTCGATGACGCAGTGGAAAAGTACATTCCCGGCCTGACGCGCGGCAATGAAGTCACCATCCGGCAGATCCTCTCTCACACCTCCGGGTATCAGGATTACTGGCCCGAGGACTACCTGATAACACCCATGCAGAGACCCGTAACAACCCAGCGGATCCTGGACCTCTTCGCCAAAAAGCCGCTGAACTTCGAACCCGGTACCCAGTGGCAGTATTCGAATACCAACTTCGTCATTGCCGGCCGTATTGTGGAGCAGATCACCGGAAAGCCGCTGATGGACTTCCTCACGAGCCGCATCTTCCGGCCACTCGGCATGGCCTCTGTGTGGGATTCGGATCAGGCCCAACTGACCCAGGCCGACGCCGCTGGCTACTATCGCCACGCCCTTGGCCCCTTGCGCGTGGCTCCTCAGGAGGGCAAAGGCTGGTTGTTCGGCGCCGCCGAGCTGGCCATGACCGCGCATGACCTCGCCCTATGGGATGAGAGTCTGATTGCGCAGACAGTGCTCAAGCCCGAGAGCTACAAAGAGATGTTCACCGAGGTGAAGCTGAAGAACGGCAAGGGAACGCAGTACGGTCTGGGAGTGGGAGTTCGCGAGCTGAATGGCCACCGGGCTATTGTGCACTCGGGCGAGATCTCCGGCTTTGTCTCTGACAATGAGGCCTATCCCGACGACGGTATCGCCGTGGCCGTGCTGACCAATGAGGATGCCGTTGGCGCGGCCACAACCATCGCCAACCTGATCGCTCCCGCGGTGCTTGGCGTCTCCTCGGCCACCGACGCCGAGAGACAGGCCCTGGCCATCTTTCGCGGCCTACAGCAGGGCCGCATCGACCGCACTCTGTTCGCGCCCAACTTGAACGATTACTTCACAGCCCAAACTCAGGCCGACTACCAGAGCAGCCTCGTCCCGCTGGGCGAGCCGCTCACATTTCGCCAGACCAACGAAGAGCTGCGCGCCGGCATGACCTTCCGCAGCTTCGACATTGCCTATCCTCGCAAGAAACTGCATTTGACCACCTATACCTATCCCAACGGCAAGCTGGAGCAATACTTAATCACCGCAGCGCAGTGACCCAAGACCGCTCCATCTCCACGCCGCAACGCAGGGTACACTTATACTGATCATGTTTGAAACCCTCACAGACAAACTTCAGCGCGCCTTCAAGGTCCTCCGGGGCCAGGGCACGCTCACTGAAGAGAACATCGCCGAAGCTCTGGGATTGATTCGCGTAGCCTTGCTTGAGGCCGATGTCAACCTCAATGTAGTCACCGAACTGATCGAGCAGATCCGCGTCAAAGCCGTTGGCACCGAGGTGCTCACTGCCCTCTCGCCCTCCGAACAGGTCATCAAGATCGTCCGCGACGAACTGATCGCGCTGCTCGGCAAAGACACGGCCCGCTTCAGATTCGCCTCACAGCCGCCGTCGGTCATTCTGATGGCCGGCCTGCAAGGCTCCGGCAAGACGACCACCGCCGGCAAACTCGCCGCCTGGCTCAAAAAAGGCGGGCACCGGCCCATGCTCGTCTCGGTCGACGTCTACCGCCCCGCCGCTCGCGAGCAGCTCAGAGTCGTCGCCAAATCCATCGAGGCCCGCCTCTACGAAGGCGATCAGAAGGGCGAGAAGCCTGGCTCGGCACTTGTCGAGCGGCTCGCTGGCGAAGCACGCCGCGAGGCCCGCAACATGGGCTGCGACACGCTCATCGTCGACACCGCCGGCCGCCTGCACATCGACGAAGAGCTGATGACGGAGATGGAGCGGCTCAAGAAGCTGCTCAATCCCAGCGAGATCTTATTCATCGCCGACGCCATGACCGGCCAGGACGCCGTCAACTCCGCCGCCGACTTCCACAAGCGCCTCGGCCTCACCGGCGTCGTGCTGACCAAGATGGACGGCGACGCACGCGGCGGCGCGGCACTCTCCATTCGCCACGTCACGGGCCAGCCCATCAAGTTCATCGGCGTGGGCGAAAAACCCGACGCCTTCGAGCCATTCCATCCCGACCGCATCGTCGGCCGCATCCTGGGCATGGGCGACATGATGTCGCTCATCGAGAAGGCCGAGTCGACACTCGACCGCAAGAAGTCAGAGGATCTCGCCAAGAAAGCTCTGCTCGGCGACGGCTTCTCGCTGGAAGACTTTCGCGACCAGTTACAGCAGATCAAGAAGCTCGGGTCGATGGAGTCGATTTTGAAAATGCTTCCCTCAGTCGGCCCCTTCGCCGGCCTTCAGCAGGCCTCGAAGAACGTCGACGAAAAGCAGTTCACACGCCTTGAGGCGATCATCAACTCGATGACCCCCAAAGAGCGCCGCAACCACGAAATCATCAACGGCACCCGCCGCAAACGCATCGCCAAAGGCAGCGGCACCGAGGTGCAAGACGTGAATAATCTCCTCCGCCAATACGCCCAGATGGCCAAGATGTTCAAGCAGATGGGCAAAGGCGGCCTGGGCGCCAAGATGATGCGCGGCGGCTTAGGCGCCATGGGCATGGGCGGCCGCCAAAGGTTCGGAAGGTAGTATTCTCATTACCGGGAGGACGAAATGCGTAGGCTTACGGTCAAAAATTTCTCGGTAATCGATGAGGCAGTCCTAGATATTGCCGGGATTAATGTCATCATCGGACCACAATCGAGCGGCAAGAGCCTCCTTTGCCGTTTTGCCTATTTTTGCCTCAACATTGTTAGTTCAGCGGTGGTTTCTGCTTCCGATGAGCTTCCGCTCGACCAGTTCAAACAGGAGATCAGAAACACATTCTTGCACGAGTGGTTTCCTGTAAAAACTTGGGGGCAAAAGAAGTTTGAAATCAGATATGAAGATGGACCTTTCGTTGTTTCAATCGTCCGAACCTCTCGCGAGGATCATCCATGCGACAATATCAAGCTGAATCTATGTTCTGAATTCCGATCAGCATACGAAAGCGCCCTTAAAAGAATCCGAGAGTACCGCGAGCAGTCAGCGAAGAAGGAGCGTGGGATCGAGGGCGCAAAGCCTTGGGAGGCTCGAGAGATCGCATCGAAACGATTTACGGAATTGTTAGGGGAAGGCCGCATATTCCACCAAATATATATCCCAGCTGGAAGGGCGCTTTTTACGAATTACAGCAAGGCAATCAGGGCATTTCGCGTCGGATCTTTAGACCCCATAACTGCGGAGTTCGGGCAAATGGCCGAGTGGCTGTTCGACGACAGATTCTATGTCCGTGATCGAGACCGTAATCTCATTAAATCATTTGACGAGATTCAAGAGACCATTTTAAAGGGAAAGCTATCCAGCAAAAGGGACACAGTCCAATTCGAAACTCGTGACGGCAGGACGCTTTCGCTCGAGCAGTTGTCATCCGGTGAGCAAGAGGTACTTCCATTGCTCAGGTCACTCCGAATGGCTCTGACCGGTCCAGACGGTCTAACAGTATTTGCCGAGGAACCGGAGGCTCATCTATTTCCAAGTTCGCAATTCGATATTGTTAAACTCCTATGCTGGCTCTCAAATGCACGCTCCCAGAAAATATGTATTGTTGTAACTACCCACAGTCCCTACATCCTTTCTGCGTTTAACAACCTTATCTTTGCTGGTCAACTCGGACAGGACAAGCTTCTGAAGAAGAGAATCAAGATTGACGAACGGTTCTGGGTTGAGCCAGGAACCTTCAAGGCCTACAGTATCCACGATGGGAAATCCGAGTCAATTCTCTCTAAAACTGGACTGATCAACGGAGAATATCTCGATAGCGTTTCAGACAGAATAGGCAGCGAATTCGATGAGTTACTGAGGCTGGAGTATGAACAGAAGAAAGCCTCGTAACCAAGAGCGGGCCGCGCGGGAAGGTGAATGTATTGAATTCAGCAACCAAACCAGTCTTCCCGTTGAGGAAGAAGGAATCTGTGCGACATTCGTAAACCCTCACGGCAGGGAGTTGCGCAAGATTCAGTATGACAAGTGCTACTTTCGGGAAACGGAAGGAGGGCGCGCGGATTTTATCATCGGTTATGACCGAGACATCGATGTGATCCTTGAGCTCAAGGGGTCGGATTTGAAACACGCACTTATCCAAGTTACCGATACGCTAGAGCGCTGGAAAACCGACGAGATTCGATACAAGCAGATCGTCTGTCTTATCGTTTACGGCCACACGTTCCCGCGCGCTAGATCCAATCGCGGTGCAATGGAACGCGATTTTCTCGATTGGCATCACTCGCTTCTTTGGATCAGGCAAAACGGCGAAGAAAGATTCAACTTCAGGAAGCTCGCTGGAAGATCAAAATGACCACCCTCCAAGACCAACTCGACGAAATCACGGCGACCACGCGCAACCTCGTGCAGGCCGAGCGGCTGGCTGTCAGCGAGCGCGCGGTCGAGGAGTTATTCGCCTCCGGCATCGAAGATCACATCTTGCCGGTCGGTGCGCTTGCGCCGGAGTTTGAGTTATACGATGCAACAGGCCGCCGTGTTAGCTCTCAAGACATGCTTGCCCTTGGGCCGCTGGTCATCAAGTTCTTTCGCGGCCGCTGGTGCCCGTATTGTGTCACCGAATTAGAGAACTGGCGCGACCTTTATGGCAAGCTGCGCGAACATGAGGCGTTGATGGTGGCCATCAGTCCGCAGACCGAGCGGCAGAGCGACTTCATGGCCGGCCAGCACGGGCTGCCCTTCGCCCTGCTCTCTGACCCCGGCTGCGAACTGGCGGAGAAGTTCGGCTTGGCCTACACCGTCCCCGAATACTTGCGCGAGCATTACCTCTCCATCCTTATCAACATTCCCTTTGTGAATGGCGAGTCGAGTTGGCGTCTGCCTCTGCCCGCGACCTACGTGATCGACTGCGCCGGCCGCGTGCTCTTCTCCGAGGCCCACGCCGACTTCCGCGTCCGCCCCGAGCCGGAAGAGGCGCTGCGCGTCCTCTTTTCAGATGCGGAAAGTTAAGACAGACCCGAAGGGCAACCGCAGGTCCTTCGACTTCGCTGCGCTCCGCTCAGGATGACAAGTTTTGTGTGAGATCAGGAAGTTTATGTCCACTGAGACAGTTCTTCTTTAACCGTCGCCAGCATAACTCCCCGCAGCAGAAAGACCTTGCTGCGCGATAGCTCGCCACTCATAAGCTGGACTGCATTCTTCGACAAGTCGAAGGTCTCGGCGAGAAAAGCGATCAACGCCGAGTTGGCGCGGCCCTGCAGCGGTGGCGCATGAACAGCAATCTTCAATTGCGCGGCTGGACCTTCGCCATAGACGCCGGTGATCGCTGTCTTCTTCGCGCCGGGCTGGGCGCGCACAGCCAATGTAACTCCATCCGCAGTCGCGCGCAGCATTAATCGCGCTCCGTGGCGGCATTGCGCGCGCCAAAGAGCGCCGTGCCCACGCGAATGCGCGTTGCGCCCTCTGCGATGGCGAGCGCGAAGTCGCCGCTCATGCCCATCGAGAGCACGCCAAACTCCAGACCAGGATGCGCCGCGGCCCAGCGATCACGCCAATCGCGTAAGCTGCGAAAACAGGCGCGTGTCTCGGCTTCGGAAACATCGAATGGAGCTATCGTCATCAGCCCGCGCAGCTGCAAGTGATCTAACTCCGGCAGCCGCTCCAATAATTGCGCGGCCTCCGATGAGTTAGGGTCCAGGCCGGCCTTGGTCTCTTCGGGACTGAGCTTCACCTCGATGAGAACCGGCAGCCGCTTGCCCAGCTTTCCCGCCGCCTCGTTGATCCGCTCGGCCAGCCGCAGCGAGTCCAGCGAGTCGATGCCGTCGAACAACTCCACGGCTCGCTGCGCCTTGTTCGATTGCAAATGACCAATCAGGTGCACGCGAATGGGGTCATCAGTGCGCTGTCGAAGTGGACTAAGGTCGGTCGTCTTTCCCAAAAACTCTTGCACGCGGTTTTCGCCGAAGAGCGTGAGGCCATGCGCTGCAGCTTCCGCAACAACCGCCAGTGGACAGGTCTTCGTTACGGCCATTAACTCCACTTCAGAGCGCGAGCGGCCCGCGCGGCGACAGGCTTGTGCTATCTCCTCTTCCAGCCGTTCGAGGTTCTCTTTTAGCGTCATCGTGCTCAAGCCCGAATCCCAGCCGCCGCGACCGCATCCAAACCGATTATGTGGACGTTGGTCGATCGCCTTGCTCGAATACTGCTTTCAGGTGCCGGCCAACCGCATCGGCGCCGCCCGCTTCTCTCCCGTCCAGCTCAAAGTGATCCAGGAGATCATTACGCTCGTGGTCTTCGGCGTCTTCGTCACTTACTACTTCGGCCAGCATCTGCGCTGGAACCATGCCGCCGCCGGAGTGTGCCTGGTGGCCGCGGCCTTCTTCGTCTTCCACTCGTGGTAAGTAAATGCCGGAAGAAGTTCTTGGTATCCCACCCTTGGCGCATAATCAAAGACGCGTCAAGGATGGGGCACCCAGGTTTCTCGTCTTCCACTCCTGGTAACGGCTCAGCCTCCGTGCTCATCGAGGAACTTCTCGGCTTCGAGCGCTGCCATGCAACCGGTGCCGGCAGCCGTGATCGCCTGGCGATAGCGCCGGTCCTGCACGTCGCCGCAGGCATAGATGCCCGCTACCGGAACCCCATTGTGCGTGACGATCACGTTGTCCTTGGTGACAATATACCCTTCGTTGTCGAGATCGATCTGGCCGCCGAACATCTTCGCGTTGGGCTCGTGTCCGATGCCAAGAAAGAGGCCATCAATTCGCAGAATGCTTTCCTCGCCGGTCGTCACATCGCGCAGACGCAGGCCCTTTACTTCTTTCTCTTCGACTCCCAGCACCTCTTCGACGATGGTGTTTGGGCGCAGCACGATCTGAGGATGCGCCATCACGCGGTCGAGCATGATCTTCGAGGCGCGAAAGCTCGAGCGGCGGTGCAGCAGCGTAACCTTGGTGGCAAAGCGCGTAAGGAAGAGCGCCTCCTCCATCGCCGAGTCGCCGCCGCCCACCACCGCAATCTCGCGGCCGCGGAAGAAGAAGCCGTCGCACGTTGCGCAACTGGAGACACCATGGCCGATCAGCGCCTGTTCGCTCTGCAAGCCCAGCCAGCGCGCGCTGGCCCCTGATGCGACAATGAGCGTGCGCGTAAGGATCTCGCCGGCAGATGTCTGGAGCCGAAATGGGTTCTGGCTAAGATCGACTTGATTGAGGTGAGCGGTCTGAAAGGTCGCTCCGAAGCGGGCGGCCTGCTTCTTCATGTTCTCGATCAGCTCAGGGCCTTGAATACCCTCGGGCCAGCCGGGAAAGTTTTCAACCAGCGTGGTCATCGAGAGCTGGCCGCCGGGCTCGTGGCCCTCGAGGAGCAGCGGATTCAATCCGGCGCGTGCGGCATAAATGGCAGCGGTGAGTCCGGCGCAGCCGGAGCCGAGGATAACGGTCGAACGAATCTCTGTCATGTGTCTTCCTGAGTTGATTTTAGCTCTTGCTGAGGGCCTTCGAGACAGCCGCCCTCCCCAAGTTTAAGATGAGGTTCATGGCAAATTTGACTCTTGTATACGGTCTGCGGCTGCTGCCCGAGGGCGAGGTCACCGAGATTCAAGACGCGACGCTGAAGCTGGCCAACGGCCACGAGGCTCATGTAACGATGCACATGATCGAAGGCTCGCGCCAGGAGATTGAGACCCAGCTCAAGCGCAGCCTTGACGCATTCTTCGACTTTTATCCGGAGATCTGAGGCCTCCTCTTCAGCGGGTGCGCAGCCCAACCAACTGGATGTTGCTTTTTGCATCGAGCAGCTACGCACCGCTCTCTTGCGTCCGATACCGCAAAATCCTTATTCCCGTCCGATCGTGCCACCAACCACCCCTTTCGCGCATCTTGAATATGAGGGTATAGACGTTGAGCGAATTGTCTGGGGCGCCAATCCGGGGGGAGCTTCAGCCGAATCATCGTAGGCCGCGGGTAGTGATCGCCGGCGGCGGCTTTGCGGGGCTTCACGCGGCCGAGAGCCTGGCGCATCTGCCGGTCGATGTCACGCTCGTCGACCGGCGCAACCATCACACCTTTCAGCCCTTGCTCTACCAGGTTGCCCTTGCAGTGCTTTCGCCGGCCGACATTGCACAGCCCATCCGCTCCATCCTGCGCCATCAAGAGAACACTCAGGTTCTTATGGATGAGGTCGTCGCCATCGAGACGGGAGCTCGCCGGATAAGACTGGCCAGCGGCGCAGAGCTTGCCTACGACTACCTTGTGTTGGCCACCGGCGCGACCCACTCCTACTTTGGCCATGCGGAGTGGGCGCCGCTCGCGCCTGGACTCAAAACAATCGAAGACGCCGTCGAGATTCGCCGCCGGATTTTGTTGGCCTTTGAGCTTGCCGAGCGGCAGATGCAGGAGCACGGCTGGCATCCACCGCTCAACTTCGTCGTCATCGGCGGGGGGCCCACCGGCGTCGAGTTAGCCGGAGCGATCATCGACATCGCACAGCTTTACATGCGGCATGACTTCCGCCACATCGATCCGGCCAAGGCGCGTGTGGTGCTGTTGGAGGGCTCGCCGCGCGTGCTCGCCGCCTACCCGGAAGATCTGTCGGCCAAGGCCGAAGCCGCGCTTGTCAAGCTGGGAGTCGAGGTGCACACTCGCACGCAGGTCACCGCAATTGGCCCAGGCTGGGTTGAGGCTGCCGGAGAAAGAATTGACGCGACCGTCACGCTTTGGGCCGCGGGTGTCGCAGCCTCACCGCTCGGCAAGCTGCTTGGCGCGCCTCTCGATCGCCGCGGCTGCGTCATTGTCGACGACCGGCTCAATCCGCCGGGAATGCCGGAGGTCTTCGTTCTGGGCGACCTAGCCCACCTTGAGCAGGAGGGCCATCAGATTCCCGGCGTGGCGCAACCCGCGATGCAGATGGGCGACCACATCGCGAAGATGATCGCCGCCGATCTCAACCGGAAGCCGCGGCCTGCCTTCCGCTACTTCGACAAGGGAGACATGGCTACCATCGGGCGCATGGCCGCTGTGGCCAAGGTCGAGTGGCCTTTCAAGGCCCATTGGAGCGGCTTTCTCGCGTGGGTTACCTGGCTCACGGTGCATATCTTCTTTCTCATCGGCCTGCGCAACCGGCTCTCAGTCTTCGCCGCATGGATCTGGACCTACTTCACCTTTACGCGAGGCGCGCGGCTGATCACCGGCGATCAGCGGCTGCCTGGCTGGCAGGAGCAGATCGACCTGGGCCCATCGAAATCACAGCCTGAACTCACCTCCAGATCGCTCTAGTAAACTAATTGAGCGATGCTCGACCTGAATTTTGTCCGTGGGAACCTCGAATTGGTTGAGGAGAAGCTGCGCGCGCGCGGAGCCGATCCGGCTGCGCTGCTGGGTGATTTTCGCGCTCTCGATCTGAGCCGGCGCGAGGCTATTACCACTGCTGAGCGCCTCAAAGCGCGCCGCAACGAGCTGAGCCAGCAGGTGGGCGCGCTTAAGAAGGCCGGACAAGACGCAACCGCGGTCATGGACGAGACCCGAGCCCTAAAGGACAAGCTCGACGAGTTGGACCGGAAGGCCTCAGAGCTGGACGATCGACTGCGGCAGTCGCTAGCAGGTATCCCAAATCTCACCCGCGACGAAGTGCCCATTGGCAAATCCGAGGCCGACAATGTTGTCGTCAAGAGCTGGGGCGAGAAGCCGACTTTTGATTTTGAGCCCAAGCCGCACTGGGAACTGGGCGAGGCTTTGGGGATCCTTGACCTTGAACGCGCAGCCAAGCTGAGCGGCGCGCGCTTTGCCGTCTACATGGGAGCGGGTGCTCGGCTGGAGCGGGCGCTGATCGGCTTCATGCTTGACGTGCACACACAAAAGCATGGCTACACCGAGATCCTGCCGCCCTTCATGGTCAATAGCAAGAGCCTGTTCGGTACCGGGCAGTTGCCCAAGTTTGCCGAAGATCTTTTTCGCTGCTCCGACGCGGACGCCGACGCGGTAGGGCGTGGCGAGTTCAAAGACAACGACCACTGGCTGATACCGACGGCCGAGGTTCCGGTCACCAATCTCTATCGCGACGAGATCCTCGACGCGGCGCGGCTGCCGATCTGTCTGACGGCCTACACGCCCTGCTTCCGCGCAGAGGCCGGAGCGGCCGGCAAGGATACGCGCGGCATCATCCGCCAGCATCAATTCCAAAAGGTCGAGATGGTCAAGTTCACGCGGCCCGAGGATTCCGACGCCGAGCACGAGAAGTTGACGCGAGACGCGGAAGAGATCCTCGAAGCGCTCGGCCTGCCCTATCGGCGCATGCTGCTCTGCTCGGGTGACACCGGCTTCTCTTCGGCGAAGACATTTGACCTCGAGGTGTGGTTGCCAGGTCAGCAGCTCTACCGGGAGATCTCATCGTGCTCGAACTTCGAGGGCTTTCAGGCCAGGCGAGCCAACATCCGCTATCGGACAGCTTCTGGAGTGGGGGGCACAAAGAGCAAGCCCGAGTTCGTACACACATTGAACGGCAGCGGGCTGGCCGTGGGGCGCACCTGGCTGGCGATTGTCGAAAACTATCAGCAGGCCGATGGCTCGGTACTGATTCCAGAGGCGCTCAGGCCCTACATGGGCGGCCTCGAACACATCAAAGCCAGCATCACACAGCAAGGGTGAGATGAAGAAGATTCTGCAGAGCTATTTCTATTGGGTCTACCCGCGCGGCAGCTTCCACTACGACGTGCTGGTCACGCTGATCCTGCTGTTCATCTTCGGCACGCCCTGGCTCTGGAACTACGGCGACAAGCCCTCGAATGCCGCTGGCCCACCGCATCCAATCCAGGTGATCGGCGACGGCGGCCACGGACTCATCATCACCGTACAGGCCTCGGATGTGAACCTCGACCCGAATACCAGGGAGTCGTATCAGGCAGTGAAGAAGGCCTTGCGCAAAGCCATTGAACCGGTCACCGGCGACGCCGTCGCAGTCGAGCATTGGGAGACGGTCAAAGATGCCCAGGGCAATTGGGCCTGGAAGGTCTGGGCGCACCTCTAAAGGCGGCTTTTAGCTGTTAGTTTCTAGCTTTCAGCTGACTATTCCGCGCACATACGTCAAAGGTGCTGGGATAGATGGGCCCGAAAGAAGGTTGAGGTATTGACCTTCACCACAGGCAAGGAGAAGCTGGAAGCTAGTAGCTAGCAGCTCTCATCTTAAAAGGAAATCTATGCATCCAGTAAGAAAGATTGTTGTTGCCACCTCGATTGCCCTGTGGCTCGTTGCAACGGAAACCCTCTTTGCAGACGATAAGGTCATAGTGGCGACTCCGACATTTTCGCAGTCCGGCGGCGACTGCGGTTCGCCCGTTTTGGTCGTGATTACCGATGTCACGCCGAAGGCATCGATTTACTACACGATAAACGGCGAGACTCCGACCACTTCGTCAGCGAAGTACACTGCGCCGATAGCAATCTCCAAGACCGGGACTATCAAGGCGATTGCAGGGGTCGAAGGATCCGGGACAAGTGCGGTTGCTTCGGCAACCATCTTCCATGATCGGGAGTGGGTGCTGCACAAACTGGATGAAGCGGCAAAGAACTTTCACTCCACGTCAACCGACTTCGAATTCGACTCGGTCACCACCGATCCGATCCCCGACAAGGATGTGCAAACCGGCACGGTCTACTATGACCGAACCGGCAAAAACGTCCGCATGGCGGCGCACATCACCAAAGACAACAATAATCAGATCGATAAGGTCTACACGTTCTCAGGCGGCGTCTTCAAGCTCTTCGAGGGCGGCAATATGAACCAGGTGACCACCTTTGCAAAGGCGAGCAAATACGAGAGCTACCTGATGCTCGGCTTTGGCGCCAGCGGAAAGGATCTTGAAGAAAAGTGGGGTATAAAGTACCTGGGGTGCGAGGCACTCGATGGCGTGAAGACGGAGAAGCTGGATCTGGTTGCCAAAGACCCCGACGTGCGAAAGAACATTGCCAAGGTCACCGTTTGGATGGACGTTGAGCGTGGCATCAGCCTCAAACAGATCTTCGATGAAGGCTCCGGGCAGTACAGGGTCAGCGTCTACTTCAACCGAAAGGTGAATCAGTCGCTGCCGGCCGATGCCTTCACCTTTAATACCAACGCCAAGACCCAGCAAGTGAACCGGTAGAGCGCCACGCCACCCAGCGCAAAGAGCATCGGGAAGCACTCGAGCGTGTAGCGCGCCTCGGGTGCCTCCACAGTCGCCAGCAGGGCGCTGCGCAGCAGAAAGTAAGTCAGCATCGACGGCCAAAGGCGCGGACGCAGATAAAGGCCGGCGACTCCCAGCAGAAGATAGAGGACATTCAACCCCGCATAGGCCCAACTCACGCGCGTCTCTGCTGGGTGCTCCCGATAGACCCACCAGTCCAGATCATCGTAGAGGTTTTCTACGCGTGGACGCAGCCACATATCCGCTACACGCCCCGCCGGGAGCCAGAGGTAAAAGCGCAGGGGATGCGCGGCGATGCGTTCGTCCGCGAGCTTGCCAAAACGCGCATCGATCTCAGGCGTCAGCTCGTGGTTCACGTTATAGTCGGCGGCCAGGGCGGCTGTCTCGGCTTGTTGCGCCGGCGAATCGAAGGCCCTGCTGGGCAGCTTGCTGACGTCCAGGGTGTCGTCCGGCACATTCCAATAGATTTCGTAGGTCGAGACGTAGTCCAGGCACCAGCTTTTGACCCAGCGCTCCCATCCTAGGTTCGGACGCTCGCCGGGATTGTTGGCCAGCCGCGGCGCCAGCGGTTCAACGACGTGGAAGACCTGCCAATTGCGCCAGCTCCAGGCCGCAAACGGCACCAGCACCAACAGGATGCAGACGGCGGCCATCCGCGCCAGTCCGGGGCCTCTGACCGCGCCGGCCTCCGCTTCAGCCCCGGCGGAGTTCTCTTTGGGCATCTTGCGCATCAGACACACGAGCAATGCCGGCGCCAGCGCCATGCCAACAAGTGCGCCGTCGGGCCTCAGCAACGCCGCATAAGTAACCGCAAAGGTGAATGGAAGCGCCGCTCCCCACCCGGGGCGAGCACAGAAACGCGCCGCCGACCGCAGCGCCAGCGTCAACGCAAACAACGTCAGCGATTCGCTCAGTGGCTCCGCGGTATAGATCGCTGTGAAGGGGCAAAGCACAGCGAGCCAAAGCGTGCAATGAGCCGCGGCTTGCCTTGAGATGCCGGCGCACCGACCAGGGACGATCTGCCGCGTAAAATCAGCCAGCAGCAGGCATCCGGCTAGCTCCAGCGCAATCTGCACCCAGCAGGCCGAGGCGTAGTTCTCCATACCAAAGAGCCGGAAACAGAGCGCAAGAAACAGCGGATAGCCGGGCAACCGGATTAGTGTTGGATAGATCGCGCCGCTGCCTGCAGTGAGGCCATAACGGCCGCGCAGCAAGATGTTTTTCCCGAGGTCGCCGTAGATGAGCGCATCCCCGTTGACCAGAAAATGGTGCTTGAGCATCCACAGGCGCAACGACAAGCCGGCAGCCAATGCCACGCAGAGTGAGATTCCGGACAGCACACCGCCGAGATTCCCGCGCGGCGTCGTGCATTGACTAGGAGAGGCAGCTTCCATACGATTCGTACTGTATAGCGTAGACCGCCACCCCGGTTTTCGCCCAGATGGAAAACGAGACCGGCCATGCCAGATAAGCAGATATTTTTCGATCCACAACGCAAGCGATGGAAGAGGTTACGCCGCATCTTCGATGTGACGGCGGTTATTTTCACGATGGTTCTGGCTGCTTTTATCTTTAATGTGCTGCGCTATCAGCAGTTGCCGGAGCTGCCATTGCTTACTCCCCGGCATAACTACAAGGCATTGCCCGAGCGCCAGCCTCTTTTGCACGGAACGAAGGGCCAGCGCCCCGCCCGGCGGAAGACCGGCCGCAAGCCCTCCGACATTCCCTTCAACACCGGTGAAGGATTGCGCGCTGCCTATTATGTAGCGGACGACGAGGCCAGCTACGCCTCGCTCAAGGAGCACGTCCACCAGATCGATCTGCTTTTTCCCGGGTGGCTGCACATCGACGCTCCCCAGCCAACTCTGCTGGCAATCCATAACGACAACCATCGCGAGTACCCAGTCATCGACAGCTACGCCGTGCACGACCCCGATGAGTCGAACAGGATCAAGCGGGTCATCCAGGATGCCAAAGAAGATACCGAGATTTTTCCTCACCTGAACAACTTCAACCCCAACACCCAGATCTGGGATCCAGCCGTCTCCAGCATTCTGGACGATCCCGGCAAGCGTGCCACGCTACGCGGACAGATCGTTCGCTTCTTTACGGCCTTCCCGGTCTATCGCGGGCTCTCGCTGGACATCGAAAACCTCGCCGACGAAGGCAGCCCAGGGTATATGAGCTTCCTGCACGAGCTCTATGGCGACTTGCATTCGCGCAACCTGCGCTTGTATGTGAACACCGCGGTCTCGACCACCGACGACGACTTGCGCGACATCGCCACCAACTCTGACGGCGTCGTGCTGATGAACTATGACCAGCACCAGATCGAAAGCCAGCCGGGGCCGATCGCCAGCCAGGATTGGTTTGTCGGCAATCTGACCCGAGTGCTGAAGATCGTGCCCAAAGACAAGCTGATCTGCGCCATCGGCAACTACGGTTACGACTGGACGATGTCCATCCCCAATCCCAAGGGCCGGAGGCATCTCAAGCCTCGGGTGCTCAACACCGAGGATTTTTCCGTCTCCGAAGCCCTGCAGCGCGCCGCCGACGCCGACGCCGACCTGGACCTCGACTACGATACGCTCAATCCGCACTTCGAGTACATCGACGAGGACTCGAACCAGCGCCACGTGGTCTGGTTTCTCGATGGCGTCACCGTGCTCAACGAGCTGCGCGCGGCCCGCGGTATGGGTCTGCAGACCTTCGCTCTCTGGCGCCTTGGCTGGGAAGACAGCTCATTGTGGAGTGTCTGGGACAAGCCCAGCAGCGCGGATTCGTTGCAAGCCCTCGGTACCGTTCTACCGGGCCACGACGTGGACGACGAGGGCGACGGCGACATTATCCGCGTCACCGGGCTGCCCCAGTCCGGCAAGCGTTCGGTCGAGGTCGATACCGACGAGCCCGATCCGCGCAAGAAGCTCATCGTCGACGAGCACATGGATGTCTACCCGCGCACTTATACAATCCAGCAATACGGCTACCACGCCAACGAAGTGGCGCTCTCATTCGATGATGGGCCCGACCCCAAGTGGACCCCCAAGATTCTCGACATTCTCAAGCAGAGAAACGTCAAGGGCACCTTTCTGATGATCGGCGCAGAAGCGCAGGAGAATGTCGGCCTCATGAAGCGGGTTGTGCGGGAGGGCCATGAGATCGGCAACCACACCTACACCCATCCGGACATTAGCGAAATCACCTACCGCCAGCTCGACCTCGAGATCAATCTCACTGAGCACCTCTTCGCCAGCAAGCTTGGCATCTGGCCGCTCTACTTCCGCCCGCCCTATGACATCGACGAAGAGCCGGACACCGACAAAGAGGCGGAGCCGGTCGAGCGCATCCAGCAGGACGGCTATACCATCATCGGCAGCAAGCTCGACACCAACGATTGGAACGAGAACCCGCGCAAGACGAAGGAAGAAATCTCCAAGACCATCCTCGATCAGTTGGAGCTGATGAAGACCAAGCCGCAGTTTCGCGGCTCCATCATCCTGCTGCACGACGGCGGCGGCGACCGCTCGGCCACCGTGGCCGCCTTGCCAATGCTGATCGATACCCTGCGCGCGCACGGTTACACTATCGTGCCCGTCTCCACCCTGATGGGCAAGACCACCGCCGAGGTGATGCCCAAACTGACCTTCAGGCAATACCTTCGCGCGTTGCCTGATTCGCTGGCTTTCTCAGGGATGGCCATGATCGGCAAGTTCATCGTGTTGGTCTTCTTCCTGGGCGACGTTCTGATGAGCGCGCGCCTGCTTTTGGTCGGCATCCTTGCCATCATCGACCGCCTGCGCCGTCCGCACCGCGCAGCGACACCTGGTTTCAATCCGCGGGTCGCCGTCCTCATTCCCGCATACAACGAGGAAAAGGTCATCGTTCGCACCATCCGCTCGGTGCTCAACTCCGACTACGCCAATCTCCACGTCATTGTCATCGACGACGGTTCCAGCGACCGCACCTTCGAAGTGGCGCGCAGAGCGTATGCGGCCGAGATTGCCGCCGGCCGCGTGCAGGTGCTCACCAAGCCCAACGGCGGCAAGGCAGCGGCGCTCAACTACGCCCTCGACCGCCTGGCCGAAGAGTTTTATGTCGGCATCGACGCCGACACGGTAATCGCTCCCGACGCCATCTCCAAGCTCATTCCCCACTTCGAGGACCCGCTCGTTGGGGCGATCGCCGGAAACGCCAAGGTCGGCAATCGCGTCAATCTCTGGACCCGCTGGCAGGCCTTGGAATACATCACCAGCCAGAACTTCGAGCGCCGGGCTTTGGATCTGTTCAACGTCGTCACTGTCGTTCCCGGCGCCATCGGCGCATGGCGCACCGGACCCGTCAAGGCCGCTGGCGGCTATCCCATCAACACCGTCGCCGAAGACGCCGACCTCACCATGGCGCTGCTCGAGCTTGGTCTCAAGGTCGTCTACGAGGACCGCGCGCTGGCCTTCACTGAAGCACCAATCGACGCGAAGGGATTAATGCGTCAGCGCTTCCGCTGGTCCTTCGGCACGTTGCAGGCCATCTGGAAGCATCGCGCCGCCTTCGTGCGCAACAAGGCCATGGGCCTCTTCGCCCTGCCTAATATCCTGATCTTTCAGATGCTGCTGCCGCTGGTCTCGCCCTTCATCGACGTGATGTTCCTGGCTGGCATCATGCATTACTTCGGCGATCGCTACTTCCACCCTACGGCAGCCTCGGCCGCCAACTTCCAGAAGCTGCTGGCCTACTTCGTCGGCTTCCTGCTGATCGATTTTGTGACCTCATCGATTGCGTTCAGTCTGGAGCGCCGCCATCCGGCCAATAAGGGCGACGGCTGGCTGCTCTTCCACATCTGGCTGCAGCGCTTTGCGTATAGGCAGGTCTTCTCCATCGTGCTCTTCAAGACCCTCAAGCGCGCCATCGACGGCAAGCCCTTCAACTGGGACAAGCTCGAACGCACCGCCAAGATGAGCAAAGCCACCGAAGCATTGACCGCGACGAACTGACAGCGTTCAACCGGGATGTTTGCGGCGGGCGGTGTGGTCTGTCTAATTGGAGCGTAGGGAGGAGTGTAGCGGGGCTACGTTTGCCCGGAGCCCACTCTACGGTTGTCATGGGGCGCGGTGGTGAGACCCTGGATTCTCCTGACGCTTAGGGTCTCTCTGAATCACCGGTAGCCGGTACGTTCTTATACTTCGGCCGATTAATCGGAATGTTCTGCAGGTTCAGGTTTGGCCACTCGGCCGGAATCTCTTCAAGCTTCCTGGACTCATCAATCGGCAGCAACCGCAGACCGGGATAGAGATTTTGCGCAATCGGCGTCCCCGGCGGCTGCACGCCAATGCTTGACTTCGTGGGACGAACAATCATTCCGGGATCAATCTGCGCATCGGCATTGCGCGGTAGTGTTATTTGGCGGGAGTTTGCGAAGTCTTTCCAAAGTTGCGCATTGGCGATATGCAGATCCTTGCGAGGCGATGAGAAACTCAACTTCAGCTGAGTGATCGAGGGCGGAGTCAGCTCCAGCTTGAACGAATCGACCGGTCTCGCTGGACTCGATTGCGCAAAAGCAACTGTTCCGTCAATTAGACTAAGAACAAGAAGAGCAGATCGCATAACATAGCCTCCTGCCGGCAAAGGCAACTGCCAGCAAGGCTACCAGACAGAGGGGACGGGGTTCAACCAGTTTGCTTCGCAAGGGTTCGGTCCTCCACCTAATCCTGTAACGCGCACTATTATTCTCACGCGGGGAATATGCTTCGCATGTGTCCATCGGTCCGTCATCTCGCGGCAAAGAGCATTGCGGTGCCGCTCACTTTGCTGACAATCGCAACGGCATATGGCCAGGGAGCCAAAGGAGGCCAAAATGCCGGTTTACTCACGAAGGTCGCCGATCTTCCTTTGCCGGAGCCTGCGGTTCGTTTCGACTACCAGAGCTTCGACGCCAAGAACGGGCGGCTCTATATCTCCCACATGAATGCGGGTCGTCTGGTTGTCTTCGACTCCCAGAAGAGACAGGTTGTTGCAAACCTCGATGGCTTCAATCGCATTCATGGCGTCATCGCGGTTCCGGAGATCGGGCGGGTATTCGCGTCGGTCACTGGCGATCACCAGGTGGTCTCGGTGGATATGAATACCTTGAGGATCGTCGGAGCTGCCGGTCCAATCAGCTACCCAGACGGGCTCGCCTATTCGCCGGCAACAAAACGAGTCTTTATATCAGACGCGCACGGCGCGGCCGATGCGGTCGTGGATGCCGAAACGAACAAACTCATCGCCTCGATACCGCTCGGCGGAGGTGCCGGCAACACCGTCTACGATTCGGTCTCTGGCCACATCCTGGTCGCGGTGCACTCAGTCAACGAGCTGGTATCGATCGATCCAGCCACCATGAAGATCATTGGCCGATACAAACTCCCCGGCGTTGAGAATCCTCACGGCATCGCGCTCGACCCGGCCAATCGACTCGCCTTCATCGCGGGAGAAGCCAATCACTCCCTCGCCGTCTTCGACCTGAATGCCATGAAACTGCTCTCGGTTCACGCAGTAGGAGATGACCCCGATGTCCTGGCCTTCGATACGGGACTTCATCTTCTCTACGTGGCTGCGGAATCCGGGACTGTGACCGTCTTGCAGCAGAGCGGCCAGGAGCTTCACCAAGCGAGCCAATTTACCATGCCTCACGCGCACACGGTCTCAGTGGATCCGAAGACACACCTCGTCTACTTCCCCCTGGAAAACGTGGACGGCCACCCGGTGCTTCGAGTTATGCAGCCGGTTCAATGATGGCCGAGTTGGACCCATGCAAACCAGAAATGTTCTAGCTGCGCCGCGCAAAGTGCCGGCCAGCAAACGCGAAGATGAAAAGCAGCGGAGCCGTAAGCCACGCGCCAGCACTCCCCGTCGGCACACGTGCGAAGAGGTCCGAACCGCGTGACCAAACTAATCACTGTCCTCACGCCGCCGCGATGCGCTGGATCAGGTCCATCTGTTCCTTTTTGTTCGTTGCCCCGATCGTAAACGCATCCAACAGCCCGAGGCCCAACGCATAGTGCAGCGCCTGGCTCTGGTGATTGCCCAGCACACCCTGGCCCAGGATCTTCATGCCGATGATGCCCTTGCCCAAGGCCCGCATCTGCTTGATCACTTCGGCCACGGTCGCTGGATCGGAGTCCATGTAAGCGCCTGCCGGATTCATGCGCACCAGATCGACCTCGACCCACGGCTCAAGCGCAGCCGCGCGCAGTGCGGCCAACGAATGGCAGCTCACGCCATGGCTGCGGATCATGCCCTTCTGCTTGGCCTCGGAGAGCACATCCATCACGCCGCGGTAGCGTATGTTCCAGTCCGCCTCCGTCACGCAGTGCACCAGGCAGATATCGATGTAGTCGGTGCCCAGTTCGCGGCGAAAGCGGTCAAGATCGGCGCGCACGCCCTTGGCGTCGCGCGTGTCTGTCTTGGTCATCACCACCACCTTGTCGCGCGGCAGTTGCTTCAGCGCCGAAGCGACATATTGGTGGCTACCGTAGCTGTCAGCCGTATCGAAGAAGCGCAGCCCATTCTCATAGCCGTTCAGCATCAGCGCGGTAAACTCCGACATTCCCAGCGACGTCTGGTCCGACCGGCCATTCCAGCCATGCGTGCCCGTGCCCATGGCGAGCCGGCTCGTCCGGATGCCCGTCTTGCCTAGCGTCACCGTGTCGTGCGCGTTGAACTTCTGTTTGAGAGGCTGCAGCTCCGCGGCAAAAGCGGCGCCCGCCCGATTCAGCTTTGAGGCAAGCCACGCCGTTCCGAGCCCGCGCGCGGCATTGAAGAGGAACTCTCTGCGTCTCATTGCTCCTCCGGGGAATTGAGGAATCGAACCCAACCTGACATGGATTTTAACCCCAAGTTGATCCGCTTCGCCAGGGCGAGCAGTCGGCACGCCGGAGGCCGCATAGAGCCGAGAAGTTGTATGGAGCAATCCGGAGGGGCTTGCTGGACCGCGTTTCAGAAATGGTCTGTCAGTTTGGCAATGCATTCCCACAGGGGCTGAAGCCCTCATGTTTTATGGCCATCTTCGGCACGACTGAAGTCGTGCCCTGACACAATGCGGCATATTCAAAACAAACTCGGGACGTTGGACTACAATCATGGGTTATGGCTGCTTCTTCCCTCACCACGCAAATTCAGCCGCGCTCGCCGCAAGGCGAGTTCAAGAACGAGTCCCCGATCGACTTCAAACTCCCTGAAAACTTGGGCAAAATGCAGGCCGCATTGCAATCGGTTGCGAGCCAACTAGGACGCAAGTACGACCTCATCATCGGCGACCGCCGGCTCAGAACCGAAGCCAAAATTCGCTCCTTGGATCCCGCGCGCCCGGCCCAGCTTGTCGGCCTTCACCAGCAAGCCGGCACTGAACACGTCGAGCAGGCGATGAATGCAGCGCTCAGCGCCTGCGAATCGTGGAAGCGGACGAGTGTTGAGACCAGAGTCTCGCTGCTGCTCAATGCGGCAGAGATCATCCGGCAACGACACTTCGAGTTCTGCGCCTGGCTGACTTACGAGGTGGGCAAGAACTGGGCTGAAGCCGATGCGGACGTTGGCGAGACCATCGATTTCCTGAATTTCTATGCGCGCGAGGCACTGCGGCTGGCCGGCTCGCAAACGCCCATTCAGTTTCCGGGTGAACGCTGCGAGCTGCATTACATTCCGCTGGGAGTAGGCGCGGTGATTCCGCCATGGAACTTCCCCTTCGCCATCATGGCGGGCATGACCGCCGCAGCCATAGTCACCGGCAACACGGTCGTCTTGAAGCCCTCAAGCGATGCCCCCACCATCGCCGCCAAATTCGTTGAGGTTCTGGGAGAAGCGGGAGTGCCTCCCGGCGTGGTCAACTTCTGCCCCGGCTCCGGCTCAACCTTCGGCAATGCCATCGTCGAACACCCGAAGACCCGCTTCATCGCATTTACAGGCTCAAGGAAGGTCGGCCTGGAGATTCACGAACGCGCCGCAAAAACTCAGAGGGAACAAGTCTGGATCAAGCGGACGGTGCTGGAGATGGGCGGCAAGGATTCTATCCTGGTCTGTGCCGATGCCAATCTCGACGCGGCCGCTGACAGCGTAGTGGCATCGGCGTTTGGCTTCAGCGGACAGAAGTGCTCGGCCTGCTCGAGAGCGATCATCGAGGCGCCCGTCTACAATGCATTCGTCGAGAAGCTCCGCGAGCGAGTAGCCAAGCTGACTGTCGGCGATCCGGCGAACAATCACAACCTCGGCCCAGTGATCAACAAGAGTGCGCTCGACTCCATCCTCTCTTACATCGAGGCCGGCAAGAAGGAGGGCCGTCTGATTGCCGGCGGCCATGCCCCTGCGACCGCAGACGGCGGTTACTTCGTCGAGCCGACTGTGATTGCCGACGTGGCGCCCAATGCGGTCATCGCCCAGGAAGAGATCTTCGGGCCGGTGCTCGCCTTAATCAGGGTCGCCAGCTTCGAAGAAGGGCTGAAGGTGGTCAACAACACTGAATACGGCCTGACCGGTTCGATCTACTCGACCGACCGGGCCAAGCTTGATCGCGCACGCTGCGACTATCATGTGGGTAATCTCTACTTCAACCGCAAGTGCACCGGCGCGATGGTCGGGGCTCATCCCTTCGGCGGTTTCAACATGAGCGGCACCGACTCGAAGGCTGGGGGTCCAGATTATCTGTTGCTCTTCACCCAGGCGAAGAGCGTGGCAGAAAAGCTGTAAGGTAGGGATTCACAATCCGTCTTGCCGATCGTGCTTGTGAGTCGGCAGAGAGTGGCGCGATTGTGTGTAAGATTCGCTGTGACCGTCGTCGCAGCATCCAATTCCAATGAACCGCTTCGGGAGGAGTCGTGAAGATCTGGCAGAAAATCCTGATCAGCCTACTGATCACGCTGACCATTGGAGGTGTCTATCTCGGAATCATCTGGAAGCGGCGGCACAACCCAGGAGTGATCCCGCAGGACAACTCTCGCCAGATTCTGAGCAAGGACGACCTGGTCGTCATGCGGGAGTTTTTTCCATCGCACTTCGAAGATACGCTGCGACTGGAAGGCACAACAGTTTGGGAGAAGGACGGCTATGTGATGCCGTACTTCCCCTACACCGGTGGCCAAGTGCTTTTCGCCAAGCGGTTGGGTGTGATTCCCGCAGCGCAGCGCATGGAGGTGAAGAAGATCATCAAGGCGGCTGTGCCCGCGAGCATCGACGACAAGATCGAGCACGGAAGCCGACAGGCCTTTGCTGTCTTCACTCTGCCGGGCGATGGAGCGCTCTTCGCCACACCTATCGGATACATGCAAGGCAACGAAGAGGGCTACTACACGGATCTGCTCTTCTACTACGACGATCCGCATACGATCTACGACCACTGGCCCAAAGATGTGTGGGCTGAGGTCGATGCGCATCAGGTGAAGCCGGGAATGAGCGAGGTGGAAACCCGCATGGCTATTGGGCGCAACCTGCACGCGAGCGGCGGAAGCGAAGGCGATCGTACCGTGAGCTACGACCAGGACGGCAGGCATTGGACCGTAACCTATGTGAAGAATCAGGCGACGGAGATCAAAAGCGAGTAGCGAGCCGGCCGAGGAACGATGGCAAGAATCTTTTTTGCGGCCTTTTATGTTGAAATATATCGTTTAAAATCATATATTTATCGATAAACTCGTCTTGATCTGAAGCGAGCTTGGAGAATTCTGTTTGAGCCCGCGCAACCTTTTTGGATCTGTTGCATCTATACAGTCAATAAGCAGAGGCTTCCTCGAAACAACACCCACCCAAGTAAGGTAACCATTCCTTCTTGAAGGTCCGCAAGGACCTCTTCTCAAATTCCCCTCTGGACCCCCTCCCTTCATTGCCTCTCGAGCGGGCCTACCGGAAGGTAGGCCCAACTGCTCTTCCAGTGCCGGGTAGAATGAGAAGGAGATGCCTTCCTCCATTCGAGACGGCTTCCCCGAGCGGGAAATTCACACAATTGACAAGCTATTTGAGTCGGCGGGCCTCCAGCGCAGCCTTCGCGGCAGTGCTGCGGGTGTCACCGGGCGCATGCGCTTTGAGCGCGCGGCACCGCAGGAGTTGTCCACTCCGGCGCCCGTTCCTTGCGTAGCGCCGAATGGGGTCGAATGGCTGGCGGCTGCGAGATGGAAGCGGACGGAGTGGCTCTGGCATGGATTCAGCACGCGCCGCGGCGGAGTCAGCCGGGCCTATTGCCCGGACGATGCGCCCGGAGAACTGAATCTCGGCTTCACGGCTCAGGACGATCGCGAGAAGGTTGCGGCAAATCGGCGACTGTTGGCCGAAGCGATCAGCGGAGATGCGGCGACGCCCGTCATTGCGCTGCGCCAGATTCACTCGAACCTGGTGGTTCTTGCCGGGGCTAACGACGCCGGGCTTGAGAGACCATTGAAAGGCGGGGTCCCCGGCGACAGGTCTTCATCGCTGGGGTGCAAAGGCGACGGGCTGATGACGGACGAGCCTGGGCTGCTGCTGGCCATTCAGACTGCCGACTGCATTCCGGTGCTGGTGGCCGATCGAAGGCGGCGCGCTGTGGCGGCCTTCCATGCGGGCTGGCGCGGAACGGTGAAGCGTATCGTCGAGAATGGCATCGGACGCATGAGGCTGGCCTTTGGCTCACGGCCCGAAGACCTGATTGCCGCCATCGGACCCGGCATCGGCGCCTGTTGTTACTCAGTCGGCGAAGAGGTGCTCTCCGAGTTCGAGTCGCAGTTCAGTTATGCGCGCGAGCTCTTTCGGGAGGTCTACGACTCGGACCCAATCCGGATGCGCTACCCGATGCTCTTCCTCACGCAGCGCGCTCCGGGCCACTCGGAGATTGGGCCGAAGCTGCATGTCAATCTGGTCGAGGCCAACCGGCGGCAACTGCTGGCGGCCGGGCTCAAGCCGGGCTCGATCTCGGTGGTCGGCGGCTGCACGAGCTGCCAGCCGGAGATGTTTTTCTCGCATCGGGCATCGCAGGGCCACGCAGGACGGATGATGAGCGTGATCGGGATTCGGACCGATGCCGTTCGGCGGTGATACCCCCACCGGTATTTTGGAGGCAAATTATTTGTTTTGTGACAATTGCAGACGGTGTCGCGCTGCAAAATCGTGAAAACAATCAGGTTACCCGCAGAATCGTCATATGGAAGGAGTTACGGGAGTCTCAATCCCGGCTGGGCTGCTTTCAGACGATCAACTGTCTCTATTGTGCGCCGAAGATGGAAATAATCTACAAGGACCCAGGTGAATGAGTGATGTTTTTCTCTGGGTCTCAAATCTCTGCGACGAACGGATCGCCGACTGGTCACCCCAAAGCTCGGTGTCAATAAAGAGATGGAGAAGTGAGGCTCGCGGATGACCGCGCGATCAACCTACGGTTTGTTGGCGAGCTTTTGGACGAGCTTGCTAACTCCTTCCACGACTCTTGCCGTTTTATCGAAGTCGATCTTGTCTATGGTGTCGTTGGAAGTGTGGTAATAGGGATAACGGAATGGAGCTGTATCTGTGACCATAATGCCGGAATAACCCTCCTGCCAGAATGACCACTGATCCGACCATCCGATTCCAAGCCAATCGCCGGGCGCTGCGATACCCTCAGAGGGAAATCGGGTGGATTCGCGAAAATCGCGAATGGCCTCTCGAACCAGCCCTCGCGATTGAGTGTTACCCACAAAGCCGATGAAATTGCCTTTACTTGGATAGAAGAGGCTGAGCACAGGCGGGTACTTTTGACTGTGCGGCTCATCGGAATAGTAGCCGATCGTCTCCAGCGAGATCATCGCCGAAACAGACACGCCTTCCTGGCGAAGCTGGTGCGCGTAGACGCGGCTTCCCATCTGCGGAGTCTGAAAGTACGGAGGCTCTTCATTAACAAACAACACGAAGCGAATCGTCCGGCGGGGCTTCGACTGCCGCATGAGCCTTGCTAGTTCGAGAACGGCGGCAACGCCGGTGCAGTTGTCGTTAGCGCCGACGGTGCCGGCGACGCTGTCGTAGTGCGCTCCCACGATCACCTCACCGAGCGCAGAGTCTTGTCCTGCTAGCGTAGCCTCAAGATTGTTCACTGTCTCGCGGTCGACGGAGTACGGATGCTCGACCACGGTGTACCCCTGCTCGCGGAGACGATTGGAAAGGAGTTCGCTCGCTGCCTGCAGCGACTGCGGCTGAGCGAAGCTCCTATCGCCGATGATGACCGATAGAGAGCGCACCTCTTCGGAGAGCCTGTCTCGTATTTGTACCTCCTCTGAGGCCAGCGGTGGAAGCGCCCCGGCATAGGATCTTAGTGGCATCTGGGTAATCCAGAGGAATTGGCCGAGAACCACGGCGATGGTCAAGGCTAAGGCGGACAGGAGAAGACGCATTCTCCACCTCGATTTCGGCGCAATAGACGATTCAAACATGGCAGATCGATATTGCAAGCAATAATATCACCGACTACTGTTGTGCGGGTGATTAGAGCGACTCATGCTTCCAACTAT